>CAYGKJ010000026.1:0-2578 GCA_964350675.1 uncultured bacterium | reverse complement strand
TGGAGTGATTTCTTTGAGAGTATTGCGAATGCGGGTGTATCCCAAGGGGGTTTTGTGGTAGTGGGCGCCTGAAGAGGTAAAGGAGACGAGTTCGTAGGCGGCTCCTTGACGTGAGGTTGTATGTGTAGGCAAAAGGAAAAACTGTTCTTGAAGTCCGATGGGAGAATTCTGTTGTTCTTCGGTTCGAGTAAGATTCACAATAAGAAGCTCCGGAGGTGAGAGGAATTTTTTGGCTTCTCCATTGCTTGTTTTAAACTGTTTTTCTAGGAGCATTTCTAGAGTATCCTGAGCATCTTCCAATGGATGCTCGAGATGGAGTATTGCTTGACGCTCCCTTCTAACTTCTACTCCTTCAGCAATGTTCTGAATAACAATAGTGTGAAAGAGGGAGTTGTTTTCTTTGTTCAGCGGCGATAGGAGGGCTTCGAATACTTCGAAAGAATTCTGCGATGTTTCAACACCAATAGAGCGCAGTGCTGAAAAAAGTCCATGAGACAGATGGAGACAAAGTGGGGTTTGGAGACATCGATGTTTATAATCATGCAAAAACTGCTTGAAAGCGTTTTTCGAGGGTATTCCTTGACGTTGTGTTGGACTCATTGTTTGTAGGGCATCCCATGGGATACTCCACCCTGTTTTGAGATAGTCTCCGTAAAAATCTCGCAGTTCTTCGATTTGTCCTGCTCCTTCAACAACATGCTTCGCTAGAATAGGATCGGAAAAAACTAATTGGAGAACGGAAGTAATCTGAGAAGCTTTGGATTTAATATGAACTCCTAAATGTCGGCTATCTTTCCAATCATCAGGAAAAGGGAGCACGGACCAATAGTGTCCAAGAGAGGGTCTATCAGCTCCTTGTCCTTTTTGAGAAGGAAATAAAGAGAGATAGTCATTTTGTAAGGCTTGTTGAGACGTTAATGCAGGTTCATTTCTAGGAAGAGCTGTTTGCATGTAACCAACATATAGACGCTTCAGAGCATGGAGTTGTGTTTCAAGGCTGTACTTTTCCACGCTATGGTTTGTTTCCCAGTAGCTCCAGAAATAGTTGCTCCAACTGCTGTGGTAAGCGGTTTTCTGGTTTTTAAGAGACTCCAGTTGCGCTTTAACTTCTTCATACAGGGTTCGATACTCATGTGAAACATGGGTTTTATAATGTTTAAGAGCAACGTTTACGAGGGTATTGTAAAAAAGGGTATTGAGATCTTCGGTGTTGATCCCTTGGAGTTCTTCTCTCCCTTCAGAGACGTAGAGGTAGGTGGTGTGGTTAAGGCCCAAGATGTTGGACTCTATGGCTGGGCAGGTGGTTTGGTGTTTAAGGAGCCACGCTTCCCAACTTGACTCTATGGGGGCGTTTTTAAGAGATGCGATAGACGTTTGGATCTCTGTTGCGTCTTGTTGTTTTTTGTCGATGTAGGACTGGCCACTTGCTTTTGTTGTGCGCAGGTGGATGTCATGGAGCCGTTGTTCAACGGAGGACAGATCTGCGCATGCGATGGCTCTTATTGAAAGATCTCTAAGGGTTGGGCGTCCTCGGTAGTAGCGTTGGCGCTCGTAGATGGCGCGGGCTTTTTCGCGCTGATCATCAAGGGTTGCCAGCTCATTCTGGATTTCGATGTAGGTGGCGCTTCCTTGCCTGCTCCACTTAACCCAGAAGTTAGGCGAGGAGAGGCTTTTGTGAAGATCTTCAACATGATACAAGGTCCACTGGTAGCGAGAGAAGAAGTCTTGATCTGCTGTGTAGGTTCCTGTGAGAGCCTTTTCTATGTAGTGTAGTCCTCTAAAAGGAGCGGTGATGAGCTTACCTGCCATAGAAAGTGCTCCATCCAGTGGATGTGGCTCTACATGTCTACGTGGGTGTCTACTGAGTTGTTCTGTCATCTTTTCCCTCTTCTAATAAAATCGGGGGGAGTATCTCACGATGCAGCAATATAGGTCAAAGCAAGTAAATTTTTTAATTTGGAGAGGTTGGTTGAGATTCACTCTGTTTAAGGAAAGGGTTAGGGCCGTACTGGTTGTGGTCCACTTTCCCCTTGATGCACAACATAATGGTTAGGGGCAGCCATCCAACATATGGAACTAAAAAAATAAGCAGCCACCACCCCTTCTTGTTGATATCATGCAGCCTCCTAATCGTAACAAAGAGTGTGACAGTGAAGGAGAGTAAAAAGTATGCTAGAGAGATGAAAGAGATAAGGTTGGACTGACAGTTTTTATAAGCGATCATAAAAGTATAGATCGAAGTGATAAAATTGATGCCTATAATACTCCAGAACTCTGTTCTTGAGGCTCTACCGCTAAACTTTACTATTCTGATTAGAAATCTCTTGATATCTTTCTGTTGCACCTTTGTCTTCATATTAGAAGTTGAGTTTTGCTTCGAAGCCAAACCCTTGAAGGGTTAAACCTTGACTTTCTAGGTAGCTCCCCATATCTATGAATGCTTCGTTTCCCCAATATTGAACCTCGTAGCCAGCAGCTAGGTGAAAGAACTTTTCTCGATCATCTCCAACGCTCCATTCAGCCCCTAGATGTAGTTTAGTCACTGGGGAGTATTGTTGAAATTTCTCAGAGAACCAGT
>CAYGKJ010000025.1:0-10094 GCA_964350675.1 uncultured bacterium | reverse complement strand
TAGAAAATCCTGAGGATTTTCCTGTAGACCGATTGGATTTGTGGTTTAAAAAAGATGAAGCGGTTGATACAAAGATTAAACAAACGTTTGGGCATCTGCTAGAGGAAGACCTCAAGGGATGGGATAAAGAAGCCAAAGGGCGACTTGCTCATCTGATTGTTTTAGATCAGTTTTCCCGTCATATCTATCGAGGGAAACCCGAGTCTTTTCATTATGATCCCCAATCGCTAGCTCTAGTCATTGAAGGGTTAGGAAAGGGGATGGATCAGGAGCTTCTTCCTGTTGAAAGAGCTTTTTTCTATATGCCGCTTCAACACATCGAGGACCTCAAGGTCCAAGATCTCTCTGTCAAATGCTATAAGCGCCTATTTGTAGATGCTCCCAAGAGCGTCAAGACGATGTATCATGAGTTTTATAAATATGCGTTGCGTCACCAGGAGCCAATCGCCACCTTTGGTCGTTTTCCTCATCGCAATAGTATCCTTGGTCGGACCTCCTCCAAAGAGGAAGAAGCCTACCTTAAAAAGGAAGGCTTCTTCTAAAAAAAATTTACAAAATATTGCAAAATTGCCACTTAGAAGTGGGTTTAGCTTCGGGTAGATATTGCGCTTTCAAAACGGCGCGCGCTACAAAGTCTGTAAAGATCCTGACTCCATTATCGGCTGGGAGCGCTTCTTCAAGCGCTTCACCAAGTTCACAATCGCTGATTGTTGGGGGGATGTATCCATGTGTGAGGAGGACGATCCCTGCTAACGCTTTACCCGCTTGTGCACTTCCGATAGGGGAAGTGGGGTGTTTGTGGCTAAAGAACCAAATACGGGCAGCCTTTTCAATCGGATGGGTGCTAGCATCTTTAAGAACGACAAGCTCCCTTTCAAACAGTCCTCTAGGGTCGGGAGTAGCAAGTTTCTTTTCAATATCAGAAAGGTAAAAGTCGATTCCAATTAACATGGTGTCATCCTCAAGAGAGTCTTTATCCCAGATCTCATCTTCGCCATGTTCCTCGACTGCATTTCTTTTTGTGACACCTGCTCCTTCTAATTGCTCTAGTATTCTTTCAGGTTCTTGCTTTAACAGAAAAGTACCTGTGTGTGGGTCAAATATCAAAGGATGCGTAGAATAGTAGATGTTTAACCGTCGCTGTAATTCGCTCTTCGATAGAAGAATGGGCGTATCGAAGCTGAGGTATGACTTCCAATCGTAGATATTTATATCAGCGTTAACATTTGTAAAAAACGCAAACATGAACCTCTCGATGGGTGTCAAGAGATCGATTTTGCCTTGAGGTGGTTGCCACCAGCGCCAGGATCTTGCAAAAAGACCTTCGATTTCTACAAGTTTATCATAGGAAAAATCTTCAAAAGAAAACCCTTCTGGAAGATAGCGATTTTCAAGGGTTGTCAGTCCATAGCTCCAATCGTAAGTTTTTCCCACTGTCGTTGGAAGCTCTCCACTATTTCTAGCAAGTTTGTCAAGAACCGGTTTTGTAAGATTCATGGCAAGTTCGCGCTTATTTTTTGGACCATGAAATGTGTCAGGAATCCGTTGAAAGGGTCCGTTTTGCGCAGGTTTGATAGTATCGAGGTTAATGTGTTCCATTGTCTTCTCCCAAATGAGTTTTTATGGAGAAAATGCTAACACGGGAGCGATAAAAAGAGAAAGCTTTCTGGAGATTTATCACCCTATAAGCTTAAATAGAGCTATGGAATATTTAATTGCAGTCGTTCCAGCTGTCTTGGCCGTGTTCTTTTATTTGAAGTGGCAGAAGGCAAAGGAAGAAAATATTTATTTAAAAGCTCGGGAAGAAACTTCTAAGGATATCGAAGAGGCGCAGGCGAAGCTGTCTCTGGCGTTTAAAGCGCTGTCGAGTGAAGCACTTGAGAAGAGTAATTCTTCGTTTTTGCAGCTGGCTAAAGAAACGCTGGGGAAGTTTCAAGAGAGGGCAAAGGGAGATTTGGAGAAAAGGCAAGAGTCGATCGAGCATGTTTTGAAACCGGTTCAGGAGTCACTTGGCAGACTCGATAAGGGGATGCAGGCAATTGAAAAAGAGAGAAAGGGAGAGCAAGAGTCTTTGAAGGCTCAGCTTAGGATGATGACTGAGTCAGAAAAAGAGCTTAGGAAGGAAACAGCCACTTTGGTGAAGGCTCTTCGGGCGCCGATTATTAGAGGGCGCTGGGGGGAGATGCAGCTCAAAAGAGTTGTTGAGCTTGCGGGGATGGTAAATCATTGCGACTTCTATGAGCAGGAGACGAAAGACTCTGGCTTAGTGCGTCCTGATGTTATCGTAAAACTCCCGGGAGGTAAGCAGGTTATTGTGGATGCGAAGACTCCTTGCGAGGCGTATTTGGAGGCGATTCAGGCTGAGGATCAAGATGTTAAAGAAGATAAATTTAGGCATCATGCGCGGCAGGTGCGGCAACACATAATCGCCCTTGGGAAAAAAGCCTATTGGCAAAGTTTTCAGCCCACTCCCGAATTTGTGGTTCTTTTTATTCCTTCGGATAACTTCTTTAACTCAGCTCTGGAGTATGATCCCTCATTGATCGAAATGGGAGTTGAACAGGGGGTGGTGATTGCAACACCAACGACACTGATTGGCCTTCTGCGCGCTATTGCGTATGGCTGGAAGCAAGAGAAGCTTTCTCTTCATGCACAAGAAGTCAGCATGCTTGGTCATGAGCTTTACAAACGGATTACCGATATGAGTGAGCACTGGAGCAAGGTTGGTCGCACTTTAGCAAGCTCTGTGGATGCCTACAATAAGGCTGTGGGATCTCTTGAGTCACGTGTTCTAGTCTCTGCCAGAAAATTTCAAGAGATGGGTGCAGCAGCTCGTTCAGTAGAGTTAGAGACTCTGGAAGTTATCGATCGCGTTCCTCGCGAAATTCAAGCAGCTGATATGAAACCGACATTATCTAAATGATTTTTTCCTGCAAGAGTCTTTCTGAGGTGAGGCTGTAGGAAATTCCCCAGTTCAATCCAAAGCTGATAATAAAGGCTGGCAACAGAGGTTCAATCGGTACAGGCAAGAAGGGATTAATAAGTGGCCATATCGCTGAGGTGAGACCTCCAGAAAGCATTCCGACCCATGCACCCAGTTTGCTGATCCGCTTTGAGTAGAGCATATAAATTAGGAGAGGGCCAAAGGCTGCACCTAGACCTGACCACGCATAGAGCACAAGCTCGAAGATAGACCCAGGGCGGATAAGGGCAATCACAAAGGCTAGGAGAGCGACGGCAAGAATCCCCAGCCGAGAGACTTTTAGGAGTTTTTTTTCACTCGCCTTTTTGTGGAACAGTTTTTTATAAAAGTCTTCGGAAAGAATTGAAGAAATGACGAGGAGTTGAGAGCTCATGACATTGACGATCGCAGCAATAATTGCGCAGAGGATAAAACCAATCACGAAGGGAGAGAAGTTTTCCTTCACCATCTCAATAAAGATCATCTCAGGATCGTAGATTCCACTAGAAAAGAAAGGGACGGCAACGAGACCGACAAATGTCGCGGCACATAAAGAGAGGACCATCCAAGACATGCCTATCCGTTTTGACTGTTTCATTTTTGAGACATCTCGGATCCCCATGAATTTCGTGAGGATATGAGGCTGCCCAAAATATCCAAGTCCCCATCCGAGTGCCATCGAGACAATTTGAAGGAGAGTTACACCCTTCAGTGAAGGGAGGAGGGACGGTTTATTAGAAAGAACCTGCCCAATTGCAGGAAACCCTCCTACCTTGCTTAAGATTAAGAAGGGAACAACCAAAATGACTCCTAAGAGAAAAAGACCTTGAAAGAGATCTAGCCATGCCAAAGTCGTGAATCCTCCTATGAGGACGTAGGTAATGACAATTCCAATTCCAATAATGATTCCAAGCGAGTACTGGATTCCAAAGAGGCTTTCAGCTAAAGCGCCTAAACCGACAAGGCCTGCTGCAATATAGATCGTATAAAACAGGAAACAAATTCCTGCTGAAAAAAGGCGAATCTTTCCACCATGGTCATTTAGTCTCGATTCAAAAAAGCTAGAAAGGGTGAGATTCCCCATCTTTTCAGTAAGGATACGGAGCTTGGGGGCAATCCACTGCCAATTAAGGAGCATACAAAGGGAAAGGCCAATGGCTACCCATGCGTTGAAAAGGCCGCCAACGAAAATGATGGCAGGGTAACCCATGAAAAGCCAATTGCTCATGTCACTTGCGTGAGCAGCAAGCGCTGTGAGCCATGTTCCCATCGAACGGTTTCCCATCAGGAATCCCGCAGTATTTGTTTGCCTTTTATATGAAAAAATCCCTACGCCTAAGGCCACTGAAAAGTAAAGAATAATAGCTAATAGTTGAATCATGGGGAAGATTGTAGCGGAAAGTTAGAGAGATTTCAAGCTTTCGATCCACTGCGGTGAGACACCAGCGAGCTTCCGGTGCTCTTCATGGATCACAAAGCCTCGCGCTCGCTTCGGGGTAAGAAGAGGACTTTGAGCTTCCTTCCAGGCGTCCCAGTCGCTCAGCTCTGTGGATTTAAATTTTTGAAGCCACCTCCATCCAAATGAGACATGGGCGATTTCGTCCTTTAAGATCCGCGCCATGAGTGCTCCAGCTTCCGTGTCTCCATGTTTTTCAAAAGATTGCCCATACATTGGGGCAAAGTCAAGATTGGCCATTTCGAAGGTCAAACTCATTACCGAAACATATTCAATTGGGGAGTTTAGATAGGGAGTATGACACCAGAAGTGGCGATAAAGGGGAAGGTCTCCAAAATTGACACCTAGTCTCTTCAGTTGCAAAAGATAGAGGCGGACATGTTCTTGCTCTTCTTTCAAAGTGTGGGCGAGCCCCCTGCGAAAATGGCTAGGAGCATCAGGAAATTTGAGTAGGGCATAGGCCATAATTTCAACAGCAAGAAGCTCGTGGCCGGCAAAGCGGTGGAGACATACAGCGCGGCTATCTGGTTTATGATGGTCATGAAAGGGAGGAAGTTTGGTTTCTCTTTTGACCTTTTGAAAACGGAGCTGAGTTGGGCGGGTTGGTTCATTCCATTCCATAGGAGGTCCGGGTTGAAAATCTGTAAGCTTTTGAGGAGCCCACAGTTTTCCGTCCAGGGTATCGGCTCCTAAAATAGAAACGGCCCATTCTTTCATCTCAAAGGAGGTGGGAGAATAGGCCGATAAAGAGGAATTAGCGTCCTTCTTATTCAACTTCGAGGACGTAGTACGCGGGGAACGCAAAGCTGTTATTGGGTCTAGAAGAGACAATTAAATTGACTCGCTTTCCAACAAAATCTTCAAGATTAACGTGCGTACTATAAACATATGCTACAGTGATATCTCGGTCTTTTACGACAAAGTTACCTGGCTTGTTTTTTACAGGTTCTTTGTATGATTCTAAGATTCCTGAAATTGTCTTGCTCTTCATTTTCTGGTCTGTATAGAAGTCGTCCATTGTTTTGGCGTGGTGCATAGATGACCAGCTCAAATACATGGCTTCTTCAATGGGCTCCCAGACCTTCATCCGGTCTGTTGGAGAAAGAGCATCTTCAGAGTGATAGGCAACTTCATAGATATTGCCATTGACTTCTTGGCTTTTACCCATATTTGATGCTTTGGCTTCTAGAAAAGAAATCTTGCGGTGCAAGTAGTCTTCCTGAATCGCATGAAGCTCTTTCTTTGCTGAAGCGACAAATGTCGGGAAGTCACTAAAGCCATTAATGATGCTGCTGTAGTTGTGGGTTATACGCTCAATATCGATTTCATGAAAAGCCTTACGCATTTCAGCTTGACTGAGAAGGTTTGTCGATTCTAAAAGCTGAGTAACTGTCGCCTTTCGCTTGTCTTGAACAACTTTAAGCTCGGGTTTTCCAACATATTCAACATACTCCTTAGCAATGAAAAACTGAGTGTTCTCTGGAGCATCAATCTCCATCCACTTATTGTTGTCATCACAAATGTTTCCGTTAACGGAATGCCCAGTGCTATAGTGTCCAATAATAGGGGCATCGCGATCAGGAGAAAGGCGGACATTAACGCGATCGCCTTCAACGACATCATCAATGATAAACCCGCGGAAGATATAGGCTTTTAAATCTGCTGGGGCTTCTACTGTATAAAAATCCCCTTTTTCTCCGGTCACAACAACATACTCGTCTTTGCTGAGTTCGGTAATAATGTGACTATCTAGATCAGCAGAAGTTCGCATCCGAACGTTGCTTCCAACGATTTTTCCAGTGAAGGCTTTGAACTTTGAACCCGAATGCGCGGGGGTTGTATCAACCGATGTAATCGATTTATCGAGGGGGGGGGCTGCATCTGCAAATGCGGGAGCCGAAAAAGCTCCTAACATTAGCAGCGCTAATAAAGCATAAGCTTTAGACATATTCGTACTCCTAATAAGAAAAGTGTTCTGCTTCCTCATTCTAGAGAACGACTGTTTAAATGGCCAGAATAAAGTGAATGAAAATATCCAGTATTAACTGTTAAGAACGGTGCGAACGTGCTCACAGTTTTTTTCGCCACATGTACATCCTAAGGGATTACCCAAAAAGACTTGATAGTGCTCATTTGCGTCTAGGGGATTGGAAACAATGTAGAGCTTATCTCCCTCCTGTTTGATATCCCAATCGCGGAAGCGTAGGTCGTCTTCGGTGACTTCTTCTTCGATCTCTTCTTTAGGGGAATCCTGTGATTCACCTTGAATGACTTTTGCGATTTGGCAGTAAGGGCAATTACAGTGGGGTTCTGCTTTGGGAATGTTCATTTGTTCTATGTCCATTCCAAGGGCTTTAGTGATCGATGTGATTTTTTGAATGACATCGGGTGGCATTTTTGGAGTGTTTGCTTGATCAGGGTTATGTTGAAGAAACGAGCTTATATTTTCAGCTCCTTCTGCTCCACTCATCTGAAAAGGGATTCCAAAGGAAAAAGAAACATCATTTTCTTTCTCAGGTAATGGCTCAAAAGCTTTGAGAGACTCGGCTTGAGGTTCTTTCGTCTCATGGTCCACATATTGAGAGTGGGCATCAAAAATTTGCTCGATGAGCCTTTCCTCGAGTCCTGGGATCTCGATCAGAGTTCCATTATGAAGGACAATGACCAGAACATGCTTCCCTTCGATCACTTTCATATGAAGCGTATTGATATTCTTCCATGACGTAGAGATGTAAGGCGGGATGCTTAAAATTTTATGATTGATTTTCTTCATATCATCCTCTCTTTCAGACGATTTATTCGAACCTATCCCTATTATACAGATCATCCTATTCTAAGTCAACGGTAAAGCTAGCACTCGTTTAACTTAACTGCTGAATTTATTTGCAAAATTTTATATATAAGTTATTTATGTTTTAATATTTTGATCATCCTCTGTGTACTGAAGCTTTTAATAGCATTTGAAATCGTAAGATAGCTTGGATCAACTGCCTTCAATTTTTTGAATCTTTCTTGATAGGATTTGCTTGGCAGGAATAAAAATTCGATTATAAAGAAGAAAGAGAATGCGATTTAAGGAGGTTTGTAAGTACTGCAATCTACTGAATAATAAATGATTGAAAAGGAGCAAGCTTATGGCAAGCAAGACTTTTGTCCTGGATACGAACGTTCTACTGCATGATCCGGAAGCGATTCAGAAATTTGAGGGCAACGATGTCGTAATGCCTCTAGTAGTATTAGAAGAGTTAGATAAGATGAAACGGTTCAGTGACGAACTGGGGAAAAATGCACGGCAAGTGATTCGTTTCGTTGACGAAATCAAAGGGGATATATTTAAGGGAATTAAGTTAGAAAATGGAGCGACGTTTTCCATCTTTGTCGAAGATAAATCAGTTCAAAGGGAAGGGTTTCCTCTTTCGCTGGATAGCAACAAACACCGTATTCTTTTCTGCGCATATAAGTTGAAGCAGATGGGCCGAGAAGTGGTCATTATGATTTCAAAAGACTTTGTTTTAAGGATTAAAGCAGAATCAATTGGTATTAAGGCTCAGAATTATGAAAGCCTCAAGGAGTCTTTTGATAACCTCTATCGGGGATTTAGAAAGGTTGAACTCCCCAAGGGAGAGATTGACACTTTTGTGACGAAAGGGTTTGTTGAGTTACCAAGTGAAGATATGATAGCAAACGAATATGTACGCTTTCACTGCCCTGAAAAATCAATGGCCATGGGGATTTATAATCCAAAAAAGAAAAGAATTGAGCAAGTAAAGGGGCAAACTAAAGAGGTCTGGGGAATAAAACCCCTCAATGACGAGCAAGAATGTGCCATGGATATGCTCATGAATGACGATATTAAATTGATTACAATGATCGGACAGGCAGGAACAGGGAAAACCTTGATGGCTCTCACGGTCGGCCTTCGCAAAACTTTTGATGAAGGGGTCTATAACAGGATTCTTATCTCAAGGCCTATTATGCCACTTGGAAAAGACATTGGATATCTCCCAGGAACAAAAGAAGAAAAGATGTATCACTGGATGCAGCCGATCTATGATAACCTCGAGTATATCTGCGAGTCAACGTCAGGTTCAGGGAATGCATCGGATACAAAGCAATGGATCATGGAAAGTGAAAAGATTGAGATGGAAGCGGTCACCTTTATAAGGGGGCGCTCTCTAGCTCATACCTATATCATTATTGATGAGGCGCAGAATTTGACACCCCATGAGGTGAAAACAATTGTCTCGAGGGCCGGCAAGGGAACCAAAGTCATCCTCACAGGTGACCCTACACAGATCGACAATCCTTATCTTGATAAAGACTCGAATGCTCTTACTTATGTGGTGAGTCGTTTTAAGAAGGAACCGATTTATGGTCACATCATGTTCGAGAAAACGGAGAGGTCGCAGCTAGCCGCAATTGCTGCTAAAGTTCTCTAAACGAAAAATGGATGATTTACGATCTCATTTCCAGAATAGGGGAGATTTCCGGCAAGGAGTCCTCTCTCTGGATTATATAAAAGGTCGCTGAACTTTGGGCTTTGTGACAATTTTTGCTTCGAACCAATAGAAGCTAGTAGATGGGCAAATGACGTCCATTCATTCTTGACTCTTTCTGGGTTGACCTTTTTTGCAAGGCCAAAGTCTAGAAGCTTCAGTCGATAAGGATCTTTCCCTTCTTTGGTATTCTTTACAAGGATATTCCCTTCATGAAGATCGTTATGAATATACCCATTTGAGTGGAGCGCGTGAAGAGCCTCTGCAAGCTGTTTTCCATATCCTTTAACAGCCTCTGAATCTAGCGGAGCTATACGCACACGGTTCCATAGAGGAACACCGTCAACAACTTTTGAAAAGACTCCTACAAGAAGGTGTTTAGAATGTATTTCAGGGTTGTAGTTTTTGATATAATGGACTGTACCTTCATGATAAGTTAATAGTCCGGTAGCTGCTGCTAAATGTTGACCTGAAGGGAGTTTTAACCCGAGAGCATCGCCAAAGAGTTCTTTCTCTTCATTGGCAATGGGTATCGGCCTTTTTTCTAGCTTAAGAGCAACATCTTTTTTGGTTTCCCCACAAAGTTTTAGAACGACCCCAAAAGCGCCTTCCCCCAGCTTCTCTTCATATTGAGTGAATCCTAATTCTTGAAGTTTAGCAACTACCTGAGAAGCGATAACTTTTTCTGATAGTGCGTAATTGATCATATCAAAGAGAGTGGCTGGTCCCTGAGTATATTTTCTGCCAGTAGTGGTAGAAGAGTCGTATGTACTACTTGTGACGCACCTTTTAAATAGAGCAGGGATCTGATCTTTTTTTTCTTCTCGATCATCAAACCCTACCATTAATATAGCAGATTCTTCATTAATTGCTTCGACCATAAAAACCTCTTTAATTTGGTCGAAGATAATAACATAAAATGCAATTAAATCAGGATGTTAATTATATTTTAAATTATATGAACAAACTGCATCTTTTAAATATTCAGAGGCTTGGTGTTTTTGCTTAAAAGTGGAAATCACAGCTTCTTCACTTTCAAGGGGGGGATGGGCCACTAGCCAGTCACGTTCTTCCAAAATGAGAGAGCCAAGAGCATTAAACTTTTCTTGAAAGGTTCTGAGTTTTTCAACATCACCTTCTTTTGAAAGGGCTTTAGCTTGCTCTTCCATCTGGGTGAGTT
>CAYGKJ010000024.1:10628-16666 GCA_964350675.1 uncultured bacterium | reverse complement strand
TAGAGGTGACCATTTGACTGGAGCATGCCCAGAATTTCGGAAGGATTTCCACCTAGGACCTGGTTAAGAGTTGCGGAAGCCTCCGAGGGTTGAATAAAACGGGTTGTTTCCCCCTTCTTAATCGAAAAGTCTTTCCATTTTAGAATTGTTTTCTCTTGTTCTGTTTTGACAATAAGGGTGTTATTGTCTCCATCGGACAGCTGAGCTTTTCCGCTGACCCCACTGGGATTGGCAAAAAGAGGAAGAGCAAACAAAGATAATAGAAGGGACTTTGACCAAGACACTGGTGACACCTCGTATATATATAAATCTCTTTACATATAGCAAAGTATAGAAGTATCACGCAAGTGTTTAACGGTTGTCTTCTCGCATTTTGCGGAGTGTTTCCTTCATCTTTCTCAAGTCGCGCGCAATCATTTGCGAGAAATGTTGCGTCATATTACGTAGAAAGACCTTTTGGTGAGTGTTTGAAAACTTAGCGATAAAGGTTTTCCAGGGAGCGGGATCATGATCGACTACTCTCTGAGTCTGCTGTGATTCCGAGTTTAGGAGGTTGTTGATTGGTTCCATAAGTTTTATCTTCGCTTTGTAACATATCGACTCCCATCTGAAAATGGGAAGGATTTGCTGATTGACCCTTGAATTGGTTTTCTTGGTAGGCTGTCACGTTTCGGTATTCCTGTCCGGAATGAATAATCTGAGGCCGGACAAAGACAATGACATTGCGTTTTTCATCATCGGTCGTTGTTTTACTAAAGGCAGCACCGATCAGAGGCAGGCCTCCCATACAGGGGATTCCTGACTTTCTCTCTCTCTTTGTGTTGCGGACCATACCACTTAATACGAGGAAACTTTGATCAGGAACGTGAACTTGTGTTGCCATGTCGGTTTTTGTCGTGTTGATTCCATTGACTGAATCGGCAACGTTATTGTGGTTAGGAATGACATTGGTGATCTCTTCTGAAATCTCCAATGTAATCACATCTTCATCGCCCAAAAGGGGAGTGATATTAAGTTTCACTCCAACATCGCGGTACTCAATATTTGAAGAGGTTTGCTGGCTTGCACCAATCGTTTCGACAACAGATCCTGTGAAGGCAATGTTGTCACCTACAAATATACGAGAAAGTTTGTTGTCTTGAGTGATGATTTTCTGATTTAAGATAATCGTACTGTTTCCATCAGCCTCAAGCGCTGAGACAAGAGATCCTAGTGAAAGGTACGACTGTCCTTTATGGAGGATAATATCCCCGAGCACTCCGAGATCAAATCCGCGTCCCAATGGGAACTGGTCGGTTCCTGTGGGGGTATTTGATGCATTTATCTGTTGCAAAGTGTTTGCAAAAGGTGCTTGTTTCGGAGCGGCCGGGAAATTACCAATTCCATACCCAAATTTGTTACGATATTGCCCACCTGCTCCCCATTCAAGTCCAAACTCAAGTCCTTTCCTTACGTCGGTTTCGATAACGAGAACCTCAATAAAGACTTGTTTTTTTGGGACATCTAAACTCGAAATGAGAGATGTGAGCTCTTCAATACCCTCTGCTGTTCCAGAGTAGAGGATAGAATTCGTAGATTCTACCCACTGCATCGATCCAATTGTTTGGACTAGCTCTTGTGATGCACTGGGGTTTGCTTTCATACTGATAGCGACACTTTTGATCGCTGTGAGAATTTCATTTCCTACATGGTATTGCAGCTTGTAGACGTGAAACTCTCCCTTCTTTTCATATTCATGAGGAGTAAGAAACTGGTTTCCTGGTTTGTCACTGACCAAACGAATTTCTCCCTTCTCGCCCCTTTGGCCGCGCATTTTTGCAAGCTTCAATTCTTTCCGTTCTTCCAGTTCCCACTCTTCCATCTTCTCGACAAGGTAGTAATCACCACGCTTTTCTGTGCGAATGCCTTGTTTTTCAAGGAGTTCAACCATAATTTTTAAAATATTTTCGGGATCGGTTGCCTTCCCTGTGACGAGGCTAATGTTAAAATCTAGGATCTTCTCATCGTAAATAAAGTTTCTCTCTGCAACAGCGCTTACAAAGCGGAGGAATTCCAACATGGAAACATCCTGAAAATTGACGGTCAGGGATTTCTCTTCACTTTCTGGAGGGGTCGTATCAAAACGAAGAATTTCTTCACCAACTAAAGGGGCGCCAAGTTGAGAGAGAAGGAAAAGAGAAGTGAAGATCTTATGTTTCATTCTTTTTATGAACGCTAATGGTTAAAGAAGTTTAGATCCTAACAAGTTTGACAGATAAAAAAATAGAAATTTTTGTATTGTTTTGGCAAGAAATGACTAAAGATGAAGAGGCGAAAGTTCACAACTCATTTATTTTTAGTTTGATAACGAATTTCCATCTTTAAGTAAAATTAACCTAGTGCCTTCAAGCTAAAAATAGAGGAGGTAGTCGATGGAAAGAGTGTAGTCGCGGTGCCCAAGGTTTCTAGAATTGATAAAGTAGGGGAGTCCTGTCACAACATTTCCAGCAGCGCGATTATTCTTGTCATAAAGCTTGTCAGAGTTGAGCTCAACGCTGAGAAGGTTTCCTCGAAAAATGTAGGTTGCCCAAGTGAGTGTGATTCTTTCTTTAGGAACATTAAAACCCAAAGCCTCATAACTTCTTGAATATCCCAAAGCAACCGAGCTGGGCATTGCCGCAATTTTAAAGGCGTATGCAAGCTCTGAATCAAAGGCAATAGGTCTTGCTCCTTTGAAAGAAGTTCCATTTATGCTAAAAGCAGCGTCATTTGAATTGAAGGGACGAAGCGCCTGGTTATATTCGCATAGTAGTGTCCAGTTCCCTATGGAAAAATTTCCATTAGCATTGAGACCAGGAACAACATGGCGGAGCTTTTCTGTATTAGAGGGGTCGCCAAATCCCCTTTGCATTCCCGTTGAATCAGCGACATTGCGCACTGCACCAACAGCAAGCTTACAATCGAGCTTCTTGATATTAAAATGAAACCCTAGGTTAAACCCATAGTTATTGATGTTGTTTCCGGAATCTGCATGGCTGTCTCCCTTGAAAACAAACGCAGCAAACTGAATTGTATCATTGAAAAATCCTAAAGCAACATCTCGAGCAAGCGTTCTAAAAAGGACACGTGTTAAAGGATTATGCACAGCCGCATAGGTTGTATATTGTCCATAGGGAATATAGGTTTGACCAATTGTCCCATACCACGACTCTTTTGAGAAGTCTCCAAAAGTAATGAAGAGGGAGTCTGCATGGAAGCGAGAATTTACAATTCGAGAACTGTTTGAAGGAGAGTCAACTGAGTCGTCATATTCCACCCCTATAAAACCATAGAGCCAGGGAGCTACGACAATCAGAAAATCCACCTCGGCATCTGTGATGTCTAGGTCACTTTGAGCGTGGCCTCTTGCGTCCTTTTGAACAAACCCTGTAAATTCAATCTCACCACTCATAAAGATCCGAGGATTGATGGGAAAGGGGATTCCTTTCTCCCGCATGTATTTTGTCGACTCTGCAAGCTCAAGCAAAATCTGCAGGTCTTTATTGACATTTGAGAGACTTGCCATAAGCTCTGTTCCTTCAAATGTTGCGCGGACACCTGGGTAAGGGGAAGAGGTAACAAACGTCCCAAAATAGTTGGCAATCCGTTGTTGAAGCGTCATTTCTTTTTCTTTATCTGGCGCTTCAATATGCTTTAATAGGGGGTTTTGATAACTATCTTCTATGGAACCTTGTCTCTCGGACTCCTGCTCTGCCTCTTGAAATTGGATGTAGGTACCCTCCTGCACCGCAAGAAGAGAAAAAGAAAAAGCTAGAAAGAATATAAAGCGTTTCATGGATAGTTATGGATGGTTAAGGGTTCAAGGGTGTCAGCGGGGGTAAAGCCAAAGATCTTACCGTAGAAGTAAAGCTCAGCATCGAGGGCTCGCATAATATTTTCAGATGCGCGGAAACCGTGCTGTTCCCCCTCGAATAAAAGATAAGCTACGGGAATACCTTTCTTATTTAAAGCATTGAACATCATTTCAGCCTGGGCTGGAGGGACAACTTTGTCTTCAGCTCCCTGCAATAAGATCACAGGACAGGATAATTTTTCAGTATGGTGAATAGGGCTTAGTTCAATATAGCGTTTTTTTGCCTGAGGATAGGGGCCAATCAGTTTATCAAGGTATCTTGATTCAAACTTGTGGGTATCGGTTGCAAGAGCTTCTAAATCACTCACCCCATAGTAGCTAGCTCCAGCCTTGAAAACATCTCGAAAGGTTAAAGCAGCCAGGGTAGTATATCCTCCAGCACTTCCGCCTTTGATCGCCATTCGCTCTTTATCCACACGTCCTTCCTTAGCAAGGAAAAGGGCGCCGTTGCAGCAATCATCAACGTCAACGATTCCCCAGCTATCTTTAAGGCGCTCTCGATACGCACGGCCGTATCCGGTGCTTCCCCCATAGTTGACATCTAAGACAGCAATGCCTCTTGAAGTCCAAAACTGAATCTCTAAATTTAAGCTTGCTGAAACGCGCGCGGTAGGGCCTCCATGACTTTTAACAATTAAAGGGGGAAGGTCCGTCCCTTTAAAGTCCTTATTATTTGGGGGGTAGTAAAAAGCGTAGGAGGTTTTGCCCCCTTCAGTTGGAAATTCCAATGTTTCAGGGACAGAAAGGTATCCGGAATCGACAGTTAAATCCTTTGATTTTCGGATCCGCTCAATATTTTTGGAGACCACATCATAACGGATTAATGTGCGCATCTCAATAGGGGAAGCGCCCGTAAAATATAGATTTTTTCCTGCAACAGTGAAACCGCCATAACTCGTGTAAGGGAGATCAATTCTTTCAAGAGATCTTTTCTCAGGGTCTAAAACCCCCAGATAGTCAGTTCCCGAAACAGTATAGACACATGCAATTCTTCCATCTTGAAGAAAGCCATAATTAGACATCTTAAAGACCCAAACAGGTTGACCGAATTCTGCCTCCATGGGATAGAGAGCTTCAGCTCCATCTGAGCCCATTCGATAAAGATTCCACCACCCGGAGCGGTCCGAGACAAAGTGTAAAACTCCATCAGGACTCCATGCGGGTTGAAAGATGGACTCATTTTCTCCTCCTGCAACGGCCTTTACATTCTTAAGAGATCCTTCTTTGGTGATCTCTCCTACCCAAAGCGTCGAACCATCCCAAGGCATATTTGGGTGGTCCCAGGTGATAAAAGCAAGGTAGGTTCCCTTAGGATGAAGGGCAGGCATAGAGTAGAAGTCATGTCCTTCATGTATGACTTCAACCTTGTCTCCAATTCTTACCAGAGTGTTGACAACATCATGTTCAGAAATGTGCTTTTCTTGGATGGCATAAATCACATTTCTAGAGGGATCACAAAGGGGGTTTGCATACCGTATTCCCTCTTCCGCGCAAACCTTTTCGATCTTTCCCTTTTGATCGCGCTTGTAAAACCCCTGATCTTGAAAATTGGAGAAGTAGAGCACTCCATTTGAAACCGTAAAAGAACCCCCTCCGTACTCATGAACGCGCGTTCGTGCATTGTAGGGCTCAGGAAGAATATCCTTCCCACCTTTAACGATCACGGAGCGACCTTTTTCTTCAGGGCGAGACTCGCTCCAATATAAATCGTCTCCATCAACCACAATTTCACCAAGCCTAATTGCAGACTCTACAATCATCGATGAGGTGATAGGAGACTTCCAAGATCCACAAGGCTTTGCTTCCATTTCACACACGCACAGAGTTAATACAAATAAGAAAAAACATTTCATAGAGCCTTAACTTTGAATTGATAAACCTGGGCTGCTCTTTTAACCTGCATTCTCATTTTCGCTCTTAACAACCACTTGTGGTTGTCTAAGAGCTCCAAACCTTTATCAATTTAAAGCTAAGGCACTATACCATGTGAAAATTTTACAAAGAAAGAACTTTATGGGGTTTGTCGAAAAATGAATGAGAAGAAGGGGGAAGCCCTATAAGGCAGCCCCTAGTAAACGGATACTTTCCAAACAGTGAAAGAGTCTCCTATTGAGGATTTTGATGCGCCAGTTCTAGTTGCTTCGTT
>CAYGKJ010000024.1:6032-10528 GCA_964350675.1 uncultured bacterium | reverse complement strand
CAGTGAAAGAGTCTCCTATTGAGGATTTTGATGCGCCAGTTCTAGTTGCTTCGTTACATTTGCCCTTAAAAATATGGTTCTATAGAATTTCCTCTAATGATCTACACAGAGAGAACTTGAAGGCTTTGTCAACGGAATGCTTTTTTCTGCTGGTGTCATTGCGATAGCAGTTTTTTCTAAGGATTGGAAATCGGCTGGAATACAAGCTACTGCAGCGTACTTCTTGATCAAAGACAAGTTGTGGATGACAAAAGAGCAGTTAGACAATCTACTCAATGAACGGGACATGTCTTATGACGACTTATATTTTTGTACCATTTTAGAGGATTATCTGAAGAACCAACAAGAGCTTGTCGCAAAAGGGATCATTTTAGATATGCTGAACCCGATGTATACAGATAACCCTCACTATACTGACAATCCTCATTATAATAAATCACTTGACCCGAGTTTCAAACCGCTTATTTAGATTTGATTATGAAAAAACAGTATTCATATGAGTTTTTTGTTCTTGGAATTTTATTTACCAGGGTTGTTGATGGTCTAATGCATGATTTTAAGTGTTCCTCTTTCGAAGTAGGGATGCTATCCTTAATTGTATATTGCGTATTTTTGATGAAGAGGAGAGCGCAGCAGCGTCAATTAGCTTGAAGTCATGAAAATTGTTTTTCTTACCATGTTATGCTCTTTAGTTACTTGTTGGGGGAACTTAACTGATTACTCTGAAATCTATGGTCTTTTTGTTGAAGTTGATTCGTTTAAGAATCAGGAAATCGTTGAGCAGCAAATAAATGCTTTAGAGAAAAAATATGATTTTCAATGTGTAATGGGCAATTTTTTTGCTAAACCTAAAAAGTTTGACCAGTTGAAAGGGATCTTGTTGTTTTCAATAGTGCCTCCCAAACAATATGATGCAGGAAAATCATCCGATCATTTGATTCATGGATTTGTATGGCCAATTGATCCGACGATAGGATCAACATTTAAGTCGCAAGAAGCTGTGTTTATGAGAACTGGGGATTTACTCTTTGATTATAATAAGAGAGTTGATGGCAAAAAGACATTACCTCTGATTCTGGAAAGTTTAGATCGGATTTTTGAAAAAAATCTTAAAGCCAGCCATAATTATAAGAAACCACTGGTGATTTTGTTTTTTAACAGAGCTCTTAGACTTGACGAGCGCGCCCTTTCCAGATAGCAGTTGGATATTTTTCCTCAGTGAGGGTAAGCTTTTTCTGAGCGACATCAAGAAGGTCAATATCAAGCTTCATAGAGAGCAGCATGAGATTGTTAAAGATATCAGCAACCTCTTCACGGATATGCTTTGCAAGCTCATGGTTGTGCATCACCGACTCGCACTCTTCTGCACTGAGCCAGCGGAAGATTTCCGCAAGTTCACCGGTTTCAGAAACGAGAGAGAGAACAAGATTCTTAGGATTGTGGTATTGGTCCCAATCCCTATCCCGAACAAATTTTTTGAGTTTATCTTTGATTACATCCATGTGGCCACAATATGCAATGACAGAAAAAATGAAAAGCACTAATGTAGCTGGAGACGAATTTGCGTGCGTGCGATGTCACTTTCATTAGGTGTTTTAATACTCGTTTTTCTGGGGATAGCTCTTCGCCAAGTCTTTCGCATTCCTCTTCGAATCTGGCAGATCATGGGAATTGGAGCCTGCATTGTCCTTTTTACTGGACGGATCTCTATCATTTCCGCATATATTGCAATTGACTGGAGCATTATCTTCTTTCTTTTTGGAATGTTTTACGTCGGACAGGCCCTTGAAGAGAGTGGCTATATCAGTGAAATTGCCTCGCGCTATTTGCTTGAAGGGTGCTCACTAAAATTGCTTGTTTTTATCATTGTTTTCGGGATGGGGCTTTTTTCTGCAGTCCTCATGAATGATACCCTAGCGATTATAGGAACCCCCCTCCTTCTAAAGGTGGCACACCACAGAAGACTTCGCTCCCACTCTCTTTTGTTAGGTCTTGCCTTTGCGATTACTATAGGAAGCGTCCTCTCGCCGATAGGAAACCCCCAGAATCTCTTTATTGCCCTCGGCGCTCCGATCAGCAGCCCTTTTGTTACCTATCTGAAGTATTTGGGAATTCCAACCATTATTAACCTCATCCTCCTCTTTTTCTTGGTCCTCTATCTTACAAGAAAAGAAGGTGAAAAGAAGGAAGATCCAAAGGAGACCAAGCCCTACAGCAAAAAACTCATGGGTCTTTGTCGTGTTGCAATCGTGATGGTAATCGCAATGATTGTGTACAATATTGTAGCCTCTTTCTTTCCGATTCAAACGATTCCTCTTCCAGGTATTGCTCTCATTCCGGCATTTTTTCTTATGATCTTTGCTCCCAAGAGGAAAGAAGTCCTGAAGGGACTTGATTGGCATACACTCCTCTTTTTTATTGCGATGTTTGTCTTAATGCGGAGTGTTTGGGAAACCTCATCGATAAAAGAGGTCCTATTAAATCCCACCGCGTTCATGCACTCGATCCCTGGAATCTTGACGGTGAGTACTGTCGTTTCTCAACTCATTTCCAATGTCCCTCTTGTGGCTCTATATTTGCCAACCTTGAAACAATTTGCTACAGGGATGGATTCTTACATGGCTTTAGCTGCGGGGAGTACAGTCGCTGGAAACTTCCTCATCTTTGGGGCAGCAAGCAACCTTATTATCATTCAAAATGCTGAAAGAAGGGGGGAGAAGGGCATTTCATTCTTTGAGTTTGCCGCATATGGCATCCCTCTAACAGTCATTAATCTAATCGTTTACTATATTTTTCTAGCGCATATAGCTTGAGCCATTTCTCAGGCTACAGAGAGCTAAAATATAACAGACTATAAAAAAGACAAAAGTGACAGCTCCAGCAATGCCAAGATGAATATCAGTACTGCCGAGCATTCCATAGCGGATTCCATTGATAATAAAAAAGAGAGGATTGAAGTGGGATGCAGATTGCCAGAAGGAGTGCATCCCCTCTAGACTAAAGAAAACACCACCTAGATAAATTAAGGGGAGGAGAATCAACATGCTCACTGCTCCAACGTGTTCGAAGCTCTTCGACCACATGCCAATGGCAATTCCAAGATTGCCGAAGGCAAGTCCTCCAAAGACTAAAAAATAGATAAAAACAAGAGGGTCAGCAATGGGAAGAAAATGGCCCATTTGGAAATAGTAGAAGGTCTGCCCCACACAGTAAGTAATAAGCCCAACAAAAAGCCCTCGTGTTAAGGATGAGAATGTTTTAGCAGCGCACAACTGCTGGAGTGAAAAAGGGGTCACCCGAAGATCTTGAAGCTCGTTCATATATTTTTGCCCCATGATGGCACTTGTTGAATTGTCAAAGGCATTTTTAATAAGCGACATAGCAATTAACCCAGGAATTAGAAAGGCAAGATAAGGCACGTTATTTTCTAAATGGATGGAGTGACCTAAACTGATACCAAAGATAAGAAGATAGAGGATTGAGTTGACAATAGGTGCGCCCACTGTTTGAAGAGGAACTTTCAAAAAACGAGCAACTTCTCGCTTATAGAGACCCTGAATTTGCAACCATCGATTCATCGTTCCTCTCCTCGTAAAATCGTTTGCATCACATCTTCGAGCGTTCCCATTTTGATATTGATATCTTGAATGCAACTCATAGAGATTGAGGCTTCTTGAAATAACTGAGAGAGAGGCATTTCATTAGGGACTTGAAAGTTGAGAAAGTGATCACTTTGAGTCGTAAGAAGTGGATGGGATATTTTTTCAAGCGGAGAACATAGCTTTAGACTTACCTTTTTTGAAGAGTATTCCTGCAGCATTTTCTCCGTTGTATCTACCTTCCTCAAGCGGCCATGGTCTAGTATGCCAACTCTATCGCAGAGAAGCTCAGCCTCTTCTAAGTAATGAGTTGTTAAGAGAATGGAGAGGTTCTCTTTTTTTAGCTCCTGAATAAACTTCCAAAGAGAGGCACGCAATTCAACATCGACCCCTGCTGTTGGTTCATCAAGAAGAAGGAGTTTAGGTCTGTGGAGAAGCGCTTTAATGATCAAGAGGCGCCGCTTCATTCCACCGCTGAGCTGATTCACCAGTTTTTTCCGGTGGTGATACAGATGAAGCTTGTCAAGGAGGTACTTTACGTGATCCTTATCAACAGGAATTCCAAAGTATGTTGCATGATATTTTAAGATCTCTTCAACCGTAAAAAAACCATGATGGATGAGTTCTTGTGGAACAAAACCAATACGAGCTTTTGCAAGGCGGGGATTTTTTTGGACATCGATTCCAAAGACTTCAATCGAGCCTTCTGAAAAAGATTGCAAGGTTACGATATTCGAGATAATCGTTGTTTTCCCCGCTCCATTTGGACCCAAGAGGCCGAAAACCTCTCCTCTTTGGATTTCGAAGGAAACCCCTTCAACGGCCACAAGTCTCCCATATTTTTTGGTGAGATTTTTAATGACAAGGGGAGTCATTTCACCTCTTTCATATCAAGCA
>CAYGKJ010000024.1:0-5932 GCA_964350675.1 uncultured bacterium | reverse complement strand
ATAACCTTTCCATCTAAAACCCCCAGATTTCTTTTGCAGTTGATATCATCATCTCCGATTCCCCGCTCATTTCTCAAAGTTAGATAATCTAAAATTGCATCGATTGTTTGTTTTCCTTTCTCAGGAGATTCACTTAGTACGTCAAAGATATGGTGGGCGCGCTTTTGAATCAGAAATTCCATGTCATCCAACTTGAGTATAAGCTTTTTCCCTCGCGAGGAAAACAAAGTAATCGGTTTTTTGAGATAGTTTGTTTTCGTGAGGTGAAGATAAAGAACTCCACTATGATCTTGAAGCCTTTCGTGAGCAAGCTGATAACTTTGGTAGAGATGTAGCCGTCGGTGGCTGTGGCGGTTTAAGGTTTCATTTCGGATCATCCGAATATGCTCAGATAGAGGAAAAAAGTTCAAAATATACCGCGTTCTCATATGCTTTTGTTTAAAAAACTTTACAACGATCTCACCATCTTCGGAGACAAATGCGTAGCATTCCTTTCCACTTCCAAGAGGGGAGAAACTTTGCGCGGAAACCCGGTCAAGGAGAGCTGCTTGTTCAGGGCTTGGCAATCCAAAATCCCAACGGGAATCATATCCGTAAAGAGAATGGATTTTCTTATAAGAGAATCCCTTAGTTCTCATGATACAAGAGACATAAGTCAAGACACATAAAAAAATTCCAAAGGCAATAGCGCCAGATAAAATGTATTTTTTCATTTGTACTGCTCAATTTGATCGGCGATTTTATTCTCAACCTCCGAAAGATGTTTTGGAGCGTGCATCTTTAAAAAGTCTCGGATTTGGTAAGAGAGGATTTTAAGTTCCTCATAAGTAGGGAGGGGATCTTGGTTTATGCGAAACTCTCCAATATCAATTTCAATCGCTTGGTTATTCACAAACCCAAAGTTTTTGAAAAATTGGAGATCCTTATCATAAATTCCTTTTTGACTTCGTTTTGCAACAATATTGAAGAGAGAAAGAATCGCCTTTTCAGCCTCCTTGGATTGCCCCTTTTTATACAAATCCTTGAGGTGATGAAAGACCAGCGTTGCTTTTTTTTGAACCAGGAACTCCATTTCATCAAGAGCGACTTCAAATGCAGCCCCATTTTGATCAATTAAGGTAAGCGAGAGGTTGAGAGTATCGGTTTTATTAAGATGGAGATAGAGTATTCCAGTTTCTTCCGGAAGCTTTTCAAAAGCAAGTTTATAACTACTGAAGGAATCCTGTCTTTCCTTCATTCTTTGATCAATTTTTCCCGTTGGATAGAATATTCTTTTAGCAGGGATAGAGAGAGAATCTATCCATGTTTTGGTTCTCATATGCTTCTGCTTAAAAAATTTGATAACAACCTCTCCATTATCAGAGACAAAGGCATAGGTATGATTTCCACTTCCAAGGTAATGGCATTGCGATCCGAGTAGAGAGGCAAGTTCTAAGCGAGACATTGAGGGTTCTACGTCCCATTCAGGAACAGGAGCATGATGAGAGGTGATTTTTTTAAGGGTAAATCCTTTAGGGCGATCGCACCCAACAGAAAACGCAATAATTGAAAAGACAAGTAGCCATTTTTTCATGCGCATCAGTTTACACAAATAGGGCCAAATCGTCTAGGATTTCTGCTGCGTATGTTTCTGATTTAGGAAGAATGAGACCGAGTAGGTGAAGATCAAAGACCTTAAGAGATGTCAAAGCAATCGCATTTTTCCCAAGAGGAATCCTCTCTCTAATTTGATTAATTTCATGTTCACTGACCGATGCAATGGCAATCAGGGTATGATTTTCAGTGTCTTTTTTCATGATATGCGTTTGGTCCATTAAAAAATCTTTATCTAAAGCCTCTAAAAAGAGCTCAAAATGATTTTTTAATACTTGTGGAGAGGTGAGGCTTTGCAAATAGGGAGGAGAGATAGAATAGAAATAGTTTTCAATCAAGCTATCATGAAGAGGGTCTTCAAGAAGCTCTTTAAAAGCTCTTAAATTTTCGTATTTTCTATTGACCATTCCTCCGGTGTAGTCATGGAGATTGTAAACGTGAGATCTGATGAATGAAAATACGTCTGCGCGTGCTTTTGCAATGTCTCGAGACTCTTTCAAAATCTTCATTTCATAAAGATAGATTTCTTTGATATACCGCTTATCTAAGATTCCAGCAACCTTGCGCTCCTGTTTTCGAATCGTAATAGGGGGGCAGGATGTGAGTTTAAGTTCATCTTCATTACTTTTTCGCACGCGAGCAAGGATAACAGAAAAATGATAGTGTGTTTCCGTTGCGTCGTGGTATTGGATGATGACTTCTGCAGGATCATGGACCGAGGAAAGCTCTTTAGAGAGCGAGAGAATACTTCGCATCTTTTCTTCATCAACAGAGGAGGGAAGAGCCTTAGGGACTTGGATTCCACTTTTGATCTCCTTTGGAAGACGCTTTTTTAAGAGTCTTAAATCCTCACCAGTAAATAGGTTTCCTTCCTTCTTTTGGAACTCTAGATAGAGAAGGCGAATCCCTTCAATTTCTTCCTCATTAATCACATTACTGCTCGGAACCAGCTCGACTGTCGGAACAAGGGAGGAGACGGCAGAAAGAACATCTTGAACCTCTAAAACTTCATGTGGATCAATAAAATTCACCCCAATAAGGAGGGCTAATGTGGGCACGTTTTGAAGAGTCGTCGAGAGAAGTTTGAGACTCAGGTGGCGCTCATTAGGTTTTGTATGCGTCGTATAGGCCAAAATTTTTCGGAACAGATAGAGATAAGAAATTGTCTTAGTTAGATGTGATAGTGAGCGAATAGCAGCGAATTCTTCATGGAATAGAATCGAGAGCTTCTCCATCTCTTTAAAGATAAAGTGGTCAAAGGTTTCAGGCTTTGTATCGATATAGGGGAGGATATGGTCGGGAATCTTGTCTGGGTCGTGCTCGTATAGTGCTTTTAGAAGGAGGTTTTGCACATCACTAAACAAGGCTTTATTGATAGGCTTTCTAATTAAGGACTCAAGGTTTTCAGAGAGAACCATGCGCTTTTCTTCAACAGAAAGCCCTTTTGCAAGGACCAATTTCCGAGCTTTTTCAACACCCAGAATAGATAATCTGATCTCCTCTTCAAAATGAGAGAAATGCTTCTTGATGGCATAGAGCTCTTTGAGGCTTCCGACCTCAATGAAAATCTCAATAATGTAATACCTTTGCCTCGGCTTGACAATGAACTTAAAACTGAGTGAGCGTAGGAAAGAGATCGGCAGTTTTTTTTCAGGGAAGAGCTTTTGTGTGATCATATCGCATAAAAAAAGTCCCACTCCATGGGTATTTTCCTCTCTGGTAAGCACCGTTAGAGAAAGAGTGCAAGGAGCATCGGTCTCTTCCGAAAGAGTAAGAATAGGGAGGGCTTCATTCAGTCTCTCAAAACTCGAATCTACAGGAATAAAGTGGGAGGTTTCGTGAATTGCAATCACCGATTCCGGAATGGTTTCTCTTACCAACTTTTCCATAGAAACAACGAACGTGTCGAATCCTGGGTGAGAATGTTTAAGCGGCGCTGCTGCTTTGATTTTAAAAAAGTCGATTTTCATTTACCTACCACTTGCACTGAAAAACAAAATCTATAAATCAATGCGGAATTATTTGCAAATCGTTAAGAAAAGATCAGGGAGATATTAATCTGAAGAGATGAAGGCTTTGCGAAACTGCATATCTCCCATTGGCGAGATAGAGAGACCATGAAGGTGGGGATTCTTTACATAGACAACATGGAAGTGGTAGAGAGGAATGATCGGCATTTCATCCATGAGCAAGGATTCTGCCTTTTCAAGAAGAGTGACTCTTCCCTCTTTGCTTGCGTAATAAGAGGCTGAGAGGAGTTCAGAATAATAGGGGTTTTCCCATCCGCTGTAGTTTCGAAATGCCTCTTTTCCGTTAAAGCGCTCAAGAAAGGACATGGGATCATGATACTGTCCCACCCAAGACATTTGAGCAACTGAAAAGTCATGGTTATAAAGCTTTGCAAGGTGCGATTTAAATTCTAGAGCTTGAATATTAATATCAACGCCGAGAACAGATTTCCAATAGTTTTGAAGGGTAATTGCTAAATTTTTGTGAAGCTCAGATGTGAAGTAATAGTAAGTGACTTGAGGAAATTCTTCTTTTGTAATTCCAAGCTCCTCAAGTCCCTTTTGAAAGTGGTGCTGAGCAAGAGCCTTTTGATGATCTAAAAAGAAAGTTGTTACGGTTTCTTTAAGAACGTGAGGGACAGGTCCTGAGGCAACATCGTCATACATCTGAAAAAGATTTTCTGTGATTCTTTTCCGATCAATCGCTAACGCAAAAGCCTTTCGAATATGGACGTTGTTAAAGGGGAAGTGGTTCACATTGAAGGTGCAAAGAGTGGTTCCCGCAATTGGCCTCTGCCTGATCAAATCACTGCTTTTAAGGTTCGAAACCGCATCGAGTGGGAGGGTAGAGGTCAAGCCGCCAACGATATCAAGCTCCCCCTTTTCAAAAAGGTTGAGAGTCGTTCCTTCATCGCTGATCATCGAGATATTAATTTTTTCTAAGTGGACCTCTTCAGCATTCCAATAGTAGGGGTTTTTGACCGCAACGATTTCATCATCATTTTTCCAGGATGCAATTTGAAACGGCCCGCAAGAAAGGACTTCCCCGTTTTGATTAGGGTGGGGGACCTCATCTCCATTAAATGGAACTGGAAAATAGGTACAAAAAGAAGTCAGCTCCAAGAAGTATGGAGTCGGACGCTCAAGGCAGACCATGAGCGTTTTTTCATCAAGGGCCTCTATTCCCACCTCATCAAGAGAGCACTCCCCATTTTTTGCTCGCTCTGCATTTTTTATGGGGAAAAGGAGATGTGCAGACTTTGAAGTGAAATTAGGACTCAGCGCTGCCTTCCATGCGGCTTCAAAATGATAGGCTGTAAGGGGAGATCCATCTGACCACATCGCAGGCCTTAAGAAAAAGAGGTAGTTTCGCTTATCTCTTGAGATTTTAACCCGTTCTGCTAAGGCGTACGATACCGTCCCATCCTCCTCTAGGTGGGTCAGTCCTTCATAGAGCATGAAATTAAGCGTTGTGGTGACAGGGTCCGTGCACTTTCGGGGGTCAGCAGTAAAGGGGCTGTAGCTAAAATTAATCGCTATCGCCTGGCGCTGCCTTTCATGCTCCTTCTTCTGACACGAAGCCGCTGCAAACAAAAGTAAAATAGGGATAAAAAAATGCCTTATCATCGGGTAGATAATAAGGCATTGTACACATTGTGTTCAAAGAAAAAAGGCTAATACTCGTCGTATTCGTGACCTCTCTCCTCTCTCCTCTGTCTTCTTGAATAGGTATCTGCAGAGATAGCTGCATAGGCACCTGCATACCTCATGAGAAACATTGCTACAATTGGAGCCAGTGAGTATCCGGCAGAGGCTAGGTATCCCACTTTCTTCTTCAGCATGAAGGAAGAAAGCGTTGGGGTTAGCGCCGTTCCAAGAATTGCTGCAATAGCCATTGAGTAGAGCTGTTTCTTGTTTAAATGGTATTTTTCTTTGCTAAGTTCTGCTTTTGCCAGTACGAATGTTGGAGCAACGATAACCGCAGCTGGAATGCTTCCCTTAACCATAGGGAATGCGTTTCCAAAGGCGAGGATACTCTTCACACCAAAGTAGGCAACAGCAGTTGCTACTCCAGAGGCTAGACCAGCATAGATCCCCATTTTTGCACTCTCATTCCACGTAAATGCGTCTGTATGCGCATGCATAGACTCGCGTACGTTATACTCCTGCTCTTCCATGCCAAACCCCATCTCACGATGAGCTCCAGGCAGCCACATTTGAATTTCGCGGTTCAACGCATCTTTAACCTGAAGCTGTTTTGCTTCAGAAAGTTCGTTAAAGAGAGTAGCTACCATTCTAGGGGCTACTTCGTGTGTTTCTTGAAGGGTATT
>CAYGKJ010000023.1:0-17579 GCA_964350675.1 uncultured bacterium | reverse complement strand
TGCTCATCGTAAATCACTCCTGAAATATCGCTCAGCTTTGTGAAGAACTCGGCGCTTTTGTCGAGCAATACTCCTCCATAGTTAGACTTGAGGCAAGAAAAGAAAAGATTTTCAGAACCTCTTCCAATCTGTTGATGAGCTGGGGTTGTTGAGAAAAAAGAGAGTTGATTCCCCTCTCCCTTGGATAAAAAATTGGGATGAATGTGATTCCTTTCCTGAACTATCCAATCACAGTAAAGCTTAGGGAGTGAGACGCCTGCAATTTTAAAGCTAGGGTGGGGATAACCAATAACATCTAAAGCTTTTACTACATGATCAATACAGTTGTTCCCAAGAGTCCATACTTGCTCACTTGCAGCATCCCTTGCAGCTGACTGAAGTTCTGGAGAAACCCAAAGTTCAATTTGAACTGTTTCAGCACATAGAGATCTTAAATGTTCATCTGTTTCAATAACATGTTCTGTAGGCCAGGCACCTTGATTAAATTCATCTCCAGTCTCATCCGTTCCTCCCATCCATCCATGACCTTTTCTTGAAATACCTGAAGGTGTTCGAGCTCCAGGATAATTGCCATAAAATCTCGTAGGCACATCATTAGCATACAGTCCCAATGGATCAATAAGAGAAAGAGGGTTATTAAGAACGAATACGTAGGGATTAAGTGTTTGAGGGCGATACAGGTTCCCCAAAACAAAATCAGGTGAGATAAAGCGACCTATTTCGGGATCATAGTACCGATTCCGAAGGAAAATAAGCCCTGTTTCCGGGTCATATTCTTCACCATTATAGCCATATGAACTCTCTAAGTCTTGAGATAAAGGGAACCCAAAAGGTTCATACTGCATGCAAATGTTTTCTGTTCCATTATGGCTTATGAGATAGGAAACACTTTTCCCAGGTTGATCATAAAGAAAATAATGGGTTCCATGCGCTTCTTTTTGGATGATTCTAGAGTGGCCGTAGATGTACTTTTTCTTAACCTTGCCTTTGCTATCCTTTTCTAGTAAAACACGACTAATAGAAGCATTTGGATCGTTGATAAAGTAGGTAGTGTTTCCATTGACTATCTTCGCAGATCTTCTTCCTTGACCATCATACCTAAATTCAATGTAGTTTCCATCATCAGAATAAGCAACCAACTTACCAGTTGGATCATAAGAATAGCTAATCTGTTTATCTGGGGAAGTTTTTTTGGTTAAGTTGCCAGCAATATCATACGTGTATGAGGTGTTTCCCCCTTGGACTAAGCGATTCTTTCTGTCATATCGATAGTGAATCGTGTCCTTTTCTGTGGTTTTTGAAAGACGATTCCCTACTTCATCGTATGTGTATTTCTCATAGGATCCAGTGTCATCTTCCACGCAGACTAAGCGATCAAGTGTGTCGTAAGAATAACAGGTAACCTTAACCTTTGAAGGAGCTTCTTCCCTACATATAGCGACGCACTCCCTCTCATTATATTCGTAAGAAAAACGTATAATAAGTGCGCCATAAGGATCACGGTGACAAACCTCAAGAATATGAGGAAAGGTATCGTATACATAGCTTGTAGAAACTCCATTAGAAAGAATCTCTTTGACGACAAGGTCTGTAAGATCGTCATACACATAAGAAGTTTCTCCTTGACCTTCCTTTATCTTGGCAAGACGTCCTCGCTCATCATATTGATATTCGACAACCTCATTATCAGGATAAGTCAAATGCGTGACTCTTCCCATAAGGTCGTATCGATAATCAATTTGGCTTCCATCAGAAAGTTGCACCCTTTGAATGCGGTTGAGTTTATCGTAATCATAAGTCGTTAGTCCGTCAGAACTCTGAATAGAAGTAAGATTACTGTTATAGCCATAGGTATAGCGAAAGGATTTTCCATTAGGATAGCGTGCATTGGTGAGTCTTTGAATGGGATCATACTCATATTGAACCTCATCCCCTCCTGGAATAAAAAGAGAGGCAACTTGTCCATTTTCATTGTAGGAGCAATCAGCACTAAGAGATAGGTGGAAAAAGAGCCCAAAAAGGAGGGGATAAAGTTTTTTCATCAGATCTCCTTACATGGTGTAGAGACAATCCCACTCGTATCTAAAATGAGGAAGCTCATCATTTGAGAAAATAATGACGCTTCCAATATAAGTCACATAGTCATGATATTCTGGATTTATCGCAGGCATTCTCGTAATTGAAAAGGTAAAAGGCACCTTACAGTTAAGAGAGTAGCAATTCAAGGTCCCAAAAGCAAGATACTTCCCTAGATTCCTGCAGCGAACTAAAAGAAAGAGATTTTTGTGATAAAGCTCTTTGTTAGATTTCTGAATAACCTTTGTATCCTCATTCGCAAATAGCTCTGCAAGCTGATCCCTTGTAACGAGGTAGCACAGCACTTCAACGTGTTTAGCATATCCAGGGTCTGAAAGCGCTGCATGAGATGCAGGATCTAATCTCATGGCTTCTCCTTTGGAACTAACAAGCCCAATTGTTCCTATAAGCAAGAGAAAAAAAAATCGCTTAACCATCTTAACCTCCTATACAGCTCACAAACAGCTATCTTAGTTCGCAGCTTTTTTATAATCAATCGTTAACCGAAACCGCTTACTAAAGACATACTTCCTACATTGTGGGCCTATTGAAAAAAGGGTGATTATTTGAGTTTTAACCGACATTGAGCATGTAGGGTGAGGAAAGAAATACACTTTTTAACTGTCAATGGATTATAAAAAGCGCAGTCATGTTTTTGAACACGGCGAGCATTTCTTAGTTTTTTCAGAATTAAAAGGATGTGTTAATTTTCCGCCTGAACTGCTCAATGTCAGGTTTAACCTTGTTTTTTTCAAAGCAGGTTGATAGTGTTAAGTTCTTAAGTGGAGTTTTTGTGAATCAAATAGCTGAAGAATCTAGAGAAGAAGTTTGGAAGATGTTCGATCAAATCTCACCGAAATATGATTTGGTCAATCATCTGTTTTCATTTGGAATTGATAAGTATTGGCGTCGACAATTAATCCATCATTTGCCTAAAGGAGAGGATATTCGCCTTCTTGATTTAGCAACTGGAACGGGCGACCAGCTAATCACCATCATTAAAAAGGCTAAACAGGTTAACACTGCACTAGGGCTTGACATGTCTTTGGAGATGATTAGAAGAGGGCAGCGGAAAATTATTGATAAACCCTATGCCCATCAGATTACCTTGATGGAAGGAGATGCTACAGCAATTAACCTGACAGAGGAAACGGTTGAGTGCGTCACAATGTCGTTTGGCATTCGCAACGTTACAGATGTCAATAAATGCTTAGAGGAATGTTTTCGCGTTCTAACTCCTTGTGGCAGGGTAATGATCTTGGAGTTTTCACTTCCTAAAAATCGGGTTATTCGAGGACTTCACCTCTTTTATCTGCGTCATATTCTCCCAAATCTTGCTGGATGGATTTCCAGAAACCGAAAAGCTTACCGCTACTTGAATAACACTGTCGAATCCTTTCCTTATGGAGAAGCCTTTTGTGATAAAATCAAAAAGGCAGGGTTTTATCGTGTTAAAGCCTACCCCTTAACTTTTGGAATTGCAACCCTATACGTTGGAGAAAAACTTCCGTGCGGAACAGACTTGTAACCCCTTCTTTGGAAATTCTTAGAGCTTTATTAAATACCCCCTTTCGCCCAGAGCCGTTTACTCTGAATGGAAAATCCATTCCTCATATGCGTCTCGAAATCCCATTCCCAGTAAATGATCTTTTCGCATGGCTTGAAGCTCAAACGCTTTATCCAAAAGTCTATTTTGAAACCCCTCATGATGGGATTATTGCAGGGGTGGGAAGCGCGGTAAAAATCAATCACATTCCCCACTTTAGTGACAAATCTGCGCCTCGATTTTTTGGTGGGAGAGATTTTATGAAACGGAAAAGAAAAACTTGGAAGAAGTTTCCAGAATGTGCTTACTTTCTTCCCCTAATTCAAATAGAAAAGAGGGACACAGGAACCTATCTTTGTATTAACCGTGTCTCCGAAACCCTCGATCTTTCTCTAGAACCTGAAGCTCCTCTACTTGATTCTTGCAAGTTCGGATCCCGTTTTGACTCCCCTTCTTATCCTGTATGGGAACGAGAAGTCAATGCGGTTCTAAAGGGAATTCGTCAAGGAGATTCTTTGAAGGTCGTCCTTGCAAGATGCACGAAAATCGAAACTGAGAAAAAGACTTCTGCATACTCTATTCTGAAGAGGCTTCAAGGTAAAAATCGTTTTGCCTTCCAGTTTTCAAAAGGGCAAACATTTATTGGAAATTCTCCTGAAACACTCTACCGCAGAATGGATAATCGAATAGAAAGCGCTGCAATTGCAGGAACCCGTGCCCGAGGCAAGACCCCTGAAGAGAATGCCGAATTAGAAGATGCTCTATTAAATTGCCCTAAAGAACGACACGAATTGCAAGTAGTACGAGACACAATTGTTTCTACGTTATCACCCCTTTGTCAGTCTTTGCGGATCGATAGCTGTAAAGTATTGCAAACTCCCAATGTTCAGCACCTCCATCACCACATTGAGGGTGTTTTAAAAGAGGGGTTTTCTGATGAGTTACTAATAGATGCATTGCATCCCACTCCAGCGGTCGGTGGATTTCCTAAAGAAGTAGCTTTTATGGAAATCGGAAAGAGAGAAACCTTTGATCGGGGGTGGTATGCCGCTCCTATCGGCTATATCTCACCTAATCAATCGCATCACCTCGTTGCGATTCGCTCAGCACTCATCGAAGAGGACGCCATCTGCCTTTTTGCTGGAACCGGATTGGTTAATGGATCTACTCCTCCAAGAGAGTGGGATGAGCTTGAGCATAAAATATCTCAATATATGGGGATTTTATGAAAAACGATACAGGAGCTCTCAATGAACTCTGGACAGGCCTCATTATCAAAGAACTCATTCACCATGGAGTCCGATCTTTTTGCATCAGTCCCGGTGCCCGATCAACGCCTTTAACCGTTGCTGCAAATAGCCACCCCCTTTCTGAAACCTTTGTCCACTACGATGAGAGAGGAATGGCCTACCATGCTCTTGGCTATGCCAAAGGGAGTGGACAACCTGTCGCTTTGATTGTAACATCTGGAACGGCTGTTGGAAACCTCCTTCCTGCTATTATGGAGGCCTATCATGACAACATTCCCCTCATCGTTTTATCCGCTGACCGCCCTCCTGAGCTCCGTGACTGTGGGGCCAATCAAACAACTGATCAAGTAAAGATTTTTTCAAACTTTGTTAGGTGGCAAGGAGACCTTCCCTGTCCTGACAGCAAAATCTCCCAAAGTTATATTGGAACAACGATTGCTCAAGCGATGAGCCACGCTCTAAGTGGACCTCAGGGACCTGTTCACCTCAACTGTATGTTCCGCAAGCCCTTCCTTGACCTTGAAGGCTCTGCTCCCGTTTCATTGCACCTTTCAAGTTGCTCTGTCCATTCAGCTGAGACAACTCTTTCTCTTGGAAAAACAGTTCTTGACGAAACCACTTTAGAACGTATTGCTGATGAACTTTCTGAGTATGAAAAAGGCTTGATTTTAGTCAGCGGAAGTACCCCTATCAAAGATGTGGAACAAATTTATAGTTTATCGCGCGCGTTGCAATGGCCTATTTTTCCTGATATTTTTTCCTCCGTTCGAAGCTACGGGGGGGGGTATGGCGTTATCCCTTACTACGATCTACTCCTAAGAGCCATTGGTGCCCACGAAGATTATGCTCCAGAGGCAATTTTGCAACTCGGGGATCGTTTTGTTTCCAGCAGACTAACCGATTGGATCTCATCGAAAAAACCAAAAGTTCACTGTCATATCTCTCCCCATAGCGACCGAAAGGATCCCATCCATTCAGTGACCCACAGAGCCTCTTCTGATCTTAATCATTTTCTCGATCACTTTCCCCGCTATTTTTCCGGACGTTCTCCTTCAAAGTGGTTTGAGACATGGAAAGAGCTTAACCAACTTACAAAAAAGGGAATTAAAAGCTATTTCGTCGAATATAATAGCTTTTCTGAACCTCTCCTTTTTCACTCTCTTAAAGACACTATTCCCTTAAGAGCAGCGCTCTTCTTCTCCAATAGTATGAACGTCAGAAATGGCGACGCATTTTTTGCACCAGAGGGTCCTGTTGGGCCCATTTTTGGAAACCGAGGACTTTCAGGTATCGATGGAAATATTGCTACGGTTGCTGGAATTGCTCGGGGGAGCGGAAAACCTGTGATTGCATTTGTGGGAGATCTCGCTTTCTTGCACGATCTTAATTCTCTTGCCCAACTCAAGAACCTCCCAGTAAAACTCATTGTTGTAAATAATAACGGCGGAGATATTTTTAATTTTCTTCCGGTTGGAGAAGAAAAGGAGCTTTTCACCACTCCTCACAATCATCTTTTAAAACACGCAGCTCCTCTGTTTGACCTCCCTTATGAAAACCCTCAGACAACAGAAGATCTAGCAGGTCTTTTAAACGAGCCTGGCCCTCTTATTATCGAAGTTAATACGCTTCAAGGACAAAATCTTGCAATCTACAAGGATCTCCTTTCTAACCTACAGGAAATCCCTTCTCGAGTGACTCCGGCCTTCTCATGCTAACCTTTCTCCATGGTTTCTTAGGAATGAAGGAAGACTGGGAAGGAATCACTGAGCGTCTGAATACACCCTACCGTTGCCTAACACTGCCGGGACATAGAGAGCGCTGCCTAGATCTTAATGATTTTGAAGATGAAATTGGGAACGGTGTCACTCTTGTGGGGTACTCTATGGGAGGACGCCTTGCGATGCACTATGCAAAAAAATATCCCCATCGTGTAAAGCAACTGATCCTACTATCAGCAAATCCTGGAGAAGAAGGAGAAAAGCGCCTTCAGCAAGATGAAAAATGGGCTCGACTCTTAGAAGCTGAGGGAATGGACCGATTTTTAGATCAATGGTACGCACAGTCTCTATTTGCAGGCCTTCGTATCAATCGAGAAAGAAGACGTCATGATCCACTAATGCTCGCGGAAGTGATCCGGAGATTTAGCCCAGCACGCCTTCCCAATCTATGGCCCGATCTAGCGCATTTTTCATGCCCCATGATGTTTTTATTTGGAGAAAATGATATAAAATATCGCCTAATTGGAGAGAGATTGCAGGAGCAATTTCCCGTGGTGTGGATCCCAAACAGTGGGCATGCCATCCATTTGGAAAACCCAAAAAAGTGTGCTAGATACATTATGGAGGCATTATGAACAGTGCTACTGAAACACAAATAGACTGGCAAGTTGCTGGAGAATATACCGATATTTTATTTTACAAAATGGGTGGGATTGCAAAAATTACAATCAATCGACCTCGGATTCACAACGCATTTCGCCCACTAACCGTTCAAGAAATGGGAAATGCTTTAGAAAATGCTCGGAATGATCAGGAGATTGGTGTGATTATTTTGACGGGTGCAGGGGAAAAGGCGTTCTGTTCAGGTGGGGATCAATCGATAAGAGGGGAAGCAGGATACAACGATGGAGAAGGAGTTCACCGCTTAAATGTTCTCGATTTTCAGAGACAAATCCGAACATGTCCAAAACCAGTTGTAGCCATGGTTGCAGGCTACGCCATTGGAGGAGGTCATGTCCTCCATGTAGTGTGCGATCTTACAATTGCAGCAGACAATGCGGTTTTTGGTCAGACAGGACCGAAGGTAGGCTCATTTGACGGGGGTCTCGGGGCAAGCTACTTAGCTCGGATCGTTGGACAGAAGAAAGCGCGAGAAATTTGGTATCTCTGCAAGCAATATAGTGCCAAAGAAGCCTTGGAAATGGGACTCGTAAATACTGTTGTCCCTCTAGAAGATCTCGAGAAAGAAACTATTGAATGGTGCGAGAAAATGCTCGAGCACTCCCCTCTAGCTCTGCGCTGTTTGAAGTCTGGTCTAAACGCTGATTGTGATGGGGAAATGGGGCTACAAGAGCTCGCTGGAAATGCAACGCTTCTTTACTATATGTCTGAAGAGGCTCAAGAAGGACATAGCGCCTTCCTAGAAAAGAGAAAGCCAGACTTTTCAAGATTCCCTAAGCGCCCATGAAGATGTGGATTGAGGGAGCGCGCCCTAAAACGCTTATTGCCTCTTTATCTCCTGTCTTAATTGGAAGTGTGATTGCTTTCAAATCAGGCAGCCTCGACTGGGGGATCTTTCTTGCCTGCGTTGTTTTTTCTCTTGCAGTACAGATTGGAACCAATTTTGCCAATGACTACATTGACTTTTTAAAAGGCGCCGACACTAAGCACCGAAAAGGTCCGCGTCGGCTGGTGCAAGCAGGACTCGTATCTCCAGAAAAGATGCGCACAGTAACCTTTGGTGTATTTGGGATAGCAGCGCTTGTCGGCCTCTATTTGATGTGGGTAGGTGGCTGGCAGATCGGAGTCTTGGCTCTAATGGCTATTCTCTTAGGATACCTCTATACTGGAGGCCCCTATCCGCTAGGTTACTTAGGTCTTGGCGATCTGTTTGTTCTAGTCTTTTTTGGTCCGGTAGCCGTTGCTGGAGTCACTTATCTGCAAACTGGGGTGGTGAGTCCTGTGGCTATTTTAGCGGGCTTTCCTCCAGGTCTTTTATCAACAGCAATTTTAGCAATAAATAATCTGCGAGATCGTGAACAAGACCAGAAGGTGGGAAAGAAAACCCTCCCCGTCCGCTTTGGACTAAGTTTTGGGAAGTGGGAGTTTGCTCTCTGCTTGACTGGTGCAGCTCTGATTCCTCTCTTTCAACAGAACTTCCTTCCTTCAATTGCAACCCTTGCCTTAGGAGCACCTTTAATCGGCAATGTTTTTAAAGCAGAAAGGGCCGAGACAATGGCTCATCTATTTCCAAAAGTGGGACGCCTTCAAACAATATATACATTCTTTTTTTGCATGGGATGGCTGCTTTGAAACGAACCCTTTACCATTATTCCCGCCCGTTTCAAGGAGATCTACGCGCTGGAGTTTTGATACGTCTCGAATCAGAAAAAGGGCAGGTCGGTTGGGGGGAAGTTGCGCCATTGCCAGGATTTAGTAAAGAAACCCTTGAAGAGGCATTAGAGGATTTAGTCGAAGGAAATGACTCCGACTACCCCTCTGTTCAATGGGGGCGCGCGGCAGCAATGCTAGATCTAATGAATCCGATACAAATTGAATCAATCCCTGTCCGCCAGCTCCACCAAGACAAAGTAAAAATAGGCCACCTTTCTTTAGTTGATGCGATTCAAAAGATCGGAAAATTAGAGGCTGTTGGAGTTGATATGAATCAGAAGTGGCCTTTAGAGGATGCCCTTACCCTAGCGGGTCACTTTCCCCATCTTGATTATTTTGAGGAACCTCTTAAAAAGGGCGAGAACTGCGCGTTGTTTCCCCATCCAGTAGCCCTAGACGAATCGCTAAGACAAGGCGAGACCTCTTCTTATCCAAACGTGAAGCAGCATGTCATCAAACCTACATTGCATGGGTATCCTCTTCCAAAAATGGTAAAAGGGGTCGATTTTATTTTAAGCAGCAGTTATGAAAGTGAAATAGGGATCTACCAAATCGCAAAGCTTGCTTTGCGATTGAAGATACCGCTTAAACCAATGGGGCTTGGAACATGCCACCTTTTCGAAGAATCTCTCTTTGAAGAGGAGCCTCTAATAAAAAATGGTCGGCTCTATTTCCCAAGAACATGGAGCTTAAAAATGGATAAGGTTCAGGTCATCCTAGATGAAAGTATTTGAATGTCCTTTCTCGCTTCATGCCAGAAAGTCTCCTAAAGAATGGGCCCTTGTCTCTCGCGAGAAAAAGTGGAATTATCTAGACTGTGAAATTTTTATCGAAGGGTGCGTTTCGGTATTAAAGAAGGAAGGAGTTAAACCCAGAGATCCTGTCGCGCTGATTCCAAGTAAAGCCTTCCCAACTCCCCTCCTTTTTTTTGCCCTATTTAGAATTGGAGCCATTGCATGCCCAATAAATACCTACTATCCTCTAGAAACCCTCTCTAAGCAACTTGATGAACTTCGAGCCCCCTTTATACTCTATCCCGATGAAGAAGAGCTCCCCAAGCTCAAACAAATTAAAATTTCCTTTTCTAAGCTCGCAGTGAACGGAAAAAAAGGGGGGCAATTCTTTCTAAACAAAAACGCGCGATCAACATACCTCTTTACTTCTGGAACATCATCAAAACCCAAAATCGCCTGCCACACTCTTGGGAACCACTACTACAGTGCCCTAGGATCCAACGCTTACCTTCCGATTGAAAAAGGGGATCTATATCAACTTTCTCTTCCTCTTTATCATATTTCTGGGGTTGCCCTCCTATTTCGAACATTTATGGCTGGTGGAACTGTTGCCTTGTCCGAAGAGGTAGAAGGTATCACACACACTTCAATGGTACCAACACAACTCTACCGCCTGCTCAAAAAAGAATCTCTCCCCAAATATCGTCACGTACTCCTTGGAGGAGCAGCGATTTCACCCTCTCTATATTATAAAGCGGTTGCTAGAGGACTTACGATTCATCCCACTTATGGAATGACAGAAATGAGTTCCCAAATAGCTACCCACTTTGGAAACAGTTCGTTTTCTTTAGGCCATCCCCTTCCCTACCGCGAGATGAAAATATCTAACCAGGGCGAAATTTGGGTAAAAGGAAAAACTCTTTTTCAAGGATATCTTCAAGGGAACGGTTCTCTCTTTCTTCCTCTAAATGAGGAAGGATATTTTGCAACCTCGGACTTGGGTGTCTACTCCCCAACCTCCGGACTTCAAGTGACAGGAAGAAAAGATCGCCTCTTTATTAGCGGAGGGGAAAATATCCAGCCTGAGGAAATCGAGAAACTTCTTAAAAGTATTGATGGGATTACCCATGCGCAAGTCGTCCCAACCCCTGATGAAGAATTTGGATTCCGCCCTACCGCATATATAGAAAGTGAAAAATCTATAAAAGAGGAAGAGCTTATACGTTATCTCAGCTCATTCCTCCCGAAATTCAAAGTCCCCGTATCTTTTCTTGATGCCTCTGGTAAGAATCGGACGCATAAGCAATAGCACTGCTGCAAGTAAAGAAATAAAAACCCCTTCCCACCATTCCTTTGTAAGAGATTGCTTCTGCAAATACTCTCGTTGAAAGCTTCCCAGACATTAGAGAAATCGTCATGAATAGCGCACACAATGTATTAAGTTTTAGTTTCTGTCTCTTTTCACTGCCGGTCTTACTCCACTCTTCAGGGTGCTTGTTCTCCCACATTAGAGTTGCAGCAGTTCCAGCCGAGCCACCAAATGCAAAGTGGGTTTTTAAATCCGATGACGGAATCAATGTTTTTGCTAGAAATGCCGCAAGCGTTATTGACCCATAGCAATAGAGCAGCCTTTCTCCTGTTAACATGGGGTTAGAATACCCCGCTTTATGAATTGCATCCATATTCCACCTATAATGTTATTAGTGTTTTTAATTCTTCCGGGATTGGGATTGCCTCTCCCTTATTTGGGCAGTAAACAACGTGTACAATTGATGTTGTTCCCACGCTGCGGCCTTGCTTGAATAGTTCTGATGAATGGGTAATAGAAGTTGTCCCAATCTTTGAAAAAGAAAGGTGAACCTCTATTTGATCTCCAAGAGTGAGTGGGGCAAAAAAATCCCCTTCAGTATGGACGATTGGAAGTAAAAATTGATTTTTACGAATCATCTCTCCAAATGAAAATCCTTGGGTTAATAGAAATTCCTCAAACGCTTCGAGCGCTATCTGAAGCTGATTTGCAAAGTATAGAACCCCAGTTGCATCAGTATCTTGAACACGTATGGTACGATGATAAATAAACATGGTTAAATTTTACGTTAAGAACAACTTTTTTTAAACCCTTTATCTTGAGGTGATCAATTAAAATTCGAATCATCCAGATAGGGTTGAAATCTATCTTTTAACCAATCGTCCCATTGTCGAAAATAGCCTCCTCTCCTATAATCACCCTTTCGACATCCTTTAAATTAGGCATATATGGCAAAGATTGAGCATATTAAAGAAACCTCTAGTTTTGAGCTTCCGCCCCGAGAAACTGAAAGTCTCGGAGCTCCTATTGAAGATCTCAAAAATAAGGACTATTCTGCGCTCACTACAGCCCTGCTTCAAAAGGGAGAATTTCGTCTCCTTCATGGAGATAAAGGAGGCCTTGCCTATTTTGATATGGCTGCGAAACTGGACCCCTCAAATGGTGAACTATTTTTAAAACAGGGACTATCTCTTTTTGAATTTGGAAGTCATGACGGAAACGAAGAAGGTCTCACTCTTGCTAGTAAACGCTTTAAAAGAGCAACAACCCTTAATCCTACTTGTTTTGAAGCATGGCATTTATGGGGAAACACCCTCTTTTTTCTTGGAAACCGCAAAAAAGAACCCAGCTATTTTGCAAATGCCCTAAGAAAATATGAGAAAGCGATTTCTCTTTCCGATGGACAACCCTCGGACGTTCTTGCTGATCTTTTTTGGGATTTTGGGGATATTTGGGGAAAGCTTGCTCAAAAATCGGGAGAGATCACCGACCTTCACTACGCGATCAAAGCTTACGAAAGAGCAACAACGTACCAAGAAGATCTTCCTTCTGAATTCTGGATCAACTTTGGAAATGTCACCATGCTTATGGGGACAAAAACGAATGACTATCGTTTCTATGTTAAGTCAATTAACGCTTATAAGAATGCTGTTTCGATTTCCATATCCCTGCCAGATGGATGGTTCATGCTTGGAAAAGCCCTTAAAGCTCTCTATAGTGACTCTCATGATGAAGACCATTTCTCCCAGTCAAATGAATGCTTCTCCACGGCCGTTCAACTCTCTGGGAAAAACAGTGCAATTTGGCTTGAATGGGCCCATTTATTGCTTGAGTCAGGAACCACTTTCAATGACGAAAAAAAACTTCGCGCAGCTATTGATAAATGCAGTCGCGCCCACCAATGTGCAAAGAAAAACCCTTACGTAGTAACCACTTGGGCCTGTGCTTTGGCCCAGCTTGGCAATGTGACTGAACAGCTGGAACATATCCATGAAGCACTCAATAAAATTGAACCTCTTGTAGACAAGCTCGATGACCCAGAAGTTTTCTATGCTCATGGGATGTGCTATTCCGCCCTGGGTAGGTACTACAAAGATATCGACTATCACTATCAGGCTATAGAAACCTTTCAAGAAGGACTAAGCGTTGACCGGTCCCATGATCGTTTATGGTCGGCAATTGCCCAAAGTAGCTTCGATTCATCTCTTTTAGACAACGATGAAAAGAGTTATGAACGCTCTCTGCATTTTTTTGAAAGAGCCATGGGATTAAAGAAAACCAGTACCATTCACAGCGATTATGCAATGTGTCTCCTCAAATATGGTGAGCTGATCCATAACCAAGACACAATAGAACTTGCTGTTTCCCACTTTGAAAAGGCCATTGCCTTGCAGAAAAATGCTGCCTATATCCATCCCGATTGGATGTGCTACTACGCGTCTGCCCTCGACCAACTTGCGGGGTTTATCGAGAGCGATAGCCACTACGTTAAAGCCCTTGATATTCTCAACCACATCTTGATGCTTCGCCCAGAGTTTCCTCGCATTCACTACCGTTTAGCGCTCACCTATAGCCATTATGCAGAGCTTGTTAATGAACCAGACATCTTCATGCGTGCAATCCATCATTATCGAATTGCAAATCAAAAAGAAAAAGAAAACGACCAGGTGATCCTTGACTGGGCACTAACCCTCATTAACCTTGCTGAACTCCTCGAAAATGACATTGAATCAGATCAATACTTCCGTGAGGCCGAATACAAAATGATTCAAGCAGCTAAGCTTGGGAATGTTCAAGCTTACTACGCCCTAGCCTGTCTCTACTCTTTAATAGGAGATCTTAAAAACTCATTCCGCTTTTTGCAAAAAGCAAAAACTTTCGATGCACTCCCCTTTCTTGAAGACCTCATCGAGGACGAATGGCTCGAGAACCTCAGGGAAACCGAAGCCTTTACCCAATTCATCAACGATCTACAGCTACACTCGCAAGAATAAGCATCTTCATATGTAGATCTACAGGCATTTGCAAAAAACACATTGGTAAATACAAATCCCTTGGCCTTTAGGGTCATCTGCTATCTAGTCAACAGTTTTTTATTTACTGATTATAGAAAGAATGTTGATCACCTTTTTTTAATTACTTCCTCAATACATTGAAACCATTCACACCAAGCAGCTCGATCTCCTGTTGAACCGTCTTTCCAAATATCTAAAGAGACATCTCCTAACAACGAACCTACATCATCAGATTTTGTTTCTTCATCATATTTTTCTAAAAAACCCTGCATCGACTTAACGGCTTCCAAATAGGTAAGTTGATTGTTCAATTTTACCCCTTAGCTAACTCTTTATAGACCTGTTTAGCATAGTCTCGAATCACATGCCATTTTGGATCGTCTGCTATCTGTGCATCTGTCTTTCCTAGTGCGTCGTTGTTCTGATCTCTTTCCCCCGTAGTACTATCGTAATTCTCAACCATATCATACAACTTCTTGATCATATGGAGTTGCTCTTCCAAAAAACCGACCTCCTTATAAAGAATGATGATAGTACTGCAAAAATCGATGAAAGTCTGGTATATTTCATCGAAGGTAAAGACGATCGATAGATCGTGATCTCCCATTTTCCATTCTTTTATTTGGGTTTTTTCATCCGATATGTGATGAAGAGACCTTATAAATGTATCATAATAACCTTCAAATTCAGGATCTCCTGTGTATTTAAAACAAATGTTATTCATAAGGCATTACCTTGGATATTTTTTCAAAACTGTATTCGTTAAAAGGGATATGAGCATCAAAGTGATCATCAAATACTACATTCCCATGTTTGTCTAAAAACCTACCATTTACACTGTGCTTTATGTAGGGCTGTCGTTGACCAAGATTTGGGCTATTTGGATTGCCTTCCATAACACGAACCTCTACTTTAGGATACATCGTCCCATCTCTTTTAGGAACTTCCAACCGATATTTAATACCACCTCCACTTTCAGAAGCCTTTACGGTAAAATTTTCTGGGATTCCCTTGGGCCTTGCAGGAGGGTTAAAACCTGTCCGTTTTAATACTTGCCTTATTTGCACTTCATTTAAGGTGCCTCTATTGCATACACCACTGATAACCTTATCAGTTTTCAAATGAGGATGAGTTGCTTTTATCTGATTCACTTCTTTAAGAATATGATTCATCTCTTGTTCAGCAAGTAGAGAGGGTGTTTTGGTCTTTCCCCCAACAGCACCCGGGAAGGGCAAGACTCCGGTTGTAATTCCAGCCTCAGACGCCCTAGCTTCATCAGAATATAAATCGGCATAATGTGTTTGAAAAACCTCATCGATCTTTTGATGCCCCTGTGTGACTTGCTTTTGAAAAGCATCCTTAGGATTTTCTTCAAACGGAGAGCTATCGTGCAGGGCAGGAGAAATATTTTCCAACAAATCGTCAGCGACTCCTTCAATCTCTGCTACTGGATACAACTGATCTGTAACAAGAGCATAGACTCCATGCGCAAATTGAGAGGTCATCTCCCGCCCTTTTTCTATTGCTTGGTTCCAGAATGAAGACTCTTCTTGCGGCATGATATTTAAAGCTTCACTTGGAATTTGTTTGAATAGCTCTACCTTTACAGAATCTGCTTGCTCATCGAGAAGTGTAATATAGTCTTGAGCTTGTTCCCTTTGCAACTCCGCTGAAGGAGCTTGGCGCATCTGCTCAGTAGAAGAGGATAGGTTGTTTTTAGGAACAGTACTTTGGATAGAGGAATTGGATGATGGTGGAAAATATTGTCCGTCATCTATAGAAACTTCCCCTGGCTTGTTAATAGGGTTAGAACGCTCATCATCTATGTTTGCACCAACCAATGCGCCTCCGACAGCTACTGCCGAGCTTCCTCCAATCCCTCCGGTCACAACGGTTACTGCAACAACTCCAACAATTACTGTACCAATGACCAAAGTGATCTGCTTTTCTTTTAAGCCATCCTTTACACAGGACAAATTCAGGGTTTTTAACGCACACAGCTGGATTTATCTCAAAATCAAAGTCTGAGTTAAGAGAAAAACTTAATCTACTTTCTCCATAAAGATCTTTCATGAGCTCATCTATTTCATACTCATACTCCTCTTGAAGATCTGACCTACTCTTAGGGGCACTAGCTCGAACAATTCTAGTGACAAACTCAACAGCAATATCAAACTCTTCTTCTGTCAGAGACTCCAAAAATGTTTTGTTCTTTACAAGTTCTATGAACTGGAAATACCGATCGATGGATAAGTTTTCACCACGAAGGAGCTCCCATGGATTTATCCTACAGAATTCATCTCTCGGAATTTCAATCACTTCCCCCATAGTATTTCTAAAAACAGGGACTTCCTGATATGGTGAAAAAGCCAAAGATGGAATGGGGCTTAACAGAAAAGCTGGAATGCAAAGCGTTAAGAGGAGGCGCGACAAAATTTTCATAGCGCAAATTTAAATTATAACTCACTTTATGAATCTATCCCGATAATATAGATGAAATATTTTAGGTAACGTAGTAAGCTTTTCTTCGTTAACAACCAGAGACGGAGGAAAGAATGGCAGGACGATTTAATGGTTTAACAGACGTACAGTGGGAAATATTGGAACCTTTAATGCCGAAAGATCCCCCTAAAAGGCTCAAAGGAAAGCCTCATACACCATGGAGAAAAGTTTGTAATACAATATTCTGGATAATGATCACAGGTTCTCGATGGGCAGACTTACCTGTAGGTAAGAAGTGGGCATCAAGATCTGCATCTCATCGTTGGTTAGGAATATGGCAAGCAAATGGAATGCTTGAAAAAATCCTATCAGCACTAAGAGAAACTGCTTATTTGGAAGGGCTTATTGATTGGGACCGAATGGCCATAGATGGTTTTTTTTTCCGCAGGTAAAGGTGGTGGCGAGTTTGTTGAATACGGTTATAAAGGAAAAGGAGTAACGAGCCACCTTTTAGTAGATGCGAATGGTAGTCCAATTGCTATTGAAGTGACGAGTGCAAAAGGAGACGAACGGTAGCAAGTAGAACCGCTTCTTAGGCGTGTAAGCAATCAGTTGAAAACTTTCCGAAGAGAAACAAGACTGATACCCCTATTTGAAGCAGACAAAGGATATGATGCAAATACTCTAAGAATCAATCTATTAAAGCATAATATTTATCCGCTCATAGCCAGAAGGAAACTGGGCAAACGGCCTGAAGATAAAAAGATTGCATCCTGGATTCTAAGAAAACGGTGGCAAGTTGAAAGAGCGATATCGTGGCTACAAAGGAAATTTAGGAGACTTGTTGTTCGATGGGAAAGGAAGTTAGACTACTGGAAAGGATTTTTAAACTGTGGACTCATTAAATACTGGATTGATAGATTATCGGGATAGGTTCATGATCAAGAACTCCCTCATCATCCAGCAATTTCTAAAAAACCTATTTTTGCTGCATATCGCGTATTGAGCTTTATTAATTTTCTTTTTTTTGATATTATTGGTGTTTACCAAAAATCAAGGTTTGCCCCGTTATGAATAAACGTTTCCTCCTCTTTGT
>CAYGKJ010000022.1:0-18374 GCA_964350675.1 uncultured bacterium | reverse complement strand
GTGATGGCTCCACCTGTTGCTGTAAGGGTAATGTCTCCTGCTGCTGCATTAATTTCTCCAAGTGCAATATCTGTCGACGCCAACACATTTGCCTTTCCACCACTCGTCGAAAATACTGTTCCATCAGCCATTGTGACACCACCACCATTTGCTGTAACACTGATGTTTCCTCCACTTGTTGTAACATCTCCAGATGTGCCATGATTCACCATTGTAGCTCCTGTTAAGGTGATATCATTTGCACCGTTTGCAACAACAGGCATTGAAACAGTTATCCCACCTCCACTTGTCTCAACCGTGATCGTCCCATCGTTTGTTGTAATGCCGTTGACAGCTCCATTCCAATTCGTAATTTCAAGAGCTGCAGTATTTGTTACAGAGAGGTTTCCTGTTCCTGTTACGTCAGCCTCTATTGCATTAAGAGTCGTATGAATTGCTCCTCCCGCCCCAACACCTGTTGCGGCTAAAAAGTCCGCTCTAGCTCCGATTAAATTTGGTGTAGCTGCTGCAGTATTATCGAAAATATTCCCTGTTGTGGCAGTTAAGAAAGTGTTTCCTGCTATCGTATCGATGAGCCCCAAAGCAATATTTGTATTTGCAAGAAGGGTTGCATTTCCCCCTCCCGTGGCATAAATCGTTCCATCCGCCATCGTAATTGCCCCACTTCCTGCGGTCACGTTGATCGGGCCATTTGCCGTAGTTAAATCTCCAGCTGCAACATGAGTTACATTCCCACTTGTTCCCGTAAGAGTTATCGAGCTCGCTCCTGAAATCTCTTCATTTACAAGAATATCGCCAGAGTTTGTCGATACAGAAACAATATCCCCCGAAAGACCGGTAACCGTTAAAAGCCCCACCGTCACACTATCAACAGTAATTGCTCCAGGATTCGCATTTGTAATGGTGATATTTCCCGTTGTGTCTCCTGCAACTGTGACTGCATCAGTATCGGTTAAGGTCACATCACTCCCTGCTATGAAAACGAGATCTCCAGCAGCGCTAAGCAGGTTGATCGTATTCGTTGCAGTCATATCAATGCCTGTCGCAGTCGTTGTTGCTGTTCCGCCTAATGCATTCCCATTATAACTGACCGTTTGACTCGAAGCTCCTCCCGTGGTCAGTGAGCTCACAGCTCCGTCGACTGTAATTGCCCCATTCGCATCAAAATCAATCGTTCCTACAGCCCGAACACTTTCGGAATTAGATCCTGTAATAAGAGCTCCACCTGTGGAGTTTATGATCAGATTCCCATAAACATTGATATGTTCAACCTCAATATTGCTGATTCCCTGAACTGTCGCATCTTGAGGATCTCTTACCGAAACCCATCCACCAAAGGTATTGTTTTGATTGAGGTTGATATCCGATCCATCCCCCCCATTAAGGGAAGACCCTCCATAAGGGCTATTAGGTGTTCCTAGGGGAGGGTTACTCGATCCACGGGCAGCGTTAATGATCATGTTCTGCCCCACATTTAGAGTGAAAGGAGTCGTTTGAATAAGGTCATAGTCCTGCGTTGTCACACCCGTAAAGTTTGGATCTACCGTAGTGACTTCAATGGTTCCTCCAATTGCATTCCCACTATTATTGAAGATCACTGCATCGGCAAGCTGCACATTTGTAAATGTATTTGTATCTCCACGCAAATTGACTGTGATATCTCCTGTTGCAGCAAATGTTGCTACAGACAAATCAAACGTTGATGGAATCCCAGTTGCATTGATCGTATTACCTGAAAGGTTTGGATTGATTCCATTAATAAGAATGACTCCCCCTTCAGTCACCGTAAATCCATTTTCGTTATAAGCCGTGGTTGTCACGATAAAATCATCACCCACGGTAATATTTGCACTCAAATCAACAGTGTTTGTCGGAACATTAAAAACATAGTCTCCCGCGACTAGCGAGCTTCCAATTGTTGTAGAAAGCGTGTTCAGAATCGTTGTTGTCCCAATGGTTCCGTCGCTGCTTGTATTCACCCGCAAAAAATCATTAATACTTAATGTTGTCGCTGCAATCTGATCGATCACTCCATTGACTGTGACCTGAAAACCCCCATTTGTAGTGGTAATATTCCCTACAGAAAGTCCACCTGTTTCATTAATTGCAAGATCTCCCACTCCTGTGATATTCCCGTCGAGGCGTGTCAGATTAGTTTGTAGTGGAGTCCCCACTGTGCCAGCGCCAAGTGCCGCTGTTAAAGTTGCTTGAGTTCCCGTAAGATTTGTCGCAGACGAATTGTCAGTAATAGATCCCGCTGTTGCCGTCGCAGCAATATTTCCTGCGCCCGCATTTACCTCGCCTAACAGAATACTTCCGGAAGCAATGAGCGTTGAATTCCCTCCTCCAGTTGTAAAAACCGTCCCATCGGCCATCGTCAAGTTGCCACCATTGGCAGTCACATTAATGGTTCCTCCACTTGATGTCACATCTCCCGCAGCAATGTGGGTGACTCCAGCAGCTCCCGTTAAGGCAACTGTATTGCTGCCGCCTGCCGTGACTGCCACATTGACATTGAGATCACCTGCTGTTGTCACCAACGTGATATTCCCATCATTGGCACTTACCCCATTGAGTGCTAAAGTTGTGGTATTTGTGAGAGCGAGATTTCCAACTCCCGTGACATCCGCCTGCAAACTATTCAGGGTAGAGTTAATATTATCTGCAGCACCAATCCCAGTGGCAGCTATCAAATCCCCAAGATCTCCAATAAGGTTCGAAGTTTCTGCTGCAATGTTATCGGTGATCTTCCCTGTTGTTGCCGTTGCAAAAACATCTCCTGCCCCGGCATCAACAAGTCCCAACGCAATGTTCGTGTTTGCAAGAAGGGTTGCATTCGCTCCATTCGTCGTATACGTTGTCCCATCAGCCATCGTAATGGAACCTGCAGTTGCAGTAACATTAACCGCTCCCCCATTGGAGGTTACATCCCCAGCAGCGGTGTGCGTCACACCGTTGGCAGCTGTCAAAGTCACAATATTGGCAGCTCCTGCAGTGACTGTATTATTCACATTAAGGTCACCTGCAGATGTTAAAAGAGTAATCGTTCCATCGCTCGTACTCACTCCATTTAAAGCGAGTGTCGTTGTATTCGTTAAAGCAAGGTTCCCAACTCCTGTGACATCCGCTTCAAGAGTATTCAATGTTGCATTGATATCGTCACCCGCTCCAATTCCTGTCGCTGCAATAAAGTCTCCCAGATCTCCAATCACATTTGGAGTTTCTGCTGCAATGTTATCGGTAATGGCTCCTGTTGTTGCTGTAAGAAAAACATCTCCTGCACCTGCATCGACAAGCCCCAGCGCAATATTTGTATTCGCAAGAAGCGTTGCGTTGCCGCCACTTGTTGTGTACGTTGTTCCATCCGCCATCGTAATCGCACCATTCGTTGCAGTCACACCCATTGCTCCACCACTGGAAGACACATCTCCTGTTACGGCGTGAATTACTGAACCATCTGCCGTCAAGGTAATTACATTGCTGCCACTCGCCTGAACCACATCGGTAACTGTCAAATTATTCGCTGCAGTGATTATCGTAATCGTTCCATTATTTGTAACTGCCCCTCCAGCCCCTCCATTCCATGCGACAAGTTCTAAAGCATCCGTATTGGTGACGGCCAGGTTTCCTGGAGCAGTTACCTCCGCTTCAAGTTGATTGATCGCAGTATTGATTGGTCCGATCCCTGATGTTGCAATCAAATCTGCCCGGTTCGCTGTCAGATTAGGAGTTGCTGCAGCGGTCACTTCAGTAATCGCTCCACTCATTGCCGTTAAAAAGATGTCTCCCACACCTGCATCGATTTCTCCAAGCGCAATGCTTGTTGACGCTGACAAAGTGGCATCTCCTCCTCCTGTTGTATACGTCGTGCCATCCACCATGGTAATGGGGCCACCGCCAGCCATCACTTGAATGTTCCCCCCGGCTGTTGAAACATCCCCGATTGCCAAATGGGCCACATTGGCCCCTGCCGCAGTTAGTGTAATATTTCCATTTCCACTGCTTGTAACCTGCTCGTTGACATTGATTGCCCCACTATTCGGGACAATAGAAATGTTGCTTCCACCCCCTGAAGTTTGAACGCCTGTAAACCCAAAAGGGTTACTAACTGTAATATCTCCTACGCCTGTCGTCGTTAGGTCAAAAACCCCTCCTGTAACCGTCCCACCAATGATAGTGCCTCCATTCTCCTCAAAATAGGAATCTCCTCCTCCAATAAACCCTAAATTATTAGAGTTGGTTTGGATTCTTTGGATAGCCGTTCCAACTGTTGAACCAGAAGATCCTAGACCCAAGATATTTCCAGAAATCACCCCGGTCCCGGTGAGAGTTCCCGTTGAGGTTGAAAATACAATAAATTGGCCAGATAAAGCTCCTCCGGTCGTTAAAGCACTGATATTTCCTCCAACGACAATATTTCCGGGAGTAAAAATAAAGTTATTGCCACCAGCAGTCCGGACATTTTCGCCATTAGCCCCCGTAGTGATTGTTCCTGCAGTGCTGCTTACCGAAAGGTCTCCATAAGTGTTAATATGCTCTAAAGAATATGCGGATCCAGATTGGATTGTTGCAACTTCAGGATCTTTAATAGAAACCCACCCCCCAAAGGTATTTGCAAGATTGAGCGTCACATTGGATCCAGTATTCCCATTCAAAGTGGATCCTCCATAAGGACTATTATTCACACCCAAAGGGGGGTTACTTAAACCTCTTGCCGCATTGATTGTAAAATTCTGTCCTGGATTCAATAACATTGGGGCGCCTTGAGTTAAATCGTAGTCCACTATTGCAGACGTTGAAATCGCAGGATCCACTGTTGTGACTTGAAGCGCTCCCGAAATACTATTTCCAGCGTTGTTTAAAACAATAGCGTTTGGAAGAACAACATTTGCTGCTGTATACTGCGTCTCGCGGAGATTAACTGTGATATCTCCTGTCGCAGCAAGAGTCACGGTTGAAATGTCAAAATTTGGCCCTCCTCCTGAGGGGAAAACTTCATTGGTATTGTTTTGAAAGGGATCGAGACCATTAAGCGTTGTACTGCCAGCAACACGAAGCGTCTGATTGTTTCGATCAAACGTTGTACCAACCATCGTAAAATTTCTTCCCACATCAACACTTCCGCTCAAGCTAATTGCACTTGCTGGGGACGTTGTAAGCAAGTAATCTCCCGCAACAACACTTGTACCCACGGTTGTCGCTTGGTTATTTGTCACCTGAACTGTCCCCACAGTACCATCGCGAGACGTATCAAAAGCAGCATTGCCCACCACAGTTACCGTTGTCCCGCCTCCTTGAGTGATCGCTCCTCCAGTGTTGATATCAATATTTCCATTGCTTAATGAGATGTTATTGAGCACTAAAGCGTCGTTCTCGAAAATCACCAGATCGCCAGCACCCGAAATGGTTGCTTGCAAAATCCCAAGATCGGTTTGGATCGCAAGTGCCCCAGTTGCAGGCGCTGTTCCAATGGAGTTCGTGCTATTTAAAATTGCTGTTCCCGCTGTAAGATTCGTCCCTACTGTCAATCCATTTACAATACTTTGGGCTGTGCAAGAAATTTGAGCAGCGCCTACATTAACCGCCCCCAAACTTGCAGCTGTATTCGCGCTCAATATGGCATTTGTATTGACAGTAGTAAGCTCGCCGCTGTCATCAAGTGTAATTCCCCCATTGGTTGCAGTCATCGTTAAGAGGCCAGACGTCGTATCAACAGTAGACGCTGGAGTATTGGCAAACACAACACTCTCCGACGCAATCATCGTGAATGTTCCCGACGTTGTATCAAAATCAGAAGCCTGCCCTACATTGAAGTCCCCACCTATAGCAGTGAGCCCCATGATTCCAGTCCCTGTAATTGCAAGAGTTGTCCCACTTAGATCAGCGCCCACAGGTGTTGCTGAAGTGTCTTGCGCTGTTCCACTAAGTGTGATGGATCCGCTATTCGAATTAACTGACGAAGAGGTCATAACCACGCCGCGACTTAAATTCACACCAGGCGCTCCCGTACCGTTTAGCGTGACATCTGCAAAGTTTGCTCCCCCTCCTGTTGAGGTGATCGTGAAATTCTGAAGGTTCATTCCTGCGCTATTTGCGTCACTTGTTGCAAGCACCGTCCCCGTAAGGTCAATATCTCCAGAGATTGACGTAATCGATCCTGAGCCACCAGAGCTCCGGATTCCTGCACTGCTCGTCCCAGAGCTTGCCGTTCCATCAAGAGTAATTGTTGCGGCTGCTCCTGCTGCACTTGTAGAAGTGATTGTCCCTTCTAGAATAATTCCATCATTTCCCGAGCCTGTACTTGGAGCTCCCACCCCGGTAATGTCAATATCTCCCTGAACCGAACTTATGGCCCCCGTGGCATTGATCTGCGTCCCCGCATTATTATTTCCACTTCCCTGCCCTGTTCCATTAATCGTAATCGTTCCATTAGATGAAGAGGTCATTGTTGAGTTAGAATCCATCAGAACGCCAATGTTTCCATTCACACTATTGCCCCCTGTTCCTGTGATCGAGTAGCTTCCATTCACAACTTCGACAAGAGCAGTATTTATAAAAGCGACCCCGATATTGTTATCTCCTGTTATTGCAAGAGAGGTTCCAATAATTGTCGTTGTATTTGCTTCATTAGAGTCGAGCCATCCATTATCAACCCTCAACCCATCATTTCCGCCTAATCCTCCAGCCCCCCCCGTGGCTGTGATGTTTGTCGTGGAAGTATTGTTCCCTTGAATTCTGGATCCACTCCCGATTAGAACACCGACGTTATCACCTTCTCCTCCTCCTCCTAGCGCGCCAACTCCCGTAATGATAATCGCTCCATTATTCTGCGCACGTAATCGACCATGAATTTCTACACCGCGCTGGCCACTACCACCTAAAGGACTAGCTGTTCCTGTGAGAGTGCAGGTCCCTGCTCCAAAGTCTATAAAAGAGCCTGTATCAATGAAAATGGTTCCCTCGGCTACGCCTCCAAAGTTTCCATGGATGATTGTAATATCCCCATCATTTGTCCCCCCTCGGTTCGTATCTAGGATACTATTTGCTCCAAGGAAAAATTGTGCCAATCCTGCATCTCGATCTGCAGGAATCGCGCCAGCATCATTAATCGTTGCAATGAGATTGCAGCGACGGATATCGATATCAAAACCGGGATCAACAATAATGGATCGCCCTGCTTGAACCGTAAGGTTTCTTTGCGTATTGTTTGTAACAGTCACATTGTCAGAAAAGATCACATCGGTGTTGGCTTGAAGGGTCACATTGGCCGCATTCAAAGCATTACGAAGAGTAATCCCCGAAATGTTTGCAGTCCCAGCTGGAATGTCTCCAAATAGGCTGTTGCCCGCGATAGGATCTCCCCCTGCTGCTATGATATTGATAAACTTTGGATCTAGAAGAAGCTCTCCGACATGCCCATTAGGCGCCAAGAGATTTACATCTGCTTGAAAATCTAAACCCCTTCCTGAAACCTCGATAAACCCACCATTGCCATATTGGCTACCGCCAGATGCATCGAGTTTTCCATGGCATGTCGTGTAGTCATCTGACCACACAATAATTTTTCCTCCATCACCCCCATTAGAAGCATTTGCATAAATCTCAGCTCCTTTAACAACGTGCGTTTGCTTAGCATTTTTAATATTAGGATTTTGCCCTTTGTAGTCCCCGCCAATGAGCACTTCTCCGCCTTGACTTTCTCCTCCCACATCAATCTTTGCGCATTTCTGTAAAGCCACGCGATCTCCGAGGATATGGACCGTCCCTTCCTCAGCAGTAATCGTTCCCGTCTGATGACAGTCCCCTTCATAGGCGGTAAGAAACACCCGTCCGTTTTCTTTTCTCACTCCACTTGCTTGGATCGCACCCTGACTCTTGATCGCAAGGCTGTACGGGGTTCCGGCAGCTGCAACCTCAATTTGTAAAGCAGACAGAACTCCCTTTTGGGTCACCTCCCCCCCAGTGTCCTCCCTTTGTACTCGAATCAGTAGATGTTCCTGAGACTCGGGAAATAACAGCACTTCACTACCTGCAGCTAAAGCAATTTTGCCCCCTTGCGCTTCAATTTCCCCATAGTTTTCAACAGCAAGTCCAATCAGTGCAATCTTTCCAAGAGGACTTGTGATCTTGCCATAATTGACGACACTGGCACTCGAAGCTCCCTTAAAAAGAAGCTCCTCATTCTTCAAGAACTGATCATTCGAGGTGTCAAGAGTCGATGCAATAAAAGAGGCTGCATTCACCCTTCCATTTGGTCCAATAAGGATTCCTTTCTCATTGATCAGAAGGATTTTACCATTTGAATGAATCAGGCCATCAATAGAAGAGGGAAGAGGCCCCACCACTCTATTAAGAACCGCAGAGTCACGCGTCGCCTGAAAAAAGTGAGCAGATTGTTGGGCATTTAAGGAGAATTCCTCCCAATTGATAATGGTTCTTTCTCCAGAACGGATGTTCCACTGAATATTTTCTCTATTTTCAATGGCAGCAGAACCTGCAACCACCTTAGGTTGTGATAGTTTTCCCTCCAATAGGGAAAAACACACGATGAATAGCGCAAAAAATAGCTGCAACAGCCTCTGCATTGGAACGGGAACCTCTCTCAATTCCTCTATACAAAGAGTCCCTAATAACTCACAACAAGGCTTATGTTGACTCTTCCCCCTAAATGGTCCTGTGCATCGACTTTTCTCAGACGAAACCCCCAGTAAGCCGCTAGGTTTAAATAGGGATCAATAAAATAGCGGACACCCGGACCTACCCCCAAAATATATTCCGTTTTTTGAGTAAGAGATTCTCCTGTTGCCGGGTCGTAGACATGTCGATGAGGTTGCACCCATCCATAGTCGATAAAAGCAAGAAACGTCAGTTGATCTAAGGTTCTCTCTTTGCAAGCAACCTTCCCCTTTAAGATTGAAAGAGGAGGCGCCGTCACTGTCACACTCGAAAAGATGCCATTGTCTCCGTTAATCACCCTCTCTCGGTATCCCCTCACAGTATCGAAACCACCCAGCCCTAGCTGTTCACTGGGAAGAAGGTTCTGGTTTGCATACTGAGCGGTCAGTAGGAAGCTCACACCAAAGCACTTCGGAAGAAAAAACCGAGAAGACAGCTCTCCCTTCAGATAATAATACTTCGGTCGAGATCCTGGAGAAAGGAGGCGGTAGGCATCAGTCGACTGATGGGAGAAAAAACGTGCTGGAGAAAAGTAGAGACCCAAATCCGCCACAATATTTCCAATGTTCCATCCTGACTGATACTGATAACCTATCACAAACTGAGACAAGTTGGTGAGATTGACAAAAATAGGTTCCTCTGAAAACAGCGCATTGTTATTGCTCTCCTTAAAATCAAAGCCAATATAGCAATCGTGGTAGTGGGTGCGAAATGAAAAAAGAGGAAGGTGATAGCGACCACTCCCCTGAATATTGTGCCCTTCATTCGAAGTCAAAGCTTCAACATTCTCATCTTGGATGCGAGAATACCCTCCAAAAAACACAACTGACTGCCTATAGGGCAAAGGGATCTCATAGTATGCTGAATGAGCAACCAAATTGGAAATCCGACTGACAGAAGTGGTCAATTGATAGGACAGTACTTGATTGAGACCCAAGAAGTTTCCCCAGTTGAACCCCTCAAACTGCCGCAATCTTCCAAAGGCTTCATTCCCCCGGTTATCAATCCCTACATAAAATCGAAAGGGGCGCAGCTCCTTTGTTGCAAGTTCTAGATCTGTACTTAGATCCTGTTCTCCTGGAGAGAAAATCGCATTGGTTTGTCTGAAAGGATTCCGATTCAAAAACGCCAAATCCGCGTTGAGCATATCAGTATCAATGGGCTTTCCAACTTGGACATGAATATTGTTTAATATCTGCCAGTCTTTTGTCCAATGATTTCCCTTAAGACAAATCTCCTCCAAAGTGCTTTCTTGAACCATGATTTGGAGAATTCCATCTGTGACCTCTTGCGGCGGAATAACAATCTGAACAAAAGGGCGCCCTTGCCGCTCATAATATAGGGCAACAGCGCCTCGAATTCCCTCTAAGTCCTCGTGTCGCATCGGGCGATTCAAAAAACGCTTTCCAAGATCTCCAGAAAACTTTCGCCAAGCAAGACGGCTTCCCACTTGCTCTATGCACTCAATCCTGATTCCTTCAAAATTTTCTAGCCGCTCCCGCTTTTTAGCATCTATCTCATTCGAAAACACAATACCGCGGAGTTTCTCAATCACAATTTCTTGCGAAGGATCATTCCCATACAAAAGAATAGATGAAACAATGAGTAAAAAAGTCTTTCTGAAAACGCGATACATCTCTGCAGGATATACCCAAAAAACTGTTTCCTGTAAACCAGGCGGCGTACCTAAAAGAGATCTTTTAGGTACGCCGCCTAATCCTCTCTAAGTTATTCGAATCGCATACCGCTCTCTATATCTCCACAGCTGAATACTACCAGATAGGCATAAAAGACCTCCGATGACGAAAACCAAGTATGGTCCTCCGAAGATGAAAAGTCCCGCTCCAAGATAAGGAAAAATTGCTCCTCTGATGCCCACTGCAAGAATGTTAGTTGAAGAGTAAGGAGTACTATCATCTGCCCCAGCAAAAACAGGTCCTGACATTTTCCAACCGAGTTCACTTCCCGCCTGCATCACTCCATACAGCACGTAAGCGATAAAAACAAAATTCGGGTTGAAATAAGCCAACATAAGTAGAAGAGGAAACACTACAGCTATCAAAGGAATTCGTGCACAAAAAGAAAAAATCTCAGAACGATTAAATAGCTTAACCCAAAGGGGGGTTGCAATCACAAAACCCAACCCTTTACAAAAACACACCGCTAAAAACATACCGGTATATGAAAGTTGGAGATGCTCAGTAAAGTACTTTGGAATCACAGCGTGAATCGTCATGAGACCCGCGCCACCAAAGAAAAATCCCGCTTGAAATTGAAAAAAATCTGGTCTCTCCTGCAAAAGATTTTTTGTACTCTTCCATGGATGCAGCACAAAGCGTCTCATGCTTCTGACCTTTTCAATTTCTTGATCTCCAATCGAGCTCTGAATAACTTTACGAATCAGCAATACAGAACACATTCCTAGTAAGCTTGTGTACAAGAGAATCCATTGCCAAGACCCTTGAAAAGCATCCAACATCCATCCGAATAGAAGCGGCATAAGGGCAGTGCAGAGATAGTTAACCGTCGAGCCCGCAGCACAAACTTTTCCTCTATCGGACCTTGAGAGATTCTGTTTTAGTAATTCCATCCATGAAGGAATAACTCCCCTAAGTAGCAACATATGCATCCCAAAAGCGGAAATTAATATCCAAGGATTGGAAAAAAATGGTGCAATAACAAAAGGCAGGAACTTCAAGAAATACGCCCACATTAGAGAAAGCCGAGGCTGTTTCCCCAATACAGAACTTCCCCAATATGAAGCAAAAAGAGCTGTTAACGGCTTTAGTGCTGTCATTGTACTGATCTGGAAAGGGGAAGCGTCCAACTCCTTACAAAGAATCATAGGCAACAAGGCAAAAATTCCAAAAAAAGGGCAAGAAATTACGTTCGAAAGAATGAATGCTCTTGATGTTGGATTTTCTAGATAAGTTTTCAAAGAATCTTCCCTACTGTATTTCCAAGCTGCAGTGTATCCCTATTTTTCATTAATGAAAAGTTAGCCATCTCTCTTCTGCAGAAAAACCCTAGAAAAAAAACCATCCCTGCTGCAAAATTCAAATTCTAAATTCATGCGTGAACTGGAGAAAAAACATGAAATCTAAAACCATTTTTTACTCAACCGTGTACCTACTTCTCTTATCCACACCTGCATTTGCAAGTCGGGATGGTGATGTATCCGATGCAGAGGCTTATGGAGATGCATTCAGCATGCTGAGAGATATGAAAAAAGAAGAAAATGAAAAAAAAGAGAAAGAGGAGAAGGAAAAAAGAGATACAGAGAAAGAAAAAAAGGACAAGAAATAAGAGACCTCATCTTTTGAAAATATGGGCTTTAGCTGATCTTCACCTCCCCTTTGGTTCTTCCGGGAAAAACATGGAAGTGTTTGGTCCTGCTTGGGAAAATTATACTGCTCGCATTGAAGAAAACTGGAAGAAACATGTGGGCGATGAGGATTTGATGCTTATTGCGGGAGACATTTCTTGGGCGATGAAGCTCGAAGACGCGATGAAAGACTTAGAGTGGATTGATGCTCTGCCCGGGAAAAAAGTGATTCTGAAAGGAAACCATGACTATTGGTGGCCTTCGAACAAAAAACTTGCAGAGATTCTTCCCTCCTCTATTCAGTTTGTAAATAATACCGCCATCACGATTGGAGATGTGACAATTGGAGGAGTCCGTCTCTGGGATAGCCCAGAATACACCTTCAAAGACTACATCACCTTTGTAGAAAATCCTTTGGCAAAAGAAAAGCCCTTAGACTTGGAAAAATCGAAACGGATTTTTGAAAGAGACCTTCAACGCTTAAGAATAAGTCTGGAGCAGATGGACCCAAAGGCAAACTACCGTATTGCAATGACCCACTACCCTCCAATCAGTGCCGACCTTCAAGATTCACAAACCTCAAAAATTTTAGAAGAATTTAACATCAATGTTTGTGTATTTGGTCACTTGCATAATGTGAAAAAAGAGCGTTCTCTTTTCGGGGAAAAGAATCAGATTCTATACTTATTTACCGCAGCAGATTATTTAGAGTTTGACCCTATGCTGGTGAGAGGGTAACGATCCCTCGCAAAACTTGGAGGGTCTCATTATCAGAGTCAATTACCTCATGAAGATCTTTCTCTTTTTGGCCTTCTAAAAGCTCATTTACCAGTGCTTCTTCTTTTTCTTTTTCAATCGCATTGAAGTATTCAGCAGTAAGAAGTAACAGTTCTTGCAAATCTTCTCGTGTTTCGACTCCATCGAGAGCTTGCGAATAAGCCATTTGGAATTGTTCCGTTTCTTCTACATGAATCAAATAGTGAAGCGTTTCAAAAAGAAGGTAAAGTTCAGGCTCTTCTTTAAGCAAGGTCAAAAGACGTTCAACCATCACTTTTCCTTCTTCAGGATCGGCTGCAGTCACAAGCCTAACACGAATAAGGTCGAACCATCTCTCATTGTCGATATATGGATAAAAGCCTTCGAGAAGTTCCGATGCAAGTGTATTGTTTTCCGCATCGATTAGGTGCGATGTATATTCATAAATAAAAATTTCTAAATCGTGACAAGAAAAGGCTGAGAAAAAATGGTATCCATCTCTAGCTTCTCCTCCTTCATCAACATTGTCATCAAGAATCATTTGAAAACTGGAAAGAGCTGCTTGCAGTTCATCTTCAATCTCAAGTTTTCCCTCTTCATACTGTTCAATTAAATGATCAAACTCATCAACAAAAAGAGAAAGGGATTGTTTGTGGGAGGCTAAACGACGCCAAAGTTCGAATACAGAAAGATAAACTTGCTCATGCTTTTCGTAGTCTTCCTCTAAGTAAAGGCAGTCAGCTAGGTCTTCTGGAGAGTCACACTCTTCAACATAAAGAAGAAAATTCTCTTCACTCAGAAAAATCTCCATCTTTTCGAGCCTTTGGAATAACTCCTGATTAGAAAGGTCTCGATAGTTTTCTACCTGCCATTGTTCGACTTCCATAGCAGGGTTTTGTTTCAGGTTCATCTGAAGTAGGTTGTAGAGGGCTCGCCCTTGATATGTCATTGCGTCCTTTACTGATCTCGCTTAGTTCTCTAATTAGTTGAAGGGGAAAATTATTCAAATAAAAAAGTTTTAATAAGCCAATTCTACACTCACAACAGATAAGTGTCAAATTGGGTTTGAAAAAAAAATTTCCTTTTGGTACCCAAGGTAATTACATCAAAAAAGTTATTGCAATCATGATCCCAAAAAAACTTCATTTCACTTACAAAACAGAAGATCTACCAAGAGTCTACAAGGAAAACCTTAAGCGCTGGCAAGCATATTGCCCTGATTGGGAGATGATTCTTCATACAGATCGAAAAGTTCTTAAATTCTTTGAGAGACATTTCCCACAGTATGCCAGCGATATTAAGAAAATTCGGCAGGGCGTTGTTTTGGCTGATCTATTTCGGTACGGGGTTTTGTATATTCATGGAGGAATGTACAACGATATCGATACGATCCCTCTTAACCCTCTCCCAGATGCTTGGCTTGCACTTGAAAGTGTCATTGGCTACGAATACCAACCTTCCAAGTTTGAATGTAGCCCTGTTCCCAGTTACTCAACCGATACCTTTTGTCAATGGTCACTTCTATCAAAACCCAAGCACTCTCTTTTTAAAGAGGCTCTTGACAAGTGCATAGAAAATTTGAGAGAAAAAAATTTCGAGTTGAAGCACGAAAGGGAAGTATTAATAGCAACAGGCCCCTTACTTTTTACTGAAATCGCAACCAAATATCTAGACACGCCTGAGATTTTGTTTCTAGATATGGATGTATTTGCGCCCATTTATTTGAAAACGCCCAATCTCTCCAACTGTATTGTTTTTCATCAATTTCATGGAAGATCAGGCTGGAAGCTAGAATTTCAATGTCCACAAATTAAACTGTTATAATAGTGAGACATGCCGATTTATGATCCCAAAAAAACTCCACTTTACATACAAAACAGAGCGAGCGCCCGAAAAGTTCCAGAAAAATCTTAAGCAGTGGGAAAGAATGTGTCCCGATTGGGAAATACATTATTATTCAGACGCAATGATCTTTGATTTTTTTGAAAAATACTTTCCAGAATACCTTTCCGATCTATCAAAGATCACATTGGGAGCAGTCCTTGCAGATATTTTCCGCTATGCCGTTTTATATATCGATGGCGGCATGTATACCGATATTGATACGATTCCCCTAAAGAAAATCCCCACGGATTGGCTCAACTATCAAACAGTACTTGGATACGAATTCCAAATGGGAAAAGGCGTAGCAGATTTTCGATACAAACATGACGTGATTTGCCAATGGACAATGCTCTCAGCTCCTAAAAACCCCCTGTTTAAGGAAGCTCTCGATAAATGCATCAAAAACTTAAGAGACATCAATTTCCATTTCTCGGTCTCAAGACAGGTACTCCACGCTACAGGCCCTCTTCTATTCACATCTATCGCAAGCGACTATCTCCAATTAGATCAGACCCTTGTTTTAGACATGGAAATTTTCGGATCATTTCCCGAAACTCTTCCTGTTTCTAAAAGAAGTGTTGTTGAACATCAATACCATGGAGAACACGGATGGACACTGGGTGTAAAATTCCCCAATCTTAGGTTGTAGATAGATTCATGATCCCAAAAAAGCTCCATTTTACCTACAAAACCAAAACCCTCCCCGATAAATACTCTAAAAACATTGCAATCTGGAAACAGACCTGTCCCGATTGGGAGTTCAATTTTTATACAGATGCTGACATCACTTCATTTTTTAGCACCTACTTTCCTCAGTATTTGCGTGACATCTCCCAGATCAAATTAGGTGTGATCCTTTCCGATATTTTTCGCTATGGAGTCCTATATATCTTTGGGGGGCTCTATTCAGATATTGATACAACACCTGCCTGCTCCCTTCCAAAAGACTGGCTTAATGACTCACTAGTGCTTGGATATGAACATGAAACGGAAAAGCTAAACAAGGGAACATGGTATGATAGCAATGTCATCTGTCAATGGTCCATGCTTTCTAAGCCTCGCCACCCCCTCTTTAAAGAGGCTCTTGAGAAAGGACTCGAAAATTTAAGAAGAACAAATTTCTTCTTCGAGGATACCAAGGACGTCCTCCACGCTACAGGTCCTCTTTTTTTTACACCCCTTGCAAAAAAATATGTCTCTCTTCCTGAAACCCGCCTCCTTGAAATGGAAGTATTTGGGAGTATTCCTGAGCAGTTTCCTCCAACGGACAAAAGTATTATCCTCCATCAATTTGATGGTCAATTTGGATGGACGGTAAGTCTAAAATGTCCAGTCATTGATCTCCGTTAACAATTCTGCTACTCTCCTTTGTTATGAAAAAACGCCCTTTTGTCCTTATTGAGGTTTTAATTGCGATCGCCCTTTTGGCTCTTTGTGCCTTTCCGCTTATTTCCGAACCACTTTTCTCACAAAAAATAATGCGCAGAAAATTCTTTGAACTTGAACTCGAGCGGGAAGCTGAAAAAATCTACTATGAAACTCTGAAAACCCCTCTAATATTTTCAGAAATCCCCAAAAAGGGGGCTAAAAACACCAAAACTTCTTCCTTAGAAATTTCAATTGATGGTCTCGGGAAAAAAAACTACAAGACTCTCTCTTCTCTTTATCATTGTACAAAAGAGGAACATACAGGTAACTTTTACAAAATCCACCTCGAAGTTTGTTTCATAGAGGGTAATGACAAAGATCATCCTTTAAAATATAAGTTTGAATTTGTAGGGAAAAAAGTGGCCAAAAAAAAACCTGATCTGCATGGTGAGGAAAAAAACCCTCATCAGGAAAATGAAGGAACATCTAGCAGCATTCAAACCCTTCGTCAAAGCGAGTGAAAAGCAACCCGAATTTTCTGTTCGTGCGCTTATTCTGGGAATTTTACTTAGCCTTTTGTTTGCCGTAGGAAATGCTTACTTAGGCCTCAAAGTGGGAATGACAATCTCTGCATCGATCCCTGCCGCTGTTTTGTCCATGGCTATTTTGCGTACCTTTTTTCGAAAGGTTGGAATTCTAGAGAATAATATTGTCCAAACGGTTGCCTCGGTTGGAGAGGGGCTCGCTGGAGGGGTCATCTTTACCATTCCTGCTCTTTTCCTTTTAGGTGCTGCTCCCACCATTCCCCATATCTTTGTATTAGCTCTTTTGGGAGGAATCTTAGGAGTCCTCTTCATGATTCCCATGCGTCGTTACATTATTGTTCAGGAACATGGCATTCTTCCATTTCCCGAAGGGACCGCCTGCGCAGAAATCTTGAAGGCTGGAGAAAGTAGCGGCCAACATGCGAGCCTTGCAATTTGGGGAATTGTTATCGGAGCGGTTTACAAAGTCCTCAACAGCGCTCTATATCTATGGAATGAGACAGTCTCATACACTATCAGAAAATATGAAAATGCCCTTCTTAGTATGGACTGTACTCCTGCACTCCTAGGGGTGGGGTTCATCATCGGCCCTCGCATTTCTGCAGTCCTCTTTACAGGGAGTGCCATCGGCTGGTGGGTACTCATCCCCCTTATTAAAAAGTTTGGTGCCGGAGCACCCGCAATTTTTCCCTCCAAAGTCCCTGTAGAATTGATGACATCAACTGATGTGTGGTCCAATTACATCCGCTACATTGGAGCTGGAGCAGTCGCTGTTGGAGGAATGATTACCCTCTTTAGGATTGCCCCGGTCATTTTTAAAACGATCATCGAGAGTTTTCGTGAACTGATGCATCTCATGCAATCAAAGAAAAAAGAAGTTGAGCGTACTGACAAGGATATCTCCCTTTCCTACCTCTTACTTGGTTCCATTGCCGTTATCCTCGCGCTTTGGATCCTTCCTGGCTTTCACCTCAATATCGTTACCATTGTTCTTTTAGTTGTCTTAGGTTTTTTCTTTGTTGCCGTCACATCGATAACGGTGGGGCTTGTTGGAAGCTCTTCGAGCCCTGTTTCAGGAATGACAATTACGACGCTTCTAATTACATGTCTTGTCTTTGTGGGCCTTGGTTGGACGGACCGTATCCACCTGATTGCAGCTATAACAATGGGAGCCGTTGCAAATGTTGCGATCGCAATGGCCGGAACAACTTCCCAAGACTTAAAAACAGGCTTTTTATTAGGTGCTACCCCTCGCTCACAACAGATTGCCGAGATCATTGGCCTCATTCTCCCTGCTGCTGCAATCGGCTTTACACTTTATCTTCTCAACGATGCCTACGGATTTGGAAGCACAAAGCTTCCCGCTCCACAAGCCACACTCATGGCTCTTATCGCAAAAGGAGTCATTCAAGGGGAACTCCCCATTGTCCTTGTTCTTATCGGTGCAGTGTTTGGGCTCATGGTTTATTTCATGAGAGTGCCCGTTCTTCCCTTCGCCATCGGTCTTTACCTCCCCATCTCACTCAATACTTCGATTATGATGGGAGGGCTCGTCTGCTACCTTGTTAAGAAAATCACCAAAAACGATAAGGCCATCGAACGAGGTGTTCTTATTTCGTCGGGTCTTGTTGCTGGCGATGCCTGCATGGGTGTTTTAGTCGCACTCCTCACTGTTTTAAAAATCATCCCTTCCTCAAAAGTAGGATTCTTAGGCGATGGATTTTCACTCCTCTTCTTCATATTGCTAAGTAGTTATTTGGGCTGGCGCGCTGCCAAAACAGACAAATAAAACCAAATCATTTATCCTTCTGCGCTATGAA
>CAYGKJ010000021.1:0-19677 GCA_964350675.1 uncultured bacterium | reverse complement strand
CACCATCCCCTGCAACAAACTGGGGATGGCAAAACGTTGAAGAGATGCAACAACACAAAGTCTTCGATGCTCTTGAAAACGCCATCAACACCAACCGCCAAACCTTCAGCGGCATGCCCCAAGCTCCTATCGATTACCAAACCCTATGGGGTGAGGGAGTCGGACCAGGGGTCCAATTCCCTCCAACAGATCTTAGAATGCTAGGAAGGAATGCAGAGCTTCCTCAAGGATCCGTGGATCAAAGACAGATCCAAATGGCAGGACTTATCCCTAATGGAGCCTATCCTAATCCTTCCCAAATCGAAGCCATTCAAAGAATAGTCGTTAACGATTTTACAAAAAGCCTTCCAAAGGGTGGTGTTAAAATCTTACAAGCTGTGTGCACCTTAATGCTTCCTGATATGTCTGATGTGCCTGGAGCCGAGGATCCTAGAGAACATTTCAAGCGATTTTCTAACAACGTTCTAATGAAATATGACGATCTTGTAAAAATCCAAGACCCCCATTCTTTCGGTGCAAAAGCTGGAGAATTCGTTGGTGAGATGATTGCTCTTGGAGGTATTGGGAAAGTCATCAGAGTTGCTGAGGGAATCAGTGTGTTGGGGATGGCTTTTGAAGGGGGAATGGTAGGCCTTGTCGTCTCCGAGGCTCATGACACCAACAAAGTTGCCGGGGTAGCTTTTGGCTTTGCTGGCGGTGCCGCTATGGGCACTCTCTTCTCTAGGACAAAGCCAGAGATACGCTCTTTAATCGACAGGATGCAGATAAAACCTCAGAGGTATAGCAATGAACTACAGTTCATAAGAGCTATTAATGATCCAGGATTTAGAAGTGGGTTTGTTAGCGATAAGACTGTTGCCAGGTTGACTGAGAGGCATGTTAGGGCTATAACACCGACATTTAGACCGGGATACTGCGGGCCCCCTATCTCTCCATCTCCAGCCACAAAACATTTTTCTCAATATCAAGAATATGGTAGAGGAGCTGGGCACAAATTTTTAGAAAATGGCAGAAATAGATATTATGATATAATGCAGCCAGCAAGGGTAGAGGGAGAAATGCTTGGAAGAATAAGAGTAAGAGAATGGGATCCAAAAACAGGATTAAAAAGAACATGGCTTGAAACTATTGATAAGAATGGTGTTGTTCGAAGTGTTCGCCCTGAAAGAAATGATGGTGTAAAAATACACTATATTTTTGATGAGAATGGTGTTTTTGAGGGTATAAGATGATTAAAGTATCACTGGAAGATATTAAAAATAAATTTGATGAACTAATTAATGAGAAAATTTCTAGAGAAGAAATTTCTAACTGGGCATCAGAGAGAATGTTTGCTCATGACGATGATTTATTGGAATTTATTCCAATTGAGTATAAACCAATTATTTGGGATGGAATAGGATATTTAATTGGAGTGGATATGCTAAATCCAGATGGAAATTATTTACATAGTAGAGAAGATTTTATTGATTATCAAAAACAATTATTTAATGACCAAAGCTCTCTTGTAAAAGATCTTTTTAAACGAAATGATAAATTTCGGGAAGCAGAAAAAGAAGTTTTTGAATTACAAGAAAAATACCCTAATCAATCCAATAAGTTTTATATGGAGAAAACAGATAAGATTCTTATGAAGAAAGGATTGCTTAAAACTTCTTAATTAACGGTTCCGTGAAAATAGAAATATCTTCAAATACTCCAGAGCCTAAAAAGGGGCGTATCCGTTAATGTTGCTAGCACAGGCATCAACGCACCTAAACCCATAAACTCCTCGGCAGCTCCCACTTTCTCAAATCCTGAGGGACCCTCAGGATTTGATCCCGAGCTGCAAGCTAATTTCCCCAAGGCGTATCCCTTCGCTGTACGCATCGATCAGTTTAGAAAAAACCAAATCGCTCTGTTAAAAGTTACCATGCAGCCTCCAAAACCTAATTTCTTCAAAGAGTTCGCCTGGCTGGGGCGGTTACTAAAAAAGAGAACAGGACATGACTTATATACTCCAGGAGTCCATACTAAGGGTTTTCAAAGAGGATCGACCCCAAATAAAAGAAATTTTACAGACTTACAAAAAACAAAACTAAAGCATTATGGAAAAAACACCAAAGACTTATATAATTCGAAAAGCGAAGCACGAAGATATCGATGAAGTTGTCATAATGTTTCGAGAGCAGTTTCACTTACACCACAAACTGAACCCCGTATACTTCGTTGGTGATCGCCCAGAAATAGTCGAATTAATTCACGAATATATAATTAAGTCGATTAATGAGAGCGACCCCCTCTTGCTGGTTGCTGAGGTTCAAGAAAGGTTAGTTGGATTTATAACCTTCAAAATTCAAAAAAACTCCTACTTTGATAGTAACCTAACATACTATGGCGAAGTGATTGAAGTTTATGTTTGTCAGTCCCAACGCAAATCAGGACTAGGAAAAAGGTTGATTAAAGAAGCCGAGAACTATTTTAAAAAGGAAAAATGTGAATTTTCTCGTCTTGCAGTTTGCAGTGCCAACAAAAGTATAGCAACGTTCTACGACCGTCTTGGTTATGCTAATGCAATCGAAATCCGAGTAAAACATTTAAAATAACGCCAACCAGAAGACACATACTAAATAAAGACATCCTCTAGTAAACCATCACCGAGCGAAGGTTAGGATCGTCAAGCGCTAACAAGGGCTCTACTTGAGAATCCTTAGGGGATAGATCATATAATTTGTTCCCAACATCAAAAGAATTTAAGCAAGTTCCTTTGGTCTAAGCTTATCGTACATTCTAAAAGGGAACCAAGAAAACACTATTGTTACAAAAGAAAGAGATACAATATAGGTCAGTGGAAGCTTATTAATACCTGATATCAAAACGGCCAAAGAAGAAACCAAAAATGCAATTGTATCTACAGACTCGATAATTCCGTATATCCTTCCCTGTTCATGCGGTTGAGTCGCTTTTGCAAGCATGGCAAATAACGTGGGAGGAAGCACCGCTCTCTTATCTTTGTAAATTAAAAACTAATGGAAGAAATATCTGTATGATGAGGGTTTAGTTTCTAACCCCTCATCAAAATGCCATGATCAATTCAGTCTGGAAGTAAATCCACCACGCTGAAAGATGTGCTGCCACAAGACCCACACTCAGAAGGTGGGCTGTTATAATTCCTGCCGCATCCATTGCAACGATAGATTGCAAAAGCGCCTGTTGTATAAACACCGCTGTTGTCTTGGAATAGAGAGCGGAGAAGTATTGGACCAAAATAGTCAGTATGCAGAAGAAGGCCATCATTTGAAACACTGATTCGATCAGAGTTCAGATAATGCCTATTTTCTTTTAACATGTAGTAACTGGGGTCGTTACTTTCTGCTAGTTGCATTAAAAGATCTTTTGCTAAAAAATCGTTAGCATAGACAGTGCTAAAAAAGGGTGTTATGGTCAGTAATAGGGTGATCAAAAGAGATTTCTTCATGTTTCCTCCTAAGGTTATCAAGCAGTTAAGTATTTTTTTTCTGGTCATCGTATTTGCTTCGGCCATTTCATACAAGATTTTTTATAAAACAAATGTTGCACCAGAAAATGGCTCGCTCGCTCACAAATCAGATCAAACGTTATTTCTCGAAAACTTAATGATTAGAAATGCGGGTTTATTCACACTTTACGGCTCGAAACCAGTGACAGAGTTTGATATTGAGGGAACAATAGACGAGACAGAAGAAGAGCTACAGAGAAGCTACAGAGAACTAAAGGTTTTTTTGGAAAGATCAAGAGATCCTGCTAAAATGGAGCTTCCAACATATGACAACTTTCTGGAAAAGTGGATAAAGAACAAAGCTTTACTAAGGCCCCATAATCACCTCAACCTGTGGAAGGAGTGGAAGAACCATAATGTGTTATTAGATCCCAAATACCGCATCATTTCTCGCAAAGCCCCCTCAGGAAATGGTTCAATTGGACTGTTTGTCAACATTCCTAACCTCGTATACGTTCTTCACCACTATCATTCCGAATTCTCGAAAAGAACCAACGCAGATTTTTCACCCTCCGAAGTTATTCATGAAATTGAGGATGAAAACTCAAACTTTTGGGGCCTGGTTTTTCAAGATCACTACCTATCAGGGCTAATTTACGGATATGGAGAAAAAAGCGCTTATCTTTTTGACTGGAGCCAAAAATACCTTTCGACTGCACAAGAAGAGCGAAAAATGTTTTTCGCCACTTATCCAGAATCAACACCTATTCAGCCCATGATTGACATTTTTGCTTTGCCACTTCCAACCTATTTTTATTTTGGAGTGACAGACTCTGCTCATATGATCTATGAACACGAAAGAAAACAAATTCTAGAATACCTTTCTGATAAAGAGTTTGTTCCCACCCTACTAAACGACCTGTCTAAGAAACAATAACGTCTTGTGCATACGGTTGAACCATCATCGAGCAAAGATTGGGATCACCAACCTCTAGCGTTAGCTCTACCCGAGAGCCCTCAGGGAGTAGAGCATAAATATCTTTCCATCTTTGACTCGCAACATCAAAACCTATCAACGACTTCAGTTCAACAACCGACACTTCCTCGTTTCCCTGAAGAAGCTCCATGGCCTTGAAAGCCCCTTCTACCGAATAATTTGGAACATTCTTAATCACAAATGGCACTTTTAGTTTTGATACTTCCTGACGCAATGTTTCTCGATCAGAATTCCATTGAACTTCATGAAGATGCTTAGGAGGTTCTTTGTCGATGTGAAGAAGCACATCATACCGGAACTTTGTCAGTTCATTTTGAATCATTCCACTTTTTATTTTTATTTCTACGTAACGAATTCTCGGGAACTTCTCCTTCAAGCCCATGAAAAAGGCAGGATCAACAGATAATTCAACATCATTTGCAATCCTATTCTGAATTTTCTCTTGCAACAATTCTTGACCATCCGTTTCAAAGGCTTTGTATATTTCGACAGAAGTATGAAAAGCCTCCAAATATTTAAGATGCCTAACATCCCCAATAAAAATTGTCCCACCTGAAGCGACCTTCTCAACAATGTTTTTAATCACCTCTTCTAGATAAGAGAAAGATGGAAAATACTGCACAACTGAGTTAAGAATAAACGTATCATAATTGTTCTCACCAAAACTAGTCGCATCATCTGCACTCTTCTGAGAAAACTCCACATGCTGATATTTAGAAGGTGTATGCTGCTTTAAGTAGTTAATCGATTCACTTGAAAGATCTGTTGCACAATAGTGTTCGCAATTATCCAAAAGTGGAAACATGATCAGGCCTGCCCCAGCACCAATTTCATATATCTTTTTAGGTCTCAATTGCTGAACACGACTAACTGTCTCATTTACCCAGGACTTCATCTCATTTTTAGGAATAGGCTTTCCAGTATAACTGCTCTGCCATCCAGTGAAGTTTTGAAACTTGTCCGAAGCTTCAGAAGCTTTCAGATAGCACTGGTCAAAAATACTTTTCCAAATCTTTGTCTGATGATTTTTTAACATACGCGCTCCTCGAAATTGATGAAAACACCTGAGAAAACTCTATTATATCAGAAACAATTAATGCCATAGAAACTTGATCCCTTGGATTTATAATCAAAAATCTGTACTGTCCGGAAAAAGAAGAGCAGATTTGTATTATGTCCTATGACTGAAAGAAAAGTAAATAGACCCAACTTCTACCTTTTTTATATCTTATTGTTCATATATGGTGATATTGCCTGCGAAAACTATATATTTCGAACATACAGCTCCCTTGTTCCAAGCACAGAGCTTGTTCTATTTATAGGAATGTTATTACTACAAGTGATTGCAGCACCAATCCAAGCAGCTTTCTCGGATCTGTACTGTAGGAAAAAGAGCCTTATAATTTCTCTTTCTGCTTCACTCATCGCAGTGTTTTTTTTATTACTATTTAATTTGAAAATTCTATTTTTTGTTCCTTTGATATTCTGCCTGAGCTTTGTAAAGGGCGCCTTCGGGAATACAATTCCTCTCTCTCTAGCTGCAATTGCTGACACTCAAGATAAGAACTATCGCTTTTCGTTTGGGCTATCAACCCTCGCTTATACTCTTGCTTACCTAATGATGATATTTGCTGTACTATTCCTTAAAGAAAAGACCGCCATTGCAATCATTCTTGGCTTTTACGTTGTCATCGTGTTCATAGCCATCAAGTTCTTCAAAGATATTCGAGATAAAGACATTCATGTTTCAACGCATTCTTCTATTTATGCATTAGTCAAACGCGAAATAAGCCTAGTCTTTGGAGATTTAAAGAAGGCTTTTTTCCAGAATGCAATTACTGCATTTCTCCTATGGGAAATTTCAGTCTATTGTGTCCTGTTGTTATACGTTGACTTCAACAAAACAGACTTCAGATTAATTTCTATGACTATGATGCTTGGCTACGGATTAGGCATCCTGATACTAAAGTGTTTTGGTGAACTATCCGACAAAATGATGAGCAGGATCGGCTTTTTGCTAGGCAGCGTACCTCTCCTCCCTTTTTACTTTCACTTTGCCTTCCACGAAAGTCCTAACTTTTCGTTACTAGCTGGATGTTACTTCTTCCATAGTGTTGGAATGGCGATTCTACCACCTACACTTTTTGCTATGCTCGCAAAGGGAGCCAAACAACATGAGCAAGGAAGGCTCTATGGAATCATCGAATCTGTTGATACCATCGCGTTTTTATTTTCCTCTATAGCAGTAATGATCTTTGACTTTGCAAAGTTGCACTTAGGATATATTATAAGCCTTTCCTTCTTAACGATTGCACTCTCTTGGATTCCTTTTAAAATTTATGAAAAAACCAGGCCAAAAGAGCTAACAAGCTAATCCTCTTACTCTCTACCCAAAACCAAAACTATCCGTAATATATTGAATTTTAAATGTTTCTACTTTCAACCTCTATCACGGAGTTGATATCAATCTGTGCTTAATTCATAATTCCTAGCAATTGCAATCAATGTGGTAAGTCTAATGGAAAATCAGTCTAGTTTTGATATAAATGCCGATGAATACTCTAAAAACTCAGAAATTCAGCTAACTCTCGCCGACAAACTTCTTGAAAACTATTCTTTTAGAGAAACTGGCAAGGTATTGGACATCGGTTGTGGTGATGGCCGCATTACTTCCAATATTGCGAAAAAATTACCTCACGGAACAGTTACAGGTGTTGACGCGTCAAAAAATATGATCGACTACGCAAAAGAGCACTATCCAAAAAACTCCTTCCCTAACCTTGATTTTGTCTTGGAAAAAGCAGAAAACCTCTCATTTAGTAAAAAATATGACCATATTATTTCTTTTAACTGTTTTCATTGGGTACGCCCTTGGGAAAAGACTCTAAAGTTGTTTCACGATACGCTCAACCCTAAGGGTGAAATTCTGATCCTAACCTATCCGAAAGAATCCCCTTATTATCAACCTTTCAAAGCTGCCTCAGAATACTTTTCTGAATATCTAGAACGTGCTGCTTGTACTACAATGTTTACAGCTTTGGAACTTGAAAGTACTTTAAGAGAGCTTGGAATGACTATTGAAACTTTTGAATCATACAATAGCACCATTTCATATGAGGATTCTGCTGCGATGAAGGACTTCACTCGCATTTGGTTACCTAGCTACATCCCTCTTCCTGAGGACCAGCAGGAAGAGTTTCTTGATATTCTTGTTGAGAAAACGATTCCTTATAGGATTGATAAGGGCGATGGCAAGATTCACCTCCCATACACTGCTCTTTTTGTCAGGGCAATCAAGTAGTGATGTAGTATGCAAACCAGTGATTTTTCGGAACTATGGTATAAGATAGAATAATTCATAAGTCAATGGGTTGAGGCACTTATCAAAACTTGTTCCCTCCTCTCTAAATAATGCTTTAAAATTCACTCCAGGGCGGAAATTGAAATCATTGTTCTCCGATTAAGCCCCCGTTCTAAACCTTTCTAACACACGTAGTCTGCTACCCCAAGAAGTCGCCCGCTCCGAAGGCTTCCCTATTGTATAGAGAAAGAAAGATCCAATATCCTTCTAATCCTGTAGAATAGGCCTTTATACCCCTTAATCAAAGTCATGATGCCTGGAAAAGTTAATACAAATAAGATTCCCTGGAGGGTTATACGTGTAACAGATGGGACATGTCCACCCCTTTTCGCTCTCTCCCTTAGCAGAAATATATACTCCCTTTTCATCAGAAGATAAGGTGTGGATTTGCATCGGGTTTCCACCCACATCTAGATAAATCTTCCCATCTTCAAAAAACAGAAGATCTTGATTGAGGTAAATACAATCTCCTTTTTGAAAGGCAAAGCATGAATAATCTCGACTAGAAAAACATTCACAGTTACCCTCATGGGCAGATAGTGAAGCAAGTGAGAACAAGAAAAATAACGTTATAAGAGAGGTTTTTATTTTTTTCATGAAGCGCCTCCGTGTGTGCTGTCTTGCGCTCAGCCTCCTTCACCAAGTTATTTATTGTCAAGAAAACTCTACCCATTTCTTTGATGTTCTACCCTATTCTAACAACCTCACGGAAGAAGAATTATTGCAGCTTTCACAATTTATGAAGTTCCTGTTTTATGAGTCACACTTTGGCTATGTTTTATTGTCTGCCAAGCCGCTGGCCCTAGAGACAATCCCAAATCACGAAAAAATAACAGGGCGATGGTGCAAATCAACAAGCTCATTTAATCAAATCATAAAATTATTTAATGTTGATAAAGGGAGGAAAGTTTTTTTAAAACTTAATATTCCTATAGATCCAGACATTGTCTACTTTGAAGAAAGAAGAGAGTATGATACAGATGTCTTCCTTTGTAACCGAAAATCCTTACAAACAGTTTTCGAAAACAACATAGAGGTATTCAGAGGTTACTTTCAAAATGACGCCTCACCAGGTCAAATTACAGATGCATATTTATACAACCCAAAAATCAGAGAGGACGTCAATAGAAATCCGTATTTGTTAGGAATACTCTTGGGATATGGTGAAAAAAATGCTAAATTATACGACTCTATCAGACAGATTAAGAAAAACCGCTTTTTATCACCAAATGTCAAACTTCAAAAAATTAAACAGCTTAACTGTGGTTTTTGTGCGGAGCATGAAACTATGTTTTACCCTTATATGCCACCCATCCCCCTTCCGGGGTTTGCAGGAAACCCAAATGACCGAGAGACAATGAAAATTATTGTAGACTTTAAAAAATCCCGAAAACAAATCTTTACGCAAATGCTCCATAACCGTACAGCCACTATTAAAACAAAAAAGCCAAATCCGGAATAAAGAGGCCTTCCCCCCAAAGTGTGTTTCAGCTCCGGACACCTTTCAATGGTCATTTTGCAATCTCCCTTTAATTCGTTGATAAAGTTTGCTCGTTGGGGGTCTAGTTCCCTGTGTTGAGCTACCGTAACTTCTTTAAAGTCAAATACCGCCCCCCCCGTCTCTTTGCGGGGGTTCATGGTGTAGTTCAACGCCTTCTATTTTTAACTTCTCTCTGTTTAGATACTGAGGAGCAAGCCCATTTTCTATTATCTTCATGTTTTCGGGCTTTGGTTCGTAGGCGAAAGGTGAAATCATTATGATCTTCCCCCGTTTTTGTTGAATGCTTTCTCTTATTGATAAGGGTGATGGCAAGATTCACCTTCCGTACACAGCTCTATTCGTCAAAGCGATCAAATAAATTTATATGTGATTTTGGAAAGCATTAACTTTAATTTTTTTGTGCGCTTGTAATAAAATTACAATCTAGATTGATAGTTATTGTTTAACTAATCTTGAATTTGTTGTTTCAGGTTTTTATTTGCATCATTTTCGGAAATGATTTATTCTTTTGTCAAGAATTTTATGGAAATAATTATAACCACTTCGGTTAATGAAAATTATTTAATACAATTGAGGGTAAAGGAAATTAAAGGCACAGAGTTTAAATAACTTGGGGGTTTATGTTTAAGGGCGGCATAGCAACGGTTAAGAGGAATGAGAGTTCCTTTATAGAGCTTAATCCGATTGATTTCGGGTTTAAAAGCTCTGGCGCTTCAGCAGGTAGGCTGAGGACCGAATTTGTTGTGCCTAAACATATTCAGATAGAAAAGTTCTGTATTGATGAGGGGATTTCTAGAGATCAGCTATTTTTGGGAGTTTTCCAAACGCTTCTTTATCGCTATTGTGGACAGAATGATTTTGGAATTGCGATCCGGCAGGGGGACAAGATGGGACTCATGCATTTGGAGTGTCGTGGTCCTGAGTCGTTTAGGAACTTGTTACTTCGCTTAAGAAGGTCTCGACCAGTTGAAGTGAGGGATGATCTTCAGGTTGTCTATTATCTTGATGGCAGGGGCGAGGATCGACACGATCTTGAGCTTAGTTTTGTAGAGAGTAAAGCGGGTTTAGTTGGGGTTATTTGCGCGTCTGATGGGGTCTTTTTTCAGAAGAGTATGGAGGACATGGGAGCTCATTTTGTTCGGGTTCTTGAGAGTGTTATCAAGGACTCAGATACCCATTTAAATGATCTTGAGTTTTTAAGTGATGAAGAGGAAACCTTTCTTTATCATACGCTTGCAGATGGTGAGAAGATTTCTTATCCTGATGATGTTAGGGATGTTTTCAGTGAGGTTGTGGGAAAGAGAGGGAAGGAAGCTGCAATCGAGGATGAAAAGGGATCCATGACCTATCAGGAGCTTGATGAAAGCTCGAATCGGATGGCAAATTGCTTAATGGAGAAGGGAATTGGCGTGGGAGATGTGGTTGGAATTTCTTCTCACCATGACTCTAGGCTTCTTGTTGTTGTGATTGCGCTTGTTAAGTTGGGAGCCACCTATTTACCTTTAGATCCTTCTTATCCGAAGGTGCGTATTCACGGAATGATTTGTGATGCCAAGCCAGAAGTTGTCCTATACCAGGAAGATCTTAAAGCGATCAGTATTGAAGCTCTGTCAAAAAGCAGGAAAACTGTCAGGAATGTGGTTGATCCCGATGGTAGTGCGTACATTATCTTCACTTCAGGTTCTACTGGACGCCCTAAGGGGATAGAGATCGCGAATCGGAGTCTGCCTCATCTGTCTTTGGAAAGAACGGGGTTTTATCCTAAGAAGACGCGCTCTTTGTTAATAGGATCGATTGGGTTTGATATTAGCCCTCTGATGATTTTCCACACGTTAATGACAGGGGGCACTCTATGTATTCCAGACGAAGCGAAGCAAGTGGATGGCGTAGCTTTGCTTGAGTTCATTAACGAGCATCAGGTGAACTACATGATGTGCGTTCCTTCTTTTTATGCGATGATTTTAGAAAAAAACATTTTGCTTCCCAAGTCATTAGAAATTGTAAGTTTGGTTGGAGAGCGGATTCCTCTGTCTCTTCCAGCCCTGCATGTAAAATTAGGATCTCATGTAGCGCTTTACAATGAATACGGCCCTTGTGAGGTTGCGATTGGAAGTAACTACGCTCTAATTTACGATCCTGAAGAAAGCGTGCTCCATCCAATTACTGTTGGAAAACCTCTTCCAAATACTCAGGTCTATGTATTAAGTCCGAGCCTTTTGTTAACCTCTCTTCCACAAATGAAGGGAGAGATCTGCATAGGTGGAGTAGGGGTTGCTAAGGGGTACCTGAATCGAGAGAAATTAACGAAGGAAAAGTTTGTTACGATCAAACTCCCCAAAGGAGAATCGAAGCGAGTCTATTGTACTGGCGACTTTGGACGCTACTTGCCAAATGGGAACCTCGAGTTTTTAGGAAGAATGGATTACCAGATCAAGCTCAGGGGACACCGCATTGAGCTTGGAGAAATTGAAAATGTTCTAAGACGCCAGGAACACATTGATGAAGTTGCTGTTGTTCAAAATGAAGATGGATTCCTTGTTGCATACTACTCTACCATTCTTGAGAATCCCCTTTCCAAAGAGGCTGTGAAAGGGTATTTAGAAAAGCATCTGCCAACATTTATGATCCCGACCCATTACATGCAACTCAAAAAGTTCCCTCGTACATTGATTCAGAAAATCGATCGTAAGGCGCTCCCAAAAATCTCGAAAGAAGAAGTGGATTCAAAAAAGAGTGTTACAACAAATAGCGTGGAGAATAAACTGATTGGCATCTGGAAGGAGGTGTTAAAAACTGAGTCGGTTTCTCTTTCTGAAAACTTCTTCGATCTGGGCGGAAATTCTCTCCTTCTTGCATCTGTCCAAACACAAATTAAAGAGGTGTTTGGCATTTTTATCCCAATGGTCGAATTTTTCGGAGCTTCAACGGTTAAGGATTTTGCGAAGTTGATCGGAAAACGGCTCAACCACCAAGAGGGAGGTTCGTAATGCCACTCAAAAAGAATAGAGATCGCATTGCCATTGTTGGGATGGCGGGTCGGTTTCCAAAGGCTAAAAATATCGGGGAGTTTTGGGAGAATCTTTGCGAGGGGAAAGATGCCATTAGTCGCGCATTTGACGATACAGATAAAGGTTCCAACTATGTAAATGCCAGGGGAATCCTTGATGATGTTGCTTTGTTTGATGCGGATTTCTTTGGGATGAATCAAAGCGAGGCAAAGCTAACGGACCCCCAACATAGGCTTTTTCTTGAGTGTTGTTACGAAGCTTTAGACGATGCCGGATATGCACCAAAGTACCACGACGGACTTGTAGGTGTCTACGGATGCGCAGGTCCAAACCGATACTACTACAATAATATCTTCCCTCACCCTGAGTATAAAGAATCTTTAGATGATCCGATTGTCAGAATCGGTAATGATCATGATTACCTCACAACAAGGGTTTCTTATAAACTCAACTTCAAGGGGCCAAGTCTTACTATTCAAACGGCATGTTCTTCTTCTCTAGCATCTATTTGCGTTGCTTGTAATCAGCTTAAAACGGGCGCGTGCGATATTGCGCTTGCTGGTGGAGCTTCTATCTATACTCCCCAGGATGAGGGGTATTATTTTCAATCCGGAATGATCTTTTCTCCCGAAGGTGTCTGCCGCCCTTTTGATGCCAATGCTCAAGGAACTGTTCCCGGAAGTGGCGCGGGTGTGATTGCATTAAAGCGTTTGGAAGACGCAATTCGAGATAAAGATCATATCTATGCTGTGATTCGAGGTCATGGAATCAACAACGATGGATCTGAAAAATTAGGCTTTTCAGCTCCGAGCGCGAAAGGGCAAACAGAAGGGATTGTCTCTGCAATTGAAATGGCTGAAGTTGAACCTGAGACCATTGGTTACATAGAAGCGCACGGCACGGGAACAGTTTTGGGCGACCCGATTGAAATCAAAGCATTAACTGATGCGTTTAGAAAATATACGGATGAAAAAGAATTTTGTGGTGTCGGTTCTGTGAAGAGCAATATTGGACATTTGATGGAAACTTCAGGCGTGGCAGGGCTCATTAAAGCTACTCTCTCGCTCTATCATGAGACGATTCCCCCAACGATTCACTTCAACAATCCGAATCCCCATATTCCTTTTGAAAACTCTCCCTTTTACCCTGTGACAGAGTTGAAAGAGTGGAAAAAAGGAAAGGATCCTCGGCGCGCTTTTGTAAATGCGCTTGGTTTTGGGGGAACAAATGCCTATCTCCTGCTAGAAGAAGCTCCCATGATTCCTGGAAACCATGTGCACCATGATAACTTGTTCATCTTCTCTGCAAAAACTGAAGCTGCCCTGCAAAAAACCCTGCTCTCTTTTCAAGATGTCCCAAAAGATGGTCTTCCTTTAGAAGATATGGCATATACTCTTCAGGTTGGCCGCACTCCTTATTCTCATCGGGCTGCCTTTATTGCATCGGATCTCACCTCTCTTTCTTCTCAAATCGATTGCTTTTCATTCAAAAAGCAATCAAATCAAGCGCCTATTGAATTTTTACTCCCTGATATTCCTAAGGGTTGGAAAGCTCTAAATCTTGCCTTCTATATGAAAGATCGGGAGTTCTGTAGGGATTTAGAAATGTGTGCTTATGAAGGGGAAACTTTCACTGGGATTGATTTCCGCTCCCATTTAAAGTCGATGGAAACACAGCCGAAAAAACTTCAAGAAATCGCCCACCTTTCGATCACATTTTCTATGAAGCGCTGGTTTGAAAGGTTAGGCATTGTTCCCGATTCGGTCCGTGGCATTGGACTCGGATATTTTCTGACTCTTGATTTTAGCTTTAGAGAGATCCTTATTGAGGCTCTTGATGGATCTGCCCCATCTATTACGCCAAACTCACAAGCCTTAGAAGTCACTCCTTTAGGCCGCAAAAAACTACTCGAAACACTTCAAGCTCTATGGCTACAGGGGGTTGAAATCCATTGGCCCACTCTATATCAACATAACCAACCTAGGCGGATTTCCCTTCCTTCCTATCCATTTGAAAGGAAGTATTATTGGATCGATCCTCCACTCACCAAAAAGAAAGAAGTTGCAGCGGTGCCTTCGAAAACATTGTCCTTAGAAGAGACCCTGATAGCGATTTGGAAGAAGAGCTTAGGTGTCGATTCCATTTCAGTTGAGGAGGATTTTTCTGACCTGGGAGGAGACTCTCTTTTAGCATTGCAGGTGGTTGCAAAAATCAAAGAAACCCTTGGACTGTCTCTTCCTCCTAATACGGTCCTTCAATACCCTACAATCGAACAGCTCTGTCAACTGATCCGAAAGGAGGATAGGAAGCATCCTTTCGTTACCCTTAAAGAAGGAGACAAAACACTCCCCTCTCTCTTTATGTTCCATCAAATTGACGGCTACTCGATCTCCTACCAAGAGCTTGCGAATGAATTGGATTACGATGGGCAAATGATTGGTCTTGAAAGCCATTTCTCATTGGAAAGCCCCGATGAGACGCTCGAGAATGTTGCTCCGCTTTACATTGAAACCATTCAAAAGATTCAACCAAAAGGTCCCTATCACTTTGTAGGAACATCCTTTGGAGGACTCTTATCCTTTGAAGTCGCCCAACAACTCAAAAAGAAGGGTGAAGAGGTCCATTTAACTATGATCGATATCGTGAATCCAGATGCATACCAAAGCCGCGAGATGTACGAGACCTTAAGAGACCTCTTTTCAGAGGGAACCCAGCCTCCTCCAACTTCTGACAGAACTGAGCAGATAAAACAGATCATGAAGCAAATGCAATTTGATTCTATCAGTTTTTCGCAGCAAGAAAAGATTTTTGACTTGATGAACATTCATTGGAAAGCCTTTAGACACTATCATCCGAAGCCCTATGATGGTGAAGTCCTTTTCTTCGAGGGGACCAAGAGAATTCACGCGCTAAAGGAGACTCCCCTATATTCGACTTGGGAACACCTCATCAAAAAAATGGACACATCTATCGTGGAAGGAACGCATCTAGGGGTCATGAAGCAACCTTATGTCAAACAGATCTGTGCAAAAATCCATGAATACCAGGATGCAAAATATGCTAAAGTCTGATTTTACAGCCAAATGCTCAATAGAGAAAAGAATCGAAAAGGTCTCTTTTCCAAACCTACAAGATGTGGATCTCTATCTTGTTCAATTGAAGGATATCCAGAGGGCTGAAGTTGAAAATGCAAAGAAACTCCTATCTCAGGAGGAAATTGATCAATGCGAAAGATACCGTGCTCAGGATAAGCGCGCGAGTGCGCTAATGACACAAGAAGCACTGCGGCATTTAATTGGCAATGGGACAATACTGCGCGATTCTTACGGAAAACCTTACCTTGATGGAAATCCTTTTTATTTTAATGTATCGCACACTCAAGATTATGCCTTCATTGGCATTTCTCAGGCGCCGATTGGCGTGGATATCGAGAAGATCCTTGAGGAAAGGGTACTTTCAAACACTCCTCTTATGAGTGAGAGCGAGCACCAGGCTATAAAAAATGCGCCTGATAAGGCGGATGCTTTCTTTTCTTTTTGGTGCGCTAAAGAAGCGCTGCTAAAAGCTCGGGGAACGGGTTTTCAAACCCGCTCGGTTCCAACACTTGTTCCCGACGCGGGAATTTTTCATTCAGATGATGACCAGATCCATGTGCTAACACATGGAGAGGTTAAGCTTGCTGTCTGCTGCAGGTAAATTGGTTTTAGAGTTCGGCCGTGTTCCCTGCTCATATTTATATGGTTCCAGTGTTTCTTGAATCAGGATGCGCCTTTCCTTGACCAGAAGTTATTCTAAGTCTCACATAACCAATGGATTTTAAATTTAACATCAAAAACAGCACCCTGTTTTCTAGACTTGACCTCAAAAACAGCACCCTGTTTTCTAGACTTAAAAGGGGAAAAAGCTTAAGATAACAATAAAGGAGAAAATACTATGAAGCGTGATCGCTCCTCTTTCTTAGTAGACTGGATCAATTCCAATACCCGAAAACCACTGGTTATTCGAGGGGCTCGACAAGTTGGGAAAACCTGGCTCATTAGAGAGTTGGCTGAATCAATGCAAAGAAAGCTTATTGAACTCAACTTTGAGAAGAGACCTGATTTCGAGTCTTTATTTTCTTCAAATGAACCTAAGGAGATTATTGCTAATATTGCAGCATCTCAAGGAGCTATAGACCCATCAAATGCCATTCTCTTTCTGGATGAAATACAAGCAGCTCCTCAACTTTTGGCAAAACTGCGCTGGTTTGCAGAAGAAATGCCGGAATTAGCAGTTGTAGCTGCCGGTTCCTTGCTAGACTTTGCTCTGACAGATCACGAGTTTAGTATGCCGGTAGGCAGGATTGGTTATATGTACCTGGAGCCTCTTTCGTTTGAGGAATTTCTAGAAGCTATAGGACGCCAAGAGTTAAGAACGTATCTGCAAACCTATCAACTGAATAAAGAAATCCCTGCTGCTCTTCACAGAGAGCTCATCACAGCCGTGAAAGAGTATCTGGTAATTGGAGGAATGCCTGCAGCTGTGAGCTCTTGGACCACCGATAAAAACCTTAAAGCAGTAAATCAAATTCACTTTGATCTACTTGCTACTTATCGTGAAGATTTTGCCAAGTATCGAGGACGCCTTACTATAGACCGCCTAGAAGATGTGTTGGCTTCTATCCCGCGTCAACTCGGGAAGAAATTTGTCTATTCACATGCCAACACAGGAGGCAACACATCTCCTTTAAAGCAAGCTCTTAATTTGATGGTCAAAGCTCGTGTCTGCCATCAAGCTTTTGCAACCTCTGCAAATGGGCTACCTCTTAATGCAGAGATCAAAGAAAAGTTTTTTAAGGTAATTTTACTAGACTGTGGTCTTGTCAGCGCTGAACTAGGTCTTTCGCTGCATCAATTGAATTCTGTGGCAGAGCTCACATTAGTCAATAACGGAAGTATAGCGGAACAATTGGTTGGGCAGCAGCTCAGAACTCTCTTCCCTCCCTTCGCTCCTCCTTCTCTCAACTACTGGCAACGTACCGAAACAAACACAAATGCTGAAATAGACTACGTAATTCAACACAGGAACCTAATTGTTCCAGTGGAAGTCAAAGCTGGTAAAACGGGAACTCTCAAATCACTCCATCAATTTATGCAGCGCAAAAAGAGAAGCCTAGCTGTTAGAATAAATTCCGATTATCCTACGCTCGGTCCAGTTCAGGTAAAGATCCCTGAAGGACCGACTTTGGAGTATACTCTACTCTCTTTGCCATTCTATCTAGTTGGGCAGATCCACCGCCTTATTGAGGTTGTGGAAAGCCGGCAGAATGAACAAAGTTGACTTCTCAACCCTTGTCTCTTTTGTATAGCTAAGTTGTCATAATTTAGTTATGGGCAATACTCCTTGAAAAGTTCATCGATTCCACATTGATATTTTCTTCGCAGGGACTTTGCCTGTGCCCATTTATGTTCAATAGGATTTAAGTCAGGGGAATAGGGAGGAAGATATTCCAAAGTATGGCCTGCAGCCTTGATCCTTTCTTACATAGATTTGCCCTTATGGAATGAAGCATTATCCATAACCAGAATACTTTCAGAGGGAAGTTTCGGTAACAAGTCTTGCTGTAGCCAAATAGAAAAGGCATCTGTATTAATATTGCAAGAGTAAGCAGACTTGTTCCCAGCAATGCCCCTATTGCGTTTGTCCTTCCTTTTGCCCCCCAGTCGTGAGTACCAAAGCAGCGCTCTCCTATTTTGGAGTATCCATGGGTTCGGGGCATATCAGGAAGCATCAAAGAAACCCCAGCAATCAATACATTTGCAGTGCCTTTGGGAATGCTTTTAGCAAAGTTGTCTACAGATTCAGGAGTGATTAACGGAGAGGGGAGCATCTCTTTCATGAAATGGCTTCTGTTGGAGGATGTGGGTCTTGTTTATATGATCTGGGCACCAGTCAGGGTTGATAGCTGTGCTTGATACTCGTTTATGAGTTTTTTAGTCCTCTGTATTCCAATACTCAACCTCCTCCAAAGAGGTTTCTAATTCATCCAACTTTACTAACCAGATGTTTTTAAATTTCGCTGGAACGGTTATTTTAATTTCAAATGTATTAGGATCAACATCTTTTGTTTCGTAAGAGTCGGCGCCTTCCTCTAACATGTTAAAGGGTTCTGATCGCTTTGGGTCTTTCATTCTGGTTTCACATCCTTTGGATAGATTCGTTTATCCCAATCTTTAATTTTTTTGTTTTTGATAGGACTATATTTGATCAAATGTGAATGAGGGTTTTTGTGTGGATGCGTATGTAACATATCAATCCTAAACTGCCTCAACCCATCCTTTGACTCAATAACAATATCGCCAGCTTCATTATAAAAAGCTCTCGATTCTTTTCCTAAGAAATTTTTAACCTGTTTGATAACTTTAACATTCCGATCCACCAGCAGCTTAGGCTGAATGGCTACCATCTCACTCATAGGATTGCCGATACCACTGCGATAGGCTGGCTGATTAACGGAGCTTAGGAACCGGAGCTCTTTGCTGTAGCCTTGGGGTCTGATGAAGGCTCTATCAGCCAAGGGGTTTTGTGTTCTAGAAGAGAGTCTAGAGAAGGCGGCTCCGCCGACAAACCCAAAAGCTACCCCAGCAACCTTATTGGTGTGATGAGCTTCGGAGACGACGAGGCCGACCATCCCTCCTTCGCAGGCCATTCCAAAAACTGAGATGCCTTCTGCAACTCTCATCACTTTACCAAGACCTCCAAGGGCGAACATTTCGCCGAAGAACTCTCCAGATTTTGCACTGAAAGCATGGGGGTCTATCTGCATGAGATTGTCATATTTCAGAAAAGCATTTTTAGTAACCATTTTAAGATGCGTTCTCGGATCCTCAGCTCCTTGGACATCGGACATATCAGGAAGCATCAAAGAAACCCCAGCGATCAACACATTTGCAGTGCCTTTAGGAATGCTTTTAGCAAAGTTGTCTACAGATTCGGGAGTGATTAATCGATTGACATGATCCATGGGGTTTTCAGCCCCTGGCATATCAGACATATCTGGGAGAAAAAGAGAAACAACTCTTTGTAAAAGCTTAGCAGAAGCTTGCGAGCCTGTTAGAGGAGCAAAACCTGCCATCTGCAAAGGTCTATCTTTTGGAGGCTTTGTAGCAGGGTTGTTTAACTGAGCACCATCAAAGGTTGTTGGAGGGAGTTGGACCCCTGGTCCGACTCCCTCTCCCCATAGGGTTTGGTAATCGATCGGCGTCTGCACGGAACTGTTAACAGGAGACTGGTAGGCCATATTCCTCTCGAATATCTGATGTTGTTGCATCTCTTCAACGTTTTGCCATCCCCAGTTTGTTGCAGGGGATGGTG
>CAYGKJ010000020.1:0-27153 GCA_964350675.1 uncultured bacterium | reverse complement strand
CTATGACACTGAATGAAAATTTGTTCACTCAAAATTTTCATTCACGAGCGGTATAGCATGTGTGAGTTAGAAAGTTAAATGTGAATAGGATAAATAAAAAAGCCCTTCAGCAAATGCTCAAGGGCTTTTCAAACTTCAGGTTCTTAGAAAAGAATTCCTAGAAATCCCAATTGAAAGTGAATTCAATTGCTCTAAACCCTAAGTTGGTAGGAAAAATATTGAAGAGGTCTGTCACATCAGGAAGAATTCCTTCAGCTAGAGCTCCTTTAAAGAATTCAGCTTCATTATAGTCTTCATCTGCAAAATAGAGAATTTTATAGGCACCTTCAAACGAAAAGTTCTTGTAGGTATATCGAAGGCCTGCTTTCAAAACTGTATTTAGAGTGATGAAATAATCTGTCATCCTTCTCCAAGTACCATCAATATCTAAGGCATCAACATTGTTTCCAACAAAATCAAAATCAACTGTATCCATGTTGACTTTTCCCTTTGCATGATAATTTGCAAATAGAAGCGCAAATTTTACTTCGGAAATAAAGCTTAAATTATGGGGACGCAAATGCATAGGCAGAAGATCTAACTGTGACTCCCATTTGAACGAAGGTCCCCAACCGAAGACTTTGTGTTTTTGTTTTTGAGCAATACTCCCACCCGTTTCGACGGGTCCGCCATTCTCATTAAACGTAAAATCAAAGTTATTGACATGGTGGAGATTAATGTTTTGGAAACTGAAACCTAGAGAAAGCTCATTGTGAAAGTATTTATCCAAAAGATTCAATAGCGCAATTCTAGTTCTAAAGTAGAACTCTGCAAAGTGGTATTGCCCTTTCAAGCTTGCACTCGCTCCGTACCCAATTGCTGTTGTACTAGGCTGAGGAGGTTGTCCTCCAGAGTCCAAATCTGCAATCAATAAGTTGCCTTCTTTCACTCGATCAGAAGCACTACCCGAGATATGGTAGTAATTGTAAAACAGGTCTAGGTATACCTGAGTGGGTATTAAATAGCTAAATTGACCTGTAATTCCAAAGTTGTAATCTGCTGGTAAACGCTTCTTTTTAAATTGACCGCTAGCAGTAAGGCTGTTGGTATCCTCCACAACTCTTGCTTGAAGATCTGTGAAATAGGGAATGGAGAAGGTCGGTTGAACTGCCGCCGCTGTGATACCAATCGTAAAGTTGGTATCATTATATTTATTTTTGTTTTGGACAGTTTGTATATGGTCCATCAAACTTCCTGAGTCTTGCTGGGAGTTTTGCATTCCTGCATATGAAGACGGGGAATTGTCTTTATCGGCAGCCGAAGCCTGGATGGTAAGCGAGGCAAGCACAGAGGCTAGCATCAAAATTTTTTTCTTCATGTCGTCATCCTTAAGATTTTCGTACAGTTATTCCTTTAAGTACTAAAACTACTCGAAGGGGATTTATAGTGCAATTTATTATTTAGAATTTCGAAGAGTAGGAGATGAATTGCGCTGGAAATTTCTGCTCGACCCTCATCGAGATGGACTTGCATTTAAATAGGTGTTCTCTTTAACTTTGCTCCCAATGAGTGAGATAGCCGCCCTACCAATCTGGATTCCAAAAGCAGTGACTGCGCGAAATGAACCTCTTGTTGAGGAGGGTTCCGTGGACGTAATTCCTATGGTACCTATTTTTCGAGAAGTCCATCCCGCTCTTCCAGTGTTTAGTAGGGAATTAGCACTCAGTCTTGAGGTCCAGGATCTATGCAGAGGGATCTTTAGAACAATCATGATGAACTTCGAAGAAATCATCCTAAAAAATCGCGCATTCTTTAAGGGTAAGGGGGGAGCAATCCCTATTGACGTTTCTCATAGTCTGAATGCGACGGCTAGTCGGCTGATAGGGGAGCTTGAGGCAAGGAAAAAGCCCAGGCTGAAGAAGGTTAATAAGCTTTTTCAGTCGAAAATTGATTGTTTGAATGCGGCATTGGAATCTCTTCTTCCCTTCTTTAATCAGGCAGCCATTTTTTCCTCTGAAACAACTATTGAGGATATGAATGGTTGGGTTAGAAGGTGTGTTAAAGAGCTCTATCGCGTTGATATAGAAGGGGATATTCCCAAACCGAAGGCTTTTAGCTCTATGGTGAGGGGATATTTTGATGCGCTTACTTTTGATCAAGAGAGATTGGATCGGTTTTATAAGTACCGAAGCGCAGGGTTTGCTGTTGTAGAGACACCAAGGGTTGGAGATGCCGTATGGTATTCTGGAGGAGCGCAGTTTTTGCAAGGGATTGTGACTGAAGAGGGGATTCAGACAAGGGTGGGAAGTAGTAAAAAAAAGAGGGTTCATTCCCTTTTTGAATTGGAACCTGAATATGGAAGAGAAGCGATATTTTTGAGGTGCAATGTTAACAGAAATTCTGAAATCCTATCCGAAAAAAAAGGTGATTGAAGTCCTACAAGAATTCCTGACGGAAGAAAGGGTTCAGGGAATCGATAAGGTTTTGTCTAAACGGATCCGTGGTGTTCAGATAGGGATTGAAGCTCCCTATGACATCCACAACGGTTTAGCGGTTGTACGGACAGCAGAGGCGTTGGGAATGGGGCGTGTCCATTTTATCAATGCGATCATGAAAAAAGGGCAGGGAAAGAACACGACGAAAGGGACTTTGAAGTGGGTTCATCTCGAAAAACATGCGAGTTTTGAAGGTTTTCTGAAGGACAAAGGACCCTCTCTTTTGGTAGGAGCATGTGCTGATGGAAGTGTATGCTTGGAAGAACTTCCTGTAGACCGTTCTGTCTGTTTCTTATTTGGCAATGAGAAAAAAGGTCTTTCTAAGCAGGCGAAGAAGCATTGTGATCTTCTATTTCGTGTGCCGATGTTTGGAATGGTTGAGAGCTTAAATCTCTCTGTTGCTGCAGGGATCACACTCTATGATTATCTAAAAAGAAAACGAGAGGAGATGGGGAAAGATGGTGATCTTACTGAAGAAGAATTTCTAGAAGAAAAAGCCCGCTTTTATGTACGGTCTTTAGGTGTTGAACAATCTAGTGAAATCCTTAAGAGGAGACTTCTATGAAAAAGTGGTGTTTACTTTTGTTTTTCTTTCTACCTGCATTTGCATGTGAAAACCCGTTAATAGAATATTATCTCGGCGAAATGAAAGCTCAGATGTGTGAGGAAGAGACTTCGCAGCATTATGGTTTCCTATTCTTAAAGAGAACCTTTCTACCTGATGAGAATCGGTTTGTTGATCATTGCTTAATCACTTCTCATGATGGAGAAACTCTTGAGCTTGAACAAACATCTGACTTGAAAGGAGACCTTCACGAGATTGTTCTTTCTGATCAGCAAGGGCTCATTTCTGGAGAGGGAGAACTTATAGGGTTTCCCTGGGAGTGGACACATCATCAGGAAAAACTGCATCTTAATATTGAAACCCCCGTTGAAATTGAAGTGAATAATACCATTGAGAAAGATACGATGTTTTCAAGGGCTTCGGTATTCACTCTTGAATCGGATGGAACACGAGTCTACTTTGGGACATTTTCAGCAAAGCTATATCGTGTTGACATCAAGGTGATAGAAAGATTTTTTCATCAGCCATTTTAATTGAGATAAATTTTGAGAAGGAATAGCATACTCATTTCATTCGCTATAAAGCAGGTTTGATCTTCACTTCGTTTTTTTTAAGAACAGTTACCATGGTATTGGCTGCCTTCTCTTTAGTGATCGATGTGTCTGCGAATGAACAGACACTTCCGAGTTTTGATAACCGGCCTGTTGAAATAAAAGAACATCAACGGACCAAAATCATGGGAGTCCTGAACCTCACTCCCATCTCAATGTCAGGTCCCAATCCAACGATCTCTCGCTCAAAAATTCGCTACGAGGTTTCTAAAATGGTTAGTGATGGAGCAGAAATTATTGATGTCGGCGCAGAATCTACAAGACCAGGAGCTACACAGGTATCTGTGGAGGAAGAATGGGAAAGACTGCGACCCTTCATTGAAAGTTTGGAAGAAATTTTAGAAGATCCTATCCTTGTGAACAAACCGATAATCAGTATTGACACGTACCATTCAGAAACAGTTCGAAAACTCATGAATTATCATGTCGATGTGATCAATGATGTTACAGGAACAGAAAAAGAAGAAATAGTTGCTATACTTAAAGGAACAGAAAAAAAGTATATCCTTGTACATAATATGGGGAAAGCCGGCATGGCGCATATGCGAGATGATCTGAATGTTATAGATCAGCTAATTGACTGGTTTACTGACCAAATCGACCAATTGCTCAAATTAGGATTAACCAAGAGCCAGATTATTCTTGATCCAGGGATAGGGTTTGGGAAAACGCCTACCCAGACAGCGGCGATCCTTCAAAACATCGATCAATTAAAATCTTTTGGGTATCCGATTGTGGTGGGGCATTCAAGAAAAGCTTCTGCCTTGCAGTCCGTCAAACATTTATTACCGATTGAAAGGGACCTAGAAACAGCATGCTTATCTAAGATTTTGTCCAATCAAAATGTTGATATTGTTCGTGTACATAATTGCCGACTCAATCGACAGGTCATTGATGCAAGTATCTCACTTATTGCAGCTTACCAAACAGACAGGGGGATTGGCTATCGAACGCAACTTCCTTGGGATCTGAAAGCAGACAAACAGAATTTCAGAAAGTTAACCTTAAACCACACCATCATCATGGGTAAAAAAACCTATGAATCCATCGGAAGGCCTCTTGATAAGAGACGGAATGTGATAATCTCAAGAACCCTTGCACCTACACCAAAAGGGGTTGAGGTGTATACGTCTCTTCAGGAAGCATTAGAGCATATCGATGTAAAGGATGAAATTTTTATTATTGGTGGAGAAAGACTGTTTGAAGAAGCTTTGCCATTCGCAGATTATTTATATCTGACTATTGTACAGGCTTCTGAACCTGCTGACAGATTTTTTCCTCTTTTTGACGAGGGGGATTGGATTCTAGAAGATGAAGTATCGATTGCTGCTACTGAAGAAAATGCATTTTCATATCAATTCAAAACGCTCAAAAGAGAAGCAAATAATAGAAATTTTTAGCACCCACAATTGTTATCTATTCGTGCAATATTTGACATTGGAGCGATGGAAAGGCTTTTTAGGTACTCAAGAATTTCATCCATAACATTTTCGATTGATTGGGCACATGAAATGCCTTTAAAGCTTTGATTTTTGCAGTAATAGGTAATTAGAGGAGCGGTTTGGACGTGATAGACGGTCAACCGGTTTTTAATGACCTCTTCTTTGTCATCATTTCTTTGGATCAGGGGGGAGTTGCAATGATCGCAAATCCCTTCGCTTTTAGGGGGGGAGTGTTGAAGGTGGAAGGGGGCGCTGCATCCACTGCACACCATACGGCTACTTAGCCGTTGGATGATCACTCCATCTTGAAGCTCTAAGTTGAAAGCAACTGTTTTTGTATTCTCGTTGAGGCGCGCATGATAGGCTTTTGCTTGGTCTAGTGTTCGAGGGAATCCATCAAGGATATATCCACTAGTACAGTCCCTTTGGGCGACTCGGGAAAAAAGCATGTCGAGAATGAGATCGTCGGGAACGAGCTTTCCAGCGTCCATAAACCCTTTCGCTTTGGACCCAAGAGAAGTTCCTTCTTTGATGTTCGAGCGAAGGAGATCTCCAGTTGAGATATGGGGGACGTCAAGGGTTGTTTGTAACATTTTTGCCTGTGTTCCCTTACCAGCACCTGGAGGACCCAGTAGAATGACCACAAGGGTTTGCTTTTTGAGTTCTTTTAATTCAATAGGGGGAGTAGCAAGGACCGACATAGCAAACACTGGGGTAAAGATAAATAGGAAAAGTTTTCTAAGTAACATTGCCCAGAGTATAGCAGAATAGGTTTATTTATGACCGGTTTTGGGTTGTTTTTTTGGGATTTTTTTTGGAACACTGGAGGTGTCATTTTCAAGTTCGTGTTTGAAATCCTTATCTTGCTCTTTTTCGATTGCCTGTTGAAGTTTTTTTTGCTGAATGTCAGGATTAACGACTTTTCTCTTCATTATATTCTCCGTAAAAACATTTTTAATTCTAAAGAAACCTCGAGATTAGTTCAACTCTTTACAAGGTGCCTGGTCGAGGTCGGCTAATGCTTGGCCATTCCAGTCGATGTCGAAGGTAAACATAGCTGGAAGACGCTCACGAAGCTTAAAACTTCTGAAGATGTAGACTACAAATAGTAGAGGTTGAAATAGAAAGGGTTTGAGATCTTTTGTTGAAAAGATCACGTCTCGGACCTTGATAAATTTTCTTGCAAATTGAAGGATTTGCCTTGTTTTCCATCCGTAAAGGAGCATTCCCCAAGCGAGTTGTTTAGAATAGCCGAGGGTCGGGGTAATGCATGTTTCGGGGCCAAAAAATGCCTTCGGAAGGTTATCTTTTGTTTGGAAAAGATGAAGGCCGCTTGTTCCGCGGGGATTACATTCAATGGCGTATAGATCTCCTGAGGGAAGTTCAATAAAGTCAAAGGCAATCTGCCCTGTAAAACTTTCTTTTTCGACGAAGGTTTTCACCCAATTTTCAATCGGAAGATGGGCAATGGCTTCGAAATTCAGACACGAATTCCCCTCAATTGAAAAGTCAACAGGATACACTGTGTGAGCAGAAAGTTTCCCATGATGCGCAATGCTATATGAGCAGTATTTCTTTCCATGAAGGTATTCTTGGGCAACCAATGGATTACGAGGGTTGATCTTTACCCTAGGAGGGTTTGAGGAGGTGACTTTTTGAATCTTTAACGCGGCTCGAGAGTAGCTGGGTTTTAAAATATACGGAATATTTAAGGGGACTTTTTCCAGCTCTTCTTGTGAATGAACAAGGTAAGATAGAGGGGCCTTAAATCCTAGAGCGTGAATCTTTTTATTAAAGAGCCATTTGTTATGGAGTTGATCCAGAGTCTCATAATTTTCACATAGGACAGTGCATGACTTAGGAAAACGGTCTAATCCCTGTGAAAGGCAAAAAATTTCTTCGAAAGTGGGGACCACTAGGTCAATTTTTTCATTTTTGCAGATGTCAACAAGGGCTGCAATAAACCCTTCTGAATTGAAGCGTGGACTCGGGACGACGAAGTTTTGCTTTACTGCATTTGAATGACGGCAGACATGATAAGGGGATGTTTCTGATATGAAAACTTCGTAACCTCGTTCATGAAAGCGTCTGGCAACATCCAGAGTGAAAAGAGAACGGCCACCTGTGAGAAGAATTTTTTTACTAATAACGACCTCGCAGCTTAAAATTTCAATATAAGGAAAGCCGAATTTTTCGTAATGCCAAAAATTCAAAAAGATGTTAACCTTTTCGTATGAAACGTCTGTTGGCCTCATTTTTTATCCTTTTTTCGACTAGCATGTTTGCAACAGAGATTGTGATGTGGCATGCTTTTGATGGTTTTCTAGGAGAAAAGTTCTCAGAAATCATTAATGAGTTCAATTTACAGCCCGGGCATCCTCACGTAAAACTTGTCCGCAAGGAAAATTATCAGATTACTTTTGAAGAGGGGATTGAAACACATCAAAGAGGTGAAGGTCCTCATGTTTTGCAGGTTTATGAGGTAGCGACCCTTTCGATGATGCTTAAGGAGAATACCTATATTCCTGTGGGGGAGTTAATGCAGAGGTACCACCACCGTTTTGATCCTGATATCTACATCGATGCTGTTCGCAAGTTTTACTCGGCTCCTAATGGAAAGATGCTTTCGCTTCCGTGGAATGCCTCAACGGGTATTCTTTTTTACAACAAGAAAGCGTTTGCTGAAGCTGGTCTCGACCCTGAAGTTCCTCCAAAGACTTGGCCGGAACTTGAACGGATGGCAAAAGCACTCAAGAAAAAGGGGTATGTAGGATTTACGACAGCTTGGCCTGCAGCTTACCATTTAGAACACGTTTCTTGTTGGCATGATCTTCCCTATGCTAGCCATCAAAATGGCTTTGGTGGGCTTGGGGCACGATTGAACTTTCATAAAGGGCCCGCCCTTTTCCATATTTCAAAGGTTGCTAAGTGGAGCAAGGAAGGGCTTTTTTCGTATAGCGGGCGGTATACTGCTGAGCCGGAACGTCGTTTTGCTGAAGGGGAGTGTGCAATGTTATTGCAGGGGGGAAATCGATTGGCGCTCTTGGAGAGGCGATCTGACTTTGAAATTGGAGTGGGATACATTCCCTATTGGCCTCACCTTATCGACCAGCCCGCAAATCTAAACATCGGAGGAGCCTCTTTTTGGGTTCTTAACGGGTTTGGTGAGGAAGAATATCGGGGAATTGTGGAACTTTTCTTTTATCTTTCTTCAACAGAGGTCCAGGCTGAGTGGCATCAAGCAACAGGTTACCTTCCTATTACAGATGCAGCATACTATCTGACCAAGAAGAAAGGGTTTTATGAAACCCACCCTGCTTCTGAGATTACTGTTCTAGAAGTTTTCAAAAACCGTCCAAGAGAGCACTCGTATGGAATGCGACTCGGCAACTATATTGAAATTCGTGACAATATTATCGACCATCTAGAAAAGGCCTTTTCTGGAGAGGTAACAGCTGAAGAGGCTCTCAATCAAGCAGCTGAAGAGGGAAATGTTCTTCTTGAGCAGTTCGAGAAAAATCACTAGTGCTTCGTCAAACGCACTAGTACGTCATCCCACTTAAATTGTTGGATAAAGCTTTCGTAATTTTATTCTTGAGGCTGCTGTTGTAAACTGCCATTTGGCAACTACCTTAAAGAGGCATTTATTAAATTTGGGTTCTCATCTAAATAAGATTGCATTTTACTACGATATCCTTCCGTTTTTACAACAAAAGGTACGCCTGTGGAATAAACAACACACTCATCCGTCCTTATAGTCAGAACTACTTTAATACGTTCATGAGTTTGTACGTAGAAAATCACCTCTTCTGCCTCGTCTTTGAGCTCCCCTTTTTCATTTAAAAATAAATGTAAAGGTAATGATGAAAGCAATCTTCCCTTTCCCAATCGGGGATGACTACAAGCATCCCAATCATCAGGGATCATTTCTCGATCCTCTTCGCTCAAATCAGCATAATTATACTTAACCCATAGACGCACCATTATCTCACCTGGAGCTACTTCAATTTCGTATCCATCGTTGTTAAATGACTGTGTGTGAATAGAGCTCCAAATGTCTATAGGCTGTTTAGAATCAGAAGGAGCCTTAATCCCGACTATCTCTCCCACTACTACTCTATCTATGTTCTCGCTTTTTTCTTGCTCCTCTTGATTGTTCTGAATCAGTTGGCCTTCTATTGTTTGCCCCTCATCAGAGAAAGCTGCAAAACTGACGCTAACTTGTAATAATAAACCTAAAACCATTAGAGTATTTTTTGTGAATTTCATGAAAACACCTTTCTTAAATAAAATTATTTTTATTCTGGTAGCTGAATGCCGAATAATTCTAACTCTTTATACGAGGAATCAGATAATCTACGTTCCACTCCCGAGCACGCTCCCGAGCAGTAGGTTCGCGATCTATCTTCATATCTAATAAATCTGGATATTTTTTTATGATTAATTTTGTCAGATCGGCAATCTCCTCACGATAATCTTCGGGAAATGCGTTTTTAAACCAACTCATTGAACGAACTTGACCAAATAATTTATGTAATACGGTTGTTTGAGGATTGTGTAAGCCACACATATTACATGGCGTAGCAAGATCTATGGGGTGGTTCATATTGATGAGATGTGCTAACAGATCTGCATAACCTCTTTCAACACAAAGCATAGCAAAGGTTCGTCCATTGTGAATTATACCTTGCATCAACTCCGGATGCTTTATTACAAGGTCATAAACAGCTTGATATTCATCAGGAGTTTTTTCCTCTGAAAGAATACAGGGAGAGTCATGCTTGGTATCCTGTATCATAATATGCACAAGCTGTTCAACAGAACTTTTTGCTTGTAGTTGGCATGAGGCTGTGACGGTATTAGCACAAACAATAAAGAGTGCGATAAAGAATAGTTTTTTCATGGATTATTTCTTATTTTAACGCGTTAATTTATCTTCAGCATCTAGTCTATCAACAAGGCTTATTATTAGGCAACTAAGGTGCACCCAATTGTCAAGACAGTCTTGTTGCCATTTTTTAGGAGACTTTGCTCCTTGCCGGTTTGTTCATTTATTAGCCTAATGCTTCAATATAGTTCATCTTTTCTAGGCCCTCAGCCCAGTGCACTTCATCAGGTGTTTCGTAACCTAAGCTCTGGTGAGGTCTCTCCTCATTGTAAAATTTTATATATGATCCAATGGCTCTCCCTAGCTTCTCTCATACTTTCATGTGATCTCAGGTACACTTCTTCATATTTCAGAGAGCGCAAAAAGCACTCTAACAGAACCTAGGGTTCTACAGCTGTGCAGATCCATTCATTCTGCTCTAGAGTTGCAATTTCTTTTGTTGGAAAGGATCGGTGATGGATTTCAAAGAAGATAATTCGATCGGGTGCTAAGCGATATCCCCTAAATTCTGTGGGGCATGGGACTTCTTTAGGGTATTCTTTTTCAAGGTCTTTTCTTCGGTTTTCAAGGACTGTTTGTGACTCTAAGAGCTCTCCTTTGTTAGAGGCCATGAAGGTAAATTTCATAAAGCGAGGCATTCTACTCCAAGCTTTTTCTGCTTCTTCGCGGGGGATTTGATTCACGATCCCGTCTATGCATAATTGGCGATGGGTACGAGGGAGGTGGACATTCAGCGAGGCATGGGGATTATAGGAAAGATGGCTGACTTTTTCTGTTTTCTCATGGGTAAAAAAGAGAGCTCCCTTAGTTTGGTTGAAGTGGGTGATTTCAATCATTCTCGCATGGGGCTTTCCATCGGAAGCAACAGTTGCCAGAGAGGCAAATTTAAAGAAGCGCCCCTCTGTTCGCTCTTTTTCTTCTTTAAACCATGCACCTACCTTTACAACAGGATGAGGTTGTTTTGCACAAAGAGAGAATGAACATAAAAGGATCAGAATAAATTTCATGGTATCAATCTAATTTTCATTTTCTTTTTTTTCAAGAAGTGTTTTGATGAATCTATGGAGACTGAAACGTTAGAATATCAGCACCAAGGGGCGACGCTAGAAGCTTTCATTGCGCACGACCCCTCTAAGGGAAGACGTCCCACTATTTTAATTTTTCATGCATGGAGGGGGCGAGACAGTTTTGTCTTGGACAAGGCTAAGTGGCTTGCGTCTCTTGGGTATGTTGGCGTTGCTTTAGATATGTATGGAAAGGGTGTCTTGGGTTCTTCCACGGAAGAAAATGGAAAGCTGATGGAGCCCTTTATGAAGGATCGAAAGTTTCTTTTGAGTCGAATGGAAGCGGGCCTGGGTGCAATTCAAAAACATCCTTCAGTTGACAGTGCTCAGATAGGAGCTATCGGCTTTTGTTTTGGTGGGCTTTGCGCTCTTGACTTTGCTAGGAGTGGCGCTGATCTTAAGGCAGTTGTGAGTTTTCATGGTCTCCTTAATGCTCCTGACTATCCTTCCAAACCGAAGGGAAAAATCCTTGTGCTTCATGGTTATGAGGACCCTATGGTTCCTCCTGATCAGCTTGCTGCTTTTCAAGATGAGATGACAAAATGTGGCGCTGATTGGCAAGTACATGCTTATGGAAAAACCCTCCATGCTTTCACCAATCCTGCAGCAAATGATCCAGACCTAGGAACGATCTATAGCCCAACTGCTGAAAAGCGGTCACTTCAGGCGATGGAGAATTTCTTCTCTGAAGTTTACCAAGCGTAATACATAGTTAAGATACCTGAGACAAAGTCGCCGGAATTTCTTCCAGTAATGGTGAACCAAACCCCTGCTAAAAATCCTAAGTGATCGGATGGGTTGTATTCGATCGCTGGTGCACAACTGAGATTATCGTTAGAAGGTGCTCCTACGGAAGCTGTGCCTCCTGCTGCAGTTCTCCCTTTATGTCCTGAGAAAGTGCTATGGTTTTGATAGGTGTAAGCAAGGTCTACTGCAAGTACCCATTTCTGGGTGAAGCTAAGTTCTATCGAGGTGTCGATGGCAATTTTGTTTCCAGGGCGTACTTTTCCACGTGTATCGTATCCTCCACCGTAGGCATTGAACTCTTGGACCTGGACCCTCATTGGAACAGCATAGTTCATTGAAAGGCGCCATGCAAAGGGATGGGTGGTTATCCACCAGAAAACCTTGGATGCGTTAAGGGAAAGATTGGTAAAGTAAGCCCCTGAGCCGGTCGCATCTACCCCATTCTTTGCAGGATTAAGTTTTTCATATCGCCCTGTTGGAAGGGTTTCAGTAATCGTAATGCGAAGCGCAGGTCTGTAAGGAGATTCTTTCATAAGTTGAATTCCCCACTCAAGCGAGGTGTCTCCCCAATAGAAGAAATCCTCTCCGTCTTTGTTATTGTAGAAGCCCTGGGCGGTTATTGTGAAGTCGAGCCAAGAAAACCACCCCATTTGAAAGAGGCATAAAGGGTTAACTGTCCATAGGTCTGGAGTATTTACAGATTTGCGGTTTCCGTTATATTCAGCAAAGGTATTCGTGATAAAAAGGTAAGGCTGAACAACAAATTCTCCAGGGGGAACGTTGTGGGCTGAAGGAGTTAATAGAGGACCAGCGTACCAGGGGTTGAACATTTTCTGGGCAATATCAAAATCTGCCTGTGCTTGCGCAAGTTGCTGATCTACTGTAGAAAGCGGTGGGGGCTGGCTCGGTAATTGTTGCGTCTGCCCTTTTTCTTGAGATAGTAGCGTTGCTGTAACAAGTAAGAATCCCAATAGCGTCTTTCGCATAGGTCAACCTTTTTTCAAATTGGACTAAAAAGCATTCTATCCGTTAAAGAAAATAATAGGAAGAAGAAATTATAGGACTATAGTTATGTCAGATGTTGAAGGAGTTCAAGGAGGAGGGGAGCCGCACCAATACTCTCAAGAGGAGTTAGAAAAATACCATCAAGACTATGAAAAAGGACTTAACCTCTTCAAAGAGTCCTTTGACCAATACAATCAGCCTAATCTAGAAGTTCATAAAAAAGCTCAACTAAAGAAAGTTATGGATGAAGCTTTGCAGGTGATGAATGAGACCGCGTGCGTTGCTTTGAAAGAGGGGAAAAGGGATCATGAATTGATGCTAAATACCCACTATCAGACTTTTATCGAAGATCCTAGCGCTGACAATCAAAAAAAGGTTGCAGACGATATAAAGGCCCTAAAGGCCCTATCTGATTGATCAAAATCAGAGATAGGGGTATCCTGTCTCTCATGTTAAAGATGTACCCTAGTGAAACCCCAACGAAAGAAGTTAAGGAGGAATCTCCTCCTACATTCCAACATGGGGGGAATAAGCTTCTTTTTATTAGCTTAGGATGCCCTCGAAATCGGGTGGATACTGAAGTCATGCTGGGGATTTTACTCAAGGCTGGGTACGAACCAACGGATGGGATAGAAGACGCCGACTACATCATTATCAATACCTGTGGATTTTTAGAAGCTGCTCGAGAAGAATCTCTTGCCACCATTGGAGAGATGTATGAAGAGCGAAAAGAGGGGGCAAAAATTATCGTTACGGGTTGCATGGTCCAAACTCATGACCAGGAGATCAAGAAACACTTTCCTGATATAGATTATCTTCTAGGATCAGGAGATGTTGAGGGAATTCTTCGTGCAATCGAATCAAAAACGCAAGGGAGCCGCATCACAACAGCACGGAGTTATCTGGAAGCAGGGGAAGTCCCCAGGCAAGTTTCAACTCCATCGCATTATGCGTACCTGAAGATTGCTGAGGGGTGCAAAAAGCGGTGTGCTTATTGCATTATCCCTAAGATTAAGGGACCTCTCCGAAGTAAGGCTCTTGAGCAGATCGTCAAAGAGTTCCGCACCCTTCGAGCTCAAGGTGTCTTTGAAATTATTCTCATTGCTCAAGATTTAGGGGACTGGGGAAAAGATCAGGGATACAAACGTTCAGACGGATTAATCAAGGTTTTGGAAACTCTTTTGCAAGAGAAAGGCGATTTTTGGTTGCGCCTTTTATATCTATATCCCGATGAAATCACCCATCCACTTATTCAATTGATGAAAAGCGATTCTCGGATTTGCCCATACCTCGATATGCCCATTCAGCATGTTAACGATGAGATGCTCAAGTCTATGCATCGGGCAACATCAAAAGAAGCAATCATCCGCTCATTAGAACTTCTCCGCTTGGAGATTCCAGAGATTACGATCCGGACGAGTTTAATCGTTGGTTTTCCTGGAGAGACTGAAAAACAGTTTGAGGAACTTTTGAAGTTTGTTGAAGAGCATCCGATAGATAATGTGGGTATTTTTCAGTATTCAAAGGAACCTGGGAGTCATGCAGCAAGTCTTTCGAATCAAATTCCTAATGCAGTAAAAGCAAAGCGCCAAAAACGCTTGGCAAAGGCCCAGAAAAAAGTTTCTCGCCAGCTTCTCAATAAAAAAGTTGGTCAGACGTTAGAAGTAGTTATCGAAGGTTATCATCCTGAATCCTCCCTTCTCATGGTCGGGCGTCACCGTGGGCAATGCCCTGAAATCGATGGAGAAGTAATCATTAATGATATCACCGGAGTAGATGCTTTCGGAAAATTGTATCAAGTTAAAATTACCGAAGCTTTGGACTACGATCTGGTCGGATCTATTGCTCAAAAACATTAAATGACCGATAATGACCCCATAAAACCTTTTTTGGAGGCGTGAATATGGAAGTTTTTATTGAATCAAAGCCGGCTTTTTCGGAAAAAGCTAAGTCTAGGGTTTGGACAGCAACACAGGTGTTAGTCGGAGGCTTATTCCTCGCCGCTTGTGCTCAAGTTTCAATTCCTCTTTATCCTATTCCAATGACGATGCAAACCCTGGGAGTCTTCATGCTTGCAACAATGCAAGGTGGAAGAATCGCTTCCTATTCTGCTCTTCTATATCTTGCGCTGATTTCTCTTGGACTTCCAGTGCTTTCTGGAGGAGCTTCTAACGCAATGTGGTTTGCACTCCCATCGGCAGGATACCTTTTGGCGTTCCCCATTGCTGCATTTGTAATAGGGAAACTGATCTCTGTAAAGGAAAAGCCAAATTCTCTTTGGGTTCTTTTCAGCGTTTTAGTTGGTCAGGTGATTATCTACACCCTAGGGGTGGGAGTTTTGACGCGCTTGCTTTCTGTTAAGGAAAGCTTGATGGCAGGTCTTGTTCCTTTTCTTCCCCTAGCGGGAGTGAAGCTTCTTTTGGCTTCAACTTTAGGTGGTCTTTGGCTTCGTTGGAAGAGGAAATAGATAAACGCCCACGTGTGGGTCTGGCAGCTGTTGCGATCCGAGAGGAAAAAATCCTTCTTGGCAAGCGCAAGGGCATAATTGGTGATGCCACCTGGGCTCCCCCAGGTGGGCATCTCGAATATGGGGAGTCGGTTGAAGAGTGTGCATCGCGCGAACTTTTAGAGGAAACGGGGCTCATTGCAAAGACTTTGCTCCGCGGTCCCTATACGAACAATCTTATTGCTCCCAAAAATCAACATTATATTACTCTTTTTGTTCTCATTTCTGAATTTGAAGGGGAAGTTGAATGTCGAGAACCCCAAAAGTGTTTAGGGTGGGAGTGGTTTCCCCTCGATGCGCTTCCAACTCCATTAATTACCTCTTTTGATTCTTTTCTTCAGGAGCATCCTTCCTTTCTTTTGCAAGAATCTGTATAGATAGTTTCATGCAGAAGGATACGCGGATTCATGGAATCTTTACTTTTATTTTAGTGGTTTGCTTTCTTTCCTATGATCAGTTTATGCGAGCTGCGCCTCAGGTGGCAAAGTATCATCAAGTCAAGGAATTGCAACTGCCTCACGATCTTTTTGGATTGATGACAACCGTGGCTGTCTATGTGTTTTTTCTTGCTCAAATTCCCGTTGGAATCCTATTTGATCACATTAATTCTAGGATTCTTCTGCCTATTGCTGTCTCATGTTCTGCAGTGGGAATGTTTTTTATGGGTTGGAGTGCTGAGCCGATTTTTTCGATAGCCGCAAAAGTTTTTCTTATGATCGGGGCGCCTTTTACATTTATTGCAATGTTGATAGTTGTAGCACGTTGGTTTCCTCATGAAAAATTTGGAACTCTTTCAGGGATCGGTCAATTTTTTTCTACTTTTGGGGTTTTAGTAGGAGGTGTTCCTTTAGGGCTATTAATGAAGTATTACCTTTCTTGGCGCGTGGTGATGGTCGTTATGGGAACTGTTGGGGTCATTTTAGTCTTAATGTGCCTCCTGGTTGTTCAAGATTGTCCTTCTCTGAGGGGGCCTGATCGCGCGGGAAAGCATCGTTACCTAAAAGAGCTGAAGCTGCTATTTGCTTCAAAGCAGATGTGGGCGATTGGCGTGTATGCTTTTTGCGGGTGGGGAGCTGTCATTGTTTTTGCAAAGCACTGGGCTATTCCTTTTTTGGAAGAGCGATTTTTGATAACTGAATCCCATGCTCGTCATGGAATGATGGTTTTTTGGTTAGCAGCTGGTGTGCTTAGTCCCTTTATGGGATACCTATCTGATCGCTGGAAGCGCCGGATTCCATTCCTTGTGTTTAGTTCGGCAATTGGGTTGATTTCCTCTTTGTTTCTTTTGTATTTCTCAAACATTTCCATTCCTGCTGGGATCCTTTTGCTGTTTTTTCTTGGACTTTCGGTAGCAGCGCAAATCCTTACTTTTGCCTTCGTAAAAGATCTTTCGCCCCCGACCTCATTGGGTGCTTCTTTGGGGCTTAATGTCGCAATGAGTGTTGCTGGGGGACTTGTTTGTAATTACCTCGTGAATGGGATTCTTACCTTTTTTATCCCCGGGCCAAATGAATATTATGCTCTTTCAGGTTATCGAATAGCTCTTGGTGCTCTTCCCTTTTTTTTCTTAGCGGGGCTCTGTGTTGCGCTCTTTTTCCTTAGAGAAACGCGCTGTCGGGAGTCGACTTCCTAGATAGATAGTAAAGATTGCTATAGTGGCAAGTCCCATCAGGTAAAGAGCTGGAGAGGCGACCCACCCTGTTTGCTTATAAAGGAAGAAGCTAAAGCTGCAGGCACTTGTTCCTAAGAACTGGGACCCGATTGCATTTCCGAAGGCTATCAATGTATAGCGACTCTCTGCAGGAATAAGGTCTTGATAAAAAGGGGCTAAGACTACCGAAAACCCTACTCCGAAAGAGACAAATACGAGTCGAATTGTCATGATAACCATTAATGGTGCGGTGGCCAAAAAGGAATAGAGGGGAATCGAAAGGAGGCAAATTAATCCTCCAAAAAAGAGGAGGAGCCTCTCTTTTGGAAATCGAGTAGCCAAAATTCCTGCAAGGGGCAGTAGGAGGAAATCAAATCCCAAGATATAGGTATTTGCTTGCATCGCTTCTCCCCTTGTAATCGAGCCGATAAGAGGAAGATATCCGTTGAGAAAAGAGGTGATCATATAGTAGTTGGCGTAAGAAAACCCAGAAGTGAATACGATCATTAGAAATTGAAATCGGTATTTCCAAAGAAGAGGAAGAACCGAAACACGAGGCTTTGGTGAAATTTCCCCCTCAACGGCAGCGAAACGCATGAATAGGCCAAGAACACCGGTGATTCCTCCGATCCAGTAGAGTATCCGCCATGTTGTTTCAATCGATCCTTGAAAACTGAGAACTGTTACACCAAAAGAAGCGACTAAGATCCCTAGGATTGTTGAACATCCGTAAAGGCTGTTATAAAAACTGCGGCGCTCTTCAGGGCATGATTCTAAGATCAGAAGAGAACCTCCTGTTGTTTCTCCAGATGCAAAAAAGTTTTGGACCAAACGACCGAGGGCAAGCAGGCTTGGAGCAATCCATCCTGCTGTTTTGTAGGTAGGGATGCACCCCATAAGGGTTGTCGTAAGGGCCATTCCAATCAACGTTAAATATAGGGCAGATTTCCGCCCTTTCCGGTCCCCAATTCGGCCGAAGATAAGGGCTCCAAAGGGTCTTGAAAATAGTCCAAGAGGCATCATTGCATAGGTGTAAATCAGTGCGGTAATTGGGGATGAAGTTTCAAAAAAAAGGGGGGCTAGAAAGGGGGCTAAGAACGCAAAGAGGGCTTTGTCATAATGCTCAAAAAGATTCCCCGTGCTTGCGGCAGCAAAGTTAACCCAAAACTGTCGTTTTGAAGATTTCATGGGTTTAGTAAACTCATGAGAAAAGCGATGAGGCGGTCCCTTTTTTGATCTGAAATTTTTAACTGATCGATCATTTTTTGTTCGCAGCCCTCTTTTTTTAAATTTTTTGGGCTTACCTCAAAATGAACGCCCGAAAGAATGGTGTTTCCTTTCCCAACTTTGCAATGAATAATTGCAGGCTGGTCTGCAGCATCATGAAAGCGAGCAAGGATGGTAATTCCGGGGTATTTCTCTGCATCTTTGAAGGTGCACCCCCCATTATAGTAGAGACTGAGCTCCTCCTCTTTGAAAGTGACGGAAGAGGCATGAGAGCCCTTTTCTGATTCGTAAACGAAGGGAGAGTGAGGATAGAGCGTTCCTACAGCCGCTCCTGGAAAAAAAGAAAGTTCTCGTTTTTCATGGACTTCAATAGGGGTCCCTTTTTCGAAGATGACTTCGGCAGAGGCAAAATATGCACCGGCGCAGATACCTAAAAAGCTCCCTCCTTCTTCTACAAACTTTCGGATTTTAGCCGTTCCCTTTCCTTTGAGTTTTCGGTCATAAGGAATGTCTCTTCCCCCAGGAATAATAATAAGAGATGTCTCTTTTTCCCAATCACTACCGCGTAGGACTTTGTGATCAACTGTCTCCACGTTGGCATAACGCATACGAAAAGTCTTCAGTGTTTCTTGAAGAGAAAATGAACTGACTCCTTCATCAGCGTAGATGAGCACTTTCATTCGAAAATCCCTTGAAAGTTGAGCTTTTCTCCTGCTAGGACATAAGCCACATTTTTCATTCCTGCCGTTTGCTCCATGAGTCGCTTATAATAGGTAGTGTAGTCATCAAAATCAGGGGCTCTTAGTCCCAAGAATGTCAAATCAGCCTCTGTTGAGTATTCAGTGATATGTGTGTAAAAGTCGATCGAATCATCAAGATAAGGCTTAAAACAGAGATTGTTGAAGCGGAGGACAGAATGGTATTTTTCAAAGAGTTTCGTCATATGAATCTCAGCAGCTTTGTTTTTGACGATCGTCTTAATCGTGATTTTCGCTTTCATCCACTCTTTTCCTGACTGCAGCAAATGAGATAGTGCAAGGGCTAGCTCAAAATTAGAGTGATACCGTCCGCCCCACCATAGGTCGATAGATTCCTTTTTTTCAATCGTGTCTCCTTTAAAAATGATGATGTTCTTCTGCAATTCATATGAAGCGCAAATCAGTTCACAAAACTCTTCTAGCTTTTCTTCTTGAGGCTTCAAAATGATGGTGTTTGGTTGCAACGGACCTAAGCCGTAATTCTGTACAATGTTGTGTGTTCCAAGTGTTGAGGTTTTGTGGGCATTGATATGGAAAAAGCAGGGAATATCCCGCTCTTTAAAATACTCTTTAAAAGTCCTTTGGGTGAACTCAATGCTTTTGCTTTCTGGAAGAGTTGTTCCATAGGTAAGAAATCCTTTCGATTGATTGAGAGCATGGGCGAAATTGATCATTCCATGATCTTTCAACTCTGGGTCTACAATCGTTAATATATTGGGACGCCAGCTCCGTGGATTCTTTTTAATATGGACCAATTTATTCGTTGCTGTTGAGGCAAAAAAGGAGAAAATGCTGTAGCGAATGTCATTCCAATTTCCCTTAAGATTTCGCTTTGTTGTCCAAAAGCAGAGCCCCGCGACTGCTAGGAGAACAATAAAGGTCCATCCTGCATTAATCATAAACATACTTACTAAACAGGCAATTGTTCCAACGAGTGAAAGGGCAATGGGTGTTTTAAAAAGAGGACGCCAGCTAGGGTTCTTCAAAAGGGTTTCAAAAAAGGCGACAAAATTTAGGAGGCCGTATGTCATTAAGCAGACCATCGACAGAATAGGAAGAAGATGGTTCATATCGGTTAACAAAGTCATTGCTGTTGCTAGGATAATAATCAAAATCCCTGCTCGTCGTGGACTCTTTGCAAAAAATGAGGGGAGGATTTTGTCTTTTGCAAGCGCTTGAAGTGTGCGAGGAGAGGTAATCATACTTCCCAGGGCGCTTGAAAGTGTTGCTCCCCAAACTCCCAAGATAAAGAGAATTCCCACTTTCGAAACATAATAGATGATCATTGGATGGGATCTCAGATAATCACCAGGAACTTTCGTTGCTAAGAAAATGGATAAAGATACGTAGGCAATATAGGCTGTGACAACTGCGCCAAGGGTTCCAATGGCTAAAGAGCGGGAAGGACTTTTTAAGTCTCCTGACATAGCCATTCCCGATTCAATTCCCGTTGTTGCGGGAAAAAAAAGGGCAAATGCTGCCCAAAATGAGATCGTTTCGAAAGAAGGGAGTACCTTAACAGTTTCAGGGATATTTGTGCTGCTTCCAAAGAAAACCGATACGATAGAGGTGACGACAATGCAAAAGATAACTCCCTGGGTTTTAAGGGCAAAGTCCACGGGGAAAGACGAGACAAGCGCAAGACCTGTAAGCGTGCAAATCTCCAGAAATGTCAGAGAAAGATGGGGCATCAGTTCCTGAAGGGAAATTGCAAATCCTGATACACAAATCGCAATCGTTGTCAGTTGAGCGATTGTCAAGAGAATCCCAATTGCGCTTCCAAAGGCCATTCCGAGGGAACGGGAAATAATATAATATGAGCCCCCACTTCCCACCTTCATATTCGTGACAATCGAAGTCATCGATAGCCCTGTCAAAAAGAGGATCGAAGAGGCCATCAAAATGATGAGCGTCATTTTCGGAAGGCCAATGTGTCCTGTAATCCACCCAAGGCGCATAAATAAAATGACGCCCAGCATTTGCAAAACACTTGGTAAATAGACTCCTGAGAAGGTCCCAAGACCTTCCGTATTTCCCTCAACGCGTGCGGGAAACCAAATGTTAAATGGGCGTTTTAATATTTCCAGTAGCACCATATTCAAAACTTTTATAACCTGACAAGACCAGTATATCAAACGAATTGAATATGGAAAAGGCGACATTTGCTGCGGGGTGTTTTTGGGGAGTTGAAGAGGTTTTTGATGGTCTCAAGGGCGTTCAGTCTACTCGGGTGGGGTATACTGGTGGGAGTGCTCCTGATCCGACCTATAAAAATGTTTGCTCAGGCGATACTGGTCATGCGGAAGTTGTTGAAATTGTCTTTGACCCCAAAGAAATCTCTTACGATATGCTCCTAAATATCTTCTGGAAAACCCATGATCCAACTACCCTTAATCGGCAGGGGCCTGATGTAGGAACCCAATATCGTTCAGCAATCTTCACACATTCTTCCAAGCAAGAAAAGGAAGCGCGAGCCTCGCTGGAGAAGATGACCCCTCACTTTGACAAACCGATTGTCACACAAATTCTCCCTGCTGCCTCTTTTTATGAGGCAGAGGAATACCATCAAAAATATTTTAAAAAGAATCAGTAGGTGGAGTGGCGTTTCTTTTTGCCGTAGGCAAAATCTAACGAGATTTTTCCAGGTCCTGAGAAGAAAAGCCAGAGGAACATGAGGGCAAAGAGAACCTCAGGAAAGTAACTGGTTATGTCTTGTCAATACTCGACGTGTATCTTTCTGCGGTGTTTACTAGGGGTTAATAAAATCAATTAAAATTTTTATATACTAGTTCTACAATATCATTATATTGCCTCTGATTTTTATAAAAATCATTGAAAAATAAAACTTTTGTAATGTATCATCCCTTGTGAAAATTAATTATTTTAAATTAAATGGAGGGTGTTTTGGTGACAATAAATTCTTTGGCTGGCGCTGCTGGTATTGGGATGGTTGGCTCCTTTTTTAAGGGAGCTGCATATATGACGAGAATTCATCCAAAACAAAGCACAAACAAAGTTTCTGCCACAATGTTTCTTCATGGAGCAGGAAATCTTTTATTCTCATATTCTCTCTATAAATATTTATCAAAGGTTGCTCCAACTGAAATAAAACAATTCAATAATTTGTACGGGACAGTTTCGGTTATGTCCGGGTTGGGGGCCGTGGCCCTCAATAAAAGGAAAACTCGTGGAGACCTATCTTTTGTACCGTACTATGTTCTAGGTGAGATCATTACTTTTGTTGCAATTGCAGCGATTATGCACACTCCTTTTTTAGAAACAGATGTTGCAAAAAAGTTGCAGTGCAGATTTTTTTCTATTATGCAACTCCCTTATCTCGGGGTTGTAGGATATGCAACATACGCGGGTCCTGGTAAATCAAATACTCCTGACATGGATCCTAGCTTACCTTCATTTATGAGAGATTTAACAGAAGAAGCGCAAGACAAAGTCTATTCTGAGCCAGAAGGGCTTTTTCTGAACCTCAGAACCATACTTTTAGCTGAAGATGGTACTGCGAATAACTTAATGCTCGTGGGAGACTCGGGTTCAGGGAAAACTGCAACTATTGAACGTTTAGCTTTTCTAATCAAACAAAATGACATTCCTGGGTTTGAAAATTGCAGGGTTTATTCACTCACGGCAAATGATTTAGAGGCTTCTGACGGAGTTGGTCACTTTGCAAGGAATATTCAAAATGTCAAAACGTTTGTAGAAGGGAAGACTGCAGCAGGGGGGAAGGTTATTCTATTCATCGATGAACTCCATCAACTCATCGGAGCAGGAGCTCATCGAGATAATGCTAATGGTGCCGATCAGCATTTGTTGCCACTACTTACGAATCCAAATCTTCGAGTGATTGGAGCATCAACTCCTTCAGATCTTCGCCACTTCCAGTCAAATATGGCACTTTATAATCGCTTTACAAGGTTAGATATTAAACCCCTATCTTCAGAGCAAAGACATGCGATTGTTCTAGCTATTCTTGAAAGGTATGAGCTTCCTGCAACTTTAGCTGATAAAGAGAGTTTAAAAAATGGCGTTCCCAGAACCCTTCATCGAATCTTAGCATTGACAAAATCTCGCATGAATACAACGGGTGCTTCCGCAGAGGAAGCCTTTGATTGGGCAAACAATATAGTAAATCCCCCCCATTAGAATTGATGCTCCCAAATTCTTGGGAGCGTAACCTTGGCTGTTTAAATAACTCTCAAGAATCAGTAGGTGGAGTGGCGTTTCTTTTTGCCGTAGGAAAAATCTAAAGAGACCTTTCCAGGTCCGGAGAAAAAAAGCCAGAGGAACATGAGGGCATAGAGAACTTCTGGAAGATAGAGGAAGTTTTCAAGTGTCATCAGTCCGCCGTGCAGAGCAACAGAGGCAATACGGTCGGTCACAAGTGCGATGATCATGATGGCAAAGAGCATGAGAGATGCTAGTGAGCAGAGGAGACCAAGGAGGATGAGGATCCCTCCAATAAATTCTAGGACCGGAACTAAATAAGCATTAAATTCAGGGAAGGGGATATGGGCTTTTTGCAGTGTTTCCAGCAGCGCCGTGTGTTGTTTAGAATGGAAAACCTTAAAGAATCCTGAAAGGATAAAGAAGATTCCTAGACAAATGCGTACGAGTAGAATGGGAAGCCATTCTCCCTGTCTTTTTTTGTAACCAAACTTTGAGAAAAACTGATACATGACTTGTCCTGTTTCTTTCTTTTTCTCATATTCTGAAAAGGGATTTATTGCAAGAAAGGGGAAGATTACATAAGATCTTTTAAAAATTTTACCTTAGGAATCATTAGTGAAATCGTTATTTTTTGGATTGCTCTTCTTTACTTTCTCTGTGTTTGCCTTTGAAGAGATGGAAAACTCTGTGGTGCAAATTGCAACAACTCACAAGGATTATGATTATGAAAGTCCTTGGGCGCCTCCAACAACAGAGAGAACGGGGGGATCGGGATTTATCATTGAAGAAAATCGTATTGTCACCAATGCTCATGTGATAAAAGACGCTTCATTTATTGAGATTCGTTGTGGATCTTCACGGGACTGGTATGAAGCACGTGTGAAAGTGGTGGGGCATGATTGCGATTTGGCGATTTTGGAATTAGAAGACCCCTCCTTTTTTGAAGGAAAAACAGCTCTCCAATTTGGTGATGAGCTGATCCATCGTCAGGAAGAGGTGGCTGTTCATGGATTTCCTATGGGAGGACGTGAATTATCTGTGACTAAGGGAATTGTCTCTCGGGTGGAAATCGGAAATTATGCGCACTCTGGAGCCAACCTTCTGATTTCTCAGATCGATGCACCGATTAACCCTGGTAATAGTGGAGGACCGGTTCTTTCAGGCGGAAAGGTTGTGGGAGTTGCTCATCAGGCGTTCTTTTTTGGTCAGAATCTTGGGTATATGATTCCCATCCCTATCATCAAGCATTTTATGGATGAAGTGGAAAGAGAAGAGTATTTGGGTTTTCCAGAAAACCCCTTCAAGGTACAACCTATTCGCAATCCTGCTATGCGTGCCTATTATGGTATTGAGAAAGGAAAAGGGGGACTCCTTGTTGTTGAAGTTCCAGAAAATCATTTTCTGACAGATTTCTTAAAAACTGGGGATATTCTTTTAGCGCTTGATGGATATGAGATTGATTCCCATGGATGGGTGGAATTGAAAGATCTGGGAATTTCACTCCCTTTTCAATACTTGATTATGATGAAGCATTTTGGAGATAGCATCGATGTTGCAGTAATGCGAGAAGGAAGTCGCTTGGAAGTGAGTAGCGTTGTGGACCCAAAACAGAAGGGAAGACCGCTTGTGCGTCAAGAGTTTGACAAGCCTCCCACCTACTATATTTCTGCGGGACTAGTGTTTCAACCCCTGGTACAAAATTTTCTTAAACACATTGACATTGATCAGAGTCTTGGATTTATAGATCTTTTCTATGATCTTTTTCGTGGGAAAGTTCAACGAGGAAGAGATGAGGTAGTTGTCCTATCAAGAGTTCTTGATGATATTGTTAATGTGGGATACCAACATTTGGAAAAGAAAATTGTTGATCAAGTTAATGGAAAAAAAATCCGTAATATTCGCGATCTGATTGAAGTGATCGAGAATGATGAGGGCGCTTATATTTTTATTGTTACTCGAGATGGTATTGAGATCGTTATTGATCGAGAAATTCTTGGCGCGAGAAACCAGAAAATATTGAATCGGTATTTTATTAATCACGATCGTTCGGTTGATTTGCGATGAAGAAACTTATTCTAGCCCTTTTAGTTGTTGTTAGCTTGCATGGTGCAGATTCCAAATTTTCAGGAACTGCCCCAGAGCGTCACGAGGACATGGTTGACTACTATACTCCTGAGTCGCCTGATACATCATGGTGGGATCGCGCTTACCTAACCGGTGACTGGAAGGGTGGACGCTCGAAGCTTGCTCGCGATGGGGTGACAATAGGAATGTCTTACGTCGCGGATATCTTGGGGAACCCCATTGGTGGAAAAGCGAAAGGGGTTGCTTTTGCGGGATCCTTTGGCCTCGATATCAATATCGATATTGGGAAATACACTGCTCTTAAGGGGCTGTCCTTATATTCCTCATTAGTTGGGCGCACAGGGACAAACTTAAGTGCAAATAAAATTGGGAATCAATATCCGGTTGCTCAGGTATACGGGGGCCAAAATATCCGTCTCAATGAACTGTATCTGAAACAGGTTCTTTTTAAAGAGCGGCTTCTCATGAAACTGGGGCGTCTTGATGCCGGGAATGATTTTTTGCAGTCTGAACTTTACTACAAATTTGTGAACAATGGATTTGATGGAAACCCCATCTCTGTTTTCTTTAATGGTCCTTTTACGGCCTATCCTAATGCTACGTGGGGCTTTTTGCTTCAGTTTCGTCCATACAAGAGAATATTAGCAAAAGTTGCAGCTTATGTTGCTCAAGATAATATTGCTGATAACAAGTATCATGGGTTCAACTGGTCACTTAATGGCTCGGATGGAACGCAACTGATTACCGAATGGTCTTACCAGGTCAATCAACTCAAGACTGATACCGGCTATCCAGGGAATTACCGTGCCGGCTATTTTTACTATACGGATAGCAAAGGTGATAAGTTTTTAGGGGGACATTACCACGGAAACAGTGGGTATTACTTTCTCATTGATCAGATGGTCTTGCGGGTGGGAGATCCCAAGCTAGAGAGAGGGCTTACGCCTTTTATAGCAGTTCTTTTTGCGTCAAAAGATCGAAACTTATTGCCATTCTACATTTCTTCAGGGCTTGTCTATAAAGGACTCTTTCCATCTCGTCCCAAGGACTATACCAACCTGGGATTTATCTATGGGAAGTATAGCACTGACATGAGAGAGGCGCAGGGAATTGCAAAGCGTACACGGATGATACCTGTCCCAACTTTTGGGAACCAGCCTCAAAATTTTGAAGCTTTGGTGGAACTCAATCATTGGTTCCAAATCAACCCTTGGTTTATTATTGTTCCTGATATCCAATACATCATTAATCCTCGAGGCCTTGGTACCATCAAAGACGCCCTGGTTGTTGGTGCACAAATCAGTGTGACACTTTAAACCTAAAATACGACACTTATTCGTTTAGAGAATTTGAAAGTTTGGAGGAAATAATAGGATTCTGATATAAAAAAAATTTCCGTAATCAAAGCAAAAGGATCCAAAGATGGCCAAAAAAAAGAAAAAAGCTAAAAAAGCTAAAAAAAGCGAAGTACTCATTAAAAAAAGTCTCGTTCAAGAATATATCAAGTCAAGGGGAGATTTTAGAGTTTCTGCAGAGAGTTTTGAAGCTCTTTCAGCGCGTGTTATGAATCTTTGTGATGAAGCCATGGATAGAGCTGAAATAAATCGAAGAAAAACAGTTCAAAAACAAGATTTCTAAGGTTTAATAGTAACTAAAAGAAGGGGTAATACCATTTATCAAAAATAACTTGGTGAATTGAGCTTTGTCTTTTCAGCTGAAATAGGGTTCTCAATCTCACTAACCACTTGTGGTTAGTGTCGATTTCCAAACCCAATTTCTCCATGAAAATCTTAAAGCCAATTCTGCAAGTTATTTTTGATAAATGGTATCAATCAGAAATATCGACCATAAAGCTCTGAAAGAATGAATGGTTAATAGGATCCGTATGAGCTGAGAAGTTCGTGTACGGAGTCTGTAAGGGACTGGAGGTGAAATTTCTCCGGTCTAC
>CAYGKJ010000019.1:0-27842 GCA_964350675.1 uncultured bacterium | reverse complement strand
TGGAGTGATTTCTTTGAGAGTATTGCGAATGCGGGTGTATCCCAAGGGGGTTTTGCGGTAGTGGGCGCCTGAAGAGGTAAAGGAGACGAGTTCGTAGACGGCTCCTTGACGTGAGGTTGTATGTGTGGGCAAAAGGAAAAACTGTTCTTGAAGTCCGATTTGAGTGTCTGCTATGCGCTCAAGGTTGATGATAAGAAACTCGGGAGGGGTGTTGAAAAGAGGGGCATTGGAGTGCTTTGTAAGGAGGGTTTCTAGGGTATGGTCAGGTTTGCATTCTAGGGTGAGGGTTGTTTGGCTGGAGAAAATGGTTTCTCTATTTAGACGTACTCCTCTTGAGGAGTAGACGGCATGAGTGGGGGTTAGTTTTTGGTAGGTGGCGATGAATTGCTGGTAGGGATGTGTCGATTTTTGAGGAGAGGGTTTTGTGATGAGTTGGTAGAGGGCGTCCCATTGGATGTTCCAGGTGGCGTTTAGGAACTGGTGATAGAGTTGTTTGAGCTCTCTGTTTTCTGTGGTGGTTTGCTCAGCAAGTCTTGGGTCGGAAAAGGCGAGTTGCAGGGTGTTTGTAAGGTTGGGCTGTCCTGTGTGGATGACGCTCCCTCGGTGAGGGTGGTGGTGCCACGTGTCAGGTGCGGAGGAGCGGAAGGGAGAGTGTTCTTCTGGAGGGACAAAGGATCGGAAGAGGGAGTTAAATGTCTGTTGGAGGGGATATAGACTGGGCAGAGGATCTCTAGAGATGGCGATGAGATTACTATGGAGATGTCTTAGGCAGGAGAGTTGTGTGTGAAGGGTGTAGGCGTCTTGCCGGTGGTTTTTTTCCCAGTTGCTCCAGAGATAGTTGCCCCACGTGTTATGGTAGGTGGTGTAGTTTTGCTCAAGCGCGTGGAGCTTTCTTTGGGCACTCTCGTAAAGGGTGTGGTACTCTTTTTGGGCGTGGGAGGTGTAGTGCGCTTTTGCGATATCTACGAGGGTATTGTAAAAAAGGGTATTGAGATCTTCGGTGTTGATCCCTTGGAGTTCTTCTCTCCCTTCAGAGACGTAGAGGTAGGTGGTGTGGTTAAGGCCCAAGATGTTGGACTCTATGGCTGGGCAGGTGGTTTGGTGTTTAAGGAGCCACGCTTCCCAACTTGACTCTATGGGGGCGTTTTTAAGAGATGCGATAGACGTTTGGATCTCTGTTGCGTCTTGTTGTTTTTTGTCGATGTAGGACTGGCCACTTGCTTTTGTTGTGCGCAGGTGGATGTCACGGAGTTTTGTTTCAAGTGGTGCAAGGTCCACTGGTAGCGAGAGAAGAAGTCTTGGCTTGCTGTGTAGGTTCCTGTGAGAGCTTTTTCTATGTAGTGTAGTCCTCTAAAAGGAGCGGTGATGAGCTTACCTGCCATAGAAAGTGCTCCATCCAGTGGATGTGGCTCTACATGTCTACGTGGGTGTCTACTGAGTTGTTCTGTCATCTTTTCCCTCTTCTAATAAAATCGGGGGCATTATCTCACGATGCAGCAATATAGGTCAAAGCAAGAAGATTTTTTAATTTGGGGGTAGTGGTATTATCTAAGAGCAATTTCGCACTTGTCAAGTGAGAGCTAGGTTTTTAACTGACTAAATTTCTATTAATTTAGTCATTTGAGTGACTAAATTTTACATAATTTAGATGTTTAACTATACTAAATTTATAAGAATTTAGATGGTGAAGTGATGTATATCCCTCAAAATCAGCTAGAAAGACTCAGATCGCTTACCAAGCCTGCTAAGGTTGTCATTATTTATGGGGCAAGGCGGGTGGGAAAGACGACCTTAATCAAGAAGTTTCTTGAGAATGAGGAGCCTGCACTCTTTGTGACTGGAGAAGACCTGTTTGTTCAAGGCCATCTTTCCAGCTGTTCTTTAGAAAAGCTTCAGGAGTTTATTGGGGATTATAACCTTCTCGTCATTGATGAAGCGCAGTATATCCCCGATATTGGTCTAAACTTAAAGCTTATTGTCGATCATCTTCCTCACTTAAGGATCGTTGCAACCGGATCTTCTACGTTTGACTTGGCCAAACAAGTTGGAGAGCCATTAACGGGTAGAAAGTATACGCTAAAGATGTATCCTCTATCTCAAACCGAATTGAATCAAATAGAAACTGTGCCTCAAAGGGAGGCTAACCTAGAATCCCGCCTCGTGTATGGATCCTATCCTGAAATTGTTACAATGAAAGGTAATGCCTCCAGAAGAGAGTATTTGCAGGAGCTTGTCTCATCTTACCTTCTGAAGGATATCTTAGCTTTTGAGGGAATCAAAAAATCTAAGAAACTTGTCGACCTACTTATTCTTCTTGCGTTTCAAGTAGGAAACGAGGTTTCTCATAATGAACTTGCGACTAAGCTTGGCATCAATAAATTAACTGTAGAAAAATATCTCGACCTTCTAGAACAGGTCTTTGTCATTACAAATTTGCGTGGCTTTAGCAGGAACCTGCGAAAAGAGGTGACCAAAACTTCAAAGTATTACTTCTGTGACAATGGTATACGGAATGCTCTGATCAATAATTTCAATGAACTCAAGAGAAGAGATGACTCTGGGGCGCTCTGGGAAAACTATATCGTCATGGAGCGACTCAAAAAACAAGAATACACTCGGCTTTGGAGTAATAACTATTTCTGGCGTACTTACGATCAAAAAGAAATCGACTGGGTCGAGGAAAGAGAGGGCAGCCTCTTTGGTTATGAATTCAAATCAAATCACACCAGTGCGCTAGCGCCCAAACTTTGGACTGAAACATATCCAGATGCCTCTTTCGAATGCATCAACATGAACAACTATCTCCCCTTCATTACCTAGTTTGCAAAGTATGCTTGTCAGCAGAAAAGAATTCGTGTACAAAAAAATAGATAGCTTTTCCTCATCAAAAATGAACCTCTATATTCACCTAGGCATTTCTTGCACAAAAATAATTCTTTCAAGCTATGGAAGATTTCATCTACTATCCCTTGTTTAAAAGCCTGGAGGAGATATGGCGGCAGTTGGAAGCAGTAACAACCACCTTTTAACAAGTGGAGGATTTACGAAGATTGGGCTTAACAAGCTCTCTCAGACAGCAAATGGAAAAAAGGTTCGATTGTATCGACTGGAGAATCCCACGGAAGAAAAAGTTGCAAAGGCAAAAGAGGCTATTCTAAAAGAAGTCTCTCTGAAAAATCGAGAGTATGTCGGAGATTTAGAAGACTTTGATATAGAGATACAAGAAGAGCCTTACTTACTCAAACAGGGAAAAGAACTTTTTCTTTTTTCCCAGGAGGATGCCGATGCCATGTTAAAAGATTACTCGCGTGCCATCCAAAAAAGATCCGTACAGTTGGGGTTGGCATCTGGATTTTCTCTTGAAGCCTCTAACCTTTTTCACTTTGGACATCATGAGCAAGCTCTAGAAACGTATTTTAAGTCCCTGGAGGTCACGCGAAGCGTGGGCGACAAAGAGCGCGAAGCGGGCACTCTCTATAACATTGGAGAAGTTTGCGCAGGGAGTAATCGATATGAAGATGCTATTGATTATTATCTGGAATGTTTAGCCATCTCAAACATGATAGAAACGAATGAAAGCTTTGTCGAATTAGCATACCGGGGTCTTGGGAATGCTTATGTCTCCCTTAGAGACAAGGACTCGGCTTTCGAATATTACCAAAAATATTTTGATGTTTCCCAGCTTAAAGGGAATCAAGATGGTATGAGAGAGGCTCAGGTTCTTATTCAACTACTGCCCTGATAGCTGAGAAGGCTGTCTCATTCACAGTTGACGATGACCTCCTTTTTATTGTGGCTAGTTCACGAAGTATGCTTGTCTGGAAGGGTTGCGTAATTTTTCCTCTTTAATTTGGATCTCTTATTTTGTATAGGGTTTTACATTGGGCAAATAAGGAGAATGTCATGTATTTGAGGGGTATTGTTTTATTCATGTTGCTACTGGGGAGTACAACAATGATTGATGGGGGGCAGAAGAGAGAGGTACCGGTTGATTGGGGTTGGGTGTGTACGCAATGCCGACACGGCAATCCTGACGAGGCTAAGCGCTGTGAATACTGCGGTAAGGTTAAGTAGGAAGGAATAGGATTCCCTCGTCCGGGAGGCCCCGGAGAAAGATGTAGTAGGTGCCGGCGATGGGCGCTCCGCGGAGGTAGCGGGAAAGCGCGGTATGGTAGAGGCGTGCCTGGAGGTAATAGTCATGATGGATCATGGCTAGGTGAAGTGCTTCGGGATCGTAGGAGGGCAAGAGGTTGGTCTTCCAGTCAAGAAGGAAGTATTGATCATTATGAAGAAAGATAAGATCGATAAACCCTTTGATAAGGTTGGGGGGATTGGGATAGAGGAATTCTGTTTCTGGATAAAGGTGTTTGACTTGGGAGAGTGTAAAGGAATGGGGCGCGAGTGGGGTGTTTAGAGCGCTTTTGATGAGATCAAGTGTGGGCTCGTAGGGAAAGTGTGGAGGGAGTTGTTGTTTGAGAAGGATTGGGATATCAAGGGAGGGGTTTCTAAGGATTGTTTCGAGTAGTGAATGGATAATGAGTCCGGTTTCGGCTCCTTTAGGGAGCTCTGTTGGTGTGTTGACGGGGGGTTGGGGCGTTGTATGTGCGAGGGAGGAGTAGGAATGAAGATAACGGAGGGGATAGGGATTTGTAGGGTTTGCAGGAGATGTAAGTGTTGGCTTTCTGGTCTCTTTAAATGGAAGTATTTGGGGCTCAAGATAGGTTGCATCGGTAGGTGTGGGGTTAAAGAGTTCTAGGGGGGACGCTTGACCAAGAGGGATGGGCGTATGTTTTGTGTCACGAAGAAGTGGAATGTAGACGCGGTGCTTAGCGCGGGTGAGGGCAACGTAGAGTTGGCGCAATTTTTCGGCTTCTTGGTTTTGCAAAGCCGCTTGACACTCGGCATGCTCAGGGTTGAAGAGGAGCCAGTTTTTCTGATGGCGAACAAAATCTTCTCGTCCTGTGTAACGATTGACAAGACCGAGGGCAAAGACGACGTTGAACTCGAGTCCTTTGCTCATGTGAATGGTCATGATAGTCACAGAGTTTGGGTCGGAAAGGGAGCTCCGATCAACCTCTTTAAGAGAAAGAAGAAACTCAAGAACTTTTGGAAAGGAAGCTTTTGTTTGAGTTTGGTAATCAAGAAGGAGTTCACAGAGTTTGAGATAGTCGGAGTGGGAATCAAGGTCGGTAGGGGTATAGAGATCGCGGAGGGCTTCTTGCAAGGATTGGGGCTTGGCAAATGCTGCAATAGTTTTTGCAAGAAGGTCTTCGTCTACTAGTTCATGGTGGTTGCATGTATGGGAAAGAAAGCGCTTTACAGGGATTTCAGAAGGGTTGATGACCGCTTCAAGAAGAGAACGGACAAGGGGAAAGATGGGTGCTAGCGTAAGAGATTCTGTGCTCTTGGATTGCGTAGGGATGTCGTGTGATTCAAGGTAGGCTTTTAATCGCGCTGCTTGAAAACGGTCTTTAACGAGAACAGCAAAGTCTGAGTATTGAAAGTCGTGTTTGATGAGGTTTAGGATTTCACTGGCGATGAAAGGGAAGAATGTAGACTGCTCAATTTCGACAGAAGGCCAGCTTCTTTCTCGTTTCTTTTCTGTTTCATAAATAAAGAAGTGAACGGGATGTTTATCGTCAGGAAAGGGGCGATCGGAAATATCTGCATGTTTGACGGGATGAAAAGGCATTGGGGCATCAGGAAGAGAGAGGAAATGAGGGTTCGAATAAAAGAGAGCGTTGAGGCTTTGAATGAGCTTGGGATCTGATCGATAATTGGTATCAAGGTGGGCTTTTTGAGAAACGGCTTTTTCGGCACTAAGATAAGTATAAATATCTGCTGAGCGGAAGGAATAGATCGATTGCTTGGGATCCCCTACGAGATAAAGGGCAGGAATGGGATCATCGATAAATAGTGTCTTAAAGATGTTCCACTGCACGGGATCGGTATCTTGAAACTCGTCAATAATGGCTGCTTTGTAGCGGCTGCGGACTTTTTCGCGAAAGGAAGGGAGCGATAAACACTCGTTCATTTTTTTGAGGATGTCATTTGGAGCGAGAATTTCTTTTTCTCGAAGCGCTTTTTGCGCGGAGATGCGAGCGGTGCGGGCGATGCGCACGAGAGTGCAAAGAGGCGATGCAGCATTTTCAAGAACGGGACTTAGGGAGCCTGCAAAATCAAACAAGGGGGATGCATCCTCTTTCGATTTTTTATATTGGTTTTCAATCGTCAGAAGAGAAAGGATGGGGGGCTGCGCCGTGAGGGTTTCAAATTCCTCAATAGTAAGAGAGGGTTTTTCAAGAAGAGTGACTTGCTCTTTAAAGGGCGTTTTTAAGACGCCGTATTTATCTTTAATTTTAGAAAACTCATCGAGAAGTTGAACAGGGAATTGAGCGGTTTGTCTCAACTTATTATATTTCTGATGAGAGGCAGAAAAGGAATCGTAGGTTGGAAACTCTCCTTCTTTTTCCACTAGAGAAAGGATTTTTTGGATCAGGGTTTCTTTGTCTTGTCTAAGCGCAAAGAGTTGAGAGGTACTATATTCCTCTGGAGGAAGAGAGGTGCGAAAGAAGTCTGTAATGTGCTCTTTTAAGAGAGAGCGGTAGTCGGATTCTTCTTCACTTAAAAGTGTAAAACCGAGCCCAGCTTCAAAGGCAAACTCCGTCAGCATCCGATGACAAAACCCATGAATTGTAAAGATCTGCGCTTGATCAATAAGGGCAAGTGCTTTTTGGATATTCAAGGATGGGGGTTTGCTTTTAAGGGTATTTTGAATGCGGGCTTTTAGCTCACGTGTAGCAGCCCGCGTAAAGGTCACAACGAGTATTTCATCGAGTTCAAAGTTGTGTTCTTCGATCAGGCGGGCGGTGATGTGCTCAATGGCAAAGGTTTTCCCTGTTCCAGCAGAGGCTTCTAAAAGGTGGTGACCAAGAAGAGGGGTCGCAGGATCTAGAACATCAAACCGTTTCATCGAGCATCTCCAATAATGGGTGGAAGGTTTTTCGAAGGAAAGGAGCCCACGTTTCAAAAACCACTGAAGGGTCACAGTCTTTAAAGAGGGTTTTCATATAGGGATCGGTCTGAGCGCTTTTGATTCGAGTGGCTAGGGCTTTAGCATCTTTTCTCAAAAGGGCGTCGGCGAGAAGTGGGTGCAATGGAGAGGGGCTTTGTTGAGCGATATCGTAATATTCAAGATAGGAATCAAACGCTTTTTGAGGATCGGATTTTAATGTAAAGCCTTTTCCATTTTTCAAAGAGATTAAAGGAGTTTCAGCTTTTAGGGACTCAAGAAGATAAAGGGGATAGATTTTGATCAGGTCTGGGAAAAGATCATTTCCTAAAAAAGAAAACCCTTCTTCTGTCTCAGGTTTGTAGTCTTCGGTGATCTTTTTTTTGGCAATCTCTTTGAAGCGCCCAAGAGGGAGATGTCCTCTTTCCTCGGCCTCTTTCAGAGATTCTTTAGTGGAAAGGAGGCGATGTTTTTGGAGGGAGGAAAGAAAAAATTCTGGATCGGTAGGATCTTCGTAGTGAAGATAGAGATTAAGCGTTTGGTTACAATAAAAGCGCAGAGGATGTTTAGAAAATCGGGAGAGCTCTTCTTTTGTTGGCGCATAGCTGTGTGTGGCGCTTGGAAGCGGAGCTGGCGATAGAAATTCAGGAATGAAGGGGCTTTTTTCTTTTGGTGCATAAAAGGTTTGCGCCGTTTCAAAATGCTTTTTGGAATACACCCCTTTCTTTTTAAAGTAGGAGTGATGAAAGGGAAAAGAAGGGTGTTTTTCTACCATCGGGTGAAGTTCTTGAACCATGAGAGAGGGGGGCTGTTCTTTTCCATCTTCCTCGCTACTGTTTTGATAGGTCATAAAAAGGTTTTCCTCTGCGGCGCAAATCGCTTCTAAAAAGAGATAACGGTCTTCATCTGGAGTAGAAGGAATGTAGTCCCCATTATTAGCAAGAAGGTTGAGAGATGAGGAAGTGTGAGGACGAGGAAATGCCCCTTCATGCATTCCTAAAAGAGCAATGGTGTGGGAGGAAAAAATCGTTCCAGGTTTTAGGCTGCGAAAGGTAATCGCCTCGAGTTGTTTGGAGGAGCGGACTCCTTTTTTTTGTTTAAGACTACTTTGAAGATACCGTTTGATACTAGAAAAAGTATAGGAAGCATCGAGCTGCTTTAAGAGAAGGATTTTTTCCTGAATGGGTGCAAGCTCCTCTTCAGAAGGATTGAGATAACGATTGAAGAGAAAAAGAAGTCTCTCGCACCACTCGGTAGCTGTATACTCTGCAGAGAACAGAGTATCGAGATCGACTCGAAGAGAGCGCATAAGACAAATCGCTTTTCCAAAAACTACGCTATCTGTGAAGTCAAGATAAGGAAGATCCCAATCTGTTGGTTGGGGAGGAAGGAAAATAAGGTTATTTAAGAGATGATCAAAAGCCTCTTCCCACGTTCCACTTTCAGAGGTGTCAAGAAGGTCTGGAAGAAGTTTTTTTCGATGAGAGCTATCAACACCCCACTTCACACCTGATTTATCCATCCAACTTTTGAACTCTTTTACCTCTTTGTCTGAAAGAGCTGCAAAATAAGGACTTGAAAAGAGTTTGAAGATGCTATCTAGGTCAAAACGGTGATCGTTAAGAGTGAGGAGATCTAAGAAGGTTTGGAGAAGGGGCTGCTGCGGAAGATCGCGTATGATGAAATCAAAGGGAGATTCATCGGACCCAAAAATGAGTTCTATTAGAGGTGCATAGGTGGAAATATCCGGAGCAAAAACTTGAATTTCTGAAGGTGGACAATTTAAGGAAAGGAGCTTTGTATAAAGAATTTCTACCTCACGCAATTTAGAAGGGGCAGGAAGGAGGAGAATAGAGGCGTCTTGTTCTGCAGATCCTTTTCTAAAATGAAGCATATCACTTTGCAGATGAGAAAGTTTGCTTTGAGGAGGCGTTTCAGTGTAATGCTCTTGGAGAACAAAATCTTCTTCTTCAAAGGTGCGGAAGGTTTCTCTCCCCATGCGCCCTAGGTTTTTAAGGAGAGGATGCCCCTCTTCTAGGTAAAGGGAAAGCTGGGGATCTTTTTCTAAAAGATGAACCTTTTCAACTTCACTGACGGTATCAGACCAAAACTCTTTGCAGGGAGAAAACTGGTAATAGTAGATAGGGAAATACTTCGCGAGTTTAGCAAAAAAAAGGTGGTAAAGCTTAGGGAGAAAAGGAAAATTAAAAAGATGGATCTCAGCGGTTTCGACAGGTTTTTTTAAAGAAGTTTCTAAAAGCTGATAGGGGTAATTCCATTTTGTGGTGATTTGATCCCAAAGCTCTTTTTGCCACCCATCACTCCAATTTTTTAAAAAAGATCCTCCATACTTTCCATATTTGATGAACTCTTTAGCAAGGGATGGGGCAAAATGAGGCTTATCAAGAATCGCTTCAAGGTGGAGAGTCAAAAGGTCTTGGGGAGGAAAAATGAGGCTTTTTCCTGTTGTCCATTGATAGAGAGTAGAAACGCCGCTTCCGAGTTCTAAAAAGTCAACACCAAGAACAACATCCAGTTTGTCATCGGAAACAAATGAAGCTAGAAGAGGGTTTTTTAGAGAAGAGTTGGGAAGAAAAACAAACTTTTTTGCAAAAGGTTTGCTCTTTTTAGAAAAGAGCTTATCGCGTAGAAGTGATATGAGCAATTTTTCTTTATTGCTTAAGTATACAGTTGGCTTTCCGATCATCAGACTTTCTTTTAACAGTATTTAACAGCTATAGTAATAGGTATGGTTTTATTTAAGAAGAAGAATGAAAAACGGGGTTTTTTTCATACGATTGAAAGTCTCCTTCACCGCTTTGGGTTTTTCAAAAAAGAAACTTATTTTCAGCGCCATGCAATCCAGTTTCTAAATGTTGCACAGTTTCTTGGCGTTGTGAACGACAACTTTTTTAAGTATCTCATTGTATTCTTATTTATCGATCTCAAAGGAATTGCAGCCTCTCCCATTATTTTAACATGGGTAGGCATTGTCTATGTTCTTCCCTTCCTCCTTTTCTCATCGGGAGCGGGAGTTCTTGCAGATCGATTTAGCAAACAGAGGATGATCATTATTCTCAAATTTACTGAGGTGATCATCATGGCCCTGGGGATTGTCGCCTTTATGTTTAAAAGCGATTGGGCGAGTTACACTCTTCTCTTTTTACTCTCAATGCAAAGTGCCTTTTTTGGTCCTCCTAAGTATAGTATCATCCCCGAATTGGTGAAAGAGGAGCACATCCCCAAAGCAAATGGTTTAATTACCTCCTTTACCTATTTAGGAATTATTGTCGGAACCTTTTTAGCATCATTTTTAACGCAAGTGACCCATAAGAACTTCCCGCTAGCTGCTGGGGTCTGTCTAGTTTTGGCAGGATTTGGATTCTTTGCTTCTATCTTGATTCCGAAAACAACTCCAAAACTTTCACAAAAACGGGTCAATCCATTTTTTCTCTACGAAATTTACAAAAATCTTCGCTACGCCTCAAAAATCCCTTATTTATTTGTTGCAATTCTAGGTTCTGCATCATTTTTATTTATTGGGGCTTATTTTCAACTCAATGTCATTCCCTACGCTGTACAGTCGATGGGATACACAGAGGTTGCTGGAGGGTATTTGTTTCTCCTTACCGCAGTAGGGATTGCATGTGGGGCCTTTCTAGGGGGAAGGATAAGCCATCAACGACCTGAGGTAGGCATGGCATGTATCTCGGGAATTCTTCTTTCTGCAATCATCGTTCTCCTTGGAGTGTTGTACCATTTCCCTATCTTTATCTTCATTGCACTCCTTGCGTTGGGGGTATTTGGAGGGCTATTTATCGTTCCCTTCGATTCATTTATTCAACGATATGCTCCAGAGCAGCGGCGAGGGCAAATTGTGGCCGCAATGAACTTTCTCAGTTTCTGTGGAGTCCTTGTTGCACCGATTCTTCTTTTTCTGTTCAGTCAAACGTTTAAGTTTACAGCAGCTCAAGGGTTCATCATCACAGGCGTAATCATTTTTGTGATGGTCCTCAGTATTGCTTCAAGACTCTCTGGCTACTTTTTTAATTACTTAGCCCGGATATTTGTCAAACCGCTTTACCGAGTAGACATTAAGAACTCTCCCCTCGACCAAGGGCTCCCCTCAGTCTTGATCTGGGAGAGAATAAAGGGAATCCATATCGCTCTTCTTGCTGCCTTTAATCCAGAGCTGCATTTCTATATTCCGCGCTCCCGCAAACGATATATCGATTCATTTCTCAGACTCTTTTCTTCTGTCGACTTCCTTTACGTCAAGGATCCTAGGCAGGACGCTCTCAAAACATTTGTGAAAAAGGTGAAAAAGACAAAACATCAAATTCCCTGTCTTCTTTTCCCCTACCCAAAGTTTCTTGAGGAGAAATCTTCAAGAAAGTTAGTTCAGGAGCTAAAAAAGATTAAGGATTTTGATTTGGTCTTTGTGAAAATCAGAAAAGTTTCGAGAAAGGATCAGATCGATCGGAAGCACTTTAAGCGTGCAAAGGTAACCTTTACATTCTCGAGATAGGCTCCAAAATTTTGTACAATTCAGGGCAGAGGTAGCTAGCTGCCCCATTTTTCTCTAAATGGCCGACCATGATTTTTCCTCCTTTTTCCATGCGAATTGCTACCGGATCAGACGAAAAGGATATAATGAGTGCATTTGGATCAAGTTCGAGGATCTTTCTTGCAACATCATATCCTAAAGTATCTGAACCAATATGAATATCCATCAAAACAATATCGAAGCGCCTCCCTTCCGCATAGAAGGCTAGCGCCGCTTCCTCCGTTTCAGCGCCCTCAAATGATAGCTGCAATTTCTTGCATGCTTGCTCTACAACAGTGTGATGGAGAATTCCATCATCAACAATCAAAAGGCTCTTGCCCTTTAAAAATTCTCGGTGACCAGCGTCTAATTTTATCAAGGCTCGACTCCTTTCTAAACTTTGCTAGTTAGAACCCGTAGATGATCTCAAATTCGTATTGCTTATAGGAAAAGGTTGGCTTAATGCTGGAGGTTTCATTCACAGATTGTCTCCACGCTTGATAAACAGTGATGTTACTGGTGAGGAGATAGAGAAGCTCAACTGAAATTCCCTTATAATTTCCTGCGCCTACACCTTCTCCCACGCCATTTGCAGCACCAATTCCTTTATTCAGTCGCGTATAAAGTCCATGTTTAGACACGTTTCCACGACCGATTCCACCGCCATCAAAGTCAGGGATTGCCTGCAGTTGCACCCATTGATAGTTGATATCAAAAGACCAATCCCACTGTTTGCGAAGCTCGCCGACGGAAAATCCTGCGTACCAAGCCCATGCCTGGCGCTTCCCATTAGAGACTACTGTTCCATGAGCACGAGGGTTGTAAAGCCCGGCGGCATACGTAGTCACAATTTTATTGATGCGTCCTGGAATAAATTTATATCCCCAAATCCACTGGATTGGAATAAAACGAAAGGCGTCATTCCGCGCTTTGTTAGTGGTATGTTTTGTATCCCAGTAGACGGCTGAAAGCTTTGTATAAAGACCGGTTCGTGCTACATTTAGAAGACCAAACTCTCCAATATAGGCATATTGATCGATATTTTCATTGACGAGGAAGGGTCCGCCATGGAAATAAAAGTCTCCTGCCGCATCAAACGCTTGGTCATATTTATAGAGGATCCCGTCCATGAAAGATCCAAACTGAATCTTCGAATCAAAGGTATATCCCAAGAGGCGGCGGCCAATCTCAAGGTCCATCGTATAGGTATCTGCATTAACAATGCGCCCTCCTAAAAAGGCCCTTTCAATAGAGAGTTTATCAAAGGAGCCCGTCGTCGTCCCTGCGTTGTTGTCAAACTCAATTTTAATAGTGGCCCAGGTGCGGTCGGTTCGGTAATCGAGCATCAAATTGACCTCAACATCCCATGCACGCATAGCCGTGGGCTGAACTTCTCCCCCTCTTCCTCGCTGTTTAATGCCGTTTTTCTTTTCGTTTGTCGATTGGAGCTCAGCACGCACCTCCCCACTGATGGAAAGGTTTCCTCCTCGCTCCTTGACAGTTACCTGCCGTTTGGTATTGATCCAATCACGAAGCGCTTCAATGTCTCGTTGTTCTAGACCTGGACTTCCGTCGTCGATCGCAAAGGCTGTTGTCGTTAGGAAAAGTAGAAAGAATTTTAGGTATCTCATTATTGCTCATTCTCAGTGAAATTGAGTAAGCAGCGTACCTAATCAGAAGTTTTTATTCAATAAGCATCCATGATGGAGAAAAATCTTCTTTTTCTGGAGGGAGTTTTTCTAGAATGATTTGCTGAATTTGAGGCAGCATTACGCGCGCCCTTTCTCTTCCATGCTCGTAGATTTCTTGATTGTGCCGATCAGAAAATATTCCTAAGTCTTGAAAATTCATCCGAATCACCACATCGGCATCTCGGGTTACATGTTCCGAAAGTTTTCGATAACAGATCTCCATGCTCCGTTTAGCAACTCCAAAAAGATGGTAAGGCTCTTTCGAACTAAGATCCAGCCCAACATCAACGGCAATAATAACTCGAGCGCCATGTTTCTTTGCTATCTCCACAGGAACGGGATCTGCTACTCCCCCATCCACTAAGTATCTCCCTAGGTACTTCACAGGATCAAAGACCCCAGGAACCGCTGCTGAAGCATGAACAGCGGGTACAATCTCTCCCCCACCTAACTCAATAAGCTCGCCCGTTGATAAGTCTGTCGCAACAGCAATAAAGGGAATTTGAAATTGTTCAAACCTCCGCGCCTTCAGGTTCTCCTTAAGGAAAGACTTCAAAAGAAAGCCCTTCACAACCCCAAATGGAGATGAAAAAAGGGAAAAGTCTAATAAGTCAGAACGTCTGAGGTTTACGAAGAGAGTTTCAAGACGCTTTACATGTGGCTGATCCGCATAGAGTGCCCCAATAACCGCTCCAGCACTACAGCCTACAATGAGATCCGGATGGATCCCTGCTTGCTCAAGCTCATGCAAAACCCCTACGTGTGCAAGACCCTTCGCCCCACCCCCTCCCAAGACAAGAGCTACCTTCACTGGTTCAGGAGGTAATTGAAACTGAGGAATGGGTTCAGGCTCGCTTTGTGTTAGTTTCATCGAAGAACACCCAGCGCAGAAAAGAAAAGCCCAAATCATATATATTTTCATAGAAGGCATCATACCAGATTCCTATAATTTCTGCCTGATTAAGATCGGTTTTCCAACTTTATTGAATAAAAATGAGAAGAGAGCCCAAGGGATACGTCGATATAGGGGAAGGTGCGCCGTAAAGACTCCCATTGATTCAATCTCTTGGTGGCAGCCTCTTCCTCTTTTAAATTCCGGAGCTCCGGAGCTCATATGAAGAAGAAGCTCTTTCTTTTTGGCCTCTTCAAACATCAAAGTCGTTAGCATCCTGTAAAGTCCAAGTGACTGAGGGAGCGTCGTGTCATATCCCACAATTGGAGGCGTCATCACCCCATTTCTCTCGAAATACCCCATCACACCCACGAGTTTCCCATGAAGCCGAATTCCGGTAAGGGTGAAGGTTTTCTTTAAAATTGCCGCTTTAAAAAATGCTTCTGTGAATTGAGGGTTCTGATAAGAATATTTCTCAAGATATAACAGATCATAAAGCTTCTTAATTGTCGGGACATCTTCCTCTTTGAACGATTCGTGAAGAAGGGTTTTGATTCCATCTTGTTGAAACAGTTCCTTATCTTTCTTTTGCTTGTGGCGGTGTTTAAACTTTAATTTTTCAGGATGATTCGGCGTATAAAAGTAGATACTCCGATTTGTGACAAAGCGGTATTTCATCTTTTCAACCCACTGCATCAACTTCCCTTCAGAATAGGGGTTGAGAGAGCGAAAAACAATGGTATAATCAGGATAGTTTTTTAACAAGTCGAGGTGAATTTCTTTGACTTGATCCTCCGTAAACTCCGGATAAAGATTCGTAGAAAGAGGGTGATTGTTAACCATCACCACTTTGTTGACCCTGCACCCTTTTAAAAGCCATTTCGTCAAGAAAAAAACCGGGGAGAATAGCAGCCGCATGAACGGAAAACAATTCCGCTTCATCTCTTCTTTCATGTACGGAATAATCGCATAAGGAGAGACCACATAGGAATTTTCCCACTCAGTTTCGTTGATTGTAAGAGGAATAAAATGCTCCCCCACTTTCAAAATTTTGAAAGTCGTATGAACATTCACAGCATAGTTTGTACTCCCCTCCTCTAAAAGGAGGCGGTAAAATTCAGGCATTACGTTGGATTCTTCTGAGTTTTTCATAGTCCTTTCTCATTGGGAGTTTTTCATGTGTTACAATAGTTGGGAAGCAGACACCCTTTGCTTCCAAAAAGTTTAATAATCGCTTTTTACAGCCCCCATATAAGTGGAGGGTTTTCTCATCGGTCTGCTTCACTAAATATTCGGTCGAAAAAACGTCTTTGAACTCTCTTGCAAAAATAGGGAGAGACCCTCCTCCTTTTTTGTTGAGAATAAGCACATCTTTTAGCCGTCCTTCAACTGATTGAATTGCCTGATAGGAAGAGCCACAACGGCAACTCCCCTCAATAAGTACATCATCAAGGCGGTATCGAATAATCGGCTGGGTTCTGCGGCGCAAGTCTGTTAAAATGGGGACAAAACGTCCCGAATCCTTATCGAGGTATTCTTTTTCGATGTGCAAAACATCTTCATTGAGGTGGAGGGTCCCCATCCAACATGTAAAGCCTAAAAAACCTTCAGTACATTGGTAAATTTGGTCGATCTTTGTTTGAAATTTTCGTTCTAAAATTGCCTGATCAAATGGCTCTAGGACTTCAGCAACTGAAATCACCTTTTTTGGGAAGATTGCTGGGAGTTTTTTTAATACCGATGGAGGCGCCACAAGAACCTCTGGGTCGTATTCTTGAATACCCTCATATACACCATCTAAGTTGAAATAACGAAGCCAGGAAACCGTTTCGTATAAATTGCTATTTGCTCGCAAAAATAGTGCAACCCTTTGCTTGGAAAAAATCGACTTTGTCAGGGTTTTAGCTAAGATATTTCCACACCACAAGGATGCCTCCTTCTCCGATGCTAAAAAGACTCCCCTTGTTCCGGATGTGCCAGAAGAAAGTCCGACAGTAATCCCCCGAATACTAGACTCATAGGTCCTTTTTTCTTCTCCTGATTTTGCAAGGGCTATAGCTTCCTCTTTTGAGATCCCTTCCGTGTTGAAGAACTTAAAAGACCCCATCATTTCTTTCTTTGAAATGATGGGGAGTTTTTCAAATGCCTCTTCTTTTCCATAAAGGGTTTGATAAAACGGAGAATTTTCCTTAGCATGTTGAATGATCTTTTTGATCCCTCTGCTATGCCAACGATCAATTTGATGCCTCGACCATTTTAGCCGTCTTTTGGCCTGAAAATAGGCTAGAAGAACTTGCAGTTTATTCATCGCTCTCTTCCTCTCCATGTGTTGTCAAGATCGTAATATCGGAATTCTCGTTTATCAGTTTGTGAAGCTTCCAAAATGTCTCTAAGTATTCCCTGCGACTGTTTTGAGCAAGAAGCCCTAAGGCGTTTGGAGGGGTGCCTTCATAAACAAATTTAGCACTCCAAGCTGCGTCAGCTACATAAAGAATCCACCCCTTCTCGTCGCGAAAAGCAACCCCCATTTGCCCAACCGCATGTCCAGGGAGATCAAAAGCATAAAGCTGATCGTTTCCAAATACGTCCACAGCAGGGAACTGGTCTGAAAAAGGGGTAGACCCAAACTCTGAAATCGCTTGCGATCCCTCAGGAATCTTGGAAGGAAGAAGAGGCGGAATAAACCCCTGACACAAGGCTTTTAACCCTTTAAGTTTTTTTAACGTATCAAACCCCTTTTTCGGATAAATCCATGGAGTGTCTATGTAGTTATGGAGCCCCCCAATATGGTCGGGATGGAAATGGGTAATCAAAACATAATCCACAAGGAGTATTGCAGGGTCTTCTTCTAGCTTTACTGGCGTAAGATAGCGATATAGCCTATACGGGAAAACTTTTGTCGCTTCAAAGAAATGCGCACTATACCCAGTGTCGACAAGAACCTTTCCTAATTTAGGAATGTCAAGAAGAAGAACCCGAGCCCAAAACTTCTGTTTTTTTAAGGGAGCGGTACGGCAGGCAACTTTTGCAATCTGCTCGCAATACCCCCATTTATAGCTTTTGATTTTCACACCACCACGCTGCATACCGTTTAATTCCTTCTTTAACTGATACCTTTGGAACATATCCTAGCTCTCGCTTTGCTAACTGAATATCAAATGTTTGTGAATGAGCAAGGACTCCTACTGTGTAAGGAGTAAAAAGAGGCTCTTTTCCTGTAAATCTAGAGATAAAGTCGCTCCCTCTAGCAAACCATCTCACAAGCGGATAGGGAACATTGCGCACTTTCATTTCCCTTTGAGTTAACCTGCTTAACTCCTTGAAGAGCTCAAAGAGCTCCCATGGCTCATCATTCGTAATATTGTAGTGAGCACCCGCCTCCCCCTTTTCTAAAGCAAGGACAAGACTCTCTGCAACGTTATCAACGTAGGAAACGTCGACCCACACACCCTCTTTCTTAAACTGGGGAATCCCTCCTTTATCAAGAGCTTTAATGAGACGGGGAAGAAGGACCTGATCCCCAGGTCCAAAGATTGCACGGGGACGAATAATAACCGTATGGAGTCCTCTTTGATACGCTCTTTCAACCCCTTTTTCAGCAAGATACTTCGTCTTCACATAGTGATTTGCAAACCGTTCTGAAAAGGGACTCTTTTCTGTAATATTCCACCTTTCTTCAAAGCTGTAATAGAGAGAGGGTGTGGAAACATGGATGAATTTCATCTGAGCATTCAAAGCCGCGTCAAGCAGGTGCTCCGTTCCCCTAACATTCGTATGATAAAAATCTTCATATTTTCCCCACGGCGAAGAGAGCGCAGCGCAATGAACCACCCCTTCTGCTTTTTTTAAGAGAGAAAAGACATTCTTTCGACATCTGATATCCCCTCTTGCAATTTCCACTCCATCAATTGGTGGTGTCTCTGAACGTGCAAATCCGATCACCTCATATCCTCGATCTCTCAAAAGGATAGCGGTTTGTTTTGCTAAGGATGAACCGATTCCTGTAACTACGACCCGCATGATACTTCTCCGTTATACTCCAGGTCCTCTGAAAGGGCTCGATGAAGTTTTTTCCTTTTGAAAATTGTAAGCCGTATGAGTTCCAGAAGAACCATAGGAAAGAAAAAAAGAGGTCCGAGATCAAATGCGCGAATAACAATATTTTTTCCCGCTAAAAAATGTTTCCAAAAGTGTTTTCGTATGATTTCTTTTTGTTTCATTCCGTACCAAACCATCGTTAAGGGTTCGTGATAAATGTTTCCTAAAGGCGCTTTAAGAAGCTCTTGATCAAAAAAAGCATTTCCAAGTTCTTGGCAACAGTCAAAGAGATGGACACCACTTGTCGCTCTGGGATTGCATTCGATCACATACAGCCGCTCTTGGGTTTTGATAAAATCAAATGAAATTTGCCCGGTGTAACCAATGGCTTTCACAAAATTGAAGACAAAGGTTTCCATTTCATCATTCTGAATACTCTCCATGGAATACGCGGCCCCCATTCCAATGGAATGAAGGACCTTATAAGCGCTATAAGCGCGCACTTTTCCACTTTTTACGACTGCATAAGAGCAGTAAGATTCACCATCTACAAATTCTTGGGCAATTTTAGGGTTGATTTCACTCTCTTCGATATTTTTTTCTTCTCGAACGATTTCCACGTGCGCAGCAAATCGAGAGTAAATGGGTTTTACAACATATGGGGGATGGATCGTTTTATCCTTGAGAAGCTCTGTTTTTGGACTCATCTCTTTAGTCATTTGAGCAAATGACCACTTATTGTGAAGCGCTTCGACGAGTTCAAAAGAAGAGGTAAACACATCGCATGGAAGTCTCTCTTGTATTTTTGCGATATATAAAGCCTCTTCGCAGGTAGGAATGACAAGGTCGACCCCTTCCTCCTGAATCGCCTTGATCAGGTCATTTGAAAACGCCTCAAGATCCTCAGCAGGAGAAGAAACAACAATAAATCGATCCACACACTTTGAATAAGTGCAGAGGGTCTTCCGAAGACTATCCACACATATCACCCGGCAGCCCAATTGGTAAAAAGAGCGCGCCAAATCTAAAGTTACAGGAGCTCTTGCTCCTGTTAACAATACCGTGTTAGTACTCAATCAGAACCCCACCAATTGAAAGCCCCGCAGACGTTCCCATCATAAGAGCGCGGTCTCCCCTCTGGAGCCGTTTGCTCTTAATCGCTAAATGGAAGGCTAGCGGAATTGAAGCAGCGATCATGTTTCCATAATCCTCAACAATATTTACGAATTTATCTCCGTGCAGCTCTAACTTTTTCTCCATAAGGCGGAGGGCAAAAGGGCTTGCTTGGTGAGGAATCATGAGATCCAAATCCTCACGTGTCATCTTTCCCTCTTCTAGGATCTCATCAAAGAAATCTTTCACGCGAGGAGCCACACTCTTGTAGAGTTTTGGCCCATTCATGCAAAAATATTTCTTCTCAGTATTTTGCTGAGAGTAAAGCTTGCTCCCGCCTCCTTCTAAGACACACGCTTCTTGGTGCTCACTCCAGGTTTCAAATTTCGACGAAATAATCGATGATTCTCCAGACTGCGAACGTCCAACAACTGCAGCCGCTGCTCCATCACCAAAGAGTGTCGCTGTCTTTGGATCCTTTGTATTAAGTCCCTTTGAAGCAATTTCTGAAGAGACAATCAAAATATTATCGTACCTTCCTTGTTCTATGAAAAACGACGCCAAATCAAGAGCTGTTAAGAAACTCAAACAGGTTGAATTTACATCAAATGCTGCAGACTTAGAAAGCCCAAGCTTTTTATGAATCAAAGCTCCCGTTGAAGGGATCGCCTGCTCAGGAGTACTACTCGCCCCGATCACAGCTCCAATTTCATCAACCGCAATCCCCGCATTGTTTATTGCCTGAATCGCTGCATCAACTCCCATCTCAGAAGAGGTTTCATCATCGACAAAGTAGCGACATTTCACGCCGCAGTTTTCCATGATCCACCCTTGTGTTAACTCAAGCTCTTTTTCAAGCGCTTTATCAGTCATGTGCCGCTTTGGCAAATAACATCCAGTTCCTAATATTTTCACATTTTTCTTAGACATTCAGTTGTACCTCATATCTTTTGGGGAGCAATTTTTTCCCTTTCAAAATTTTCTCAATCCAAGGACCCATAAAGTCCCCTTGGGTCGATACAAACCGCTCCTTCTTCCAATGCTTAAGGTTGTTGCTTTGAAGCCTGAGCATGTCTGTATCTTGTTTGATCGCAATCTCGAAAAACACTTTTGCTAACCGTTTAAAAAACCAGCTCGGCAGCGTTGTTTGATAGAGATTTGCGGTGTATACTTTTGTGACACCTTCTGAAACAGGATGGAGAAATGCAGTTATCCGCAATTGATCCCCTTTAGAAGTGTCGTATCCTAGTTGAAAGCAATTCCCCCCGACCGCTCTTCCATAACTACGGGTGATCTCTCTTCCCAACGTCAAGAGGCGATGGATGACTCCCTCCTGGCTACTTTCTTCAAAGGTTTCAGCTAAAACCTCGTCTTCAGACAGAGTGACTGTTACCTTCACATCCTTCTCTTTTCCCTGCTTGCGAATCCATCCATTATGGACGAAAAGAGTATGAAGAGGATCTAGAGCATTTTCCATCACATGAAGCAATGTGCTTTCCACTTCATTTTTTATATAAAAGCAATCGTGTGTCTCCCATTCAGGAATCTCCGGGATTTTTCCTTCACCAATCCATATCAATCCATATTTTTCTGTCACCTTAAAGGGTTTGGCTGCATGAATATTTCTTGGTTTGCATTGAGGAAGGCCAGGAAGTCGCGAACACTTTCCGTCTTTGCCAAAAGTCCATCCATGATAGGGACACACAATATTCCCTTTATCCACACGCCCCCCCGATAAAGGAGCACCTCTGTGTGGACACCTGTCTTCAAGAGCAGCAATCTCTTGATCAACTCCTCGAAAGAGAACAATAGGGCTGCCCAAAAGCATGACTCGCAAAGGTTTTGTCAGTACATCTTTTATAAATCCAACTGGATAACTAAATTGAACGTTGTTCATTTTTCCTCAAAAAAAATTACGGGATCATTCCCATTAAACAGTGATCGATATAACGATCTAAATCTTCTTCCTTGATGATTCTCTCAACAATACGTGTCTTCTTATGGAGCATGATTGAGGTAATCCCATGAATCGCAGCCCAGAAAAACCCTACAAGTTTTATGGCGCTTTCTTGCTCTAAGTGAAATTTTTCAACCAGCTCCTGCTCGACACCATTCAGCATCTGGTTAACATCATCCAGGTACCACTTAGGAGGAGTTTCTACAGACTCTCTTTCAAAAAGAGTTGTCCATTGATGCGGGTGAGCCTTCGCAAACCCCATGTAAGCCGTTCCCATCCCGCGCACACCACTTCTTAAGTCCTTTGCCTTTTCAAGAGATGTCATAATCTTTTCAGATAACATGCGGAGGCTTCTAAGATTGAGTCTCAACACAATTTCGTTAATACCTTCAAAAACATTGTAGACAGTACCAACCGAGCACCCGCACCCTTTAGCCAGGTCTCGAATACGCAAAGCACTCCCGCCCTGATCTTGCAGTTTCTGCCATCCTAAGTTTAATATCTTTCCACGCAGTTCGTTTCTACTCACAACCTGAACGTTGTTCATTTTCTATAAAGCTACAATCCTATTTGATTTACGTCAATGGTTAAAACTTTATGTCTGCTGCTAGCGTGATGGATTGCTCATCGATAAGGCGGGCTTCCACTGTTGCTGTAAAACGATTCCCAGTTGAAAGAGTGGTCCCAATCGCCATACCAAATTTCCGTCGGTTTTTTGTTTTAAAATGGCGGCCTGCCGGAAGAAATCCAGGAGGGAGGTGTTTAAATGTTGCACCAGCATTCGACCATTTAGCCCCTATATAGGGGATAAACATATCGATTTGATACGACGCTCCAAGACCCACTTGCCACTCATAAAAAACGACTCTAGAACCCGCGCTCGGATTAACAAGCGCCCCGTTCGAAGTAATCCACTTGATATTGGGCTGCGCCCGCTGATAACATCCATTGATTCCAAAGGAAAGCCCTTTCCAGTCATAAAAATTCCCACGAAACCCTATTCCCCACATCAATTGATCGTAGGTTTGGTATTCTTGGCGCAGACCCGTTCCAGAAGGGCGATTAGATGCAGAAATGCGCGCTGCTCCAGCTGAGCCATACAACTCAATCCGGTCGATAAGATTCACCGTGAGCACCCCTTGGTCCGCGATATACTCAAACGTATCAAGGCGCCCCGAAATCTTTGAAACTGCTTTCATATTCCGATCAAAAACCCAGTCTCTTTGGTAACCTGCTTTCACAGCGAACCAATTTTCTTTGCAAAAGAAAAAACCCTCCTCAATGATTTGAGGAGCAGAGGGGTTTCCCATGTAAAGACCCAAAAGAGGTTTTGATAAAATGAGGAGAAAAAGCCATTTCTTCATATTGGCAGATCATAGAAAAAATGAATTGTTATTGCAACTAGAACCTTAGAGAGCCAGAGAGTGAAATGGCTTTTTCTCCAACCATACGAGACTCTAAGTTTACACTCACATTTTCTCCCCTGGTGAGCCCAACCCCTAAAAATAAGATAAATGGCTCCCGATTTACGACATCTTCATCAGCAATTTGAAACGCAAAATTTGGATCATCGGGAATATTATAGAGATTGGAGTGCATAGAGGCATAGGAAAGCCCAACATAAGGAACAAAAATTCCTATCTCTCGTGAAAACCCTATACCTATTTGCCACTCGTTATATTTATAACGGGCACCAGAGGTTCGGCGCGTTGCTCCATTTTCAAGGATTTCACTCACACGCATAAAAGAGCCTGAATAAAGAGCATTGACTCCCATCACCATTTCTTCCCAATACATCAAAATGATGCGCCCCCCGACGGTCCACAAAAATTGATTGTCAGTGAAATATTGAAGACGCACAGTATCGATCGGACGTTGTGTGATCTCAAGTTTTGCCACACCCAGTTTTGTGTAAAACTCAAAACGATCACTCACATTAAATGTGAGAACCCCTTGGTTTTTTAAAGAAGAATAGTTGTCATATCGATCTCGAACGCTTGACTGCCTATTATCAACTTTCACCCTTTTGTCAAAGGTGTTATCCCACTCATAACCAAGCTTGATGCCCCACCAATCATCATTTGAAACCCAGAGTCCCAGCTCCGGCATGTTTGCCTCCGAAGGATTCCCATTATAAAGTGCAAATAGGGGAAAAGAGAGAACCAAAAAAAGAAAATGCCACGTTTTCATAGCTCTGAAGATATGAAAAATTGGGAAAAAAAGATATTGAATTTATCAAGCAGTTTCCATTTCTCTTTTGCCCAGTTTTAATGATTCAGCAACCGAGACGAAGCAAAGCCTCGCTTCAATCGGCAAATGGTCTGAAGCTTTTTCAACGCTTGCATTCTCACGCCCTAAAACAGAAACAGAACTATTTGCCCAATCCATGCCTGCTGTCCGGCTAAAATTTGATCAAACCCCTCTGAAGGATTAGAACTAGGCCATGTAGTTCCCGTATCACCGCGCTGACCTGCCTTAATGCGACATGTTTCAAGATATCGAAAATGCCTGCAACTTTTTAGAAAATGGAACTCCACCTACCAAATCCAATGCCAAGGAAAAGCATCGCCCTATCTGTTAGATTATCCTAGATTCTAAAGAACGCGTGTTTTTAGAAGAGGACGGAGGGTCTTTAATTGCTTTAACCCCTTCTGAGAAACCTCAGGGCCTAAGCCTACCTGCTCTAAATTTGGAATTTTTGCAAGAATAGGAATTGCCTCATCGGTAATTGCTGTTTTTAAAAAAGCCAATTGGCGGAGGTGCTGCATAGATGTCAGAAATTTGAGCCCTTGATCGGTCACCTTTGTCCCCACCATGGTAATAACTTCTAAATTTGGAACCTGTGCAAGATACTCCAATCCCTTATCAGTGATTTCTGTATAGATTAAGTTAATTCCTCGAAGCGACTCCAAACCTTTGAGACATTTTAACCCCTCATCGGTGATAGGAGTCTCGCGCATGTTAATAAACTTGAGTTCCGGCAGGCTTGCGAGAGTTTTGATCCCACCGTCCCCAACCTGCGTTTTCATCAAATTGATTTTCTCCAGACCTTTCAGAGGTTTTAACGCTTCCATTCCACTGTCTGTAATGGATGTATGATGCAAAAGAAGATTTTTAAGCCCTTTGCAAGCGGCCACTCCAGAGAGCCCTTCATCTAAAATCGTTGTTCCGCCCAAATCGAGAATTTCAAGCTTTGTAAAGCTAGAAAAATGAGCTGTTCCTTGATTGCAAACTGCTGTATTTGCAAGTTTCAATGATGAAATTTCTTGAAGAGCTGTAAGTCCTTCTAGCCCTTTGTGAGTAAGTGCTGTAAAACTCAAATCAAGCACTTGAAGCCCTGTTAATCTAGAAAGGATCTCAACACTAGAATCTCCAATAGGACAATTCTTGAGAGCCAACAGACGGATACCCTTACAGCCTTCAAGCCGCTTTAGCTCCTCTTCTCCCACCTCATTTCCACTCAGCTGCAACTCCTCAATCTGCGGATTGATTCGTTTTAATCCTTTGAGAAGAGAAAACGAAATATCCAAATGAGTGACTCCCTCAAGCCCTTGAAGAGAATCAAGTTCGGAGTTAGTTACAGACACTCTTTTAAGAGATTTAAGAGGAACCAGCCCTTTATTACTAACCTTCGTCGTACCTACAGAAAGCTCCACGAGCTTTGTCAGCATCTTGATTCCATCATCTGTAATCCGGGTCCCTTCAACCATTAGCCTTGTTAAGGAAGGGAGATTAGAAAAAAAAGCCAAAGTCTTATCTGTAATTGGGCTCTGGGAGACATCAATCTCCTCAAGCGCAGAACACCTTTGGATTCCCTTAAACATTTCGTCACTCAAAGCATTATTGCTTACACATAGCACTTTAAGCTTTTTGAGCGTCGCACAAGCAGTTAGGATCTTAGACATTTCATCTTTAGTAAACAGCGAGGCATGTAAATTCAACTCTTCTAAATTAACAGCAGACTCCACCACTTTTTTGTAGTGAGTTCCCTCTGCAAGCTCATAGAGTTTTTTCTCGTCTAAAACTGTAATAGATTCAATCATATGTAAATCATCCCAAACATTTGTCTTAATCGGTCTTAAGATTACCTGTAGTCTAAATTGGGTTTAAGCGGAAGTAATACCAACCCCTACATAAAAATTCACAAATTGCCGCTAGAGATTTTCACGGAAAAATTGGGCTTGGAGATCGATGCCAACCACTTGTTGGTTAGCAAGATCGAAAGCCTGATTTTAACTGAAAAGATAGCGTTCAATTAATGAATTTTTATGTAGGGGTTGGTATGAAATGTATGACACTGCGGATGCTTTTTCCTGCATGCATCAAGTCGAAGGCCTTATTTATTTCCTCAAGAGGCATGGTGTGCGTAATGAAATTACGAATGTTAAAGTCGCCTCTTAGATACTTTTCAACATAGTTGGGAAGCTCCGAGCGTCCTTTAACACCACCAAAAGCCCCGCCGCGCCACACCCTCCCCGTGACCAACTGAAACGGCCGCGTCGCAATCTCTTCTCCCGCTGCTGCAACACCAATAATTACAGACTCTCCCCATCCTTTGTGACAACACTCCAAAGCAGTGCGCATGGTCTTGACACTCCCGATGCATTCGAACGAATAATCCACGCCTCCATCCGTTAAATCGATAATCACTTGTTGCAACGGCAGATCGTAATTTTTAGGGTTGATACAATCCGTCGCCCCCAATGAGCGTGCTAACTCAAATTTATCCTCATTGGTATCGATCCCAATAATGCGCGCTGCTTTTGCCATTGTAGCACCAATAATTGCTGACAAACCCACACCACCCAAACCAAAAATGGCCACCGATGCCCCTGGTTCGACCTTAGCAACGTTTAATACAGATCCGATCCCCGTAGTAATCCCGCACCCCAATAAACATACTTCATCAAGTGGGGCCTCTTTATTGACTTTTGCAACAGCGATCTCTGGCAGAACCGTGTACTCTGAAAATGTCGAGCATCCCATGTAATGAAAAATTGGCTCTCCATCCTTAGAAAAGCGCGTTGTCCCGTCAGGCATGAGACCCTTTCCTTGCGTGTCCCGGATTTTCGAACATAAATTGGTCTTGCCCGATAGACAAAACTTGCAGCTGCCACATTCTGGGGTATAGAGTGGAATGACATGATCCCCAACCACTACACTCGTCACACCCACGCCAACAGACTCGATGATGCCACCACCCTCATGACCCAAAATACAAGGAAATACCCCCTCAGAATCGCCTCCTGATAGGGTATACGCATCGGTGTGGCAAACACCTGTCGCCAAAAGTCGCACGCGGACTTCGCCTCTTTGCGGCGGCATGACATCAACAATCTCAATAGATAAAGGCTTTTTTGCCTCCCATGCAATCGCCGCTCTAGACTGAATTGCTTTAGCTGTCATTTGACTCCCTAGGGTATTCACTACCCTATAGCCTATTTTGAACTAAATGCCTCAGAAAAAAAATAGCGCAGTCTAGTTTAGCCGGCGCTATGTCTCATTATAAATGTCGTTTTCTAATCGATTGAACAAGTTATTCTACAAGAGTTCTTCAGATCCTTTGATATCTGTTGATATCTGTCAATTCCCAAGGAGCAGCTGTATCCGGATAGCTGATCTCCATACAAATTATTGAATATTAAGCCATAATTCTTTCGCGTATTAACGAACCCATTTGATAATTGTTGTATAGCTGAATTTGTTTAAAATAGTGACAATTGGACAGAAGATTTTCATCGAAAATAAAGCGCGGAGAGCGAAGCTGGCTTCGTGCAAGCCGGCGAGATCGAGCGCAAAATTGTCGTTGAAAAGACCTGGATGAATTTTCACTATTTTAAACAAATTCAGCTATATAACGAACTAAGAGAAGGCTCATGTATCATCTGTAGCTCTAAATTAAATCTCTCTCAGGCTCTATGTCCTCTAATCCAACGTCTTCTTGATTAAGATCAAATAAAGAAATACTCTTCTTAAGAGTTGATAGAACTTCACGATAAGCCCCCATTTCACCATTGTTATAATCTTCATCACCATCTTTTGGATTTTCTGCAGCTCTTTTGGCTTCTATCGCCTGATTTTTCAATATTCTTATTGAGTCGATAAGATACCCTTTGATTTTTTTCTTACTCATAAGATCAATAGCCCAATTATCTTCCCCTAAATCTATATTGGGGTTTTTATGAAGTCCTAATAAATCTGTTTCTGGATCTATATCAGATAACCCAAGTTCTTTTTGGTCTATACAAAACGCAAATGCTTGATGCTTTAAAAGGGTAACAATTGAGTAATATCCCATTATTTTCCCCTGGGAATAATCAAACTCTTTTTTAGATTTTTCTGCAGGTGTTTTAGCTTCTATCGCTTGATTTTTAATTGTTGATATTAAATCTATAAATTCTTTCTTATGTATTTCATCTTTCATAATCTTCATTAGTTTTTATTTTTCATCTAAAATAGATTGAAGAATCTCTTTTTGCTCTTCAAATCCGTTTATATCTGATGGCCACTTTTTATTGATTAAAGCCTCGCGTTGCCTTATACCTAAGAAAATTCAAAAGTTGGTCGCGGGAGCCCCAATCGGCCTGAATTGA
>CAYGKJ010000018.1:0-28156 GCA_964350675.1 uncultured bacterium | reverse complement strand
TCAATTCAGGCCGATTGGGGCTCCCGCGACCAACTTTTGAATTTTCTTAGGTATAGTCATTTTAAATATACTCCAAAAAAACGAGGACCTCTAAGCAAAATTACTAACGGTTAATAGGTTTTTATATGTACAAAAAAAGCGATAAAAAGAGACTTTATTGGATTATTGATAAATATTTATCTGAAAAAATGACTTCTGAGGAATTTTGTGAGGATTTTTATGAGTCTTATGATCTGGAAATAGATTCATCAAAATTTTCATCTATAGAAGAAAAAGCTTTTGATGAACTTTCGGAAATAGCTGGAAGACATTCTGATTCTGAAGAAGATCACAAGGCCTCGGGATTTTTTTATACTGAAAAAGAACTAAGAGATAAAGTTATCGAGACTAAAAACAAACTTAATAAGAGCCTTGAGGAATTAATTAAAGAAGAACTAAAAATTCCAGACCCCAACATTGAGAAATCAGCTACTATCTTAGACGAAACATGGCTGATGTGTCCTGATTGTATAGATGCTTGGGAGAGTGACTCAAAAGATGCCATGATTATCTGTCCTAAATGTAACCAAACTCTACATAACCCAAGGTTTCAAGATAAGAGCTAGTAAAGAGGACGTTAAACGCGAACGCTAGATAATGGAGCGAATAAGCGCAAACCTTTTAGGCCCCGACGTAGTAAGAGCTCGTCCCCCGAACCCTACTTACCTAACCACTAAAGCAGCCCAAATGCTCGAAACCTTAGAAGCGCGCCTAGCAGCACAATCCGAAGCCTTCTTCCCCGAGCTCCGTCCTGCCATCACCTATGGCCCTCGCTCTTTTCCTACTTCACGTCTACCTTCCACCACTAAGCCCCCCAAAGTCTACAGGAGCAACTTGCTTTGGAAGAGGCTAAGTCAGGCTATGGAACGTGATTACATGCCAATATTTCTGTGGTAAGCCCCTTTCATTTTTTTGGCTTGCATCATCCGTGCATGCTTGATGATCTTGATTCCTTTTTCAATATGGTCAGGCATGAAGCGTTTAAAAATTTCTTCAGAACTTTTTTTTGTTTTGATTTGATCCCGATTCAAAGGCAGGTCTGAGATGAGAAGAAGCGCTCCAAGGGTTAACTTGCGCTTGTAGCTCCCTGTAAAAAGAGTTGCACACTCCAGTTCGATTGCTTGAGCACGGGTTGACTTGAGAAGCTCAATAAACTGCTCGTTGTACTCCCAAAAGCGGAGATTCGTAGTGTAGGTGATCCCGATATGGTGGACCCCCTTCTCCTCTTCCATAACCTCAGTGACCGCTCTTTGCATGAGAAAATTTGCCAAGGAGGGCACCTCGGAAGGATAGTAAAAATCTGAAGTCCCCTCTGCTCGAACACTTGCAACGGGAATAAGATATTCCCCCACATGGTACCGACGCCGAAGCCCTCCGCACATTCCAAGAAGAAGGGCCGCTTTAATATCGAGAAAAGAGCATAGATCAATCACAAGAGCCGCCGCAGGAGATCCGATTTTAAAGTCGAGCATAGAGATGTCTTCTTTCTTTGAATGGGCCACTTTGAACATCGAACCTTCAAAAACCTCCACCTGACATCTCTTCGCAAAATGATCGACATAGCGAGGAAAATTCGTCAAAAGGAGATTCGACTGGAATTCCTCAGCAGGAGATCCCGAATATCTCTCGAGAGTCTCTTTTGCATATTGCTCTTCTTGAATTTCTTCGCTATCCATTCGTCATAATCCTTTCTCCCTTTATTATCTGGAATCCTTTTTGCTGCAAAGTACAAATTTTTCTTTACACTTTTTTCACAAATTGTCTAACCTCTTTATCAAACCTTAACCCAGGAGGAAGGAATGGAACAACTAGCAGTAGGGGCAAAAAATCCGCTTGCAATTCCTACATACAACGAGGTACGTGGCCAAGCTGTCACGCTTGCTCTTCGGGCTGCGATAGCCGCGGCTACTATAAATTTACTTTGGAATGGTTACCACTACCGCGGAACCCAATCAGGTATCAACGGTGGCTACGTAGTGGTTTTATTTGTAACCGAAGACGCCGCTCAAAAGGGGCTCGTTGCAGACAATGTCGCTGAAACCCGCAATCTTTCAAGAGATGTTCAAGGAAATCTTGAAGAATCTACATCAGTGCTCAAGGGACTCACAGAAGAACGGCTTGGTCTTTCGGCTGAAGTTGGTGGGTTAAGATTGGAAGTTGGTGGGTTAAGAGAAGAAATCCGAAGGCTTCAATTAGTTCGAGACCAATTAGAAGCATCGGCTGACCAACTTCGAAGAATTGGTGGGCACGTTGAAACTCTAGCCAGGTCAGCGTCTCGAGGGAGTGTATCTCAATTGAATTTGTCACAGGATGGTACTAAGATAATCTAAACACGTCAGGAAACAATCTCCTCGGGTGCGAGGAATAAACAGGAAGGACAAAATTATGGCAGCAATAGTAGGGCCTGCAGACGCTTTGATGAAGGCGGCTGGAAAGCTCGTTGGGAACTTTAAAGTTCAGATGAGGTACAAGGAAGAAGAAAATGATGTCAACGCGCTAAATGCGCTGGGGCTTGTGATCAATAACATTGTCGCAAGTTGCACGTTTCGCCCTCCCAAGTCTGCTTCCGAGCTGCGTGTGGAGTTCCACTTGATTACACTGCAAAATGATGCAATTGGTGGCGATAAGTTCGGAGACTTAACGACTCTTCCACAGACATTAGAAGACCCTAATGATACAGAGGCTCATAAGGCGGTTTACCACAGAGCTCAGCTATATAATGCTCAGATTGCTGAGCTTCAGCGGCATCAAGACAATTTTAACCCTGTTGGCGGCCTTGCTGCGGCAGGAGCACTCATTCTACTAGCATATTCTGTGGCTAATTGGGTGGGAAATACCTTCATCCCTTACATGATTCGTGAAAACTATAAGTTGGTTGCGAAGTGTATGGCGGGAGCAACGATAGTGATTCTTACAAAAGAAGCTGTAGAGGGCTGGGCACGCATGACTGATGGTCAACTGCGCAGTACCCACCGCGAGTGCATAGGGCGCTAAGAGTTGTTCTTGACATATGGGGCATTTATCTGTGACAATGCCCCTTTTTTAATCAATGGATATTCAATGGCGCAAGTTAGTACAAACGAATTTAAATCGGGCATGAAAATTGAGATGGACGGGGAGCCCTACACGATTGTTGGGGTTGAGTTTGTCAAACCTGGAAAAGGGCAAGCCTTTACCCGCACAAAGCTCAAACACCTGACTTCAGGACGCGTGATTGAAAAAACCTTCAAATCAGGGGAAAAGTTTGATCTAGCCGATGTCGAAGAAACGCAACTGCGGATGCTTTATAAAGAAGGAGATGGCGTCGTCTTCATGCATGACACCTCTTATGAGCAAACGACAGTTCCTCTCACAGTGATCGGTGACAAAGAGCCCTATATGGTTGAAGATACTGTCTACGCGCTCGTTCTGTACAAAGGAGAAGTCGTTGATATCACCCCTCCTACTTTCTTAAATATGACTGTGACGGAAACAGCACCAGGAGTACGCGGAGACACTGCCTCTGGGCGGGTTCTAAAACCTGCGAAGACCGACACAGGCGCCTCGATTCAGATCCCCATTTTTGTTGATGAAGGGGAACTCATTAAAATCGATACGCGTACTGGAGAGTATGTCTCTCGCGTCAAAGAATAACGCTTTAGCTGCGCGTGCGCAGGCTTTAAAAATGGTTCGAACTTTTTTTGAAGAGCGGCATGTTGTTGAAGTCGACACTCCCCTCCTTTCTAAGTACGCCCCTATTGATACACATATCGATCTTTTCAAAGTCGATGGAGGATACCTCCACTCTTCTCCTGAATATGAAATGAAAAAGCTTCTAGCAAACGGCAGTGGCGATATCTACCAATTAGGACATGTTTTTAGAAAGGATGAGATAGGACCGCTTCATGCTCCAGAATTTACAATGATTGAATGGTACAGGGTCGAGACCACATTCGATGCTTTTTTAGAAGAAAACTTGAGCCTTGTGCGCCTTTTTATTAGAGAAAAGGCCTTTGAAATACTCCCTTATAAAGAAGCCTTTCAAAAGGAAGTGGGTCTTTCTTTCGATGCTCCGCCTCTAGCATTACTGGAAAAAGGAAAGACGCTCGGTTTCGAGTTCCATGATGAGAATGATCTCATCAACCTTCTCTGGGGATGCGTTGTAGAACCCACGCTTGGAAACGGAAAAATCACAGTGATTACCGATTTCCCAAAAGAACAGGCAGCTCTTGCTCAAATAAAAAATGGTGTGGCTGAGCGTTTCGAACTTTACTTTGACGGGATTGAGCTCGGGAACGGATACCATGAGCTTACCGACCCCATCGAACAAAAAGAGCGGCTAGAATATTCTAATAAAGAAAGGGTTGCTTTAGGGAAAGAACCTCTTCCTCTTGATCCTGAGTTTATTAAAGCCCTAGAACAGGGCCTCCCTGACTGCTACGGAATCGCCCTAGGGTTTGACCGTCTCCTCATGCTTAAAGAGGGGCATTCAAAAATAAATTTATCTTATGCTTAACTCTCTTCTTTGATATACTCTCCTCCGAAAGTAAATTTTAGAGGCACATCATGGAAAAACCACAACTACAAGTTTTAGCTGACGACTTAAACAATTTTGTAAATTCAGCTTTTCGTCAAATCCCCATCGAAATGTCTACAGAAGTACAGGACGGCCTGGGTGTTACGTTTTGCGTTGCAGCGGCCTATTTCTCTTATAAACAAAGTCCAAGAACGTATCTTCTTGGTGCTGGCGCAGGATTTACGTTGTCTATGCACCACACACCTGATCACCCGTTTAGCAAAGGCTTAAAAGACAAAGCCATTCTTAGCATTTGGGCAAAGGATGGAATGACATATCAAAAAGCTCTTCCGATTCTTTGGCTTCTTGGCTGGAATTGGAGCCTTGCGACAGGGTTCATTGCAGGACACACCGCCTACCACCTTGGGAAACCCCAGATTGATGCAACAATTAAATGGGGAAAGGACAAGATCTCATAACCATTTTTGGACGATGGGATAACGACGTCCCACGCCGAATGATTTTTTTGAGACTCTTAGAATAGGCGGCCCTTGCCGCCTTTTGTATTCCGCAGCATGGATCATTTGGACGAGTTCAAGAACTTGTTCTTGCGGAATGCGATATTTCTGTGCAACCTCATCGATTGAGAGGTAGTTTTCAACATACCCTTCCAAAACATTATCGATCACGCCGTACTCGGGTAGAGAGTCAAGATCGATTTGATCTGGGCGCAGTTCTGCCGATGGAGGTTTGTCAATAATTGAGTTTAAGATGACTTCTTTCTTCTCAATTTTATTGATATGGCGACAAAGATCATACACCCGTGTTTTTGTTACATCGCCAATTACCCCAAGCCCTCCACACATATCGCCATATAGGGTGGAATAGCCAAGTGCAACCTCACTTTTATTCCCCGTACTCAGGACAATATAGCCATGTTTATTGGACATAGCCATGAGCAAAACCCCTCGAATTCTTGCTTGAAGATTTTCTTCAGTGATATCAACGTCTTTTCCTTGAAAATGAGGCTCTAAAAGATGGAGATAAGCATCGAATGGTTCTTTAATTGGAATTTCTAAAAACTCAATCCCTAGCTTTTCAGCGAGCGTTTTTGCATCACCAATACTAGCATTTGTTGTGAAGCAAGAGGGCATGCTAATCCCCAAAACATTTTCAGAGCCAAGAGCTCTTGCTGCAATATAGGCAACAAGGGCTGAGTCAATTCCTCCTGAAAGTCCCAAACAAGCTTTTGTAAATCCACATTTTGCAAAATAGTCCTTTACTCCAAGCTCTAGGGCTTGAATCAGATTTGTCATCGGCTCATATTCAAAGGGAACAGGACACGCCTTTGCTTCTAAATCGATCAACATCGCATCTTCAGAAAACCCTTTTCCAAGTTGGCAAAGCTCCCCTTTCTCGTTTACATAAACGCTGTATCCATCAAAGATGATTTGCCCGTTTGCCCCTACCTGGCAACACATCACAACAGGGCACCCAAGTGTTTTTGCCGCTTTAGCACAAACATTAACTCGTACATCAGGTTTTTGAAATTGATACGGAGAGGCTGAAATGTTAAGCAAAATATCGGGATTCAATTCGACAAGAGCTTGAACAGGATCGCGCCCATATCGGGTGTAGCCAACATATCCGGCATGCTGCCAAATGTCTTCACAGATAATAAGACCAACCCTCTTCCCTCCAATTTCCCAAATTCTTGTCTCTTTCCCCGGCTCGAAATAACGTCTTTCCTCAAACACATCGTAGGTAGGGAGAAGCCACTTGTCTTGAAATCCTAAAAGATTGCCATCATGAATCACTGCCGCACTATTCAAAAGGTGCTTTTCTCCTTCTTCGATATTGCGACGAATCAGACCCACAATGACTGTTAGCCCTTTTGAGGCTTTAATGATCCTTTCCAGATGGAGCTCCATCGAATCTATAAAGGTATTGTGATAGACAAGGTCCTCAGGAGGATATCCGCAAAGTGTCAGCTCGCCAAACATCACGAGTTCAGCTCCTTTCTTTCGCGCTTCATCCATACTTTCTAAAATCTTTGCGGTATTCCCATCAATGTCCCCCACAATGGGGTTCCTTTGTGCGACTAGTATTTTCATGCGTCTATCCTAGCTTCCAAAATCATCTAATATTACATTTTCTTCTGGGACTCCATAGTCATCCAGAAGCTTTAAAACGCTGCTGTTGTGCAGTGGTGGTCCACACACGAAGTAGAGAGCATTTTCGGGTTCTTCCATCTCTTTGAGTTGCCCTTCTTCGAAGGCTTTAAAGAGATAGTTGGTTTTCAGGGGGTCCTCTTTAGGCCACCCCTCTTTGAGATCTTTGTCAGTTGGTTCCGATAATACCAAATGATAGGAAAAATTTGCAAATGCTTGATCGAGTCCCTCGTAATCGTCTTGATAAATATTCTCTTTCAAAGAACGGGCCCCGTACCACAAGGTGACCTTCCTCTGTGTTTTTCGTGTTTTAAAAAGGTCCATAATGTGACTACGCCCAAATGATGAACCAGCCCCTCCAATTAAGAAAACAATTTCTCGGTCGTCTTCTATCATGTGAGATTCTCCGTAAGGCCCTGAAAGACGGACCCCTTCTCCTTCTTTTAACCCGAAGATATAAGAAGAACAAATCCCCCATGGAATATCAGGAGCAATTTTTCCCCGGATAAATGGAGGTGTTGCAATTCGAATGTTAAATTTGAAAAGGTTTCCTTCCTCAGGATAAGACGCCATTGAATAGGCGCGGATCACCTCTTCTTCCCCTTCCTTATATTCTATTCGGTGTCCAAAAAGGTCAAAATGTTCCCAATCGTCATAATATTCTTCATCCATTGTCTTCCTCCATTCTTCAGTATTAGTGCGATAACTCGGCACGTGAACCTGCAGGTAATCTCCTGGAATGTAATCTACCCTGTCAGAATCAGAGACCTGAATGACCAGCTCCTTAATAAAGGTGGCAACATTCCGATTAGACACTACAGTTCCCTTAATTTCCTTTAGGGTAAGCAACGTGTCAGGAAGCTTCAGTCCCAAATCATGTTTCACCTTGCACTGGCAAGAGAGGCGCCACCCCTCTGTTAACTGCTTAGGGGTAAAGGTCGCCTTGTCGGTTTCAAGGATATCATCCCCCCCTTTGACAACTCGCACTCGGCACTGCTTGCAAGTTGCTTTACCCCCACACGGAGACGGAATGGCAATTCCCTGCTCTAAGAGCGCAGAGAGCAGTGTCTTTCCCCCTTCAACTTCTTTGGTCAGTGAAGGGTCTTCATTAATCTCGATCTTGCACGGAGCGGTGCTCACCAAGCGCCTTCTTGTATACAGAATCATCCCAGATAGGAGCGTTCCTACAAATACAAAGGCAATCACTGCTATCACACTGACTTCGATACTCATACACGGTACATTAAAGCGTGCATTTGCTTCCGCAAATCACTAATTTCCATTTCTGCCCTTTCAATGGCTTGTGCATGCCCTTCATGCATTCCTTCAATCTCATCCTTCAGGTTCTTAATTTCAGCCTGAAAGGTTTCTACTTCATTCATTTGCTTGTTTCTGAGGCGATTGATTTGCTGTTTGAGCTCAAAAATACTGTGCTCATCCGTCGACTGGATCTGTGTGTGCCCTTTTTCAATCTTCTGAACCCGCTTCGAATGCTCGGTCTCAGACTCTTTGAGGCTTTCATTATACACTTTTTCTTGTTTTTTAAGATCTTTTTGGAACGCAACTTCAATTTCTTCTAGATTCTCCTTAAATAGTTTGATGCTTTTCTCAGCACGCGCAATCTCTTCCAAGTGTCCTTTTTTAATCGCTTCGATATCTTCTTCATATTTTTCGACGGTTTCCGAGTGTGCCCGAGTGCGCCTTCTCAAAAGAATAAGCAGCAGAATCAGAAGGATAAGAACACCAAGTCCAAAAAATGCGAAATCAAGCCAATTCAGCTCTTTATTTACATAATCAATGACTTGATCCAGCCAAGGAGGCATTACCCACTGTTCACCTTGAGGTACTTGATGCTGATCTGGCACTGCTTGATATTGCATAGAATCCCCTCTTCCTCCCGTTTATCATGTGGGGGTCCTTGCTGCAAATAAAAAAAAAAGATATTATTCCAGGAATGAAAGTACAAAGAGAACACTGGGCTTCCCACTTCGGATTTGTCATGGCTGCTGCAGGATCTGCAATTGGCCTAGGTAGTCTATGGCGCTTCCCTTACACAGCGGGAGATAATGGAGGAGGAGCCTTTGTCCTTCTCTATATCGCCTTTACTTTTCTGCTCGGCGTTCCTATCTTTATTGGCGAACTAATGATCGGTCGAAAGGCGCAGCGTAGCCCGATCTTTGCCTACCAATCCCTTTCAAACCAATCAAGCAACTGGCGGATGATGGGTTACCTCAATATGCTCACGAGCTTTATTGTCCTCTCCTTCTATTGCGTTGTCTCTGGTTGGTGCTTGAACTATGCTCTCATGTCATTGAATCAATTTACGATAGGAAAAACCCCAGAAGAAATCCGCTCTATCTTTGATATTGTCTACACTTCCTCCGACCTTAATATCTTCTGGCTCTTTCTCTTTATCCTTCTCAACGTCGGCGTTGTCTATAGCGGAATCCGGAAAGGAATCGAGCACTGGAGTCGCATCTTGACTCCTGCCCTCCTCTTTATCCTCCTCGCCATGTTTATCTATGGATTTACCCTTCCTGGATTTGGGCAAGCATTGAGATTTATCTTCTACCCGGACTTTTCAAAACTCACCCCTGCTGTAATTTTGAATGCCCTGGGAATGGCCTTTTTTACCTTAAGTGTTGGCCTCGGCATTATTGTGACGTATGGAAGTTATCTAAAGCCCAGCGAGAACATCCCACGTACCGCCTTCATCGTAGCAACGATGACCATTCTTGTCTCTCTTATGGCAGCAATGATGATCTTTCCGATCGTCTTTTCATTTAATTTTCCTCCTCAAGGAGGCCCTGGCTTGATCTTTAAGACCATGCCCATCCTCTTTGCGAAGCTCCCTGGTAGCCTTGTCATCTCGACAGTCTTTTTTCTTCTCTTTGTCTTTACCGCTCTCACCTCTTCGATTTCCCTTTTAGAAGTCCTCGTTGCAAACCTTATGGAGCTCTTTTCATGGAAACGGGCAAAAGCTGTGATCTTCTCTGCCGTTGGAATCTTTATCTTTGGGATTCCCTCCGCTCTTGCAGGTTCGGGAGCTCTTTTTTCTAATTGGGAGAAAATCTATGGGAAGAACTTCTTCGATACAATGAACTACATCACCGCAAATTGGATGATGCCCATCGCAGGACTACTCACAGCTCTCTTTATCGGAATTGTGATGAAAAAGGAATTGACAAAAGAGGAGTTTCTGAGAGGAACAACCATGGGATACCTATTTAAACCCTGGTTTTTTATGGTACGCTATGTCGCTCCCCTCGCTGTAACGATCATCATCCTTGAGCAAGCAGGAATCCTTAACCTTTCAGCTTTATTCTAGATAGCGCTCCTATAGAGATTTAAGCAACAGGTGGAACAACTCGAGGTGAACGAATCGGAGGATCTTTTGGAATTGTGTGCGAAAAGATATAATGACTCAACGGCTTGCGGTAGTGGTAGGTTGTGGCAAGAATACTCATCATAAATAGATAGGTAAACACTCGAACCTTCCTCTCTCTAAGAAGCGCTTCGCTAGAGCGGCTCGGAGGAACTTCCACAGCGTGGACAGGGATAAGAGCAACCTCTCTTTCAACAATTTCTCCAAAAACAACCGGATAAGCGATATAAGAATTGTTTTCTCTATCCATTTCTCTAGCACCCTCTTCGGGAATTGGAGCTTCCCCGAAAACAAACCTTTCTGTTTTCTTGAAAGGGCAGAGAGCTTGAAGAACCCGTACCATTTCTGCAGGCTTCTTTGAAGCCGCAACAAAGGCTTCCTTGCTTCCATTGATTGTCTCGCATCCATGAGAATCGAACAAAAAGTAAGTTTTAGAATCCCCCTCTCCTACAAGCGCCAGCGCGAAGGTTTTGCCTTGGCTGTGGACGATAAATCCAGCGTTTCCATATTTAGCATGATACGCATCAAGCCGCCCCAACTCTCTTAAGAAAAACTGAGCACTCGATTCAAAATCAGCTCCTAAAGTTTGCTCTCCTAAAGCCCCCGGTAAATTCTTTAGCTCATACGTCGATGCAGAATCAAAATGGCCAAAACATTGATAAACCTGAACCTCTCCATCTCCAAGAGCCTTAGCCATTTCGGCGTTATCTTTGGACGTAGCATAAAGGAGCGCATAGTTCAGTTTTCCATCTTCTACAGTCTCATTAATCTCTTCTTTTGAAATGCTTCGAGGCCCCGTAGACAATAGGCGTTGCAAAAAAGACTGTGCACAACTTGTACATGCACTACTTTGCCCATCACCGGAAAATTGACTGATGTCTCCCTTCATAATCAAAAGCTCATCCGGACCGATATTGAGAGGCGTTATCACCCCTACTGTATGAAGCTCCGCAATCAAACATGCCAAGGGATTTCTATCCATATACTTTTCTGCTAGGGCAGATTCAAAAATAGCTTTGACACGCTCACGCAACGTAGCTACAGAAACCTCGCCACCTGAAAAATCTTCTTGAACGCGCTGAATACGACTTTGTACAGATTCCACTAAATTTACCTCATATTTGCCAGGGAGTATAGAGAATTTGAGAATAAATGTCTTGCTATAGAGGCAAAAAGTGAATAAAATGGCCCTTTTTGAACGAAAAAAGGACAGATCCAATGACTCAAGGCACTCTTAAAATCCACAGCGAGAATATCCTCCCTATTATCAAAAAATGGCTTTACACCGACCGTGACATCTTCCTTAGGGAGCTCGTCTCAAATGCCTGCGATGCTATAAGCAAACTCAAGATCCTTCGCGACCAGGGGAAAACAGACTTCAAAGATGAAGAGCTGCGGATCGATATTGAAATGGACAAAGAAACAAAGACCCTGAAGATCACCGACACCGGCCTTGGAATGACTGCAGATGAGGTGGAAAAGTACATTGCGCAGCTTGCCTTTTCAGGAGCTGAAGAGTTTGTGAAAAAATACCAGGATGATGAAGGAACCAAGCAGATGATCGGCCACTTTGGCCTCGGGTTCTATTCCTCTTTTATGGTGAGCGAATCTGTTGAAATCGATACACTCTCCTTTCAAGAAGGCGCTAAAGCAGCGCATTGGTCCTGCGATGGATCTCCTGACTATACCCTTGACGCAGGAAAGCGAGACGTTAGAGGAACAGCAATTACCCTGCATGTCAACAAAGAGTCCGAAGAGTTTCTCGAAGAAGATAAGATCCGCGCTCTGCTTATGCGCCACTGTCGCTTCCTTCCTTATCCCATTTTCCTGAGTGGAAAACAAATTAATGACATTGAACCTCTATGGATTAAGCCCTCCTCTGAATGCAGCGATAAAGACTACCTCGATTTCTACAAAGCACTTTACCCGATGGAGCCCGATCCCATTTTTTGGATCCACCTCAACGTCGACTATCCTTTCAACCTGCAAGGGATCCTCTACTTTCCTAAAGTTAACCGTCGCTTAGATCCTAATCAATCGACTCTTCAACTCTATTGCAACCGCGTCTTTGTATCTGACAACTGCAAAGATCTGATTCCTGACTTTTTGACTGTCCTCCGAGGTGTTATCGACAGTCCGGACATTCCTCTCAATGTCTCCCGCTCGAATCTTCAAATGGACAAAACTGTCAGACAACTCGCCAGCCACATTTCTAAAAAAGTCTCCGACAAACTCCTTCAAACACTACAAACCAATAGAGAAGGGTACGTTTCGAAATGGCCCGATGTTGAAATGATTCTGAAGCTAGGAATTTTGCAAGACGATAAGTTTTACGACCGCGCAAAAGAATGTCTCATTTGGAAAAACTCTAACGATGAATGGACCACTCTCGATGAGTACATAGAAAGAAACCCTGAGAAAAAAGTCTATTATCATCATGATGAAAAACAAACCTCTCACTTCTTTGACATGTACAAAGAAAAAGGAATCGAAATCCTCTTTGCCCCGTCCCACCTTGACACTCCCCTCATGACCTTTTTAGAGGGAAAACATTCAGGAACGACATTTCAACGCCTTGATGGAGCCGTTGACGATGTGATTCTCGACAAAGAGCGAGAAAAATCCGTTCTAGATGCCGATGGGAAAACCGAAGCGGTTAAAATCGCCGACTATTTCCGCTCAAAACTCAGCGATGAAACTCTAGAAGTAGAAGCAAAAAGCCTTTCTAGCAATTCCGTTCCCGCTTTTATAATGCTTTCGGAAAGAGAGCGAAGAATGCGTGATTATTTTGCCCTTTCCGGCCAAGATCTCCCCGCAACTATGGGCAGTAAACGGACCTTCGTTGTAAATACAAACAGCCCCCTTGTACAATCCATCCAAAAGCTTGAGAAAAAAAATAAAGAGCTTGCCACATCCCTTGTGAAGCAGCTGTATGAGCTTTCCCTTCTCTCGCAACGAGAACTGGGCCCAGAAGACTTCTCTGCTTTTCTGAAGCGTTCAACAGATGTCCTTGAACAACTCACGGGCGCCGCCACGAATACGAAAAAGAGTTAAATTTTTGGAAGGAGCTTTTCTAAATAGTGTCGCCCATGAGTGGGTCGATCAAGAAGCGGTTAGTGGGAGAAAAGTTCAAGGCGACCGATACAGAAAGCCCAAATCGGACTTTCGAAGCAGGTCAACGATGAAATTTTTCCCACTAATCACTTGAGAATCGATCGCTTCATGAAGACGCTATTTGAAGGAGCGTTATGATAGAACCGTTCGAGAAAACGGGATAGGACAACTTGTTCAAGCCGCTCCTTAAGATGAGTGGGCGACGGCATGCGAAGGTGAAGAACCACTTTATCAACTTCTGTAAGGCCGATGGTTACCCGAGGCTCAACGGAAGGAAGCTGCATCCCTCGCCTTCTTTCCATTTGCGACATACGATGACGAGCCTGATCAAGATAGGGCGCCATTTCTTCACCTGCGATTTTAAGCAGTAGGCTTTTGCCTCCCTTCCAGTCCGCTTCTAGTTTGAGAGGAATCTCCATCCGGATCATGTTGTAATTTTCTAGAAAAGACTCATTGATCACAGGCTGCGAAAGAAAAATGCTATTCGAGAACGAGATTCTCCGCCCGGTGTAAAGGTGATTTGAAGCGCCCCGCCCCACCTCTTCGACGGTAGTGGAAAGGAGGGTGGTATCGATCACGTCTCCCCTAACCTCTCCGACCTCGATCCGGTCTCCGATATCAAACAACTTCCCTCGAAACCGGACGACCGACCCGTTGAAAGACATACAAAGCTCCTTCACCGAAAAGACCATGGCGAAAGCAATCGCAAACACCGAGATTGCAAAGCCTTGGATCGTCTCTCCCCACAGGAAGATCACACTTACGAGAATCAAGATAAACACAAAAGAGCGGGTAGAGCTGATCCAGCGCAGGCGCTGCTGGGAGGTCCAGTCGCGACGAGAGCGCCGTATATAGCTTGCAATAAAGTATCTAGATGCCCATAAAACAAGAACCAGAACAACGGTAGCGATCAATTTTGCTGTAAAAAACTTCTCTAAAAAACCCACTTTGAGCCTCCCTAAATAAGGCACTTACTATGAACCCTTTCGAGCAATATTTCAACGTTGATTTTTTGAATCTCATTTCACTAAAAACCAACAACTTGCAATTTAGTATAATTAACTATTAAATAGTTAAATAAATATAAAATGTGTTATAATCTTAATAAGTATAGGGCGGGGTAGTCCTATTTATATAAATAACACTTAATAACGAGTAATTTAGGATGTCATATACAGCTGTACACAGCCCAATTCATGAGGCTGAACTTTTTTTGGGCGGAGAAGCTCAACACCTGCGAAGCAATGACAGGCTATATCAAGCTTACACTCAAGATCATACGAATGCTCTTTCCCTCTATATTGGGCAAGATGTTGCAAGGCTTTTGGCTAATCCAACCGTTCAAGGTCAAATTGCTTCCAAGCTACATTCAACTCCTAACCTCGTTCAAATAAAAGTGACTCCTCAGAGAGAGCTATTCGTCGCAAAAACAGGAACAACCGACTTCCAACACATTGATTTTGAAGAAGATCACACACCTCCCGAAGTCATTGCCATTGCAGAAAAATCGCAACAACTTTACCTAGCGATGCAAGCAAGTCTCGCTCATTCAAGACCAGAAGACATGCACCCTCGCCAGAGAGAATGGAGCCATGGGTTTCCCACTCCATTTTCTTCTCCAGAAACCGCTCAATTACACGAAAGAATTCACTCTCTTGAAAGTCAACTCGCAAACGAAAGACTGCGGGGAGACATGCGAGAGATGAGAGAAGATATCCGTGAAAACCGCGGCCTTCTTTTAGAGCTGCTCAGATCAAGAGATGCTCGATCCCCCGCCACCGAACGAGAAATTGAGACACTACGTAGACAGCTCGAAAGAACAACAGGACAAGTTGACAGACTCATTGACCAAGCAAGAGACCGAGGCCTTGCCCATTCTGCTGAAATGCATGATCTCCTAAGAGAAAATGACCACCTCAGAAGAGTTTGCGCTGGATCGCAGGAAGATCTAAGAGATCTCGAAGCAGAAAACGATCATTTCAGAAGAGCTTACAGAGAAACCCGCCACGAGCTAGGAACGCTCCACGAAGCACTTGCTTCAGATACCACCCGGGGGGCCCTCGAAAACCTTAGGCGCCTAGAAAGAACCCTCGATACACTAAGAGAAAGAGAAGGAACCTTGCAAGAGGCTCTAGAAGTCGACCTTCCAGAGGATATGCTTGCCAAAGTCTTTGAGATAAGAGGTGCTAATGTCGAGCTTAGAAGGCAACTCCACGATGCTCAAGGAGCCCTAGAGGAATATCAACAGCGTGATCATGAAGCAACTGGAGAAATCAGAAGACTTAGGCACACCGTCTCCGATTTAAACCTTCAATTCAGACATGATCAACAGGTCATTCATCGTCTCATACAAGAAGTCAAAGAGCTAAAAGCACGCGGCGCTGGAAACGAAGAGCGCATCGAACAACTGACTGGACAACTCAGAGAATTCCATGATCGACTCTATCCAACAGACCATGAGGTAGCTGTTGCATCCCTTGATTGTATCATTGAAAGAATGAACACTCTTAGCCGCTTAGAAGGGTCTCTTCAAGACATTCTAGAAGCCGAAGGGCCAGAGGATATTATTCAAAGAGTTTTCGCTTTAAGAGAAAGTCATGGAGAGCTTGGAGCGAGGCTGGAAGAGGCTACTCGAGGCGCAGAAATGCTTCAAAGAAGACTCGAAGAAAGTGAGCATGCACGTGGAGAATTTGAACACAGCGCTAGAGACCTCCACTTAGCACTGCAAGCTGAAAAGAGAACCACGGAGGCTCTTCGCCAAGAGCTTGCGCTTGAAAAAGAAGAAACAGCAAGATTAACTGACGCCCTGGAAGAAGAACAAGCAAGAAGTAGAGATCTCCTTCAGCAAAAAGGTGAAGTCGAGAGAGAGCTTGAGCTAGCCACACGTGAAGTCGAGCGATTAGGTGCGCTATCAAGAGATTTAACCGAGCAGCTACGCGGCAATGGAGAAGATCGCGACCGCCTTGGAAGAGAAAAAGATAAAGTCGAAGAAGAACTTGGACGAGCGACATATACAGCAGAGCAATTAGGTGAACAACTCGATGCCGTAACTGAGCGCTTAAGAATATCCGAAGAAGCTGGCCTAGCCCTCAAAGAAGAAGTCAGAACACTTGGACGAAGGGTCGAGACTCTTGAAAGAGAGAATGCCACCTTATTAGAGCAGCGAAATGGAGCGCGAGAAGCTCTTGCATCATTAAAACACACTCACGGACAAACTGAGAAAAGGTTGCGTCAAGTAGAAGCTGAGCTTTTAGGAGAAAGAGACCGCGCTCTTGATGCTGAAGCGCAAAGTGAACTCCTCCGCCGCGAGTTTAGTGCACAAAAAAGAGACCTAGAGGGTCAAGTACGCGACCTGACTGCAGAGGTCAGAGAGGGAGAAAAAGCACACAGCGCAGTGACTCGAAGGCTCGAAGATGCACAAAGAGATCTAGAAGGAAATCAAAGAGAATTACACCGCCTTGGTGAAGCGCTTAGAAAAGCACAAGCTTCAGCAAAACATTGGGAAGGCGAGTCAAGAAGGCACGATGGCAACCATCGCGAAGCCCTTGCAGCAAACCGTGAATTGCAAAGACAACATAGCTTAAGAGAAGCCTCTCTCCTACAAGAAATCCAGTTAAAAGGAGCTGCCCTTTCTCGCTCTGAAGAGGAACTTGCTCGCGTTAGCGAAACTGCACGCGTCCAAGGAGAAGAATTAGTCTCTCTCAAAAGCGCGTTTGCGCTGCAGAAACGAGAGTATGATGCACTTAGGCTAGAACACAGTCAAGTGCATGAAGAGCTCAAAGCCGCCAAAAGAGAAATTGAACACGTCGGTGGAATCGCAACAGACCTAGAGGAGAGGTTAGCTGCTCTTGATAAAGAGCTAGTTGAGAAAAAAGACTTACTTGCTGGAGCAGAAAGAGAAATTGAACACGTTGGCGGAATCGTCTTAAAGCAAGAAGATCAACTCAGAGAGCTTGGAACAGAACTTGAACGAAGTAGAGAAGAATTTTCAGCGCTTAGATTAGAGCATAGCCAAGCTCTAAAAGAACTCCGAGCGGAGCAAGAAAAAGGACGCGCTCTTCAAGCTAAGCTTGATCAAGCCGGCACCACCAATCTTGAACAATTAAGGGCCATCGATGCACTTCAAGAGGAGCGCGCTCAGCTTCTTGACGGTAATCGAGAACTTACAGAAGAATGCAATGCCCTCCGAAGAGAAAAAGTACGCCTTGAAGACCTCCTTGAAGAAAGTGAAGCACACAAACGAAAACTACTAGGCGGAATTTCCAATCTAACACGAGCAAATAAAGAACAAGAAACGGCACTTGGCGCCCAAAAACGAGAAATTGAAGATCTTTCAAACGAGCTTGCTCATGTCAGAAGAGAGGCTGAAAAGCGAAATGCCGCGTATGAAGAGCAAGTTGCCGAACTTAGCCAGCGTCTCACCCCGCTTGAAGCCCAACAACTACGAGAAGAGCTCACATCGCAAAAAAGCGCTATTTTAAGACTCGCAGAAGAGCTAAGACTTGAAAGGGAGAAAGCAACAGCTGCTCTTGAAGAAGTGGACAGACGCGCACCTCTAGAAGAAGTAAGGGAAAGAGATGAAACAATCGCCCGACTTGAAGAAGAGCTTAGAACTGCACACTTAAGATCTTCAGCGCTGGATGAACAACTTTCTCTGGAAAAAGCCCAGAGGCTTGAAAGCGCGTCTCAACATAGCGACGAAGTCTCTCAGCTTAGAGAAACACTACGAGGAGTTCGAGAAGAAGCCCGGCAAGCAAAAGGTGAACTTGAAACTGCTAACCAGTTACACCAAAGGGCTCAGCGTAAAGTTGAGCGTCTAACTTCTGAGCTTGAAGCTAGCAATAGCAGTTCGCTGGAAGAGACCTTAGCACTCCAAAAAGAATTATCAGAGCAGAAAAAAGCAGTAAGGCAAGCGAAACTCGCTGAAACCAGACTGAATGACCACGTCTCATCACTTACAAGAAAAACTCAAGACCTCCAAGCACAACTATCTGAGCAAGAACAAAGTTCACGTGCACAATTACATGAGCTAGGTGAGCAGGTTCGCTTAACAAAAGAAGCACTTGCAGAGGCTAATCACTCAAAGGAAAGAGCACTGCAAAAAGTTGAGCGTCTAACTTCTGAGCTTGAATCAAGCAATAGCAGTTCGCTGGAAGAAATTTTAGCGCTTAAAGGAGAATTATCAGAGCAGAAAAAAGCAGCAAGACAAGCGAAACTCGCTGAAACCAGACTGAATGACCAAGTCTTATCACTCACAAGAAAAACTCAAGATCTCCAAGCACAACTGTCACAAAGAGGAGAAGAGCTAGCATTAGCAAATGCCGAGAGGCTAGAAAGTCAATCTCAGCATGAAAGTGAGGTTGGGCTTCTTAGACAAAGCTTAAAAGAACTTCAGGCTTCTTTAAAAGCTGCAGAAAGACAAGTAGAAGAACGCCTTTCTCCAGAGGAAGAAAGAGACCTTCGTGCACAACTCAAGGCAAAAAAGAAAGAAACAAGAGCACTGACTACAAGCCTGTCAGAGGCAACTAGAGTTAAAGAGAGTGCAGAAAGAGAAGTTCTAAGGCTCAAAGAAACCCTCGGAAGTCGTGGGTCACTTTCTGAGCGTGAAATCGAAGCCCTAAAGAGACAACTTCGGGAAGCTGAAGGAGCAGCAGAACGTGCTGCGCACAATGCAGCAGAAAGCGAACGGCGCTTTAAAGAAGCAGATGGATTGCGTCACCAACTTCAAGACGAAGTTCTCCTTCTTAAAAGGCTCAATGCCCAGCTCCAGCCAGATGCAGATGATGCTGTCGCATTAAGAAAAATCCTGGCAGAAGTTGCCATGGCAGTTGGAACGTCAGAAGGACCTTCAGCCCTTCCTGGCATCGTCAGAGAAAAGGTTTCTGAACTCCAAGAAAAGCATGCACTGTTAGAAAAACTTTCCCACCAGATTATTGACCCCATGTCTCTTGCTAGCCAGCTAGGCCAAGTTGAGTTAAGTATGCTCCCAAGCGCACTTGAAAGTAGACTCCAAGAAGCTCGTCAGCTGCAAGAGGAGCACGAAGAAACACTCTCAGTAATCAGTGCGAGAGATGATGAGATTTTAGAATTAAGACGCGCTCTTGATGAAGCTAAAGGCTCACTAGGTGAATTTGATAGGACGCGAGAAGTGCTTCGAGAAAAAGAATCGGCATTGGAACAACTGACTAGATCTGCCGGAGAAATGGAACGGTCTTATAAAGAACAAGTGGCTGCCCTGAAAAAAGAGGTCCGCACCCTAAAAGCTAGTGTAGAAGAGCGCCAAGGCGTCGTTGAAGAATTCCATGAAAAGATGGTTACTGCCGAAGAGCAGCGTGATGCTGCTATCGAGCAAAGAGATACCGCGCGACTTGCAGTCTCAGAAAAAGATGCAACCATTGAAGAACTCTCAAGTCGCATCGATGAATTGGAAGAGGAATCCTTTGGCCTACGAAAAGATGTGGAACAAAGAGGAAAAACAATCCAAAGGCAAGTTGAGGAGCTCCAAGAGCAACGAGAAAGGCTCGGTGAACAAGATGTGATTTTAGAAGATAACTTTCTTGCAATTGCTAAATTAGAACGTGTTAACAAGGCCCAAAGAGCGAGACTCGAAGAAAATGAAAGAGAGATCGAAGAACTTCGCCACGAAGTCGGAGCACTCCGAAAGGAAAATGGCCGCCTCAAATTAGCTCTTGAACACATTGCTGCAGTTCTTAGAGTCCCTTTTACAATTGAAGATCCCGAAGAGCTTACTGAAAGCCTTGTTGGAAGAGTCAAAGAACTTCAAGCGAGCAGAAGCCAATTGCAAGAAGCTTTCGACACCCACACGCAGTACCTTGCAGTTGCTAAAACAGCTATTGAGGAGCGCGACGAACAGATCGAAGAACTCACTCAGACAGCCTTTGCACAACGCAAAGAATTTGAGAGTCAAGTCCAAGCCCTTGGTCAAGAAGTCCGCAGCTTAACCGCACACCTAAAAGAGGCTCGTGCACAAGTTACTCGTTACGATGAAGAATTAAGATCTGCCCATTCTCTGAATGAAACAATCAGCGAGTCAGCTACAAAGGATCGCGCACTTGCAGAAGGTCAGCAAAAACATCTTGTTGCACAAATTAGAGAATTGGAACACGCTCTGCAGGACAGAGAAATCCGATATGAAGAACTTACAGAGGCCTATCGCGCCGCAAGAGAAGAGACAGCACGTCTTCATGAAAGAATTGAGCTGACCCAAGTTCAAAGAGATATCCAACAAGCAGTGAATGCCGGAGAAGTGATGGAAGTTCTAGGAGCCGCCCTTAGAGGCGATGCCTTTTCATTACAACTTGGACCAGGAGATGGTGCCCTTCTTGCAGTTACAAAAAACCACCAAGAGTATCTAACAATTGCTTCGCAACTTGAAGAAATGCGCGCCCTTGCAGAAGAAACTGCAAAAGCAAAAGGGGTTTCGCTTCCAGCAGCCTATGACCTCGTAAGAGAGAAATATTACGGTCGACATGCACAACATGTTTCGTCTCTAATCGCAAAAATCAACTCCAGTCCAGGAGCACTTAACAAATTAGATCTATTTGTTGACTTCTTTAAAGTCACAGGTGGAGTCAGTGGCATTATGCGCACAAGAGAGTTTGTAAGGCTCACCGCCATTAGGCGCGTTCTTGCTAGGTTGCACCCAGAAAGAGATGCAGAAAGAATCGCAGAACTCAATGCGCAAACAGCAGACCTTACGCGCATCCTACTCAGAAATCTAATGGCAAGTATCTATGAAGCAACCAAAGGTGGGTCCGGATTGACACGGTATAGCAACTTTGGCCTTCACCTAGTTATGTGGGAAGATATCCTAAATAATCTAGATGACTCTCTATATGTCGGTGGGGATAGAACAAGGCCTCTCCAAGCCAAAGATGCCGAAGCACTGCGTAGAACAGTACGCCAACTAAATGTTCAATTCCATCGCTTAATGGCGAGCACCCACCACCAGACAAGTCCTGGTGTCTGGGCACCCAACAAGTAAAAAGGATTAAGCGCCGTTTGTTTGCGCTTCAGTCGCCTCAACTTGAACTTCGCTGCCAGGCTTAACATCAGAAATTGCCGCTTTCATCACTTCGATTTTTGCGCCATCAACCATTTTTAGAATCACCGTCTCTTGCTCAGTGCGCACAAGCGTTCCAACGATTCCCATTGCAGTCACTCGATCCCCTTTCTTCATGCTAGCGCGTTGCTGTTGCATCTTTTTACGTCTTTTTTGCTCTGGGCGCCAAAGAATCATGTAAAAGAACACAAGAGCAATTCCAATCATCATTAGAGTTTGCCACATGCTTTGTTGACGTGCTGCAGGAGCTGCTTCTTCAGCAAAAAGAGTTGCCGAAGCAAACAGTGGAGCGAGAAGATATAAAGCTTTTTTCATGAGAGTTCCTCGTTAAAAAATTTTCGAATTTCCCCGATTGTACACTATTTAGGATTTTTCGAGGAGAGCAATCGTCTCTAAGTGAACTGTATGGGGGAATTGGTCGACCCCCTGCACCGTTTTTAGAACATATCCCGCCTCTAAAAGTGCAGTTAAATTTTCACTTTGTGTTTTGGGATTGCATGAAATGTATAAAATCTTTTTGGGCGTAAGGCGTATCAAATGTTTGAGAGCCCTCGGATTGAGACCGCAGCGAGGAGGATCGATAATCGCAAGATCAGGCGCCTCGGAAACAAGCGACAACCGCTCTCCCACATCGCCCTTATACACCGCAATATTCTTTGCCCCATTTGCTTTAATGTTCACTTCTGCGTCGCATACCGCATAAGGGCTCAGCTCGATTCCCTGCACCTTTTTAACGTAGGGCGCAAAGACAATCCCAAGCGTCGCCGTGCCGCAATATAGGTCAAACACCGTATCTCCTGCCTCAGGCGCTGCAATCTCTAGAGCGCGCGTGTAAAGTTTTTCTGCCTGCCGCGGATTTGGTTGAAAAAACGAATCTGGACTAATTTTAAAGGTTAAATCTCTTCCCTTCACATGAAGCATTTCCTCTATCTGCTCAGGTCCCCCAAGGTGCATCTCATAAAACTCTGTGGGCGTCCCCTTTGCAATCCGCTGAATGCGGAGAAATAGGCTAGGATTTGAAATCACCTTCCGCACCGCTTCTTTAAAAGCGAGGATTTCCTTGCCAGGGATGCAGTATTCGGGGTTTCCAGAAATGGTTAGGAAAACCATCTTTCCCTCATTACCTTCCCTCAAAGTCAAGGTGCGAAGCGTTCCAGTATCTGAGTACATATGGTAAGCCTTAAGAGAGCTCTTTTCCCACCACTCTCGGACAGCCTTAAGAACCTCTATAAACCATGGACTTGTGAGGTGGCACTCCTCTAGATTGATCACCCGCCCCTTGCTCCTTGCAATCATCAAACCAAGAAACTTCTCTCCATCTCGATTCTGCGAAAAAGAAAACTCCATTTTATTCCGATATTCCCAAGGATCATCGCAAGGAATAATCGGCAAAGGCTCGATTGGAAAAAGAGATTTTAACATCTCTTGTTTCACCTCCAGCTGCGCTTCGTACTTTTTCTGCTGCCACGTGCAGCCGCCGCACTGCCCCACATGTTTGCACCTAGGGGTCACTCTGTCTACAGACGGATTCAAGACATTTAAAAGCGTTGTTGAATAGAGTTTCTTCTTTTTCTTTCCTAGCTCCACTTCAACCGTATCACCAATTACAGAACCTACGACTTCTGCTTGACTAGGTCTATCTGGAAGGGGGGCGAGGCCATGACCTCTTTTTGAATATTTCTGAATCTTTAATTGAAGCTCCATGACTCCTCCATTTCAGGAGGAATCATAGAGATATAGAGTAGAAGTGTCAACGACGCTTTTTGCTAGCCACTTTTTTCTTTCGAACCGGTGCTGTTTTGCGCGTTGCTTTTTTCTTTGTCACTTTTTTCTTCGCAACTTTTTTGCGCGTTGTTTTCTTTGCCTTTTTGCGCTTTTCTCCGCTTCCTTTCTTATCAGCTGCAACAGACTCTTGTCGGTACTGCTTCGCAAGTTTTGCAAACTTAATTGTTCCCGTGCGCACGCGTTGAGAAGCTGCGCGATTTCCCTTTTCAGATGCCTTTCTTAGATCCATTGCTAGATCCATTAACATCCCTTCCATTTTTTTGACTGTATCCTTTAGTGCCATGCTTAAAAAAACCTCCGTGAAAAACATGTTCTGCTCTTCTCAATAGAAAAGTTTTTAAATATTGTGCAATAGATTTTTTTTAGAAAGTTTTGTATGCTTTGCAAAGGATTGCATTAGATTGCGGATAGTTAAAGGGATAACGCGATTATTAATGACAAAATTATCAATCGAAATAACTGGCATCACTTCCTTGTTACTCGACGCTAAAAACGCCCCTTCGAATTCTCCCATTTCATCCCTATGAATTTCCCTCTCCTCCACCTCGCAAAGCTCCATCACAACCTCTCTGGTAATCCCCTCTAAAATCCCTTCCTTAGGTGTGATAATCTTTCCCTCTTTGAGAGCAAAAAAGTTGGCCGTTCCTGTTTCTCGAATCCACCCCTTTTCATTACAAAATAAAACATCAACAGAGCCCATCTTTTTAGCCTTCTTAAGCGCAACAATTGCTGGAAGATAATGGATGCTTTTTGCTTTGGGGAACGGACGTTGATAAATCTCTGTCGTCACAGAAATCCCTTCTTCAAAATGCCTCCTCGGAAACGGAACAAACGGATAAGCCACCGCAAAAAATGTCGGCTCTCCCTCCGGCATCAACTGATCACTTGAAACACCTCCAGTAAGGACCACCTTCACACTCGTCTCCTCAAATCCTCCTAGCGAAATGAGCTCCAGAACAACCTCTTCCATCGCATCCATCCCCATCGGGACCTCAAGCCCAAGCAGCGCCGCCGATGCCACAAACCGCTCCAAATGGGCACGCATACGGAAAGGCGTACCTCCATAAGTTCTGAGATAATCCATGACCCCAAAACCTCTAAGCACACTCAGGTCCAAAGCCGAAACTTTTGCCTCTGCCCCATCAACAAACTGTCCATTAAGATATACTAGTGTCTTCATTCCCTAGACACTAGCAAACCCCTCCCTTTTTGATCAAGAGACTCCTGAAGAACGCCCCCCTTGGCAGCCAATAAAAAAGGGATGCTTTTGCATCCCTTTTACATCCTAGCATTGCACCTTCGGGACGCTAATGCCTCGCATTCTCCGAAGCAAATCTCCCCCCGCTTGACATGCTGGCTTAAGGATCAGCGGATAGCTTACCATCAAACCCAAAACCATCGCTGCTACCAGCCACCCCTTATCTTCAAGAGCTTTTTTATATCGTGACTTAGGTGAAAAACCACTCGACGAATATTCCTGTGGCGCAGATAGGAAAGAAGAACTGTGCACCTTTTGCTGATGACCAAAGGCAAGACCCTCAAATGAACCCTCTTGATCAGAGTCCTCTTCATCTGGTTTAAGATACTGTAATGGAATCGGGTCGAATGCATGCTCTCTCAATCCCGAGCTTCCTTGCGGGGGTTGCGGCAGAGGCGACTGCCGAGCATCTTGTGGTGCTCCGCCCAAAGTTAAAGGTCTATGTGAAATGGATGATACGGTTAAATTTGATGACATGTTTTCCCTCACGTTCAAAATTTGCAGTGATCATGCCTATCTGAGCCATTAAAATCAATAGTTATCCTAAGCTGTAAAGTGTATTTTTGACTTTCGTGAAGTGTTTAGGTAATCCTTGAATTAAACAAGAACCTTTTATAAGCTGGGAAAGTCTTATAAACAAAAATGCCCCGAGAGGCCACAACCTCTCGAGGCGCGAAACTAAGGTACAACTGAATTAATGATAACCACACCTTAGCCTCGGGTCCTATATTATACGATCCAGGCCAAAAAAATCTAGTCTTCTTCGCCCCCATTCACCTTCTAGAAGGAGCATGTTCTCGATTCGGTTGTGCCTTTTTTATCTTAAGAGCGTCTGCATATATGGAGCGCTTTTAGGTCCAAAAGAAAGGTTTTTTATAATGCAAAACATCAAATTCTGGTCTCACAAGCTTTTTAAAACCCATCCTAAAGCCACCATTTCCTATCGAGACATTGCACGGCTCTATGACATTTCCGTGCGGAGCGCTCGAAATTACATTCAGCGCGATTTGAAAGTTGGAATGATTTTCAAAGAACCCTCCCCCTCGAAGAAAAATTGCTACTACCTCACCTCCATAGGGTATAGCTATCTCCATAAAGACCTGATGACACCCCCTCCACATCAATGAAAAAAGGGATGCTTTCGCATCCCTTTTTTATCTCAGTCCTAAAAAGTCGGAGCTTAAATAGCACCAGTCTTTAGGTTGCCACGCATTTTGCTAAGCATGTCTGTTGACACCTGATGAAGTGGCTTGATGACCAGTGGATAGCTTGCAAGAAGCCCCAAAATCATCGCTGCTGCGAGCCAGCCCTTATCTTCAAAAATCTTTCCTCTACCGCTCTTACCATGATAGCTTGCCTGCCTATGAGGGACGTACTCGAATTGTCTAGAACCTATAAGTACGCCTTCATCACTGTACTCCTCCGTTGATGATCTATCTGCTAAGAGAAACGGACAAACCCCACGCTGATCCACAACAGAACCATTCCCTTTAAACTCAGGGAACTCCCTTTTATGCTCTAGATGACTAGTGTCATGGAGACGACTGCTAGTTGAACTATAAACTTCCATCTTAACCCCAAATCGTTAAATAATGATTGGACGTAGTATAGGCTGGAGATTGATTGATGTCAATAAATCTCCATACAAGCGCAGTAAATTTTTCACTTGTCAGCGCTAGGCTTTAGCTTAGAACCAAACATATGACGCGACGCCTGGTGTATAGGCTTGATGATCAGTGGATAGCTCACAAGAAGTCCTAAAATCATCGCCGCTGCAAGCCACTCTTTCCCTTTTAGGGCTTTTCCACTCAGCAGGCTTAGAATACTTCTGCTCGACACCTGTTTATGTGTCTGTTCCATTCTCAAGCGACCCACACCTCCTTCAGCTATGCTTAATAGCGATTGATACTGGCTAGCATCAATTTTTTTAAACTTTGTGTGGAGCAAAGGGAGTTGGGTCTGAAATGCCTTGCGAAAGGTCCCTTGAAAATCAAATCCAGCCTTAAGAGAAGAAAAGACTTCTTTAAAACATACGACAACCTCTTTATCTAACATTTTAGGGATTTCATCTGCAAAATCATTATAAAGAGAAATCAGTTCTATCGCATGAGGCAAACAAGCAATCACAACTTGATCACTCTCACTTGAACGGTGACGAATATACTGCTTCATCAACGCTTCGTAAGGCGTTTTAATTTGTAAAGCAGTCTTCGCCACTCTCGATGCTCTTTCACTAGAACATTCGCTATGATCCATCTTATCACGCTGCTCTTCTACCGCCAGTCCATAGGATTCCATGAGTGCAAGAAACCCAAGCTCATCACTCAGCCACTCACGGTTCTCTTCAGCATCAAGGTACTCTTTAAAGGATTGCCAAAGAATCTTTTCTAATGGATTCGATTTGTCTAATGCTCGATTGGCCGCCTCTAAAGCTGAAATAACCTCGTCTGCATTCAATTCATCAAGAGTTTTTTCAAGATTGTTGTAGTAGGCAACCAATTTCTCATGCTCTCGAACGACACGCAAAACTTCTTGTGCATCCTGTCGATAGCCTACTTTAATAGCTGCCGACTCAAACTTTGTTGGCAATTTATGCATATGATCTGTTGCAGTAAAGGTAGGCAGAGCACCGGGCAACTCCATGAGAACCTCTTTTTTTAAAAGATATGATTGCAGCAAGTATAGGTTGAAGGCTGATTGGAGTCAATCGACTCAAAAGTTCGAGGTATGCCCAGTAACTGGAGTTTTGATCTATAGGTAGTTAGGGCCCGTAAGGAAATAACAGCTCCATTTATGCCGCCACAGCATCTTCATCTGCTTTGCTGTAAATATTTGAAAGCTAATAAGCTTCCTGCAGATTTACATCGTGCAGATGAGGCGTTCTGACAACCTAAATAGGACTGTTATTTCCTTACGGGCCCTTAGGTTTAAAACTTAACTGCTTTTTTTATGGATAAAGCTAAAGACCAGAAGACCTACGCCAGCGACAAATATGATAATTCCAGCACCGTGTAGCCAATTAGCTAGCACTTGATATGCGTCGGCGTCTTGTTTACCTTCATCGATCTTTTTTTGCGCAGAGTCGGTAGCCATATCGCCTATCCCTTTTGAAAAAGGGCTAATTTGGGAAAGTCCACGCCCTTGGTCAACACTCTTTTGTGCGCTTGAAATTTTCTTGCGCCCCTGAGCAACTTCATCTGATATGTAACTGCCAAAGATATAAAGGCCAATGGCTAGGATTATAAATATTCCGCTTAAAATTCTTTTCGTTTTCATAAACGCGCCTCAAAACAATGTATATTTTTTATATTTTCTGATTACAGAAAAAAGTAAAGACTTTTTTCTCAAACTCCTGCTGAGTCCGGAATAGAATCAGGCGTGGCTTCTTTAGCCACTGATCTGTATGAATGCAAAAAAAAAGGCCTTCAGATTAAATTCTGAAGGCCTGAATGAAAACCTGGCGACGTCCTACTCTTCCGTACTTCAGTAGCACATTACCATCGGCGATGAAGAGCTCTACCGTTTCCCTTCGCAGATCTTTCCTGTGTGTTTTCCAATTGACTTATGTCATCTGCGCCACATTCTGCTTCACCCATACCCATTTAGGGTATGAGATTCAGCATAATGAAGCCCATCTGCCGAGCCACTTGAAAAATCCATTCAGAAAATCTCTTCTTCGGAAAACTCCTGCTGAGTTCGGGATAAGATCTAGTGCGGCCTCTTTAGCCACTGATCTGTATGAATGCAAAAAAAAAGGCCTTCAGAATTTAATCTGAAGGCCTGAATGAAAACCTGGCGACGTCCTACTCTTCCGTACTCTAGTGCA
>CAYGKJ010000017.1:0-35476 GCA_964350675.1 uncultured bacterium | reverse complement strand
AGAAGTTCTTTCTTCTCAGGTTTCGAGCGAAACAACTCCAAAGCTTCATCACTGCTACTAAGATGCGCAAGCTTTGCTAGGAGATGAAGGTGCCGTTTGTCATCACAGCCAAAAAGGAAAAAGAGTGTATGGACAGGATTTTCATCTAAGGCGCCCCAATCAATCGGCTCCTTTGGAAAAACAATCACAACCACATCTGTTGGTCCTTTAAGCAAAAAATCTCGTGTGTGAGGAACAGCGATCCCATTGTTCAAGGCTGTGGGCATCAATTTTTCTCGATCGAGTAGAAGCTCAGACATGACCGAAGGATCCATTCCCAATTCTCCTGAAACACGATCCATAGTTTCCCGAATAATCGTGTCTTTTTTTGTAGCCTTTAGATCTGTGAAAACCCCACCTTTGTGTACTGCGCGGTATAGGCTAAACTGTTGCATTCCCTTCTTGCCATCATGTTCTTCATTCTTTTCCTTTTTGGGAGGGAAAATCTGCTCTTCTGTGGAAGGGAGGAAGTTTCCTGTTTCTTTTTGGAGACGGCAGCTAAGCATCCAGTTTTCGATTTCAATGCGACTAAATCGGTATTGGTGGTGAAGACGGTAAGCAGGGATTTTTCCTTCTGCAAGCCACCGTCGAATGGTTGTTTCGGAAACATTTAACAGTTCTGCTACATCTTTAATCTTTAGATCCATCTCACACCCTGGCTTATCACCTTTGACTCTATGATGACAAACCTATATTAATTTTGACTTTCTTGCAACATTTCCGCCACGAATTCTTTCCACCACAAATACTAATACTCTAAATATAAGGCGGGTTATTGAAATGAAAAAAACGACAAAAATGACAAAATATGGATAAAGATGGATAAATCCGAGACTATAAACCCTCAAAAAGGGTGAGAACTTCTTCTTTTGTCTTAGAGTTGATCAAATTTTTTCTCCGATCCTCATCTTTAATCGCTGCTGTTAAAAGGGAAAGAATATTTAGATACTCTGTCTGTCGATTAGCAGGCCCCCCAATCAGAAAGATTAAACGGACAGGAGGTGTACTTTCTGCATCCCACTTAATCCCTTCCTTTGCTTTTTGAAGACCCACAGCTAAAAAGAACCGGTTAAATGAGGGAAGTTTTGCATGAGGGATAGCAACTCCCATTCCAATTCCAGTCGATACGATTTTCTCTCTTCTGTAAATTGCTTCACGAAACTCTGTTTTATCACCAAGCTCCCCTGCATCCGCAAGAGCTTCTACCATTTGATTTAGCGCCCCGTCTCGGCTTTCTGCTTCTAAAAAGCAGATCACTCCCTCTTGGATAAATTCTGAAAGAGTCACGTCTTCTCCTTTCTTGAAGAGATGGTTAATGCGTTCCAGTATGGCCAAAACCGCCTTCCCCTCTTTCTGTCATTTCTAGCATGTCTTCTTCTCTATAGCATGCCTGCAAAACTGGCGCAAAGACTAGTTGCGCTATTCGCATTTTTGGCGTGACTACAAAGGGATCCCTGCCGTGGTTGATTAAAATCACCCCGACTTCGCCGCGATAATCAGAATCAATTGTACCTGGGGTATTTAAGACAGTAATGCCATGCTTTAGCGCCAGCCCGCTTCGAGGACGGACCTGAACTTCAAAACCCTTTGGAATTTCTAAGCGGATCCCTGTCCGGACAAGCTTACTCTCCCCAGGAGCTATGACAACCTCTTCTTGGATAAACGCACGGACATCAGCACCCGCTGCCTCTTCAGATCCATAAGTGGGGAGCTCTGCCCCCTCTTCCAGTTTTATGGGGACATCGTGCTTTTTCATGGCTTACTAACTTTAATCACGTTTTTTTCCCGCTCTTTTTGTGAAAGGGCGATAAGATCGTCAAGTTTCTCTCGCTCTACCTTCTTAGCTCCCTTTTCAGGCAGTTTTTGATTTCCTGTTAAGAATTCAACAAAGAAAACGAGTTTTTCTTTGAGCTCGCTCCGCTTAACAATACAGTCTATCATTCCCTTTTCTAGAAGGAATTCAGACTTTTGCGCTGTATCAGGAAGCTTTTGGCGAATAGTTTGCTCCACAACCCTTGGCCCTGCAAACCCAATCAAAGCATCTGGCTCTGCGATCATAATGTCTCCAAGAGACGCAAATGATGCAGTTACTCCTCCTGTTGTGGGATTAGTCAAAACAGAGATATAGGGGATTCCAGCGTTGTGAAGTCTTGCGAGTGCTGCAGAGGTTTTTGCCATCTGCATCAGAGAGTAAATAGACTCTTGCATCCGTGCTCCTCCAGATGAGGAAACAAGAATAACCGGGATACAATTTTTTAATGCGTGTTCAATTAAGAGCGTGATTCTTTCCCCAACAACAGACCCCATTGACCCGCCCATAAATCCAAAGTCCAAAATACCAAGGGCGACTTTATTCCCCCCCATTTTGCAAGTTCCAGTCAGGATTGCTTCAGTCCGCCCCATCTTTTTTTGCGCCCTTTCTAGACGCTGAATATAGGGCTCGGAATCAACAAAATTTAAGGGGTCTTTTGGGTGGATTTCACCAAAGAGTTCTTCAAAAGTCTCTTTATCGGCAAGAAGATCGGCTCGCTGCACTGCTGAAAGACGATAATGATGCCCACATTTTGGACAGCAGTTGTGATTTGATTGAAGTTCATTAGCATGAACCATCTCTTCACATTTCGTGCATTTGATCCAACCACTAAATCCGTCTTTTTTCGTCGACTCGACTTGAACCATCTGTCGACGACGTGTAAAAAGATTTAAAAAATTCATATCAAGCCATCTTGATTAAGTATTTGCCAAAAGGTTACCAAACCAATCAAAAGAACACAACCTTGATCATTCCTAAGGTTGTAATTTAATTTTTAAATTATTACGCGTAATTGCTCCTATCGCCGTCAGCTTAATTCCTTTGGGTACCACTGTAAAAATCTCTAAAAAAGCTTCAACTGTCGAGGGACTTGTAAAAATAATTTCGTCAAAACTTTCTAAATCAGGTTTGACAGCTGGAATCTTTTTCTTTGTATCATAAATGGACACTTTTTGATGACGTACTCTGCGGAGCATCAAACAAGAAGAAAGTGCAGAGCGCGCCCTTGAAGATTGTGGCAAAAGAACATAGGCATCATCCAAATCTTCCATTGCTAGTAGATGGATTATGCCTTCCTGTGTCTCTTCTACTGCCACCTCATCAACTTTTATTCCTCTCTCTTCTAGAGCCTGAGCAGTCACTTTTCCCACCGCAAAGACCTTTTTTCTCTGAAGTTTCACCTTGTAATACTCCATACAGTCGCAAAAAATCCGCGCCCCATTTTTACTTGTGAGTACCACATGAGTATACTCAGGAAAGTCCACCATTGCTGTTTGTATTTCAAATCCCTCGAAATCGCGTGGAATGGTCTCAATGAGAGGAAGGTGCACCATTCCCTTTTTCCCTTCCGTTCCCAGATAAAGAACTCTCGTCTTTTTTCGGGAATCTAAACTTTTAAATATCTCTTCCATCTCAAAGTCCCCATCGCGCGCGACCACAGCAAGTTTCCCTTGAAGTGGAGCTCCCTTTCCAGGAAGGATCAACCGATTTCGACCTGTTAATCCCAAACGAATCAAAGCTGCCTCGGCAACAACAAGGGCATCGACCTCTCCCCGATCTAGCATTTCTAATCGTTGATCAACGGGCCCGCGCAATTCTTGGCAAAGAAAATCAGGGCGCAGCCCTTTAACGACCTTATTGCGACGAAAAGATGAAGATCCAATCACAGCTCCCCTCTTCAGAGTTTCCAGACGATCTCCTTCTCGCATCACTAAGCTGTCACTTGAATCAATCCCCCGTGTCAGGGCAATCAGCTTGAGCCCCTTTGGAAGGGGGTCTGGAAGATCTTTTGCTGAATGGATTCCCGCATCGTATTTCCCCTCTAAGACTTTTTCATCTATTTCCCTCGTGAAAAAATCCGTCTTATCCATTGGACCTAACGATGAAACAAGATCTCGATCTCCCACGGTTTCTTCCCATCCACACTCATACTCTCTCCCAAGCCCTCCCATAATCTCTTCCACTTGTCTCTGCGATAGCTTGGATCCCCGTGCTCCCAACTTTATTTTCATCAATAAACACTCCTCCAAAAGACTCCCAAAGCCCCTAGCATAAACTTTTTTTTTTCACACCACAAGAGTAAAAGGAAAAGGAAATTGAAGAAAAAGACATCAAAGATTAGTAATAAATGTTTTAACTTTGCACCGAAACCCAGTATGGATCCGGGAAAATAGCAATTTTACTGCATTAACCCTGGTTAACCCAACAAAGCCTTGATAGCTTCTTCAACACGTGTGACGCCTTGGAGTACAATTTTTTCTGAAAGTTTCTTATTAAGGCCTTTGAGGTTTTTAGAACTGAGAATGCACCGTTTGAATCCCATGTTAGTGGCTTCTTTAATACGACTTTCGATGCGAGGAATACTTCGCACTTCACCACCAAGCCCCACTTCTCCCATTACAATTGTATCCGAGGGAATAGGCTTGTTGCAATAGCAAGAGGCGATGGCAAGGATTGTGCCAAGGTCGATTGCTGGTTCGGTAATTTTCATCCCACCAGCAATAGAAACAAAAACATCGAGCGTATGGAGCTGATACCCCATCCGTTTCTCAAGAACGGCAAGAAGAAGGGTCAACCGTTTGGGATCGAGGCCCGTAGAGCGTCGAGTGGAGGTTGCAAAAGAGCTCGGCGCAACAAGAGCTTGCACCTCGATTAACAAAGCGCGCGTTCCTTCAACCGTTGGGATGATGACAGACCCTGGAGTGCCGGTCATTCTCTCTTCCAAAAAAGTCAATGAAGGATTAAGAATCTCAACTAGTCCCTTTTCATTCATCTGAAAAAGAGCCACATCGTCTGTCGGCCCAAAGCGATTTTTAACCGAACGCATCAGACGATATCCATGTTGACGATCTCCTTCAAACTCGAGGACAGTATCGACAATATGCTCAAGCACTCGTGGCCCTGCAATATCGCCGCTTTTGGTCACATGACCGATCAAAAACGTTGTGATTCCACTCCCCTTAGCAAGGTGCATACACTCCATTGCAATCTCGCGCACTTGCGTCACAGAACCGGGAGCAGAAGGAAGCTCGCTTTTGTAAACAATCTGCACTGAATCTACAATCAAAACATCAGGATGAATCTTTTCGATTTGCGCACGAATTTGAGAAAAACTCGTTTCGCTATAGAGATAGATTTTATCACTCTTAATGCCAAGTCTTTTAGCTCGAAGAGAAGTTTGTTCTGCTGACTCTTCACCGCAAATATATAAGACTGTCAGACCCTGATCAGCAAGGCGTTTGGCAAGCTGGAGAAGCATCGTAGATTTTCCAATCCCTGGCTCTCCTCCGAGCAAGTTAAGGGAACCTGAAACAATTCCCCCTCCCATTAAACGATCAAATTCTCGGTATCCTGTATAGATGCGTTTGAAGTTTGCAGCATCCACATCTTCGATTAACACGGGCTTGGTTTCCCTAGAAACCTTTGCTTCAAACCGACCTACTTTTTCACTGACTTCAAGCTCTTCAGCAAGAGAGTCCCAGCTCTTGCAAATATTGCAACTTCCTGTCCATTTGAATTGCTTGTTTCCGCATTCATTACACACCCAAACCGACTTCTGCTTGACCATTTATAATCCTAAATTTTCGATTGCATTTTCTGCAGCACTTTGCTCTGCCTCTTTCTTGGAAGATCCTTTCCCCTGACCAAGCTCTCTACTATCGAGATGTACTTTAATAAAGAATGTCTTGAGGTGGTCAGGCCCCTCTTCTTTGAGCACTTCATAATCTGGGGGTTTTTGATGGTTTTTCTGGCAATAATCCTGAAGCTCAGCCTTCCAGTTTCGATGAGGCTTCTCAATGATAGAAAGAACATCCGCTTTAAAATGATCAAAGAAAAATGAGCGGGCCGCTTCAACCCCTCCGTCAAGATAAAGTGCGCCAATGATGGCTTCAAAAAGATCCGCAAGAATCGTCCCACGTCCCTTTCCTTCATTCATAGACTCTCCCTTTCCCACCATGAGAAACTTCTCTAAATCAATTTTTTGAAGGTACAGAGTACAAGCCGGGGCTTCGACCAAGCGAGAGCGGAGATAAGAAAGCTCTCCTTCAGGACGATCTGGAAGCTGGTTGTAGAGAAAATCACTCACAATCAGCCCAAGAATGGCATCACCTAAAAATTCTAATCGCTCATTATGCCCCTCAACGACATCGCGATTCTCATTGGTAAATGAGCGGTGAATAAAGGCAAGTTCGATCAACGACTTTTCTTTAAACGTATAGTTGATTTGCGCTTCAATGAGAGGAACACCTTTCCTCAAATGGTTATATGTATTCATTGGACTTCTGACTCTAAAATCGTTATAATGTCATTTACCGAAAATAACTTGCAGAATTGGCTTAAAAATTTCCATGGGGAAATAGGGGTTGGAAATCGATACTAACCACAGATGGTTAGTTAAGATTGAAAGCCCTGTTTCAGCTGAAAAGACCAAGTTCAATTCACCAAGTTATTTTCGGTAAACGACATCATAACCCTACCAAATATATTGTAAAAGGTAAACATGCGGTTTGCGCTCAACAAAGATCACCTTGATTTCTACTACCGGAATCATTATATCGAGTTTGAAAATCTTCTGACTCTAGAAGAGGTGTTTTCACTCGAGGACGCAATTGAAGAGGTCCTCACAAAACGGATGGGGAAAAACCGCGACCCCAAAAAGGTTTACTTAGCAGGCAGTCACTGCTGGCAAGACGACCCCCGCATCAAAAAAGTCGCACTAAACACTCACCTTGCAGAAATCGCCTCTCAGCTCACAAAAGAGCGCACCCTACGCTTAGCATCTAGCCAAATCCTTTTCGGCGGCGTTTCAGAGGAAAAAATTTTTAATGAGCCACTGCCCATTGAAAGTCTCTGCTCGATTCAGAAAGTATCATGCGGGCTTATTCTCCATCTCTCTTCCTCCGAAGAGCTCGAAGATCCTCAACCCAAAAAACCTGGAAGCGCCACCTTCTTCTCTACAAGGCTTCCTATTTCATTCGATTACCTCACCAAAACATCTCACCTCACCCAACTTTTTTTAATCTACTCGGTGGAAAACGCTCTCTATGCCCTCACTCCTACCGATCCTCATACCCATGCCCTCAAAAAGCTCAGCTACGGATTCGGCGATCACGTGCGCCCACACACACATCCCATCGTCATCACTCCATAAAAAACTTGATCATTTTTAACAAATTGATTGTTTTTTATTTTTTCTTAATTGTATTTTTTTGTACATTATTCCCAAATCACATGATGGAGGGAAAATTCATGTCAACTCTCAGTTTATGTATTAATGACTCTTAATAAACGCGCATATTCATCCACTAAGGATTTGGGGAACGGGGTTCCCGACCTAAATGAACCAATTTCTTCAGGAAAACTTCTTCTCTTTGAGGCCTACCTACTTTTGGGCTCAGATCGCTTATCAAAACTAAAACAGGCTGAGGCTAGATTTATTGAGGCTCATTCTGTTGAACCAACAAATGTCTCAATACTGTGCTCGTTAAGCAAAGTACTCATATTACAAGTTTTTTTTTCTAAGCGGTTTGACTCATTATCAAAACTTAAGCAAGCCCAAGCTAAGCTTGAAGAGGCCCTTAATATTGACCCAAAAAATTCCTTTACATTACGCTTATTAGGAAAAGACCTGCTCCTACAGGCGAACTTTATTTCCGGTCTTCGTCTAATAGACACGCTTGGTCAGGCCCAGTTTATTCTTGAAAAGGCTTTGTCTATTAATCCTAGAGACGCCTCAACATTATGCTCTTTAGGCAAGGTGCTTAAACTCCAATCAACCTATTTTTCGACTTACTCTGACCGCCTAACAAAATCCAATGAAGCTCAGTTGGCCTTTGAAGGAACTTTGGCTATTAATCCTAGAAACTCCTGTGCATTGCACTTGCTAAAAGATCTGCAAAATACAAGGAGATCTCTTTGTGAGTCGGGGAAAGCACCATCTTAAAAAACACCCCAGTAAATTGAGTTTGAAATTATTTTTCGGGAGGCGTAGTCTAGCGGGGTGAGCAAGTACGAATTTTACCAAACTGCGCTTGAAAAAAAGCGCGAACAAAAAGAGTACAGACAACTTAGGTGCGTAGCTGCATTGGAGGAAAAAAGCGACACTAGTCGCTTGAACTTCACCTCAAGCGACATCTTAGGACTTTCTCGGCACCCTTATGTGAAAAAAAATACGATTAAGTATGTTTTGGAATGGGGAGCAGGAACAACTCCGAACCGCCTTGTGACTGAGCATTTGGAATGTCACCGCGCTGTGGAAGAAAAATTGGCTGACCTAGTTGGGAAAGAAACCTCTCTTTTGTTTCCATCAGCCTATAACGCTCATCAACAGATCTTATCGACTCTTATGAACAACCGCTGCATGATTTTTATCGATCGGTACTGTCATCATGGATTGATTCAAGCGGCAATTGGTTCGGGTGCTCAGGTCTTCCGCTATGAGCACAATAATTTAGAACATCTGCGGGCCTTACTTGAAAAAACAAGTAACACGAGCCACAAATGGGTTGTTACTGAATCGCTATTTGGGATCAATGGGATGACTGCTGACCTGAAAAAGGTGGCGGAGGTGGCAGACCAATACGGAGCGCTTACTTATGTTGATGATTCCCGTAGTGTGGGAGTTATGGGAAAACATGGAATGGGCCTTGCATCTTATCGAAAAGGGACCGATGTGGTGTTTGGAAGCTTTGGAAAGCAATTAGGAACGTTTGGTGCATACCTTGCAACAAGCCAACTTTTTCGAAGCTACCTTTTGGCATTCAATCCTGAACTTCTTGAAATAACGATGCTTCCTCCTGCAGGACTTGGGGCAATAAGTGGCTCCCTAGACTTAATTCCAGACATGCATGTAGAAAGAAAAAAGGTAGACATGCTCAGTCATACGCTTAGAGAACTTCTCACAAACAACCATTGGGATATCGGGAGTGGAACAAGTCATATCATTCCTCTAATTTGCTCAAAAGAAAGTGAGTGTCTCAAACTGTCAAGTGCTCTTCTCAAAGCAAATATTTTGACCACAACTCTCCGACCCCCTATTGTTCCCCAAGGAGCAATGCGCCTCTGCTTCACGGTGAATGCCTTGCATACTCCAGAAGATATCAATCTTTTAGCCGAAACTCTCCAAAGCCTTCGCGAAGAACCTAGCCTCTCTGTTGTATAGCGCATTCACTATAGTAGGTCCTGTTGATTTTTTCTCTAAGCTAGGATAAGAGGAAGGGGAGATGTATACAAACAAGCAAAAGATCGAAGTCTACATTAATTTCTTTCTAGCTGTATTTGCTATAGAGATTTTTGATATCTTTATTGCTCGTAAGGGAGTCTTGAAAATTTATGAAGCAGGGCAATATCTACCTTGGACTCTCCCCTTTCACCTGCTCTTTCCCCTTTGGACTGTCCTCTATATCTTTATAGCTATTGCCGGAGCCATGGTCTATATCAAAAGAGATTCTCACATTCGGAGTTTTGCCCTTGCCGCATGGATCATTCAATTAGCATTAAATATGCTTTGGCCTGTGTGCTTTTATTATGTCCCGATTCAAATCGCTTCCCCGATCTTAATCACTATCCTTTTCATGACATTAATTGTTTTCATGTTTTATGGCTTTTTACTCGAGAGGAAAGTTTTCTTTTTTTCTCTCCCTTTCTTCCTAATAATTGTTTATAAAATGATCTTCCTCTGGATCTTTTACATTCTTAACATCAATCTGCTTTGATACAACTATTCAATGACACTCCCTCAAGATAATTCCCAATGCAAGTCACATGAGGATAATACTCTTTAAGGTGCTCTTTAAAAACATCGACTCTTTCGAGATGGCCCACCCCATATTGAGGAACGGCATGAGGATAAGTTTTGACATGCACTGCTGAAGGGGAAGCTTCGATCCTTAGATGCCGTTTGAGTGCAGAAAGGGCTTCTTCTCTCCCTCCTTTGCGAAGCATGACGGTGAGACGGGTTTCCTCTTCTTGATTTTGGTCTGGAAAGATTGAGGAATCAAATACAACTCCTAAAACTGTTTCATTTTCTTTGGAGGGAACGAGATACCCAAATCCTTTTGGGGTGAGACCTTTTTCTTTGAAGGCAATATTCACAACGGTTAAAGGAACAGAGGAGACCGATTCAAAAAAGGTTTCTACGATAGAATCCTCTTTAAAAAAGGAGGGGACAACTGGTGCTGGAACGGCAAGAATTGTCCTCTCTTTCGGCAATGCTTCTAGTGGGGTATTCAAATGAATATCCCCTCTCCCTTTTTCGACAAGTCGATCGATAAGGGTCTGGAGTCCTCCCTTTAGCGTCAGAAGCCCTTTTGCTTTCTTCTCTTTTTTTCGTTTGAAAAATGCGCGGGTCAACGATCCATGCTCCTGCTCCATTGCTTTAAGCTCAGGAAAGCAGGCGGAGATCGAAAGGTGCTTGATATCCCCTGCAAAAATCCCCAGGGTCAAAGGATCAAAGAATGTTTCGGCTGCAAATTTCCCGAGACGCCTTTCCACAAAAGATGCAATCGACTCATCGTCTGCCCAGGGGTAAGGCTGGCGCCATTCTCTAAGGAGCGCCGGAATAAGCTTGGGAATAAAGGAGGAAAGGGGACGAAGTTTTTGGTCGACCCAGAGATAGCGTTTTCTTGCATTTTTGCTTGAATAAATGATTTCCGATTGAAGGTCGAGCTCCTCAATGAGCTGAAGAAGCGCGCCACTGCGCGATGCCTTAATTGTCCGAGGTCCCCTTTCGAAGAAGTAAGGATCTTGCGACGACTCAATACACCCACCAAGACGTCCACTTTTTTCATAAAGGATAATTTCTGCTTTCGGAAGCTGCCTTGAAAGCCTGTACCGTGCAGCAAGACCCGAGATTCCTCCACCAACAATCACAATTTTTTCCATAGCATGCTTCCTAATATTTACTGTAAGACTAGCATGTGGAGGGGTTTTATACTGAATGGAATTCAATAACTCCTTCAAGAGTTTTTACTCTTTTGTCAAGATCTTTTACAAAACTTTCAACCGCTTTAAGTTTGCTTTCAATCACTTTTCCAGAAGCATTTAGATCGTTAGAACCCTTATTTTTTTCCTCTTTACGCAATGACTCAACAGAAACGCTTCCTTGGGTATGCCTTTCAATTTTAAGAGCTAACTCTAATGACGGCTTTCTCTCATTTTTGAGTAGTTGATAGAGATATGAAACTGAAATTCCCAAATCTGCAGCAAATTTTTTCACCGGCAAATCGAGATTGAATAGATAGGTTCTCAATATCATAGCACCTCCTTTTTTTCCTTCTGGAATTATGAACGCAAAAGAATTTTTTTTCAGGTATAATTATCACGCATTTGTGTAATTCCTTGACTTTACTTATGCGTAAGTTTTTAATTCGAGGCACGCAAGCCAGGAGGTTACCCATGATGCAAACAGAATGCGAGAGGGAAGAAAAAATTGTTGACGATTTGAAAGCGCTGCGAGATGAGATTATTGCGGGTTTTGAAAGCTTCGAACCTAAGGCACGCTTTGAAAGAAAAGAGTGGGATCATCATAGCGGCGGCGGCGGCGAAATTTCGATGATTCGCGGAGATGTTTTTGAAAAGGCGGCGGTTAATTGGTCTGGGGTCAGAGGGACAAAACTCCCTTTTAATGATGACGAAGAGCCCTTTTTTGCAACAGGAGTCAGTCTAATCACTCACATGAAAAATCCTTTCATGCCTACGGTTCACATGAATGTCCGATACATTCGAACCAATAACAAGTGGTGGTTTGGTGGAGGATATGATTTGACTCCAATGGGTTTTGATAAAAATGAAGATACTGAGCATTTTCACGGAGTCGCAAAAAAGGCCCTTGGAGGGCCTCTCTACAATAAATTTTCAAAGAATGCTGCAGATTATTATTATATTAAGCATTGGAAAAAAGAGCGTGGTGTTGGTGGAATCTTTTTTGATTATTACAACACGGGAGATTTTGAGAAAGATTATGGGATGTGGAAAGAGGTAGGCTCTACCTTTTTAGATGCTATCCTTCCCATTTATGAAAAAAGGAAAGATACTCCTTATACCGAAAAAGACAAAGCGATGCAGAATCGATTGCGCGCCCACTATGTGGAGTTCAATCTTCTTTACGATCGCGGAACAAAATTTGGATTTGTATCAGGAGGCAATCCAGAAGCAATCTTATGCTCCATGCCCCCCACTGCCACGTGGTAAGAAATTCTTGACAGTGTCTACAAATGCGCGGACATGGTCAACGGGGATGTCGGGCAACACTCCGTGCCCTAAGTTTACAACGTATCCAGGGTCCCCTTCCATGCTTCGAAGCATTTTCTCTGTCTCTTGTTGAATCACTGCTGGAGAGGCATAAAGAATCTCGGGATCAAGGTTGCCTTGCACGGCAATGGTTCCCGGAACGCGACGCCGAATCTCGTGGAGAGGATAGCTCCAATCAAAACTAATTGCATCCGGTTTCAAAGCAACAAATTCCGAAACAAAGTGCGAAGAGGCGCGAGAGAAAAGAATCACGGGAACATCAACAGCTTCAACAATTTGCTTCAAGAATGGTTGCGCAAAACGACAAAATTCTGTTCGAGAAAGGAGATTTGCCCATGAGTCAAAAATCTGAATGGCGTCAACCCCTCCCTCAATTTGCATCTTGAGATAGGCGATGCTCTGATCAGTAATCACCTGAAGAATCTCAAAGGCGCTGTCAGGATCGGAATAAAGCCACTTCTTTACTTTCTTCCCCGTCATATACGTCATAACAGTAAAGGGACCACCACAAAAGCCAATGAGGGGAACATCGATCTCCTTTTTTAATAGATGAATTCCTTCTTTGACAAAAGAGAGCACTTCTTCCACAGGTTTTGGTTGGATATGAAGAAGATGATTTCCCTCTTCAATTTTTGGGGAAACAACAGGGCCTCCTTTTCCAGGAAAAGAGACATCAAGTCCTAGAGCTATGGGGACATGAAGGATATCCGCAAAAAGGATAGCTGCATCGACTCCGATGATATCGAGCGGTTGCTTTGTGATTTCAAAGATCAGCTCGGGATTTCGAAACATTTCCTCAAGAGGGTATTTTTGGCGGATCGCTTGGTACTCTGGAAGATAGCGCCCAGCTTGCCTCATAATCCAAACAGGAGGACGCCCAGTCACATTTTTGCATGCTAGGGCGTTTAAAAACCTAGGAGGTGAGGAGACGGCTGAGGATATCATCAACTGTAAACCCAAATTCTTTTGCAATATCACTCATTGGAGCAGAACGGCCAAACTCATCAATTGAGATTGCAATTCCATTATCCCCAATAAAGCGGTGCCAACCAAAGCTAACTCCGGCTTCAATTGAAACCCTCTGTCCTAGCTCGCCACCACTAACGCTTTGTCGATACTCTTTATCTTGAAGATCAAAGAGCTCCCAGCATGGAAGAGAGACAACGCGCACCTGCTTCCCTTGCTTTTCAAGTGCGGCTGCGACATCCATTGCGAGTGAAACTTCGGATCCCGTTGCAAAAATGCAATAGTCGCACTTTCCACTTTCTTTCTTCAAAATATATCCGCCGCGTCCAGCTCCCTCATTAAACGGAAGATCCGTTCCCTTGAGTGTCGGAAGGTTTTGTCTTGTGAGGACCAAGGCAGTGGGGCAGGGATACCTCAGCGCAGAGAGCCAAGCTGCTTTCACTTCATTTGAATCTCCTGGGCGGAATACATGAAGATTCGGCATAGCACGGAGCGCTGCTAAATGTTCAACAGGTTGATGTGTGGGACCATCTTCCCCCAAAAAGACCGAATCGTGGGTGAATTGATAGATCACATGATACTTTGCTAAACATGCAAGGCGACAGGCATTCCGCAAATAGTCTGAAAAGGTGAAAAAAGTTCCGATGTAGGGGAGGATCATATGGGTTTGGAAAAGGCCCGATGCAATCGTTGCCATTCCAAACTCACGAATTCCATATTTGATGTTGCGTCCTGCAAAGTCATTTTGTCCAACAAGAGAGAATTGCTTCATCATGGTGCAATCCGACCCCGAAAGATCAGCCGAACCGCCATAGAAAAAGGGAAGTTCATCCCCTAAAACTTGGATCACTTCCTGCGAGGCTTTCCGCCCTGAAATGGAAGCGGGGAAGTCAATCTTGTTGAGTTTTGCTTCTAAGTCAGCAGGAATCACCCGTTCATGCATTACTTGATATTCTTTTCCTAAATCGGGATGCGCTTTCTGCCAAGTATCAAAATACTGTTTCCACTCTCCTTCTAACCTCTCTTGCTTAGGAAGTTTTTCCTCAAAAAATGTTTTCACAGACTGAGGAATATAAAACTCCTCTTCAGGAAGCCCCAAGGCTTCTTTTGTTGCTACGACTTCATCAGGTCCCAGTGGAGAGCCATGGGCTTTCGATGAATTGGCTTTGTTAGGAGATCCTTTTCCGATAATGGTGTGGCACTCGATATAAATGGGTCGGGTTTGGCTTTCTCGAATTGTGCTCATGACTTCATCGATCGCATCAAGATCATTCCCATCCATCTCTAAAACTTCAAAGCCGTAAGCTTTATACCGCGCTTTGACATCTTCAGAAGAAGATTGATCGAGCGTCCCATCTAAAGTGATCTTGTTAGCGTCATGAATCAAAACAAGATTATCCAAACAAAGGTGCCCAGCAAATGAGCTCGCTTCATTCGAAACCCCTTCCATCAAACACCCATCTCCTGCCAAACAAAAGACTTTTGCATTCAAGATTTGGTGCTCTTCTGTGTTAAACTTTTGCTCAAGAAGTTTGAGACCCAGTGCTTGTCCTACGGCATTTCCAACACCTTGTCCTAAGGGTCCAGTTGTCGATTCAACCCCTGGAGTTTCTCCATACTCAGGATGTCCTGGAGTCTTTGAGTGAAGTTGCCGAAAATGTTTGATATCATCAAGAGAGAGATCAAACCCCGATAGGTGAAGGCAAGAATAAAGCCACATTGATCCATGTCCCGCAGACAAAATCATCCGATCCCGATTCATCCAATGCGGGTTTTTGGGATTGTGGCGGAGGAAATGCCCGTAAAGATAAGCGCCCAGCTCAGCGCATCCCATGGGGAGTCCCGGGTGACCTGAGTTCGCCTTTTGGACAGCTTCAAAGGAAAGTTGCCGAATCGTATTTGCCATTTTCTCTAAAATCTTCTTGAGTTCGCTATCCATTTTAAATGATCCTTGCATTTCTCCTTCAAATGACCTATTTTTATGGCTAAACCAGATAGATATCAAGAACAAATTTATAGGCTGTTTGATGCTCTCTCAAGAAATACGAAAAAAGTTCCTCGCCTACTTCAAAGAAACGGGACACGCAGTCGTCCCCTCTTCTCCAACAGTTCCCCATGATGACCCTACCCTCCTCTTTATCAATGCAGGCATGAACCAGTTCAAAGATGTCTTTCTTGGAAAGTCAGAGCGCGACTACACAAGGGCAGCCTCTTCTCAAAAGTGTATCCGCGTTGGCGGTAAGCATAATGACCTCGACAATGTGGGACACACCTCGCGCCACATGACCTTCTTTGAAATGCTGGGGAATTTTTCCTTTGGAGACTATTTTAAAAAGGAAGCCATCGAGTTTGCGTGGTATGTCACCACAGAAATTTTTCAATTTGATCCCAAAAGAGTTTGGGTCTCCGTCTTTGAAACCGATGATGAAGCTTATGAACTCTGGAAACCCCACATCGATGAAAAGCGCATTATTCGGCTCGGCGAAGAAGAAAACTTTTGGTCGATGGGTGATACGGGTCCCTGCGGACCCTGCTCTGAACTTCTTTATGATCGAGGAGAGAGGTTTGGGCGAGGCTCAAGCCCTTTTGAAGACCCCTCTGGAGAGCGCTATCCTGAATTTTGGAATCTGGTGTTCATGCAATATAATCGTGATCAAAGTGGAGAAATGAATCCCCTACCAAAGCAAAGTGTCGACACCGGAGCTGGACTCGAGAGGGTCGTCTCTTTTCTGAAGGAACAAGACAACGTCTTTCAATCTGACATCTTAAGCGCTTTAATCACTCGCGTTGAAGAGATTTCGGGGAAAAAATATGACCCTAGCGATAAACATTTAGCGCCCGCTTTCCATGTGATTGCCGATCATGTTCGGGCCCTCGCGTTTGCTATGGCAGATGGAGCTCAGCCGAGCAATATCGAAAGAGGCTATGTTCTGAGAAAGATCCTCCGCCGCGCGGTCCGTTATGGGCGCCTTTTGGGCTTTCAAAAACCTTTCCTTGCAGAGGTTTTTCCAACTCTTGTTGAAACGATGGGAGATGATTACCACGAGCTCAAATCAGCACAGAGCCAAATCAGTGAAGTCCTTTCCATTGAGGAAGAAGGATTCCTTCGTACACTGCGCCGCGGAGGAAACATCCTAAGCTCGATTGTCGAAAAGGCTGAAAAATCAGCACGCAAAGAAATTAGTGGAGAGGATGCCTTTAAATTGAAAGACACCTATGGCTTTCCCTTTGAAGAGATTCTTCTTATTGCGAAAGATAGTGAACTCTCTGTCAATTTGGATGCCTATGAGCTTCTAGAAAAACAAGCGCGCGACCGATCGAGGCAGACGCGCACCTCTCATAAACAGGTCGCCGAATCTACAATTTTTGAGGAGTTTGTCAAACATCATGGAACCTCAGAATTCTTTGGGTACGATGAAATAGAGCTTGAAGGAACGATCAAAGGGTTAATCATCGATGGGGAATCGGTTGATACAATGGAAAGCGGGCAAGAAGGTCTTGTCATCCTCGATAAAACCCCATTCTATGCTGAAAAAGGGGGACAAATCGGAGACCGAGGAACTCTAACTCATGGTAGTACCCATTTCAATGTCACTGATTGTCAAACCCCCTATACAGGAGTTATTGCTCACCAAGGAGTTCTTAAAGAAGGGATTCTAATGGTTGGTGAACCTATTGTTGCAAAAATTAATGAAGAGTGGCGAGGGAAAATTGCAAAACATCATACAGCTACCCACCTCCTTCACTGGGCTCTCCAAAAAGTCTTGGGGTCCCACATCCGCCAAGCAGGATCTCTCGTTGAAGCAGGCCGCCTCCGCTTCGACTTCAACCACCATAAAGCATTAACCAAAGAAGAAGTCAGAGAAATCGAACGACTCGTCAATGAAAAAGTATGGGAAAATACACCCCTAAAAACCTACGAGCTGCAGCTTGAAGATGTCCAGAATCACCCTGAAATTAAACAGTTTTTTGGGGAAAAATATGGGAAGACTGTCCGCGTTGTTGATATCAATGGGTACTCTAAAGAGCTTTGTGGGGGAACCCATGTCAATAATGTTGGACAAATCGGTTACTTTCGTATTGCGAAGGAGGGAAGCATTGCTAAGGGAGTCCGCCGTATTGAAGGTGTCATTGGTAAAGAAGCCGAGAAGCTTCGCTATGCTTTAGAAGACCAACTCAAGAGTATTGCCCTAACACTTAAAGCAAATATCCCCAAAGTTGAAGATTCCCTAAAAGCTCTTGTGAAGGAAAATGAAGGACTCAAAGAGAAAGCTCTTTTCGAACGAAAAAAACACCTTAACGAGCTTGCGGCAACTCTGCTTAGGACCGTGAAACGTGTCAATAATATCCCCATCCTTAGCGCTGTTGTTGATGTTGAGAAAAAAGAACTTAACGAACTCGGGACCAACCTTCTTGAGCTAATGAAAACAGGCGTTCTCCTTCTCTGCGTCATTGAAGGAGAGCAGTGTCAGCTATTCTTGCGTGTTTCCCCCGACCTTGTCGAGCAAGGAATTCACGCCAATGTTCTTATCAAAGAGATTGCAACAATTATCGAAGGAGCTGGTGGCGGAAAAAAGGATACCGCACAGGCTGGCGGCAAGAACACCAAGGGCGTTATTATCGCCTTCGACAAGATCCAAGAAATGCTCGAAAACCCCTGAGAACGCATTCTCAGCTCCTTTCTGCGTGACATTAATCTTTTAATTTGACACCATCGATTCCCTTTTTAAAAAACATAATAGGAAAACGATGGAAATACTAACTGTTTTTGAGGAGTAAAGGGTGTCCGTGCAACCTTTACAAGTGTTCTTTCTGGAGAACGATCAGCGCTTAGGGGAAATGATTCGGAAAAGCTTGCTGATGCTTGACCTCCCTGCCCCGCTTGCTTCAGAAGGACATGACACTCCTCACCTGTGACAATAAAGCCAGGAAATAATAGTGTCGGAGGATGGTTAAAAGCTAAGTGTTCTGCTCCACGAATGCTGTATTGTTCTTTTTTAACACGCTCAAATAGGGATCGAGTGACGGGAGACTCGTGCTGATCTCCTAAGGAATCCTTAAATCTAACATAAACTTTCCTTGTGACTGGAGATGGTGTCTCGACTACAGCTTTCCCTTCTCTTAGCCTCTTTCGACTGACCTCTCCTTTTTTAGGAGTCAATGCTAAAGTGTTAATGCTGTTCTCTTGATCATCAACGGCTACAGTTGGTAGATAACTCTGTGATAGCACCACAGTTTGTGTGTGCGAAACTCCTGTCGACATGTATATTTTTTTTCGTTTTAAATAATTAGTTAATGGTATTGTATAATAACAACGTAATTAACTCAATGTAAACAATTAAAACATTAATTATGTAAACACAAATATTTAATTAACATGGACTTGTGTGTTATATGCTTAATATTAAGGTGTTTGTGGAATATTTTGTCGGAAAAAAAAGTGCAGCTCAAGCTGGAGGGAAAACCTTGCTCTATTGAACGAACAAGGAAAAAAGAAACTTGAACTGCACGAATCTGTATCTCGCTGATATTCAGCGAGTAAAAAATAAAACTGTATTCGAGGAGATCTGATGTGCTTCAGAAGCTGATGCTCCTGAAAGACTCTATGTCTCCTTCCCCAATAAAAGCTATGAAGCTTTCATAACAACCATTTTATCATAACCCCCTTTTTTATGCGAAGATAAATTTTTTCTAAACTGAATTTCTCCTTCGTGCTATCATCGCCTCTATGTTAGATCTAGTGCGCTCCCTACCCTCTATTCAAGCGATTGTGCAGAACATAAAGCAAGAAAAGTCCCTCTTGTTTGAAAAACTCTGGGACGCCCCAAAAGCAATTCTTTCCCTCCTTTTACTTCATGAAGGAAAGAAGAATGTTCTCATCATTACTGGAGGAGAGCGGGAGACCCGCCTCTACGATGATCTTTGTTTTTTCTCGAAAGATCCTGTTTTCTCTTTTCCTTCATGGGAAACACTTCCGGGTGAAGAAATTCCTCCAAATCCAGATATCTTAGGAAAACGCTTCGACATATTAAGAATGGTATCGCAGAGCAAAAAAAAACATATTGTCCTTACTCCTCTTCAAGGAATTTTGCAGAAGGTCTGCGCTCCACATTTGCTGAAAGGCAAAACCCTAGAAATCAAAAAGGGGGATGAAATCCCTTTTGATCTCATCCCAGAGCTTTTGATTGATCTTGGATACCGCCGCGAAGGAGTGGCAGCCGATAAGGGGCAGTTTGCGATTCGTGGAGGAATTCTTGACGTTTTCCCTCTCTCGAGTTTTGATCCTTACCGTATTGATTTTTTCGGGGATGAAGTCGACCAAATCCGTACCTATGATCCCATCTCTCAAAAATCTACAGGAAAAGTAAAGGAAATTTTTATTCCTCCAGCCGAAGAGCTTCCCCTCCTTAACGAGGGAAAGAATGCGACTCTACTTGACTACCTAGGAGAGGATACCGTCATTCTTTTTGATGATCTCCTCGCGATTGAAGACCGGTATGTGTCCCTCAAAGATCTTCCAGGAGCCCGGTCCCCTCATTTTCTTTCACTTAGAGAGCTCTTCAACCTTTCTGAGCCTTTGCAAAAAGTCTACTGCACAAAATACCCTCTTGAAGAACTTTCTGAAACAAGGCAAGTGAGTGAGCGGATCAAGTTTGAAATCTTTGAAGAGACCCTTTCTGCAAAGCGGATTCCCCATGCCTTTGCAACCATTGAAGACTACTACTGGGAGGAATGCGACGAAGACAAACGTCTTGAAGCGATTCTTCAAAAGGGAAGTGAGACGGGGGTTCAGTTTATCACCGCCTCAGAAGCAGAAGAAAATGCATTAAAAGAAAAAATCAACCAAACCCTTCTTCCACTCCCTAAAAAGCGCGCATTTGTGCGGGGCTATCTTTCAAGTGGTTTTGTTCTTCTTGATGGTCCCCTAGCCATTCTCCCCTATCCAGAACTCACTAAAAGATATAAAGTCTCAAGACAAAAATGGAGAAACACCTACCACACCCCAGCTGCTGAGTTCCATGCTCTTGAAAAAGGCGATCTTGTCGTCCACTTTCACAACGGAATCGGAAAGTTCCTTGGGATCGAACAGCAAAAGAACCACCGTGGGGAGGAAGAAGAGTTCCTTCTCATTGAGTACTCTGGACACAGCAAGCTCTACGTTCCGCTCTCTCAATCTCATCTCATCAGTCGCTATATTGGAACACGAGAAGAATCTCCCAATTTGAATGTTTTGGGAACCAAAAAATGGCAACAGGCAAAAGCCAATGCTCAAAAAGCCATTATTGGGTATGCAAAAGACCTTCTCCAAATGCAGGCACAAAGAGAAGCAAACGGGGGGTTTACTTTTCCAAACGAGTCCGATGACCTTCTCCTATTTGAAGATGAGTTCCCCTTTGTAGAAACGCAAGACCAACTCGATTCGATTGCCGCAATTAAAGAAGATATGAAGTCGACAAAAGCGATGGACCGTCTCATCTGTGGGGATGTTGGCTACGGAAAAACCGAAGTTGCGATGCGCGCTGCCTTTAAAGCTGCCTATGATGGAAAAAAACAGGTCGCCGTTCTTGTTCCCACAACGGTTCTTGCCATGCAACACTACGAAAGTTTCAAAGCTCGCATGGCAGACTTCCCCATTACTGTTGGCGTTGCCTCCCGTTTTGTGAAACCTAAAGAGGTGAAAAAAACTCTCGAAGGAGTCGCAAAAGGATCAATTGACATCTTGATCGGAACCCATCGAATCATTAGTCAAGATGTGATCTTTAAAGATCTAGGCCTCATTATTATCGATGAAGAGCAGCGTTTTGGTGTCCGCGCAAAAGAGCACCTTAAAAAGGCAAAGCTTGGCGTAGATTGTCTCACTCTATCAGCAACACCCATTCCACGCACACTGTATTTCTCCCTGATTGGTGCTCGAGACATGTCGGTCATCAACACGCCTCCCCAAGACCGCCTCCCTATTAAAACCATCCTTGCTGAAAGAGACAGCGAGCTCATCAAAAACGCCTTATTGCGCGAACTTTCCCGCGACGGCCAAGCCTATTTCATCCATAACCGCGTTGAAACAATCCATAAAGTTGCAGACGAAATTCGAGCTCTACTCCCTAACGCCCGGGTAGGTGTCGGCCATGGACAAATGTCACCCGATGAACTCGATTCAATTTTCCACCTGTTCAAACAAGGTGATCTCGACATTCTCGTTGCAACCACCATTGTGGAAAATGGAGTCGACATTCCCAACGCAAATACTATCTTAGTCGATCGCTCAGACGCTTTTGGAATGGCAGATCTTTACCAACTGCGAGGGCGTGTTGGAAGATGGAACCGCCCCGCTTATGCGTATTTTCTTGTTCCAAGAAACCGTGAACTCCAAGAAATCTCTCGCAAAAGACTTCAAGCCTTGGTCGAAACTTCGGGTTTTGGTGGAGGAATGAAACTTGCAATGCGAGATCTCGAAATTCGAGGAGCAGGAGATCTGCTTGGAGTGCAACAATCTGGAAACGTCTCTGCCGTGGGATTTCATTTCTACTGCAAACTTTTGAAACGTACGATCGACACGATGAAAAAGGAGATCGCTCCAACATTCTTCGATACCCGTATGGAGTTTTCCTACAATGCGAATCTTCCAGCGCGCTATATCGAAGAGACAAGCATTCGGATGGAAATCTACCATCGCCTAGGAGAAACAACAAATAACAATGAAATTGAGGCTCTATTCGAAGAGCTTATTGATCGCTTTGGCCCTCTCCCAAAAGAGGCAAAGTGGCTTTATCATCTCAATCGCATTCGCGTCTTTGCCTCTGACAATAAGTTTACTCTATTGAAGTTTGAGAAGATCACCCTTCATGCTAAACGGCAATTAGGGAAAAAACTCCTCGAGAAAAAGATCTTCCTTCCCCTCATCGATGATCCCGATGAATTTGAATTCATTACAATAGGGTTTCTAAAGCGAGATTTTGTTTTGAACTAACCGATTAGGTCAGCCTCTAATCCACTGTATGAGCGAAGCGAGAAGACCGGGTTCCACCTTTCTAGAGGCTTCATGACAGGTTGATCTAGCGCGGGGCACGTCTAAGAGATTCACGACAACTGTAGGGCTCTCCCTTCGGACATACTCTCGATATTTCCCCTGAAAAAAGTTGAGATTACCCATCACTAAATCTGCCCATTCTTCCCCTGAATCTACTGCCACCCTGACTTTTTCAAGCATCGCATCTAAACTCGATCGATCTCCATCGGCTATCGCATAGAGTTGTTCATTTAAGATCTCGTAGAGGGCCTCTCGAACACGCTGGTGTAAGTCGTTTCCTTCTTCAAACTTTGTCACCCACGTTCCATGAAAAGCTTCTTTCTTTGCATGAGGGAAAAAATCGACATCATATTTTCTTGCAATTGCAAAGGCGTGCCCCATGAGCTGTTGATGCATGAAGTGGAGCTCCGGATCATCGTAGGCAGTCCTATAAATATTGAAGTTTCGATGAAACTTGCCTTTATCAGAAAGCATTTCTAGGCGATTTCTTGTGAGGATTACCGTGTTGTGCTCTATTCCTTCAAATGCACGGACAAACTCTAATTTTGAAGTCCTATTTTTAGGGTGTGTTAATCTTTGAAATTGCTTTGTTTGACAGGCGTTATGCATCTCGAAAAGAATGTTTAAGACCTGATAATATTCCTGATAGTAAAAAGGCTCGTTTCCATAAGAAGAGTGGGCAACATAGATCGTCCTATCTGACCACTTCCAGCAAGCTGGTGCTGATTCTCGGCAAATGACAATATTTTTTTTCGCCAGATCCTCGATCGAGACCCGTCCCGCTATGTTCTCTCTAAACCCCTGAGTTGAAATATTTCTTTTACGTAAATCTGAAAGAAGCACGCCTCCTTCTTGAATCGGAAGGTCAACAGCTAGTTTGACACTGATTTCTCCCCCTGCAGACCTTTTTACCACAGGCAAAAGATGTGGAAACTCCTCCCGAATGAGCTCAATAGAAGAGGCTAAATCAACAGGATAAGATGCAATACACTGGCTAACAGGACGTTGAACTTCCATTTCCTTCCTATAATTCTCGTAAAATTGGCAGAATTATACCCTCCTGCCAATATCAAAACAACGAATAAACATTACTTGGCAGATGCCAAAGCCCATTTAATATTGCAGCCTATACTGGGATGCTGATCAGGAGTAATCTCCTTTCCAGCAATGAGACAGTCGAGCGCCTCCGCTAAGTCTTTTCCTGTGACTGGAATACTATTTCCTGGGCGAGAATCATCAAATTGCCCACGATACCCGCACTCCATACTACTATCAAAAACAAAGAAATCGGGAGTACAAGCCGCTCCATAATCCATTGCTACATTTTGAGTGTAGTCGAAAAGGTAGGGAAAAGGAAAATCCAGATCTTCAGCAAGCTTCTTCATTTCCTTTGGACTATCTTCTGGGTACTCTGAAATATCGTTTGAATTGATTGCGACAAAAGAGATCCCCTTAATGATGTAATCTTTCGCTAAAGCAACCATCATCTCCTGGATATGTTTAACATAGGGGCAATGGTTGCAGATAAACATCACGACGGTCCCAATATCAGACTCAATATCCTTTAGAGTTACGACTTCATCTGAAATAGCATCAACAAGTTTAAAGTTAGGAGCTCGAGTCCCTAAGGGCTTCATGCTCGACAGCGTTAGAACCATGACGGTCTCCATCAAAATTAATCACTCCACTTTTTTGCAGGATAATTAAAAAAATTGTCAAGGGAATGATCCATTTCATGAAAAAATGCCAAACACGGTGGAAGCGTATCCACCCCTTTCCAAGAGGGAATTCCCCTTCAGAAATTTCTCGCTTAAGACCCCATCCAATAAAAAGAGCGGTTAGGAGTCCTCCGATAGGAATGATCCAGGTCGATACAAGATTATCAATCGTATCAAGAAAGTTTGTGCCATAGACATTCTGCCAACTGGGGAAAAGCTCTTGGGAAAATGCTAACGCGCTTGGGATTCCAAATAGGAATGTCCCTATAGCAACCGACAAAACAGCCTTCTTCCGAGACCAGTTTGCAAGTTCCATAATATTGGTTGCCACCACTTCAATAAAAGGGATCGCTGATGTCAATGCCGTGAAAACAAACAGGGTAAAGAAGACCGTTGAAATCACGAGAGAGCCTGGGAGCTTCGCAAAGAGATAGGGAAGCGTTTTAAAAATCAATCCTGACCCCTGCTGCGGTTCAAATCCAAACGTGAAAATAACTGGAAAAATTGTCATTGCTGCCATGATGGCCACAAAAATGACTGAAAACCCAATCACACAAGCCATGTGAGGAATGTTTTCCTTTTTCCTCATATAGCTTCCGTAACTGATCATGATTCCTTGCCCCAAGCTTAGAGTGAAAAAAGCAAGTCCAAGCGCTTCTAAAACACTCGAAAAACGAAATTGTTCCACGTCAGGATAGAAAATAAAGTGAACTGCCTTCTGAAACCCTTCAAGAGAGATACTATAACAAAGAAGAGCTATCAAGATCACAAAAAGGGCGCGGGTCATCAGCTTAGACCAAAATTCAATTCCTTTCCGCACTCCTGTTAAGACAATACTCATTGTGATCAAGGTGAAGAGGAAATGCCAAAAGACCGTGATGCTTCCTGAATGAGAGAGTTTTTCAAAAACATCAGATACTTCTACAGAGGAGAGATTTTGATAAAAACCGCTGAGCGACATCAAAATATAACTCATTCCCCAACCCGCGATCACGCTATAAAACGACATGATTAAAAATGAAGAAAGGACGCCGAACCATCCTGCTACCTTCCAACGAGGGCGGCCTCCTGCAAGGGTTTCAAATGCGCCTACAGCCGCGCGCTGACTGCGCCGTCCGAGCAAAAGCTCTCCGATTAATACGGGGATACCAATGACAATCACGCATAAGAAATAGGTAAAAAGAAAGAGGCCACCCCCATTTTGGCCTATTGTATACGGAAACTTCCATAGAACCCCAAGACCAATTGCAGAGCCAACTGCCGCTAAAATAAATCCGAGACGTGAGCCCCAATGTTCTCTAACTTGAGTCATCCTCCCCCCTTAAGTAGTTGATCAAAATCGTAAAGTCCACTCTTCTGTACGATGATAATGAAAATTGTGAGTGGAACAACCCAGCGCATGAAAAAACGCCAAGGACCATATAGAAAAGCGACTCTGGATCCGTAAGCAAACTCACTATGCGAGACCTTGCTATCCATGATCCATCCCACAAAAATAGCGCTAAGAAATCCTCCAACTGGAATCACCCATATAGAGACCAAGCTATCAATGGTCTTTAAAAAGTCCATTCCATAAATCGATGTCCAGTCAGGAAATACAGTTGACGTACCCGAAAAGGCACTTGGAATCCCAAATAGAAATGTTGCACTTCCTACAAAAATCGCTGCCTTCTTCCGCGAAAACCCTTTTAGCTCCATGATATTCGTTGCGACTACCTCGATTAAAGGAATCGCAGAGGTGAGAGCCGTGAAAACAAAAAGAGAGAAGAACATCGTACTTAGAACAAGAGATCCCGGAAGCTTCGCAAAGAGATAGGGAAGGGTTTGAAAAATGAGCCCCGGCCCCGCCTGCGGAGGAAGATCAAAAGTAAAGACCACCGGAAAAATCACAAGAGCCGCAAGCACAGCAACCACGATGACCGAAAACGCGACAATTCCGGACATCTGCACAATGCTATTCGTCCGTTTCATGTAACTTCCGTAACTAATCATGATCCCCTGGCCAATGCTTAGGGTCCAAAATGCGAGACCTAAAGCCTCAATGACACTTGTGAGCTTAAAGTCCTCAGCGTTGGGATGGAAAATAAAGTTTACTGCCTTTCCAAAGCCATCCAGTGTCAGTGTGTATAAAAAGAGAAGAACAAGAAGCGCTAAAAGAGCCTTGGTCATAAACTTCGCCCACCGCTCGATCCCTTTCCGTACCCCAGTCAAAACAATTGCTGTAGTAATCAATGTAAATAAAAAGTGCCAAAAAAGAGAAATGTCTCCTGACTCCACCAATGTACCATAAGCCGCCGCAACCTCTTCACCACTCATATTTTGGTAAAAACCATTGAGAGACATCAAAATATAGCTCATTCCCCAACCAGCAATCACACTGTAGAAAGACATAATCAAAAATGAAGCCAAGACTCCAAACCATCCGATGACCTTCCATCCTCCTTTTTTCGGATCATGGTACTCGTAAGCACCAACCGCCGCCCGTTGGCTGCTTCTTCCTAAAATAATCTCTGCGATAAAGATGGGAATTCCAACGACGACCAAACAAATGAAATACGAGAGAAGGAACAGTCCTCCTCCATTTTCACCCACAGTGTAAGGAAACTTCCATAGGATACCGAGACCGATGGCCGACCCAATCGCCGCCATCAAAAATCCAATACGTCCTGTCCAGTGTTCTCTAGTTTGATTCATTATGACCTCTGAAAAAAAATTGTTGACGTCATCACGAAGCATGGGGACATTGCGTCCCTAGCCCGGATGTCGAAGACGTGAAAGCGGAAGGTAATGAGGTCAGAATAATTGAAAGCATAGTTCCACAAATTATTTTCTAGCAATCATATCTACTTAATCATTACTAGTCAAGCATAGAGGGAAAGGGCAAACCGAACAATTACCAACACTTTTTAGTAAGTGAGAGCTCCACAGCTAGGACAATGTAAGGGCCCCTTTTCAAAAACACAACCACACTTCGGACACTTGACCAGCACTGGTTGAAAATATCCTGAAACCGGGTCGAATGAGAGGCGAGCAATTGGATATAAACCACCAGAATCTGTTCGTACAAACATACCATCTGGAGAAAAAAGAAGACGGCTAGGATTGAAGCACAACTTTCCCTCGCTGTACTCTGCTATGCTTGAATCTCCCTCTTCTACAAGAGTTATTAATGAATCCCAAAATTTTCCTCATATTGCTGAGTGGCTTGAACTGCAGATAAAAACAGAACGAATAGAGCTACAAAAAAGACTGAAATTTTCATGGTTACCCTCCATTTAAAAATTTACATACACGCGATTTGTAGCAAAAAAAAGAGTTTAAGTGCAACACCTATAATCTAGACATCGTGTAAAGAAGTGTTATCTTGTCAACCATTCCAGAGCAAGATCCACTTCATCCTTCCCTTTATACAGAGTTTTAATTGATTGTCTTTCCGTCTCATATCGTTCTATAATTGCTTTTTCAGTATGCAACCCAAAATGGAGAAAAGAGGGCAGAGAAAAATGTTGTGGATCATATTGATCTATATAGCCTTCCCCCACCATTTTTTCAGGAAGAGATTGAATAAATGCCCCAATTCTCCCTTGTTGATTTTCATACTTTACACTCGTCTCAAAAAACCAAGACTGATTTTTACCAAATCCAAGCAAAATACCTATAAGAGAGTGCTTCTTAAGAACTGTATTCCAAAAACTGGATTGTTTATCTTCTACTTCAAAAACAACCTCGAGTGGATCAAAGTCTGACCCCAAAAGACGACGAAAGTCTGCGTAGTGGTCTAAAAGAGTCTTCACTGTCATTTCAATATTCACAAAGAGTACTAGTTCTACACTTTTTTCGTAGGGCGAAGGAAAGACTCCAAACAAGTATTGCCTAATCGGAAAACGATCTTTTATTTTTTCCCATCTATTATAGTTAGTGGCAAAATCATATCTTTGGAGGAGAACGTGTGACTTTTCTTCATCAGATAACGCTTGATAGTCCTCTTGTAGTTTTCGCCTATCTTGTTCAGTTAAACATGCGAGGTTAACCATTGATACTGGCTTAGTCCCGTACAATGTATAGCCCCCTGGAGTATTAAAGAGTAAATCTCTAAAAAACTCTTTTAACCAAGCTTTTTCCTCTTGCGTAACGTCATACTTTTGCAAAGTAGTGTCTGTCCTTTCTGAATGGGAGCAAGATGAGAAAGCCAGTGCAATAATCACAAACATAGGAACAAACACATTCAATTTGGCTAAATATCTATCGAGGACTGTCAAATCTTTGAATTTCTTCATCATGCATACTACAAAAAAAGTCGCGCACTGCTACACAAAATTTTACACCAAAGGTGTATTGGAATAAAAGCAAAAATATTGATATCACATGCCAATATTTCTGTGGTAAGCCCCTTTCATTTTTTTGGCCTATGCAAATCCCATTTTCTAGAATCATTCGAAGACTTATCTCTAAAAAATGAAAGATTTTTTGAATGCACGTCAAGATCTGATCGATCAAATATTGACATCTAAACAAGGTAATTTAAACAAGGTAATTATTGAGTGTCTTTTATTCCCTTTGTTTTATATACTATGGCGCGATTTAACCAATGACTCAGGAGGGTGAGCATGGCAATTTCTTTGCAACACATCCCAACTCGAAGACCTCACTATCTAATTTAGGAGCATTTCATCAATGCAACCGCTTAATCGACCTCTTCAGCCTAACCCTTTGATTCTTCCCGAGCCTAAACATTCCCTTCAGAAAATCTTCGACTTCTTGAGCTATGGAAAGGCTTACTTTTGGGGAAACTACGATCAAACAAAGGATGTTGGTACGCGCTACAATTGGATCGTGCATCAACTGAAAATGCTTAATAAGCAAAGCGAAGAAGCCTCCTTTTGGATCCAATGGAACACACAAGGACACCAGGTCTATCTCGAAATTCAAAAGGAAATCGATGTTCTGCGTCCTTTAAATCTGAGAGACCTATCTTCTTCAGAAGAGAGTATGGGTACAATTCAGCAATTAGCTACTAGAGATAAAGCCATTGAGCACCTAAATGCCATTCAAGGAAAGATAGATGAGGTCCTAGAAAGCATTGATAAACTCAACAATGAACCTTTAGAACTTAGCTGGCCCCAGTGGCTTCTCAAACATTATTCCGCGATTAGAGGGGTTGAAGAAAAAATACAGTCTCTTGAGCCTCTGCAAAAATTCTTTGTGGTAGGAGAGCGCGGCGCCATTGAAGAGCTCCCGGGAGTCGACGTTGAAGGTTTAAAAAAGCGTCTGTCTCACACACTCTTTCAAATGGCAGAAAAGCATTTTGTTGCTTTTGTAGAGAAGGACTATCGTAGTTATCAGCAGCAGGTTGAAGAGAAAATTGTCCAGCTCGAGCAAAACCGCACAAGCTATCTGGAAAAAAACTGGAACTATGCCTGGAGCTTTTGGGGAAACTATTGGGAAAAAGAGCACCCTAAAGACGCCAGCTTTCTTCGCGGTAGAGTGGATTACTTAAAGACACTCCACCTAGCAACGGCTCTTCCACAGCTCAAAGACTTTCGAGAAGAAGTTAGTAGTCCTGACTCCCTCCGCACCCAATTTGAAAACCTTTTCCCCTCACAGACTGAAGGAAGCATCACAAAAATTTGCAGGATTTTCAAAGCATTTTATTGCCCCTCAAATCTCCCTTCATTGCCTGTTCCCCAAGATTGGAAGGAGCATAGGCATATTGGAGTTGGACTAGGAGATACCCCTTCAGCTCTTGCCCTGCAACTCCTTTTTTCTGATCCTTTCTTAGCTCAGTTTGCTGTTGAAGGGAAAGGGCAGTCTCAAGAAATCAGACAGCTTTATAAAGAGTATCTCCGCGCTGATTGGAATTGCCATTGGGTTTCCTGGCAAGAATTTATCCGAAACCCATCAAATGAAGACACCCTTTGGCTCAACCCCCATACCTCCTTTAAAAAAAGAGAGCCATTCAAACTCAATCTTCTGCAATTGGAGAACTTCCCTCAGACTGCCAAAGCGGCTTTAGAACAGCTTACAGCTCATCTAGACTCTCAAGCAAATCCCTTATTCCATACCCTTGTCACAAGAAAACTAGGCTGCACAGAAAAACAAGAAGCCCAGCAAGCCATTATTGATCTAGAATGGACAGCTCCTGACCAATCCCAGGACCCCGAGGAGACACCTTCTTATCGACCCCAGACCCTTGAGTTGTTACTCAAAGAGAAATTTTGTTTAACACACCCTCAAGAAGGAAAAGAATTTACCCAATTTTCTAAGTTTCCAGAAGTTTTGCTCATCCACCTTGCAAAAAACTCCCAGACCCAAAAAGAGCCTTTTGGGATCATGGAACATTTGTACCTTAATCCAAATTTTTCATCCGAGACATCCTCGGGAGCTTGCTATGAACTTGTGTCATTTCTTGTTGATAAAACCCATTACCGGAAAACAGGCTTTGGATATTTTTCTATTCAAAATGATGTGGTCGAGTCCGTTTCCCGCGGCATTTTTCTGGAAAATGCAAAGACAAGCACCCTAGCTGTTTTTCGACGCTCCTCAGAATCCTTCACCGCGGAAGAAATTTACGCTCAGACAACCCAAAATCTCTACAGATTCTATATTGACTTGTATCGTCCCCTAACCATTGAAGCTGCGTTGGGAAGAAGCCAGTACGTCGCTTCTGACAACCAGCAGAGAGGGATGCAATGCCTCACCTCCTTTGTCAGCTCCCTTGTTTGCACCCCCTCCTTCCCACGCAGACAAATCGGACTCTTTCCAAGAAACCCCAATGATTTTACCGAGTACACCTTCAACGAGCTCCCAACGCCATTTCAACAGTTCCTCTGGGATGTTTGGAAACCCTCTTCCCAATCTTCAAAGCAACCAAACGCCTCCTTTCTTCAAGACATCCGTTCTAAGCTCCTCTTGCAAGCAAATGAGCTGCCTCTTGATATTCCGCCCCGCCCCGATGAACAACAATACGACAAAGATGGCTTTGTTCTTACCCTCCTAGCCGATCGTCTATTCAAATATCTTCAAAAACACCCAGAAAAAATTCTCCATGATCCCACACAGAAAGCCCTATACCTTGCAACCCACCACGCCATTGCTCAAGTCGCTGCATCCAGACGCATTCAGAAAATCCGCCTCAGCGTTCTTATCGAAGAAACCGTCCAGATTACAACAACTCTTGTCCTAGCCCCTTTCACTAAAAACAAAAAAAGTCATCTCCAGCAACAAGCCATTACCACTACTTCGCGAATATTCAGTATCATCGTAGATCCCTTGCAAGAAAGCCCCCGCCTCCAAAAAATCATGCAAATGGGGACAAGCGTTGTACTTTGTGCAGAGTCTCTAGATGACCCAGCCCTCTCAGAAGAAGATAAGGACAACATTGTCAGACTCTTTATTGCGAAAAGTATCTTTTCACACGCTCCTGGATCCATCCTCCCTCCAATTCCCGAAAAACACCGCCACCTCTACGACTCCACAACTGACGCAGCCCTTACCCTTTCTACAGCCTACGTGAGAAAAACACCCACCCCTATTGCGAGTTGGGTGATCTCCAACGCCCTCAGACGCCTCGATCGCTCTCTCGTCCTCCCCCTCTCTCCTGACGCTCCTCAATCCTCCTACAATTTTTACGCCGCCCGTATCATCAGCCCCATCCTCTCTAACTCCACCCTCCACACCTTCACCGCAGAAAAAGCTCTCGAGGTTATCCAAGCCATCACCAGACGTCCACCGAGGCCTAAGTCCCTGGATCACGGAGAACAATTGACGTATCCTCAGCAAGTCCCCAGCGAAACAGACAAACAAAGAGAAGCCGCGTATGTGCAAGAACTAAACGCATACGATGAGTGGTCAAAAAAGCAAATCACTCATGATCAAGAAATTCAATCCTTAGGGGAAGTCTTAAATAACAAGGAAGCAGATGTCGCAACTGCATTGAAAGTCGAAAGAAAAGCAATAAAGAAATACAATAAAAAAGTCGGTCTTTTTTCGCTTGCTGGGGAAGAGCGGCGCGCAATGGATAACGCCTATCACCGAAGAGTAAAAGCAGAGGGAAAAAGGGATGATGCACAGAAAGAATTTTACGATCTAGTTGGAAATCAGTCTCCCGAGGAACCAGCTTTTAAACCTAAGCCAGTCGAGCCCACTCCTTTCTCACCTTTAGAACAATATGAGCAGCAAAAAAATGAAAGTGCCTACATAGAGTGGAAGGGCTTTGACCAGAATGTCGATCATCAATATAGCCAAGGAAAACACTTCCCTGGGTTCGGAATCTACTACACCTTACTTGAAAATAGTAGAAATGAATTCCTAGTTCACATCCACCATGGCTCACAAAAACAAGAAGTGGGGCGCTTCTTATCTGAAGAACATGCAAAAGGTTTTATCTCGAATTCTAGCGATTACATTCGAGAGTTAAATATGCAAAACGTCAAACTGTCTTCTTTAAAATCCCTATGTGAACACACAGGAGTCCATATTCCTGAGGTGGATCATCTAACGCTTTTCAAGCCCATCTACGTTTCGGTCAGTGCCCATGGAGACTCAGCAAATAATGTCAATGTAGGCGACCAAAGGGTTTTACATACAAGTGATATTTCCCAAGCCATCATGAAAGCAAATAACTTGCTTGCAGGGGCAATTGTGCAGAACGACAATGCCCTCCAGCAAGCTTTTGCAAAAGTAGATCAGACTTTCAACCCTGCTTATGTTCCTCCTCCGACTTATAGAATACAACAACCCATGGTCCGTCAAACAGACAAACATCACCACCTGTCTTATCTTGATCAAAATGGGCACACCCGTAGCCTGGGGAAATATAGCACCGCAGAAGATGCCCGTTTTATTTCCGGAGTGTTTACAAGTGGAGAGGCGCATAAAGCCAATTACAATATCCAGTGCTACGATATACAACAGCAAATGTTCGATGCAGGAATCCCGATAAGCCAAATCCCTAACACCCCAGAGTTCCAAACACCGAGTTTTAGCGGGAATGATGTCGACAAAAATCATAGGTCTGCTCAGCAAACGTCCTTTTTTAATAGGGACGCTTTTCAAGACTTTGTAAAGGATTCAGAGCAAATAATGGGAAGACCGATTGAGGCTCAAGGACTTTCTCGAGCAGAAATCCATCAAATCTCTAGTCAGGCCGCTCCGAATATTACAGAAATTCCTCAGGATAGCCTTTGGGACAAAACCGTAAAAGCTCCAGGGAAGGCCTATGATGCAACCTCTAAATTTCTGGGTAAAGTTGGGTTCTCGACTCAGGGAGGTGTTAACCTTGTTACAGTTTCTTCTCCTGAAACAGCTAGTGCTAGTGGTCAACCTACACTTTTTCATCATGACTTAAAACCAGCATCTACCAGCAAGCCCCCCTCATCCTACTTTGAAACGCGCCATCAGATAGCGATGGAAAGAGCAGGTCTTCAGGGCGCAGAACAGCCACTGAAGTCAAAGACAAACCAACCTCCTGCTCCAGGATCACAGAAGACTCAGTGGACCTGGGAGAATACCCAAGCCTACCACACCCAGCAAACTTTCCAAATGAACATGGACTACCAATCCCCCTCATCTCCAAGTGTTTCTACCGACTTCGCAGCCTCATCCTCAACACCTCTTCTTTCCAAAGCAGCCCCCTTGCTAGTAGGCCCCATTCCTGCTATTGTTATCAAACTCAAAGAGTGTTTCAAATCAAAAGAAACGACACCCTCCTTCAGTTCCGTTTCTCCTGGATTACTTCTCGCTTCACAAGGTCTCCAGAGAGGCTCTCTCACCCTGTCGTCTATTGACTTTGCAGCAGTTGACCAGACCTTTGCAGACACAGGCAAACCCCATCTTGCCCTTCAAGAACTAGGAAGACAACTCACTAACTCAACAGAGTTTTCCGAACGCACTAGAGAATGGGTCGGAGTAGCTTTTAAAGAAATCGATCAATTTGCACATCACTACGCCTACGAAAATAGCACCAACCCCCTCCAAGCAAAAATCGATACCGTTGGCGGCCTCATCCACGGAGGATGTTCCCTAGGAAAAGATCTCGTTACCCTTCAAGTTCAGCTCTCCCTAGGACCCTTCCTAAAGCCCCATGAAATGCAAACCGTCCTTCAACACATCGACACTGCCAGTACAACCGTCGGTGTTCACTACATCCAAACAATCCAAACCATCAACCCCCGCTTCAATCCCCACTCCGCCGCCTACAAAGTAGGGCATTTCACAGGAAAATATATCCTCCCCACCATAGGACCCGGCGTAGTAAGAGCTCGCCCTCCCAACCCCTCGCACCTAACCACTAAAGCAGCCCAAATGCTCGAAACCCTAGAAGCGCGCTTAGCAGCACGATCCGAAGCCTTCTTCCCCGAGCTGCACCCTGCCATCACCTCTGGCCCTCGCTCTCTTCCCACTCAACGTGTACCTTCCACCACTAAGCCTCCTGCTTCCCTCTCCCGTACCGGAGCTTCTAAACCTCCTATTTCTACAGAGCCAAAAAATCCCCCTTCTGGTATTAATGCAGCAAACAAACAGACTCCAAGAACTAAGCCCCAAAGTCTACAGGAGCAACTTGCTTTGGAAGAAGCTAAGTCAGGCTCTGGAAGGTTGTGTAGAAAGCTCAAAAATAGAGACCCAAATTATCCTTCTGAAGAATGGCAAAAAATGCAGCACCAGCATACTAATCCAGATGGATCAAAAATTAACATTCATTATTGGGAAAATAAAGGAACTGGGAAAAGACACGGTTTTAAATTTAAGGATATAGATAACTAAGACACGGTAAATATGAAAGTCAAGTGCACATTAACGGATGCTTCTGAATTGAACGAAGAAGCTCTGGGTAGATTCAACATTACTGGAACTGAACAGTACTACCTGACTAGAGGAAAAGAATATACGGTTTATGCCGTAGGGGAAATTAATGGAAATGTTTGGTATTGTATCCTCGATGGAGGATCCCATATTCCTTTGTGGAACCCATCAATTTTGTTTCAGATAATTGACTGCCGCCTATCTCGATATTGGATTTTTTCAATAGAAGATAATAATGGATTAAAAAAACCATTTCTTAGTTATCTTGAATGGGCAAGAGATCCATATTATTACACTGAATTGTTTGAAGGTGCGAGTAACAATCCTGAAACTGTCATTTTTCAAAAATATAAAGACCTAATGGAGCTTGAATTTCCTGATAAAAACGTAAAAGAGATAGCACAAGTTGGAAATGAATCCTGGCTTATCTGCCCTTGTTGTATGGACGCATGGGAATGTAATAACACTTTAGATGGTATGGTAAAGTGTCCAAAATGCAATCGAATAATTCATAACCCTCGCTATGCAAAACTGTGACCCTCGTGAATTCAACAGAGTTTTCCGAACGCACTAGAGAATGGGTCGGAGTAGCTTTTAAAGAAATCGATCAATTTGCACATCACTACGCCTACGAAAATAGCA
>CAYGKJ010000016.1:0-36559 GCA_964350675.1 uncultured bacterium | reverse complement strand
GGACAGCTTACAGGTATTGAACGCATCATAGAAATTTTCCCTCACAACTATGAAATTCTTTTTTTATAGCTTCCTGGTAAGAAGGCTTGTGAGGAAATTCTAGTCTATATGAGGATAAAAAGCCACAAATCCGTTGCTAGGGAAGGGAGATGTAGGTTCCTTCGGTCTTGAGGACTTCTGCGGTGATACCTTCATAGCGGAAGGCTTTTCCCTCTGGCTGTTTGCCTTCAAGCATGATGGCAATGCGGCGTGAATTTTTTCTTGAGAGAAAGGAGATCGTGTCTGCTTTGAAATCTTCATAGGTTAGGTTTCTAAGAGAGGCGATCAACTTTTCCCGTCTGTTGAAGTCTCCCTTGAAGGTGAAGGCGATTTTATTCAGATCAAACGCCATTTGGGATAGGTTCGTTGGAGGAGTTTCAAGAAGGGTGATCACATTTTCTCGGAGGACTTCAAAACGTCCTTCTGAGAGCGTTGCTTCAAAATCTTTGATATAGGTTTCGAGGAAGAGCTCAAAGCGGGCGATTAACTCATCTGGCTGGTGAGAGGTGGATTGAACCATAAAGATGTTGAAGAGTTGCTCTTCTTCCTCTTGGCTTCCTGCTCTTGCAAAATAGGCGGTTTGTTGTTTTGTTCTAAGGGTATCAAAAAAGTCTTCCTGTATTCCAATTCCTAGGACAAGATGGGAAGCTTTCTTGGGAAATGTCATGGTTCCTTCTTGAATCACTAGGATGGCGGCATTGCCAAGACTTTCGGTTTGTGCATGAACTTTGTAAGGACCTTGGAAAGAAGAAAGGGTCAACATTTGTCTTCTCTCGTGGTTCTTCTTAGGGTAGGGGGTGTAGGAGAGTTTTTCTGTTACGGTTTCCCAAACATTTTGAGCGTCTTTTTCGGTCATGTTTCCAATAAGGACGGCTTCGATATAGGCCTGCTGAAAAAGCTTATCGGCAAACGAAAGGTAATCTTCATAGCAGAGATTGTTGAGGGCCGCAAGCTTATCTGTGTGTTTAGGGGCGTTATTGAATAGAAGGTTCATCGAAATTTCGTTTGCTTGGAAGACAGGCATCGCTTTGCTCTGGTTCGCGTAAGAGCTTTTAAGCGACGTGGTATAGAGGTCAAATTCCTCTTTTGTCATGCGACACTTCTTTGCTTGTTTTAGGGCTTCTTCTAGTAGAAGAGGGGCTTTCTCGCTATAGCCGCTTACCACCATGATGAGTTTAAGATCTTGAGGACCGGTAGCAAAACTTAAAGAAGCTGCATTTGCATAGGTCAGCGTAGAAGCAAGTTTTTCATCTAGTGTGTAGCGAAATAAATCTATGAGCACCATTTGGCGAGGCGTTCCATCGATATAGGGGGAGCTAATATTAAAGACCCAAGAAACTTCAGGGACTTTGTATTGCGTGTCCTCCCAAAAATAGAGTTCTCCCAAATCATTTGATACAAGTTTTTTGGGATGTGGAGTGACAATGGTTTCACCATTTCCAGGGCGTGTGACCAATTTAAGGTCGCCTGGAATATACGTATTTTGCTCGGGAAGTGCAATGTGTGGATGCGAAGGAATATCGCTCCACGCTGCTAAAGACGGGTCTGGGATTTTTCGGACCGCGTATTCAACTTTTGACCACTGCTCGAATTTATCTGGATCAATGCCGGAAAGCTCAGGAGAAGCAACGAGGAAATAGACGGCAGATCCTGGAGACAGAAGCTCGAGGAATTCTTGGGTCTCACCTGCATCATAGGTTGTGGGCATGATCGTTTTTAGTGGGTAGGTTTCTAGTGGTTCATCGATCATTTGATGTGCGTGGTTTGTGACGAATGAAAAAGGAGCAACTCGAGACTGATACTCATAATCGATCTTAGACATATTTTTAAGTTCGTGAAAAATATATGGGGGGATTCCACTTGATTTCAAAGAGTTGAGGGTTTGGAAGCACCTCTCAATGACTGTTTCAAATTGTGTTACTCCTAGAGGAGTAAGATCAAAACTGATGTAGAAAATCCCTGACTCTTTGCTTAAGCGAAACATATTAGAAGATGTACTTTCGACGAGTTCTTCTCTCTTAAGCTGTGAATATAGACTGTTTTCATGGCGGCCTCCAATAATATATCCTAGGAGATCATCAGAGCGATTATCGAAATTTTGAACAAATTCCTTGGGGAGTTCCCACTCAATAGAGAGATTGCGCATGTCTTTGATAGGCTTAATCGCAACAATGTGTCCTTCTTGCTTTTCTGAAAACAGCTTTTCTCGCGGCAATTGAAAATGGGAGCTTGTTTTGGGGACAGCTGAGAATTGGCGCGCTGCTAGGGATTTGAGCTCTTCAATTGGCAGTGTCGAATAAAGGGTGAGATGGGCTCGATCAGCGCTGTAGTTTTTCTGGTGCCAACGGACAACCTCTTCTCTAGGTATTCCTCCGAGCGTCTCGGCATTTCCTGTACTAAAAAGAGCATTTGGGTGCGAGGGGTTTCCTGTTTCTTTAAAAACCATCCATCCACGGTTTCCATCACTTTCGATATTTTTATCATGTTCTTGATCGACAGCATGGAGCTCTCTTCCAATCCCTGAGGCGGTAAATAGAGGATCGATAAACATGTGGCTAAACATGTCAAGAGTTGTCGAATAGGCATCATTGTTTACTGAGAAAATGTAGACGGTACGATCCGTGGAGGTATATGCATTGAATATCCCCCCATTGTCTAAAACTTGCTTTTCATAAGCGTTTTCTTCCGGATAGGCTTTCGATCCTAAAAACAAGAGGTGTTCTAGAAAGTGGGCAATTCCAGCATAGCTTGGATCGTCATTCCAGGAACCAGCTTCCATTGAAAGAGCTGCTCCTGACTGGTCTGCTTTTGGGTCAGAAATAAGGTAAGCTTCTAAACCATTCTCAAGACGAATTTTTGCTGTTTTACGCTCAGAAAGAGAGGGTGTCAGTATTTGCAGGTGGGATTGATCTTGGACTTCAATATAACTTTGGGCGTTTTCAGCAAATCCCCCAATTGTAATGAGTAGTAGTGCCATTAGTCGTTTCATAATGCCTCCCTATTTGGGGAATTTTTCATATTCACGGTTCACGCATTCCCAGAGATATTCTGCGCGAATGCGTCTTAAGTCTTTTTTATCTTTAGCTTTTTCGGCTCCTGGAAAATGTTCCATATCAATTTCCTCGCCGAAGTAAAGATGGATTGCACCACCCCTAGTAATTCGCGTCTCTCCAAGCTCAGCTTCGGTTGTGTCTGGAGGGGGGAGAAGGTGATATGTTGAGAGGGAAAGAGGAAAGAAATGCGTCGGTTTTTTTGCTTTTTGGACCATTACATAGTACATTCCGAGACTTTGAGGATCAAAGGGAGCAACTTCGATAATGCCATCTGCATTTACGCGGTCTCGCCCTCCACTGGGAGCGACGTAAATGGCATGCCCTCCTTCGCTTAAGAGTTCCACCATTCGGGCCATGGTTCTTTTGTTGTGCATCTGTTTTTCATGTTGCTTTTCAGGAGGGTGCTCAATGTACTTTTTCGAGTGAATGCAGAGAAGATTTCTTCCCATACTGAAAGGAATCGCAAAAGGATCGGTGGTGACTCTTGTACCAGCAACAAAAATAAGTTCCTCACCAAAGTTAGGATGAGTTTTCTCGAGAAGGATGCTGATAGCTTGGGGGTCTGCTTCAATTTGATGGTTAGCAAAAAGGATGACATTCTCCTTCTTTTGAAGAATGGACTCTATATAGTCGAGGTTCTTTGCTCCTGATATAGTCGAGTTGGGAAGATCAACTAAAGGTCTAAGAAAATCGAGACCAAACTTGTAATAGTCTACAGGGGAGCGCATTTTTTTATGATAGGGTTCGAATTGAAAAGGATTGCGTACTTGCTCTTTCATGAATTCAATAAAGGAGTAAAAAACACCTATATGGGACTCAGGATCCTCTCCATGATCTCGGATTACTTTTTGATAGCTTTTAATAAAGTCTTTCAAGATCTGTGTATACTTTTCAGGAAGCTCTTTTAAGCCTGACAATTCATCAATTTTAGCTAGAAGAGCTTGGATGTTACCATTCGATTTTTTGTCCATCAGCCATCGAGTAAAATTCAAATCCGTTTAAGTGCAACTCATCATTACTTTTGAAGGAAATTTCTCCTTTCAATTTTTTAGCAAGATTCTCTAAAAGAGACTTATCGCCCTTCCCAAGGTAATCATTTAATTGAGGGTGGGTGATTAATTCAACTTTGCTTTCGTTATGGACAGACATCAATTTTTGGATCGCACGTTCAATTTCGATTGAGATACTTTCAAAGTTTTTGATGATTCCTTTTCCACTGCAATACGGGCAATTAGTAAAGAGGGTCTGAATAAGTGATTCACGTGTACGCTGCCTTGTCATTTCAACAAGGCCAAAATCACTCATTCCTAGAATGGTACACTTTGCAGAGTCCTCTTTCATAGCTTCTTTAAGGGTGTCTAAAACGCGCCTTTGGTTACGGCGATAACGCATATCAATAAAGTCGCAGATGACAAGGCCTCCAATATTTCGGATTCGAAGTTGACGCGCGATTTCATCGGCTGCTTCCATGTTGATGCGGACAAGGGTTTCTTCGACATTGATATTTTCTTTTGAAGCACTCCCTCTTCCAGAGTTGACATCGATTGTATACATTGCTTCTGTTTTGTCAAAAAAGAGGTATCCGCCACTTTGAAGCCAGATTTTTCTTCGAAGACACCGTTCAATTTCATTTTCAACAGCGAAGCGATCAAACATCGGGATTTTATCCCGATAGCACTCAAGCTTTAAGACATGATCTCCCTTATACCGATTGTAGATTTGACGGCAATACAGGTAGGTTTGGTGGTCATCGACAAGCATTCGGGTGTATTTTTTATTGATTGCCTTTAGCACAGATTTTTTAACTAGATCGGATTCTCTATAAAGGCAGACTGGCCCTTCGCTTTCCTTAAAGTCTACCTGGATCTTCTCCCAGGCATTTAACAGTTCTGTTGCTTCTGCAATCAGTTCCTCTGTTGATGCACTTGCGCTTGCCGTGCGGCAAATGAGCCCCATTTTTTGAGGCATTTCAAAGGATTTGATAATTTTTTTGAGTCTTTCTCTTTCTGAGCGGTCAATAATCTTCCGGGACACTCCGCGATGCGGGGTGTTTGGAAGGAGGACAAGGTATCTTCCAGGGATTGTGATATTTGAAGTAAGGCGTGCACCTTTAGAGCCTATCGGTTCTTTCACGACCTGGACAAGAACAGGGTGTCCAATCTCCATAAATTTGGAGATATCAGCGTCTTTGAGTTCACGTGTTTTAATAGAGCTGACGTCGCAATCCCAATCAAACTCCATGTCAAACATTTCCTGGAATTTTTGAGTATTCTCTACGATATCACTGATATGGATAAACCCATTTTCGCCCTCATTAATCGCAATAAACGCCGATTGAATGTTGTGCAAGATGTTAATGACTTCGCCCCGGTAGATGTTTCCGGTAAGTTGTCTGTTTGACTTGCGTTCAACAATTAGGTCTTGGAGTTTTCCAAACTTTAATACCGCACATCTCTTTTCCTTTGACGTCACATTTAGAAGAATTTCTTTCATCGGTTTCACCAGTGTGGATGTGTTCGTAAATCACGATCATATACCAATGATCGATGTTTTTCTAGTAAATTCTTAGGACCTGTTTAAGAAATAAGTTGGCTATTTGAGTTTGTTTGGGTATAAGCGAGACGCAGCAAAATTGATTTGATCTGGGCCAGATTAGGGGGCCAATTCAAGTTTGATTTTTTCGAGAAATTTCCCCTGAAGGAGTTTGATGGCTCCTTGGACACCGCACTTAAGAGCTTCGGGGTTTGCATCCCCATGACATTTAATGATAACTCCATCGACACCGCAAAGAATTGCTCCAGGATATTCTGCTGAATAAAGTTCGGCTTCTAGATGTTGAAGGAGAGGTTTTGAAAAAGGAATAAGATTTTGATTTTTTTTCATCGTATCAAGAATAAATGAGGAAAGTCCTTCCGCGGTTTTCAGGAAAATATTCCCTGTAAAGCCGTCAGTGACAAGCACATGAATGTCTCCTGAAAAGACCTCTTTTCCTTCAATATTTCCAGCAAAGACAGTTTCCTCGCTGTTAAATTCTTGGAGAAGTTTGTAAGTCTCTCGGAGTTCCGCTCGCCCTTTTTTCTCTTCTACCCCAATATTGAGAAGGCCAACAATCGGCTTTTTAATCCCGCGTGCTTTCTGATATGCTATTCCCATTTGAGCAAAGTGAACGAGGTGCTCGGGGCTGCACTGGATGTTCGCTCCTACGTCGATTACCGCAATCGGTTCTTTTTTTGTCGGGAGAAGTGTGATCAGCGCTGCTCGAGAAATTCCTTGCAGCATTGGCAAGAAAAGTTTTGCGCTGGCTATCAATGCTCCAGTATTTCCAGTAGACACAAGGGCATCGATTTGTCGATCTCTGAGAAACTTCATTCCAAGGCACATAGAGGATTGTTTCTTTTTTCGAATGGCGTAAAGTGGGTCATCATCCATGTGGATGACTTCTTCGGTTTGGAATATTTCGAGTTCTTTTTCCTTGAGATCATGTGCTTTTTTGAAGGCTTCGACATGTACTGCTATTTCTGGAGTAGAAAAAACTGTTAGACAAAAAGGAGCGGCGACCTCTGAATAGAGGGCGTGAAGAGTCTCAAGCACATGATCAGGAGAGACATTGTCTCCCCCTAGGAGGTCAATCCCCAGGTGGGGGACTTTACTCTTGCGCTTCCGAAAGGACGGAGCGTCCTCCATAGTATCCACAGAATGAGCACATTCGGTGGGGGAGGTGCATTTTTCCGCAGTTTGAGCAACTTGCAACATGTTTCTCTTTTTTTGCGTGGTGCGCACGTTTACTGTTCTTGCGTGCATTTGAGTGTCGGTTACGTGGGACGGCCACGGGGTTTCTCCTAGTTTAAATCTGCAAAGGGGAATTGGTCATTCCCTTTTTGCAGGTAATTCTTTAAGTCTGTCCGTTTGGGACAATTTTCTAGACATTCTACATAAGAAGGGACTTCTAGTAAAATAGCTTCTCGTAGAGGATTGGTGTAATCGTAAACATGACCCCGAATTTTTTCAAGGTCTTCTGTGTGGTAGAATCCCTTGACCGTGATCTTTTTCTTTAACCCTTTATTGCAGATAGCGCAGGGGATTAGAGCTTCTGTTTCAACATCTAGTTGTATAACCAAGTGGTCTTCAGCGAGATATGCTTTCCCTTCAAGCTTAACGGAACTTTGAAACTTGAGGTCTTTCTCATTTACGTCCACGAGCTCAGGGGTGAGAGTTTCTTCAATTTTTTCTGTTCGCTCGCGAGACAGACGATCAACATATATTTTCAATGGGTTTTCCATAACAAGAAGATTCTACTACAATGAGTGATAAAGATCAAGAATAGGTAGATCCAGTGCATTCAAAAAAATTACCACAAATATCGAGAGGGATTATGCTATACGTATATTACCTTTAATAGTAGAATTCGTGCGATTTCAATAAAAAATGAGGGTTTTTTATGCTACCGATTATTCAAAAGAAAAATTTACAAAATTTTCTGCCCCCTGTGTTTTTTGTAGGGATAGCTCTTTTGGCAGGGTCAAAACGTTTTATTCAGTATTTTCCAGATGCCTCGAAAAATGGGCTTCTTTGTTCAGCGACATTGGGAAGCTTATCCGTAGTTGGAAGTGGTTTGACATTTTCGAAAAGAGAGTTAGAGCAAAAAAGAAGAATTTGTGTTGCAGCAGGGCTCATAATAAGTGCCATAATTACACCCTCTCTTGCAGAGAAGCTAGTAGGGCGTGTTGATCTCAATTTCAAAGGCTCTTTTCGTTTTGTTCTTGCTGAAGCAATTATATTTGGGATCACTGAAGCAACTTTACCTTTTGTAAGTCGTTCGGTGATTCCATTTTCAGATAACGAATATATAGGTGAAGACTATAATCTATCTGAAAAGTCAATGACTGCTTTGAGATTTATAAAAAGCAATAGGATAATAAGGGGTGGTGGGTATATCGGAGAAGAATTTATTGCAGCTTGCAAGTCTTTGAGGACGGGTTCTACCTTTACCCAAGTAGCAAGATTAGGGCACGGAACACATTGTCCTGTTTTTAGTAATCCAACAGACTTTTTAGCATTTGTAACTAATCCAACGCAGAAAGAAGATCGTAGTAATCCTTTTTTCTTCATTATAGGGGAATATGAATCGGGGGAGAATACAACTGCTGAAAGTGCAGAAATAGCAAGGACCCTTACAGAGCTGGCGCAGTTTACAAGAGCGCTCGTTTATAGATAGAAGATCTTATTGAATAATAACTCATCCTGTATACGCATCGTTTAGTTTTGTGTTGTAAGACTGGTATTAATGCGAGAAAAAAGATTGATTAAAATAATTTTTTTAGTATCCTGCTTTCTCATAATGCAACCTACACGATAGGAGAACGAAGGATGATTATAAAAAACCAGTTATTACCTTTTGTCTTGCCAGAGACTCTGATTGCACCATTAAGAGGTGCTGATAAGGACAAAGGTCATCGTATGCAAATTGCAGCAATCACTGCCATTCGGCTTGCTGTAGCCTTAGGGATTTACCAGTGTGCAACAAAAATGAAGGCTGATTCAGGTCGAGTTTCCTTTGGCTTTGGGGCGCTCCTCTCTGCTCCTGGAGCAGGGATTTACTGGGGTGGAAAGTTTCTTTACAAAGGTGCTCAGGAAATTAGGAAAGGATTTGCGGATCGTGCAATCAAAAAGGTGGGCTTTGGAGCAGCTGCGTGGGTTGGAGGGTGTCTTGCAATCCAGCTTTCTCAAACTATGAGCTATAACGGATATCGTTGGGGAGCCCTTGAAGTGATCACTAACCGTTTATCAAAAGATATCGAATACCGTGGTTGGAAAGGGTTTTAATTCAGAATAAGTTTAAGAATGGCGCGGGCAGCTTCTTTGCTCGCGTCTTGTTTCCCAAGTTGATTTTTCAATCTCTTACAGCCTTCGATACACTCTAATCGTTTATATTCGCTTAGCATAAAGTCGTTTCCTTTTTTGTAGAGAGCGTCTTCTGTGAGGTTTGGTCCAAAAAGCTCAGGGAAAAGTTCTCCATGATAGAGAATATTGGGAAGGGCGTAGTGGGGAAGATTAATACGGAAAATATGCTGCGCTAAAAAGACATCTAGGGGGTTGATCGCAAAGGTCACAACTGTAGGAATCTGGTGGAGCGCTAGCTCCAGAGTGACTGTCCCAGAAGTTGCAATAGCAAGGTGGGAGGCGCGCATGAGTTCATAAGAGTGCTCGTGTCGAATAATTAGGAGATCTCCTGCTTCTTTTCCTAGAAGAGGAAGGAATTTTTCATCAGAGCAAGAAATGGCAATCAAAAGATCGGGGTGATCCTTTTGAATTTGCTTCGCTACTTTGATCTGCAGAGGTAAATTGCGAAGGAGTTCTTTCTTTCGACTTCCAGGATATATGGAGAGAATTGGTTGTTCGTTTTCAATTCCATAGGCTTGATTCCAAATCGGATCGTACTGGTGGTGGCTTATACGTGCAATAAGAGGGTGCCCAACATACGTAGCATCGATCTGGTATTTGGAAAAAAGGTCGGGTTCAAAAGGTAGGATTGTTAAAAGGCGATCAAGGGAGTGTTCCATTTTTGGAATCCGCCTCTTTCCCCAAGCCCAAACGGTTGGGCAAATATAATGGATGCGCTTTGCGGGTGAGTTTTTCTGACATAGAGCTTTTGCTAGTCTGAGGTTAAAGCCTGGGTAGTCGATTGTCACCACTCCTTTAGGAGGATGGGTGAGAATATCTTTCTTAATTGTTTTGAATTGTTTGATGAGCTTTGGGAGGGAGGAAAGGATATCGATAAATCCCATCACTTGGAATTCTTCCATAGGCATGATACACTCCATCCCTACTGCTCGCATTTTTGGGCCACCCACTCCTCTAACTTTAAGATTGGGGTAGGCAGAGTAGAGCTCTTTCAAGAGTTTTTCTCCATGCAAGTCGCCGCTGACTTCTCCGGCAAAAATAAAAAGATCGTCGTTCATATCGATAGCTCTTTTTTTAGCCAATCCACACCTGCTTGGAAAACGCTAGGGCTAGTTCCATGCCCTTGGTATCCGATCGATGGTCCGATGATCATTTCAATAGGCGCACTGCGCACCCTGTTGCTGTTGGCTTCATTTGCAAGGGCTTGAATAAAGAAAAAGGCGTGCTCTGTGCCTACCCGTGTATCATGGTTCCCAATGTAAAAGCGCATCTTGCGGTTGAACAGCTTAGAAGAAAGGGTTTCGAGGTTGAGATTAGGTGCGTAGTCAAGCTGGGTTAAAGGAGCATACCCCAAAATATGGGTAAATTCTGGGCAAACAGCAGCTAAGTGACAGGCGATAAAAGCCCCTCTTGAAAGGCCTGCAACTGCGCAACTTGTGAAGTGGGGTTTTAGCTTCATTACAGTTTTTTTGACGTCTTCAATAAAAGGGGGGATGAGAGGGTCGCCTCCTTTGATTCTTTTGGCCCAAACATCCATTGCTTTTTCAGGGGGAAAGTTGTTTTCATGAGCAGGAAGGGTGATTGAAAAAATCCGTAAAGGCAGCCCTTGTAAGAACTGAACAGGCTGATTATAAGGGTCTTTTCCTAAGCTGTCTTCTGCGGAAAGAGCAAAGTAGAAGAGGGCAGGCAGTGGACCTTCTTCTAGTGGAGGGCCAATAAAAAGGGTATGATTGTCAGCCTTTTGCAGACTCATTTTCTCGGCCGGGGTCTATGGCGGGGACGTTTTTCCCGTTTTCGTGGAGCTGGAAGGGTGTCTGCAATCTTCTCATAAGCATCTTTCCACTGCTCATGAAGTGCCTGAAGCCCCGGCTCTAAACGACAACGAAGGTCGAAAAACTGGAGAGCTAGATGAAACTCTGGAGCGCGAGGGATGCGGATTCTCATGGTTTTTTTCTTTTGAAAGGGAGTAATCCGGAATTGCGAAATCAAAATGCTAAGCGTTCGGATTTTCAAGCGACGGGGGATTTTGAAAAAGGTATGAAAAACTTCGTCAATCACAGTATTGGCTTCTTTATAAATGTCTCCAAGATGGGGAGTTTTGTCTCGATCGGTAAAGTGTATCTTCAAATGCTTTTCAAGAAGTGGAAAGGCAAGGCAAGCAAGGAGAACAGGGCGTTCAAGATTGGGATTATGGGGTTCTTTAAGCGTGCTGTCGGCTTCATCTAGATAGGAGTATATTTCATTTCCCTCTTGTGTTTCTAAGTATTCTGCAATGGCGGGAAGAAGTTGTTGCATCAAACCATGGTCGGTCATTAAGCGGAAAAAATTTTTTGAAGATCCAGACTCCAACATGCGAAGTACTTCTTCGAGCACCCGAGCTTGTGCACTCTTCAGAATTTCTCCTTTGCAGTCGATGAGAGCAAGGCGGGCCTCTTCCTCTACTTCTAGTCCAAATCGAGCCTGAAACTTTAGACAACGGATCATTCGGACGGGATCTTGTTTAAAACGGAGAAAAGGCTGGCCGATTGCCCGAAGCAGTTTTTTTTCAATATCAGGATATCCCCCAACAAAATCGATGATCTCTTCGGTATTGCTATCATAAAACAGGCCGTTGATAGTAAAGTCTCGTCTTAAGACATCCTCCTCAGGAGATCCCCAGATATTGTCTTCTGTAATAAGCTGTTCGTTTTCGATGTCTCCAGAGCGAAATGTGGAGACTTCAATCACTTTTTTTCCAAACCGGACATGAGCGAGGCGGAACCGTTTCCCGATAAGAATTGAGCTGGGGAACAAACGTTTAATTTCTTCAGGCTTTGCTGATGTGGAAATATCAAAGTCCTTGGGCTTCTTCCCTAGTAACAGATCGCGGACGCTTCCACCTACCAGGTAGGCAGTGTAGTTAGATGCGCGCAATTTTTCCAAAATATATAGGGCCTTGGGATCGATATGTTGGACGTCGACGCCATGTTGATCTTTCGAGTATCTTTTTGGTTGCAAAACATTCCTTAGAGGTTGACCCGCTAGCGCGGCCTTTGCGGGTTAGATTCCCAGGATACACGATGGTTTTTTTTAAATGAAGAGAGTTGTTGCACTCAAAAGAATCCTTATCATATTATGGAGGCTAATTTATACCATTTATCAAAAATAAAGTGCAGAATTAGCGCAGGGATTTTCTGGAGAAAATTGAGATTGTAGATGAATCTAACCCACGTTGGTTAGTGAAATCAAAAGCTCAATTTTAACTGAAAAGGTCAAGCTATATTCACCACTTTATTTTTGATAGATGGTATTAGAGAGGAATTATGGATTTTTCGCTTAGAAAGGCTATTGGTGGAGCCCTTCTTGTAGGGGGGACGGCCATTGGCGCTGGCATGCTTGCGCTTCCAGTTGTCACAGGGATGGGAGGATTTCTTCCCGCGACGGTTATTTTTATCATTTGTTGGATGTTTAGTGCGTGTACGGGGCTTCTTCTTTTAGAGGTTTGTTTGTGGATGCCAAATGATGCTAATATTATTTCAATGGCTCATCATCTTTTAGGCCCTATCGGTAAAATTGCTGCTTGGATTCTCTATATTTTCCTATTCTACTGTTTAACCATTGCTTATGTGGATGGTGGAGGGGGATTTGTGGTTGCTCTTTTTGGGGGAAAGATCCCCTACACTGCAGGATTAATCATCTTTTCAGTGGTCTTTGGATTTTGTGTCTATTTGGGAACGGCAGTTGTGGATCGAATCAATTTTCTATTGATGATTGGACTAGGATTGGCATTTCTTGTTTTTGTGATTCTTGGCTTTGGTGAAGTGAAGATTGAAAATCTTTCGCGTGCACATTGGATTCCATCATTCCTAGCTCTTCCTGTGATGTTTACTTCCTTTAGCTATCAGGGGATTGTCCCGAGTTTGACAACCTACCTCGATCGCCACCCCAAGATGGTCCGATTTGCCATTTTAGTTGGGACTTCCTTGCCTTTTGTAGGGTATATTTTATGGGAGTATTTGATTTTGGGAATTGTTCCTGTTGCAGGTTCGAGCGGCCTTCTGCAGGCTCAGGCAATGGGGCAGACGGCTGTTGAACCCTTAAAGAAAATTTTTCCCAACTCTCCCATTTATTTGACTGGGCAGTTCTTTAGCGCTTTTGCTCTTACGACTTCCTTTTTAGGAGTAACGTTGGGACTTTTGGACTTTTTATCGGACGGCCTTCGATTAGCAAAAGTGGGCTTTAAGAAGGTCCTCTTATGTGCGATCATTTACATTCCTCCGATCATTATTGTTTCGGTTAATCCAGGCATTTTTCTGAAGGCCTTGGGGTATGCAGGGGGAATTGGATGCGCTCTTTTATTAGGCTTAATACCAGTAGTAATGGTCTGGGTTGGACGGTATCGGAAAGACTACTCTAAGCTTAATCAACAACTTCCAGGAGGAAAACCTGTTTTAATTACCCTCTCTTTATTCGTTGTGTTTGAGCTGGCAATTGAACTGACTCAGGAATTCATTCTATGACCTGTCCTTGCGGGTCTGGAAAGGACTATTCCAAGTGTTGTAAACCCTATATCGAGGGGGAAGCGAGCCCTCGAACTCCTGAGTCTCTGATGCGTTCTCGCTATACGGCCTATACACAAAACAATCTCGACTATATTGAAAAGACGATGCGAGGAGAGGCTCTGAAGCGATTTGATCGAAAGGGGGGCACTGGTGTGGAGTGGATCAAGCTAGATGTTCTCTTTAGCGAGGAAGAGGGCAATGAGGGGACTGTGCAGTTTATTGCGAGCTTTCGTCATCAAGGGGAGGAGAGGCTATTGCATGAAATTAGCTCTTTTCAAAAGGTCAATGGGAAGTGGTACTACACAAAAGGTATTGTGAGTTAAGCTTAAGGAAATCATCTTTCCAGTAGTAATGATCAAGAAGGCCAGATGTGTTGTATCCGAGAATATGGTAGGCAATAAAGAGAGCTTCCACTGAGGCAAGCCCCCGATCAGGATCGGCGCAGTCGGTTTGTTTGCGAGGGTAGGCGGTTCGAAAATGGGACGGTAGGCTTCTATGAATCCATTTTTCTTTCTGGGGGACTTGCCGCTGCATGATAGCGGCGTACTTCCATGTTCCATCGATTAAGAAAAGGGGGAAGCGATCCTCATTTTTTAGAGGAGGGGCATCCAAACTGAGGAGGATTCCCTTTTCAATAAAGGGAATTGGATCTCTTGGATAGGTCAAAAAGAGCATATCTTCTCGCTGTTCTAGTCCGCGAAGACTGCACTTTTTTAAATTTTCTCTACGGTGACGTAGAATAGTTGTCGAAAGAAATGGCTTCATTTTTTATACGTGTATTTTATAGTGCTTTAACTTTTGGAGCAAGAGTATGAACCTATCTCACTATTCTAAACACCACCCTTTTGAGCCTTTTCCTCCAGAATCTGAGATTTCTTTTTACCCTACTTTATTAAGTATGGTGTGCAAAGAAACCTCAGATTCTGAAAAAAAAATACTTCAAAATTCTGGAATTTTTAATAGTGAGGTAGGTCCATGAAACTATCAATCATTTTTCTATTCCTTTCGGGGGTTCTTTTTGCCTCTCCGCAGGTGACAAAAGACTATTTAAAAGGGAGAGATCTTGCGCAGGGGCATGATCTTCCTCTTGCTCTTGTTTTCACCGGTTCCGATTGGTCTGAGCGTTCAAAAATTTTGATAGAAGAAATATTTAAAAAGCTTCCATCAGAACTTATTTTTGTTCAAGTAGACTTTCCTGAAATAAACACGCAAAGTGAGGCGACTTTGACTCAAAACCGTGTTTTAAAAGAAAAGTATGGGGTTGAGAATTTCCCCACAATTGTTCTTCTGAATTCTAAAGAGGAAGAAATTTCTCGCATGGGATACCCCATCAAGGGAGTAGGGGATTTTGGAAGACATTTAAAGGAAGTTGGGCGTCGTTATTACTTGCTTGAAAAACGGTTTGAAGAGGCAAAACAGAGTAAAAAAGTGGGAGAACTCAAGTATTGTTATGAAGAGGCCCGCTCCATGGGGGCTAAGAGTCTTGCGCGCACGATACTAAATGAGGGAGGAGATGTGGTTCCTGAGCTTATGCTTGAAAAATACATTGCTCTTCGAGGAACAAAGGAAGGGAATGCTCTGCGCGCAGCCCTTAATGCTATGGAAAGCAGAGAGGTTGCTTCTCGGCTAGCTCTTCTTGATTTTCAGGAGAAGAATAGTGTTAAGCCTCTTGAGCAATTTATCGATGAGTTTGGAGAAAAGAGCGCTGATCATTGCTGGAAAATGCATCTTGTGATTTCTGAGTTTATGGAGGATAAGGAAGAAGCTCTCGAACATGCGCAGGTTTCCCATCGCTTTGCTCCAGGTGAAGAGAAGTCAAACATCGCTAAAATTATTTCCAGGATGTTATCTTCAGAATCTCCTTAGGGATTTCAAAGAGAAAGCGGGAGGGATTACAGCTGACAACTTTTCCGTGTGTTGTTCTTTGGCGTGACATGCTGAGGCATAAAGCCTCCATCGCGCGGGTGATTGCAACATAGAGAAGGCGGCGCTCTTCTTCGATTCCTTCTTTTGTCTGAGATTTGAGATGGGGAATGAGATGATCTTCAAGGCCCACTAGAAAAACAGCGGGGAATTCGAGGCCTTTTGCACTATGAAAGGTCATGAGGCTGAGTGTATCGCTTCCAAAAAGGTCTTTCTTTCGGTCTTTATGGTTGTTGAGTAGTGAAGAGGATAGGAAATCATGAAGAGAAGATCCTTCCCCTTTTTCATAGGTTTCCATTGCGGAGATAAAAGCTTGAATATTTTCCCATTTCGCTTCTTGAACTGTGTCGGTTTTAAACTCCTTCGTTAGCGCTGTTTTATAGTCGATTTTTTCAAGTAGCCATTTGAGCCCTTGGGAAAGGGAGAGGGATTGGAATTTTTCTGTCATTTCTTGGTATAGAATTAAGAAATTAGCAATTCCTTGTGTTCCTCTAGAGGTTAGGGAAAGTTCGGGATATTCACCTTGAGTAATTTTTTTCATGACAGCGAGTAGGGGAAGGCGTTTGCTACGATTTAGTTGGGTTATGGTGTCGAGAGTTTTATCGGAGATACCGCGTCTTGGATAGTTGATAATGCGGAGGAGAGCTTCCTGATCTTTGGGGTTTGAAATGATGCGCAGATAAGCCATCAAATCTTTTACCTCACCCCGCTCAAAAAAACCCATTCCCCCAAACACCTGATAGGGAATTCCTCGAATCCACTGCCCTTCGCTCCTCCATACAGTTTGCATAAGAGAGAGTTCGAATGAACGGGCCAAATTATTCGAGCGGTAAAGGATAGCAATGTCCTTCCACCGGTAGTTTTTTTCCTCTCGGAATTGGAGAATGCGTTGGATTACTGATTCCACTTCTTCTTGCTCAGAAGGTGCATTAAAAATCTCAAGAGTCTCCCCTTCCTTAGCATTGGTTTGCAAGATCTTTTCGTGCCTATGGACATTATTTTTAATCACCGCATTGGCGGCTTGTAAAATCCGAGAGGTTGAGCGGTAGTTTTGCTCGAGTTTAATGATGGTTTCTGCGGGAAAGCTGAGAATGTGCTCGATTTCAGCTCCCCTCCAGGCGTAGATCGATTGGTCATCATCTCCGACAACACAGAGATTACGGTATTTTTCAGAGAGGAGAGAGGCGAGGCGGTATTGGATGGGGTTAGTATCCTGGTATTCATCGATCATGATATAGCGGAAACGGTCTTGATATTTTTCAAGAATCTCTGGAAAGCTCTCAAAGAGTTCAACGGTAAGAGTGAGAAGACTGTCAAAGTCGAGTGCATTGTAAGCTCGCATTGCAACCCGAAGAGATTCATAGACTTCTTTGATAAAGGCGTCTTGTTTTGGATCACTTGTTTTCGGAAAATCTTCGGTCGCGAGCCCTTTCCCTTTTATGTAGGAAATTGCTGCGATAATAGGTTCTAGCGAAAGCTCTTCTCCATCAAAAAGCTCTTCCGCTACTTGCATAATAAGGCGGCGCATATCCTTTTCATCATACAAGGAGAACTTTTGAGTAAATCCAAGCCGATGGATCTCCTTTCGGAGTATTTTCATGCAGAAGCTGTGAAAAGTGGAAAGAGAAACCTGTTGAGCTTCTTCAATGGAAACAAGCTTTGCGACGCGTTCTCGCATCTCTTCCGCTGCTTTATTTGTAAAGGTGAGGCCTAAAATTGCTGTGGGAGAGACTTTTTTATCTCGGATGAGGTGAGCAATACGATGAACAAGGACTCGCGTTTTTCCACTCCCTGCTCCTGCAAGAATGAGAACATGGCCCTCAGTGGCGGTGACGGCTTTTTGCTGATTCGGATTTAGTTTGGACACAGGAGTCGCTCAATCGTTTTAATTCCATTGTAACTTCCTCTGCGCTAAGGTTCTTATAACCCTCACGCGGGTGGACATTTAACGTGAGCCCAGTGTTGAGCTCAGGGTAGGACCTGCGAAACCCCTCTCGAACAACCCTCTTGAAGCGGTTGCGGTCATGGGCCTTTCCCCACTTTTTTGTAATCGTGATTCCTAGTCGAGGAGAGCGTGGGCTTTCTAGGATATAAAAGAATGCTAGCCGGTGGCCGACAAACTTTCTCCCCCTCTGGTATACCTCACGAAACTCACGTCTAGCAAGGAGACGTTGCAGTTTTGAAAAGTTTAGTTTCACGCAGCGAGGCGCTTCCGCCCTTTTCGTCGTTTTTTGTTAATGAGCCTGCGCCCACTTACAGTCTTCATACGAGAGCGAAACCCATGGGTTTTCTTGCGTCGTCGTTTACTAGGCTGATAGGTCCGTTTCATTGTCTATAAACTCTTTATTTTCTAACTAAGGAACCATTCTACACAAATTATGAAATAGGTTCAAGCCACAACATTTTTTTTTATTTCTTTAATGGCGTTGTCAAGAAATAGAGAATTCGTTATATTGGTTGCTACTATCTGAAATTTAGGATTTACTTATGAAAGTGCGTGCATCTGTAAAAGCAGATCCCGGTAAAGGGGACAAGATTGTTAGACGGCGGGGACGACTCTATGTAATCAACAAGCGGAACCCCAACCGTAAGCAACGACAAAAAGGACCTGCTAGGAAAAAATAGGAAGACTATGGCTAGAAAAGCAATGATCGAAAAAGAGAAGAAGCGTGAGCGACTCGTTAAAATGAAATGGGAGCAACGGCAAGAACTCAAAAAAATCGTTCGAGATCTCGAAGTGAGCGACGAAGAGCGGATGGATGCTCAAGATAAACTCAATAAGCTTTCTCCAAACTCATCAAAAATTCGTCTACGTAACCGCTGCCGCCTTACAGGCCGTTGCCGCGGGTACCTTCGTAAATTTAACTTATCTCGTTTGTGTTTCCGTGAGATGGCCCTTGCTGGTCTGATTCCGGGAGTTACAAAATCCTCTTGGTAAGACCAGAGATTCTTCTATATTCGATTTGAAGTATTAGAGAGCCCCTTTTAAGGGGCTCTTCTTATGCGAGCATGGAGGTCGATGAGGTTTTCAAGGCGCACCCAATTTTCCATATCTTCGTTCCAAATATAGGTCGATGCAGTGATTTTGTCATCGTCCCATGCTCCTTGGAGGGCATAGAAACTCATCGGGCCAAATTGAGTCTTTTCTGAATCTAGATAATACCAGAGCTTTTCTGGAGGTTTTTCGGAAAATTCCTCATTTAGAGAAACGGGTATCGCTGGTTTTTGCATCGGAGCTGCCATTGCCGTTGCCAGAGTTTCTTTCTGAGGGAGAAAGTAAAGAACAATCAATGCGATCACTCCGAGAACCACTCCAAGAAAAAACCAAATCGTGGGGTTTCTTCCACGCCGTCTAGCCATTCTGGATGAGAGCCAACCTAAGGTGAGCCAAGAGATGATGTAGAGTAGTATGTACATACCAAAGCCTCAAAGTTTTCCCCCACTCTACCATGAATAAAGAATAAAAGAGTTGAAAATATTTCTTATATGGTTTTCAATGCTCCCATAGTTTTAAGAAACCGTAAATGAAAGGGGCTAAAAATGCTAGCGACTAAACAAGTTGAATCTCCTCGTGTTGTTCACTACGATGCAATTCATCATACAAACCTTCTGAATGGAGTCAAAGTTAACGTAGGGAAGTCTGTTGAAGACGGTTGGGAAGTCATTAATACACAAAATGAGGACCGTTATCATATCCAAACTATTTGCAGACGCATTGCGGAGGAGTTTTTTCAGAATAAGGGAGTAGCGAAGTATATGCCGTGTGATTTCCAAATGCGTCCGATTCTTAGCATTGAGTTGGATAATGATTTCAGAATGCATGCGTTATGTGAATTTGCAGCGAAGAAAATTGTTGAGCAACTTCCACCGTTGCATGCTCCTAGGGATGAGTTGGTAGGTAGCTTAACCAATCGGCTTGTTGAGGCTTTTGAATCTTCTGGAATGGAAAGCAGGCATTGTAAATTGAGTCTTGGGAAAATGCGAGAGATTCGTGATGAAGTTTTGGGTGGAAAAGGGAGAGTTGAAGAAAGAAAATCTAGTCCTCCTAGAAGAGAGCGTCCTCAGGCACGTGTAATATCAGATGGATCGCTTCGAGCCAATAGGCATCGCGTTGATGATCCAGAGTGTTGCTGCAGTCCTACAGTTGTTGCTGGCGCGGGACTGTTGTCAGGTCTCTTTGTGATAGTGGCACTATTTAGCAAGATGTTTTCAGATGAAAATGAGAAAGGTCCAAGAGTGACCCGAGTGGATAAATTTACTCTAAATACGCAGATGAATAGTCGTGGCACTATTTATTGATGATCTTGTAGACTGATAGGAAACAGAGGTGAAATGATGCATGACCAATTTAAAGAGCTCGATACAAAAGAGCTGAAGTTTGCCGATACGATCTTTGTAAGAGACATTGACACGCGGGTTTTTCAAGCGATAGTCATCAAATGTTTGGCGGACATCGAGGGTGTTTCTCTTTTAGAAGGGACGCTTTTGGATAATTTGCTTGGAAGAGAAGGAAATGAACGGATTAAAGGGATCCATGTGGAGCAGGACTCTAAAAATCACTCTGTCAGCATTAAGGTTGAAGTGAATGTTGCCCACGGGATCTCTATCCCTGAAAAGGCAGAAGAGTTGCAGTCGAAAATTACTGGAGAAGTGTGCAAATTGACGGGACTCCATGTCTCTTGTGTTCACGTCGTCTTTAAAGCTCTGATTTCCGATACACCACTCGAGCAAATCATCGAAGAAGAGATTGAAAGGGAAGAAGAGTTTAATTCGGAAGAATTCTGATGAGAACCGGCAATATTCTCTTTTCAGCGGTCCATTTTTTTGTTGTTTTTCTATTGATGGGGGTAGGAGTTTTTTTCTTAGCTCTCCCCCATGCAGACTATTTTCGGATGCAACTTATCAACTTTCTGGAAGATCCACGCAGTGTGTGTAGCCTTATGGGGGGGATTATTCTAGGGGTTGGAGCACTTCTATGCGCAGTGGCTTATCTCTTAAACCGCAGGCAATATGTGAGTATAGAAATGAAGGGAGCTTCCGTCGATATTGAAGAGGGAGTCATTCGAAAGTACGCAAAGGCCTACTTTCAAGAGAGATTTCCTGATTTTGAGTCCATTTCTGACATTGCAATCCGTGGAAAGTCAACGATTGAAATCATGACATCCCTTCCCGCGCCTCAAGAAGAAGAGTTTTTCGAAGAGGTAGAAGAGGAATTAGGCTTTATTTTGGCTCGCCATTTAGGGTATCAAAAGCCCTTTACTGTTACGTTTGTTGAAACTTGAGAAGAGCTTCAATATCTTTATTTGAAAGGCCAGAAAGCTCTTTAAATTGATCTTTTGAAGCTTCTTTGATCCGTTTCACACTTCCAAAGTGCTTTAAGAGAAGGGTACGTTTCTTGGGACCAATCCCAGGAATTTCATCTAGCTCGGTTTGGATGAGGCGTTTGCTCCGTCGTTTCCGGTGATAGGTAATGGCAACTCGGTGTGCTTCATCTCGGATTTGCTGCAAGATAAAAAGAGTAGAAGAGCGAGGAGAAAGGAAGATAGGATCTTTTTTATGGGGAATGAAGATCTTTTCGAAATTGAGCCCTTTGTTGTGTCTCCCCTCTTCTTTGGCAAGAGAAATGACATCAACATTTGCAATTTCTAACTCTTTAAAAACCTCCAGGGCGACATTTAGCTGCCCTTTTCCTCCATCAACCATTGTCAAATCGGGAAGGTCATCTTTTGCCTTTGCTTTGGTATAGTGGCGCAAAAGGACCTCGCGCATTGCGCCGTAATCATCTGGTTTATCGACCCCCTTTATTTTAAAGAGCCGTGTCCTCTCCTTATCTCTTTTCCCATCGGTAAAGCCTACCACACAGGCAACAAGATCAGCTCCGGAAATATTAGAGGTATCGAAGCACTCGATCCGGACCGGGCAATGGTCGAGTCCACAGGTTTCTTGCAAATCAAGAAGAAGGTCTTCTTTGGATTGCTCTTCAGTGAAAAGAGACTTTGCATTTTTTAATGCCAATTGAATTAGGTGAGCTTTTTCCCCCTTTTTGGGGTGAACTATGGACATGCCAATAAGTTCTTCTAGCGTCTTTTGATTTCTTAAGGGATTTGAAAGAAGTACTTCTGGGGGGCGGAAATCCTTTTGTTGGTAGTGTTGAAGGAGAAAAGATTCCCAAATCTCTTCATCTGTGGATGCAAGTTCGATAAACTTAAAATGGTCGGCACCAACCAGTCGTCCTTCTCGGTACACAAGCTTAGAAATAATGTGGTGTTTGCCTTCATGATAAAGAGCAAAAATGTCACAATCCTTTCCCTTGGAGCGAACAATGGCTTGCTTACTATGTGTTACATGTTCAATCTGATCGATCGTTTTGCGGAGAGCGCCTGCTCTTTCAAACTCTAAACGTGTAGAGGCTTGGTACATCTCTTCTTTGAGTTCTTTAATGACTTGTTTATCGTTTCCTTTAAGAAAGTCTATACAGCGGTTGACCTCCTTATCGTATTCCTCCTTGGTACACTTTGAAGCGCAGGGAGCAATACAGCGTTTAATAGAGTATAGAAGACAGGGGCGATGCCGAGAGGAAAGTTCACGATCTGAGCATTGGCGGAGTTTAAAGACTCGATTCATTAAATCAAGAGTTTGCCGCGCTGCAAAAGCGCTTGTATAGGGACCAAACGAAAGCTCACCTTCTTTAGGTTTTCCTCGATGACGTACAATGCGAATCATAGGCCACTTATGCTTGTGATTCACTGTCAAACTAATGAATGTCTTATCATCTTTGAGGAGAACATTATACTTTGGTTGGTGTTTCTTGATGAGGTTGTTTTCTAGAAGGAGAGCCTCTTTTTCAGAGAAGGTAACAATTGTATCAATTTTTACTACCTGAGAGGTAAGAAAGGGGACCATCATCCTGCCATCTCTCCCAGGAATAAAATACTGTTTGACCCGTTTACGGAGCTGCTTTGCTTTCCCAATATAGAGGATTTCCCCACCCTCATTTTTCATCAGATAGACACCTGGCTCGCACGGGATTTTTTCGAGCTTTTCAGAATTCATGAGAGGTGGTCTTTCCATTCTTGAATTTTTTTGAGAGCTTCAAGAGGAGTTGTCGTGTTTAGATCGAATGTTTGAACCTTTTCTGCAAGTCCTTCAAGTGCAGCTTCTCTTGGAGAGGTGTCTATTGCTGAAAAAAAAGAAAGTTGCTCCTGCGGAGCAGGAGGAGAATCAAGATCTTTTTCTTCAAGTTTGTGTAGGACTTCGTGGGCACGCTTAAGTACAGACTGTGGAAGTCCTGCAAGGCGTGCCACATGGATTCCGTAGCTTTTATCAGTGCTTCCAGAGATGATTTTTCTTAAGAATACGATTCGATCAGCAGCTTCTTGCACTGCGACATGTACATTCCTAGCTCCAGCATGGTGCTCTTCAAGTTCGGTGAGTTCCCAGTAATGGGTGGCAAAAAGGGTTTTGCATCCCACTTTTAGTAGGTGCTCAGCAACTGCCCAAGCAATTGAAATTCCATCAAACGTGCTGGTCCCTCGCCCAATTTCGTCCAAAATTACAAGCGATCTGGAAGTAGCGTTATGAAGGATGTTTGCCGTTTCTGTCATTTCGATCATAAATGTGGATTGCCCACGTGATAGGTCATCACTGGCTCCAATACGGCTGAAGACCTTATCTACAATTCCAATATGTGCCCTTTTTGCAGGGACGTAGGATCCCATTTGCGCCATGATTGTAATCAGTGCTACTTGCCGGATATAGGTGGATTTTCCTGCCATGTTTGGGCCGGTAATGAGTAGGAGCATTTTATCTTGGCTCAGATGGGTGTCATTCGGAATAAATGAATCGTCTAGAAGAGAAGCTTCAATGACCGGGTGTCTACCTACTTCGATCTCTAATCGACTTCCTTCATCAATCACAGGTTTTGTATAGCGATGGGTTTTGGCGACAGTTGCTAGCGAGAGAAGAGCATCGAGAGTTGCAATAGACCTTGAAAGAGAGAGGACTGTGTCGATATGAGATGCGATCTCATATCGAAGTTCCTGGTAAAGCTGATTCTCTATCCCCTGGATTTTTTCTTCAGCGGTGAGGACTTTTTCCTCATATGCCTTGAGCTCTGGGGAAATAAATCGCTCATTATTGACGAGGGTTTGTCTTCTCTGAAATGTTAAGGGCATCCGATCTGCTTGTCCCCGGCTTACTTCAATGCAATATCCGAAGGCTTTGCTGAAGATGATTCTCAGGGTTTTTATCCCCGTAAGGTCTTTGAGTTCGGTTTGATAGTTAGCAATCCATGCCTGGCTATTACTTTTTAAAGACCGGAGCTCATCTAGCTCAGGGCTTATTCCTGGGTTAATCACTTTTCCATCCCCCAGTTTGGCAGGAGGATCGTCAACAAGAGTTGTTTTGATTCGTTGAACGATGGGGGAAACATCAGGAAGGATGAGAGACTTAAAAAGGGGGGATTGGAGGGTATGAATGGTTTCATTAAGTGAGGGGAGGGCGTCTAATGAAATTTTCAAGCCCATTAGATCTCGGGGCGATGCACTTCCAGTGGAAATGCGCATCATGAGGCGTTCAAGATCTCGGATCGAACGGAGCTTTTCCTTTAGGGACAGGTGCTCCATAAGTTCTTCAACACCTTCTTGCCTTTTCTGAATTCTCTCTATAGAGAGGAGGGGGTGGGTTAGCCACGACTTAAAGAGGCGGGCTCCCATCGGAGTGTGGGTACGGTCTAGAAGTTTTAAAAGGGTAAAGTTCTTTCCTCCTTTGTGAAGGGGCGCGGTGATCTCAAGGTTACGCTGCGTTGCTTGATCAATCGCCATGTAGGAAGAGAGCTCATCTAGGGCAATCGATTTGATATGGGTGGTTGAAAGGTTAAGCTCATCCTGAACATAAGAGAGGAGAGCTCCTGCTGCGGTCGTTGCGGTGATCATTCCTTGAAGGCCAAATCCGTCGAGAGAGTGCAGCTTAAAATGGCGGATTAAGGTATTAAATGCAGTTTGAGAATCAAAGTGCCAATTTTCTTTCCTTGTGACCCTTAAGGGAAACTCCTTTAAAAAGGGGGCAAAGGTCTGGTGGTCCCTCTCAGAGATGAGGACTTCTGAAGGCCCACGTCGTGTGAGCTCATCCTGCAGCTTTTGAATGTCACTTGCTTCACTAACGCGAAGCTCTCCCGTTGAAATATCCAGGAGGGCTAAGGCAAATGTTTGATTTAGGGCGCATAAGCAACCGAAAAAATTGTTATCTTTTTCTGGAAGAGAGCTCAAAAGAGTTCCAGGAGAAACAACGCGAACTACCTCGCGTTTTACAAGGCCTTTCACAGATTTTGCATCTTCAACTTGTTCGGCAATGGCGACCAAAAAACCCTTCTCGACAAGTTTTTCAATGTATCCCTCAGCAGATTGAGCAGGAACTCCACTCATAGGAATCCCTTGCCTTTGTGTTAGAGTGACATCTGCGGCGTCTGAAAGGAGCTTGGCATCTTCGTAAAAGGCTTCATAAAAATCTCCTAAACGAAATAGAAGAAGGGCATCTTTTGCTTTTTGTTTGCAGGCGTTCCACTGCACCATCATGGGAGACTGCTTCGTTTCCATATTCATTTTGTGATCCTTTTTAGCAATCTTTTCAAAAGACCTTCTTCTTTTTCACCATTGACGATGTCAAGAGCATCTTTAGCCTCTTTGATTCCTTTTGCAATTTGTAGGATGACACCATCGCACCATCTTTGAGACTCTTCGATATCTGTTTGGAGTTGTTCTAGTCGCTCCAATATTTCCTGTGGGGACTTTGAAATATTTTCACCTGGAAAGGCATTACTTGTCTGAAGCTCTGTTTTATAATTGTCAATCGATTGTCTGAGCTCAAAAATTTCGATTAGCAGGGGAAGAAAAGTCTTTTTAAACTTCTCCCGTACACCTTTTGTTGCCAAAGAGGGGATGATCTTTTTTGGCTCTCCATGAGATGCCATTTTATTTAGAGAGATGGACTCCGATAAAGGAGAGGCCTCGAGCTTTCGATAGACCTTTTTTTTGAAGTTTGCTTTATTCATGGTTTCACCTTAAGATCAGTAGTGTATAGCGTCAGTGAAAAAATGTCGACATGGGTATTTACACAAAAAAAAGCTTAGAGCTCCTCAGAGAAAAGATAGACCTTATTGAAGTGGTTTCCTCCTACGTAAACCTAAAACCTGCGGGGAGTAGTTACAAGGGAGTCTGTCCCTTTCATGATGAGAAAACCCCCTCGTTTATGATTCAAAAAGGGGAATCTCACTATCACTGCTTTGGTTGTGGTGCGCATGGAGATGCCATTGCTTTTTTGATGGGATACATGAAAATGAGCTTCGTTGAAGCGGTCGACACCTTGGCAGAGAGGTTTCAAGTTCCCTTAGAAGAAGCAGAATATGAAAAACGCTCAGAAGGCCCGACAAAAAAAGAGCTCAAAGAGGCGCTACTCAAAGTTTCAGAGTTTTACCACACCTATCTTCTCCATAGTGATGAGGGGCATGTTGCTCTCAAATATCTTTACGATCGAGGACTTGATCTCGATTTTATCCGCCTCTTTAAAATTGGATTTGCTCCAAGGAGAGGTTTTTTATTTGGAAAGTTTCTGCAGAAACATCGCTACAGCGCGGCCCTTTTGGAAACGGCGGGGCTTATTAAAACCCTTCCTGATGGAAAGAAAAAAGCCTTTTTTTCCAATCGGATTACCTTTCCTATTCTCGATGTTTCAGGTGGGGTGATTGGCTTTTCTGCGCGGAAGACCTCTGAGGATACATTTGGACCTAAGTATCTCAATACTCCCGAAACGCCACTTTTCAAGAAGTCAAGCACACTGTATGGCCTTAGTTTTTCTCGAAGGCGTATCGCAAAAGAGAAGCGGGCGATTGTTGTTGAGGGGCAAATCGATGCTCTCCGACTGATCCAGGCTGGATTTAACATCACTGTTGCAGGGCAGGGGACAGCATTTACCGAGGATCATGTAAAAGTGCTTCTCAACCTTGGGATCACTAAAGTCTATCTTGCTTTAGATGGGGATGAAGCGGGTCGGGCCGCCGCTTCAAAAATTGGAAATTTCTTTCAAAAAGAGGGCGTTGAAGTTTGTTGCGTTTCCGTTCCCCCTCAGATGGATCCTGATACGATCTTAAAAGAGCAAGGCCCACTTGCATTTAGCGAACTTCTTGAGAAAGCTGAAGATTATCTCTCTTTCCTCATCTCCTATTTTTCAAAAGACAGCGATTTGTCTTCACCTTCTGAGAAAAATCATCTTATCCAAACGATTGCTGCGCGGATTCGCAGCTGGGATCACCCTCTGATGGTCCATGAATCTCTTCGAAAACTTGCGCGACTGACCCAAGTCCCCGAAAAACTCGTTGGAGTGGGGCAAGAGGATGTGCGGCGCTCAACTTTCATTAAGAGAACAGGAAGCGTTTCAGAGGTGGAAATCAACCCTAACCGAGTGATTGAAACCGATCTTCTCCGATGGCTCTTTCTCCTTGGAAACTCGAAGCCACAGCTTCTCACGGTTGTGAAGGAAAATATTCGCCCCGAGCACTTTACCATTCCCCTTTGCCGTCGCCTTTTCTCTGTCTACATGGAAACCACAGAAGCTGAACTACTTAGTCTTGCAAGCAATCTCAATAGTACTGAAGAGCAGCTACTCTTTTCTCAGATTGTTCAAAAGAAAATAAATCCTGAAAAGGCCGAAGAAGGAATACTCGAAACTGCAACAAAAATGCTCCAACATTATTGGATGGAAGAGCGTGAAAAGATCAAAATTCAAATTCAAAGTGGACGTTGCTCTGAAGAAGAGGTCCTGGAACTTGCCAAAAAATTCGATGCCCTCAAAGGAGCGCCTCCAACAATAAAAATCTCTTGAGTTTTGCTAACTACTTATAAAATCCGAAAAATTGAACGAATTGTATGTGGAGTAATTAAAAGTAAAATATTTTCCAAGTTCCCTTTTGAAGGCGGCTTCACTGGGGTATTCAATCAGCCCAATATTATCGTCCATAATTCGATAAATTCCCTTAGAAGGATCAATTTGAACATTGATTGCGTGCCCAGCTCGAGGTTTTGTTGAATACAAGGAAACGAGGAATGAATAGTTTCCTCCTTTGGCATGTATCATCATTTGATTCACAAGGTTTTGATGAATGTTTGCAGTGCGATTTTCAATAGCTGTTGTATTTGATTGCGTAATTCCATAAAGAACGGATTGACCGATTTCCTGTTCATGAGCGTATGTATACGTTACTTCTCCAGCCTCAGCTGCACGGAAGTAATGACCTACTTTAGCTTGGTTTAATCGGGTTTTCTGTGTACTTCCCATGGTTAATTCTTCAATAGGTGCATCTGGATTTTGGCTAAGAATTCCTAAACGGTTGAGAGAGTTGCTCATACAGACTCCTTTCCCTAAATTTGTATCTTTCTCATCTCCCTGGTTGTAGGGAACTTTGATATACACAAGATTATCCAAAACCCATTGGTGTCTGGCAGCAAAGTATGTTTTGTAGAGATCTCCAAACATTTCGTTAGGAAGGTTCCCTACATGCTCCGCAAGACTTGTCATATACGCTTTGAAACCAATATTTTCTTGTGCATCGATAGCTCTAAAGTCGATGCCATTCATAAATGCTTGTTGAGCTTCCTCTAGTATTTCAGGAATAAGTGTTTTAGGATCGAGGTATGAATACGTTTCTAATATTCTAGAAAAATTTCCTCCAGAAGTTGAATCATACATATTGGAGATATCTTGCCATAGCTCATTAATAGAATTGATAGCCAGAGTTTTTGAATACCTCTCTAATATCAGAACTAGATAAGGAAAATGGGAAGCGATGTGACCAGTAAGTGGGGGTGTCAAAGGGTTTGAAGCAATAAACCTTTCAAAACGTCTTCTCATCGTGTTGGTTCTAATCTTAGTCGTGGCTCTTTCTGCAAGTGTATTTAAATCCTCAAGAGAATTTGCGGCTTCATTTAACACTCTAATTACACCGATTTGTGCTTCTCTTACGGAATGCCTTTCAGTTGCTAACTTGTAACCCTGCATTGCAACACTAGAGATTCCATGCTTTGAACACAGTTGTTTTATGATCATTTGTTCTTCGGAGTTAACAGAAAGCTTCACCTCAGGCTTCAGGAGAAGCTCAATAGCAGCTTCAAGTTGGTCGAAGTCTGTTGTGGTTTTCCCTGGGTACTTATTCTTTACATGTTGGATTTCTGCTAGGATGCTTTCTAGATCTGATTTAAAATTGACACTTTCAGGATCTAGGGGTCTTAATAGTCTTTGAATAGTTACCAAAGCCTGATCTTTTCTTTCTTCAAGAGTCACAACTTTCGGAGCTCTTGTAGATCTAATTGGTACGGGTGTACTTTCTTTTTCCATCGAGCTAAACATGGCTCGTGCCTTTGAGAAACTTGTAGAAACAGGGTTGACCTCAGGTTCCTTTATCGCGATAGGTACAGGAACAACAGGCTTCGGAATATTGAAAGCAGCTCGCAGCTCTTCTATTAAAGGTTCTGTGGTGGATCCATGGCCAGCACCAGTAAACCCTTGATGAATAACCATAATCCCTTCAAAAAATTGTCTCTTCAATTCTTCTGTGAATAGTGGGTGATCTTGAGCCTGTTTAACCTTGTCAAATAAAGGAGTAAGCAGAGAAATCACTTTTTCTCGATGCTCTTCTTGAGTTACATCACCAATATTCCCAGGGTTTACCGTCAACATCTTTACAAAAAGAGGACTTAACAGGACCTCTTTGACTTCCACAAGCGCTTTGATTTCTGCTTTTTGATTCTTCAGAATATTCTGAGTATCGACACGAGCAACGGCATCTAATCTAGCGGCACATAATTCAATAAGTTTAGCTGCACTCTCAAGTTGAGTCGTGGTGTTTGCTCTGTTCAGATAGGGAATGAGTACTTGAGTTTGAAAACTATAGAGGTTTTGTGCATATGCACTTCTGCTTCCAGTTGGCGTTGATGCAAGCTGAATGGGGTAGGAGCTTCTCATTCCTTCTGGAATATCAAAAGCAGTATTTAACTTTTCCATAATAGGTTTAAATGCTTCTGCATGCCCAACAGCTGTAAATGCTTTTTCAATCTCAATCAGCTGATCATAGATGAGGATTTTGTCATCAGCTGACAAAATAGATGTTTTGCATGCTTTCAAAAAGTCGTCTACAAAGTTATCAAGAGAGGTGATCACCTTGCTTCTTTTTGCTTCCACATCAAGCCGAGAGAGTGATCCATCACTATAATTGGATACGAATGTAAATAGATCCCCGTTTTTCAATTGCTGAGCATTATATGCTTCAATCATCACATTATGAGAAGAACGTAAAGTATGCTTTTTATCAACTCCCTTGACTTGCTCATAGAGAGCCATACACTGATCTACAAAGGGTTCTAAAATTGCAAGTTCTTCACTAGAGGTAACGTTGTTAAGAGCGGGGATTAAAATATTTTCCATGTAATTGTAGAGATTAGCTGCGACCTCACCTTTTTTTTGAATATTCGGGAGTTCAGATAATTCTTTGAGTTTTAAAGTAAAGGGATCTTTAATTAAATCTCCATAATCAGCCCCAAGGTTTTTTCTAAGATCTAATAGAAAATTAATAGCGGTAATGGCAGCTTCAAAAGGAGTGCCTAGGTCTTTATCGTTGAATTGATCATTGATCTGGGAAACTTTAGCAACAAACTGTTTGACTTTGGCACTATCCACCTCTCCATTAGTCTGTTGAATAGCCTCTACAACAGAGTCCGCAACTCGAGAAATCCCTCTAAGATTTCCCTTTACTTGTTTGCTTGTTGCATAATTTGTAGTTTCAGGTGTTGCAACACACACTGCCTCAAAATCTTGAGATTCCAAAACACTAACTGACATTTTTCCCCCGCCCAATATTTTTTATTAACTACTCTATTATAAGATTATTATAACAGAAAATTTAATTATTTTAAATAAAATATATGGGTTTAAAAAAAACATATCTGATTGACTATCAAATAGTAGCGTTTTTAGTAAAAAATTTTATCCAGATATCCTGTTAATAGTTAGTAGATTATGCTTTATTTACGTCTGGACTAGAGAAGATATTTGTTTTAGGAGCAAGAGGTGCTTCATCAAAGGCCTCGTCGACTAAGGAGCTTGCCTTTTCCTGAGAGGTTTTTTTATGAGCATCAAAAATAGCTTGGAGTCGTGTACTATAGTCATTATCTGGTTGCTTTCTTTGAGCCCTTTCTTCGGGATACTGGGCTAGAGGCTTTTCAAGTTTGACTGGATTTGACATTTGAACTTCTCCTTCGTAATTCGGTCGAGATTCTAGCGTATTATGTCGATTATTGCAAGAATTACTGATGTTTGAGGCTCTGTTGAAAAAATCATTTTTCAACAGAGCCCACTTACTTCAAAACGCTTTGCTACTTGGGCAAAGCTTAATTTTCCTTTGCTTCGGATTGATAGAACTTTTTTTCTAAAATCTAGTGAATATGTCATTCAAAAAATTATAACTAAAGCGAAATATTTTAGCTATATAGCTTATCAGCCCCTGAATAAGATCTTTTCAAAGCCTGCAATTGGGTCGAACAATCCCCCTTTACGCCCTAGTGTAGGACTCAAACGTGAATTTATCAAATGTTGGATAGAAAACTCCAAAATATGATGAAAGTTCTCTTTTCATTGTTGGCATGTCCTCGAACTCAATAACGCCCTTGTTATCATCTCTTAATCGATACAAACCTTTCTCTGCGTCAAATTGAACATTAACGGCATGCCCTTCACCAGAAGGATTACGCAGCACCAGCACAATCTGTTTGTGACCTTTAGCGCTCCATTCTTCTACTGTGTTTGCTAGATGATCTTGCACACTCGTTCCTAAAGGCGGATCCGGCAAAGGATATTTTGCATGCAATTTGAGTCCGTGCTCATTTGGGAGTGTTGCCCCGACTTGTTTGTATTGCTCGTCCGCTTGAACCATCTCTTTATGCAATTCTGTGATCTTTGCTTCCGAAAGCTCTCCTTTCTCATATTTTTTGTAAGCAGCGCTATAATTCTTTCTAATTTTAATCGATTCTTCGTACGCTGATTTACTACGTGCCTGGTGGTATCTTGTTTTTCCATTACTCCCGAGTAGTATAGTCTCTGAGCTAACAGGTCCGTCAAGAAAACTTCGTTGAACCTGGAGTGAGTTGTTATAGCAAACACCACTTCCTAGGTTTGTATTTGGTTCATCTCCTTGGTTATAAGGGCGGATAATACGATCTATATTTCTAACAAGCCAATCGTGCTGCCCACCATATGTACTTGTATAGAATCCACTAAACCACTCCCCAGGAATCTCGATGAATGTTTCCATTTCTCCCACTAAATATGGGGTAAGCTCATCTTCCTCCATTCTATCAATTTGGGATAAGTCTAAGCTATTTACGAAGGATTCCTGAAGTTGAGTTGTGTAAGTAGGAATCTGCCTGCTTGGATCTGTATGCGAATAGAAATTTTCAACAAGTATAGAGAATCTCCCACCTGTTGCTTCATCTCTTACAGATTTAATTTGATCCCACTTGATCATCAAACCTTCGTTTGCGATCTGTTGCGTGTACATCGTAAAGGCATTCAAAATAGCAGGAAAATGAGTTGCAAAATGCTGGTTCAAAGGAGGTGTGAATGTGTGGGCACCTCTAAAACGTTCAAAGCGATCTTGAACAGTTTTTTCTTTGAGACCTCTAAGGGAGCGGTTCGCTCTCGACTCAAGTCTTTCTAGACTGTCAAAATCTCTTTTGAGTTGGACGAGGACTCTCGATTGGGCATCTCTAACGGACACTCTTTCTAACTCTTGATATTCCTCAACATCTGGACATCCATGTTTAGCCCCCAACAGAGCCATCAAACGATATTCTTCTTGAGAAATTGAAATTTCATTTGTGTTGGTTAAAAGATTGAGAGCCTGTTCCAAATGCTCAAGTTCCGAAGGACTAGAATCAGGTAGCTTCCTAATAAGAGTGATTTGTCGTCGGATCCCATCAATATTTTCCTTGAGCAAGGGACTACCTAAATCAAGAGACTCAATACTCTTCTTAATGTTTGACGTATAACGGACAAGCTTTTCTTCGGGCGTTTCCACACTACGTTCTTTTGCCTTACGACCAACTGGACCGGGTGCCACCTCCGGCGAAGATTTTTTCTCCCACATGCTGCGAGTACTTCTCACCTTCGCAGTATCGATTTCTTGAGTTTTCTCTTTGGGTCGACTTTGACGTATAGGCTCTTCTAGAGCCTGTGGGATTCCAATTGCCTTTCTAAACTTTTGAATAATTGGCTCAAGACGACCACCATCACCCTTAAGGTCTCGCTGAAGAGCGAGTAACCCCTTTAAAATGGATCTTTTATCTTCCTTGGAAAAGATCGGATTGTCTAGATGAGGAATGAGATCTTCAAGATAAAGGGAAAGTTGCCTTTCAACAGATTCTCTTTTTGAAGAATTATCTAGATTAGAAATCGCCCCTGAACTATACGTTAGGAGCAGGCTGTACCCACTTTTGAATTGCTGCTCTTTTGCCCTATAAAGAGCGATTGCTTCTTGATGAGAAGCTCTTAAAAGGCCTTCTGCATCAACATCTGTTAATTGCGTTTGAAGCTTAGAGCACTGAACCAATAGAGGCTTATAAATTTCTAGTTTTTCTTCAGATGCTTGCACCATTGCTGGCATAAGAATACGACGCTCGAATGCGACAAGCTTCTTTAAGAAAATCTCCTTTTGAGACGGTTCAAGAGCTGTCTGGTAAAACTGCGCAAGTTCAATGGGGAAAGAATCCCTAATTCCATCGGGAATCCCAAGAGCCTTTCCAAGTTTCTCGATTGCAGGCTCAAGTCTTTGCCCATCTCCATATTCTTCAAACTCACCTTGAATAACAAGAAGAGCCTGATATAGATCCCTTTTTTCTGAAGTTGTAAACGTTGGGTGATCGAGTTCTGAACAAACCCTATCAATATGAGTCTGTATCGATGAAGCAACGCTTTCTCTTTTGGCTTCTTTATCAATTCCGGATAGATTGCCTTTTTCATAAGAAACCAAAAAGTAGTGCATCCGCGATGTTTGATAATTTTTTGCATTCCATTGGTTAATGAGATCTTGGTGTGAAGCTTTCAATTTGCCCTTTGCATCGGCTCTTTCAATTTCTGATTTCAAAGCAATACATTGATCAACTAAAGGCTTCAAACGACGCAATTCCTCTGATGTTGATGCCTGTGCCAAAGCGGGGGTCAAAACGTTTTTCTCAAAAGCAACCAATTTTTTCAAAATCGGTTTATGAGGCCCTTCAATCTCTCCTTCTGCAAGTTGGCGGAGCTCAACAGGGAAACCACTTCTAATCCCATCAACGATAGCCACTGCTTGCCCAAGCTGATTTCTTATAGGCTCAAGCCTTGCTCCATCTCCATGTTCTTCAAATTCATTTTGAAGCGTCAATATAGCATCGTAAAGTGCTGCTTGCTCTGACTTAGGAACCACTTCGGTGATATTTGACCGAGGGAAGTTTGCAAAAAAGCCCGTTAAATTTCTGACAAGCTCAGTTCTTGCTTCCTCACTCTCAAGGTTCCCAACACTTCCCTTTTCATACCCAACTAGTTTCTGATACCTTGGATCAAAAATGATCGTCTTAGAGTTATACTTTTGAATGGCCTCGTCTTTTAGTCTGAGTAATTTATCCTCTGGATCAATGCCTGAAAAATGTTCCCCTAAAGTAAAACATTTTTGCATAACAGGCAGAAGAGCCTTAAGCTCAGCCTTAGACTGCGCCCTCACTACAGAAGGAATCAAACAATTTTCCAGAAAGAGATGAAGATTCGTTACAACAGTTACTCCATTTTCAATAGGTTCTTGAGCAAGGAGTTCATCCAATTGCTTAAAGAAGGGATGATCTATAACCTCTTGGTTGCCCTGTGAAAGATTCTGCCTGAGGCCAAGTAAAATATTGATTGCTGTAAGTGATGTTGCAAAAGGAGTTCCATCCCCATGCGCTGCAAACTGCTCATTAACAGTGTGTAGTTTTTCAGCAAACTCAGGAATGTTCTCAAGAGACTGGTTGCTTGTATCTCCCAAATAACTGATCACACGCTGAGCCATTTTTGAGATATTTTCTTTTGTTTTCTCAGCACTCTCAGATTCGGCTATATTATTTTCATCGCTATTATAAGTAATAAAAGATCTAATTTGCTTAGAGCGAGTAATATCTGAGCTCATGCAACCATCCCCCTAATTTTATTATAATAACTTTATTATAAAAAAAGAAATGATTGTTTAAATAATTAGATTAATAGAAAACCAGTTGATTGATATTAACACAGTCAGCTGGTTTTTAAAGATTTGTTAGTTTTTAGCCGTTGTTTTTAGGCTATCAGGAGCAAAAGGCTCACCATGAGCAGTATATCGAGTTGCTTCTGACACAATCTCTTGAGCGCTCAATGGGGGCTTTTGCTTTAAAATATTCTGAATCCTTGCCTGCATCAGATCTTGGTTAGTTACCTCTTTAGGCGCTGTCTCCCCAAAAAGAACACACTTATCTTCACTGGAAACTCGGAACAAATTTGCCATAATATAATCCCCTTTTAAATGGAATACAAAACATTCTAAAGAGGTGTTTATTTACTGTCAAATAAAATAAATATTATATTGGTTGGTGTTGTTGAAAAATCATTTTTTCAACAACACCTGTTAATCTATTTAACTGCAAAGATTACCTATGTCGTAGACTTAAATGTGATAAAAATTGTGAAAAAAGCCCATTTTGCTGCGTGGGTAATTTTTGGTTTTGCCGCAATTCTTGCTTATAAAAAGTCCGTTCGGCAGCCACAAAGAAGCTGGAGTATTCGTCTAGAGCGAATGTGATAAGTCCGCACACCTGGACTGCTAGGTAAAAAATCTTGACAGTGCCTGAGTTTGAGTGCAACATGTGGGGGAATATTTCAACAAGCATAGGAACAGATGCTCTACTTTGTTGCAACGCTTAGTGTTCTTTTTATCGTGCTCCTCCTTCTTCTCCTTTTTACGTGGAAGAATGGGGTCTCGCCGATGCCCACATCTCACAAGATACGCGATGTCCTTTTAGAAAACCTTCCTGAGCTAAATAACGGAACGATTATTGAACTGGGCTCAGGGTGGGGGAACCTTCTTTTTCCCCTCTCGAAGAAATATGTAGATTGCTCGATCATTGGTTTTGAAAACTCGCCGATTCCCTACCTTTTTTCTTCCTTTCTCAATCACTCGAAAAACTTGAAAATTGTGAGACATGACTTTTTTGAAAAGTCTCTGCGTGATGCAAACCTCATCGTTTGCTATCTTTTCCCAGAGAGTATGGAGCGTCTTAAAGAGAAATTTGAGAGAGAGCTTCGCCCAGGAACACAGGTTGTTTCTCACACTCATGAAATTCCGACTTGGAAACCGAAGAAAACCATTTTGGTTGACTCGTCGATGATCTATTTGTACGAGGTCCCTGGAAAACTAGAAACAATTTAAATTGGGGATAGCTTCATGAAAAAACTATCAATATACTTTGCGGGAACAATTCAAAAGGACCATGAGATTCTTGAGTCTCGTTGGACCAAAGAGGACTTTGAGAGCTTGCAGAAGCAGTTGCGCCCTCACTCACTTATCTTTCTCAATCCTGCGCAACGATCGGATAATCTTTCAGATCAAAAGTCCGTATTTGGACGCGATATGACCCAAGTCTTTCTTGCAGATATCGTCTTTGTGGACGCGCGCCACCGTCGCGGCCTCGGCGTGGGAGCTGAAATGATGTGGGCAAAGTTTCATGCTAAGCCGGTGATCATCCTGGCCCCTGAGGAAACGCATTATCGCAAATCCAATACCGAAATCCTAGGGACCCATATTACCGAATATGTGCATCCCTTCGTTCAAAATCTGAGTGATGTCATTGTTACCTCCATTGAAGAGGGGGCTGCTTGGATTCTGCGCTGGATTAATGGCGATGTGGGGATGATAAAAGACCTTACAACAATCTACGACGCCATGCGTCACTACCAGCACACCCAATATAACCATGATCATCCTATGAAGGATCTGATTGGAAGCTGCGACTTCCTTGAGAAATC
>CAYGKJ010000015.1:0-41908 GCA_964350675.1 uncultured bacterium | reverse complement strand
GTGCATCGGGGAATTCTTTGCGAAGCACCTCCGCATTTTTTCCTCTATAGACACCAATTTCAACAATGGTTTGAATTTCAATCTCATGAATAAGAGAAAGATATTTGAGGTAGCAACCACGATGCTTGCGTATAAGAAGGCGATCTAGTGTTTCATGCATGTGAAGATTATAACAGAAAGAGGCTATTTTTTGGAGCGGCTATCGATTCCCCAAGCTCCGGCTCCCATAATCAGGAGATAAAGAGAGAAAACTCCAATGATGATAGGAATAAAGACAGGAGGAGAGAAAGGGACTTCTTTCATGCCATCGGGAAGAGTTTGCGGATTAAGTTTCATTAATGCAAGAGTGGACCAGGTAGCAATCCCCATGGTAATGGCCCCAATAATTCCAGCTAAGCGGGTAAAGAGTCCTAATAAGAAGAGGATGCCCACAACAGCTTCAACAATCGGAACGAAGAGAAGATTCAAATGGATCATAGGAATTTCGGTAGCAATGAGGATGTTTTTGAAGTTTTCAGGATGGAGTAGGTGAAGAATTCCAAAAAAGAGGAAAACAACTCCCGCAATGAGGCGAATAATAAATAAGTGGCGCTTTGGCCTTTTTCCATTTTCACTGCTCATAACTTTTCGATAACCGAAAGAGGAAAAAAAGACAAATTTATTTGGGTATAAACTCAAGATTTAGTTATAATAACGGGTCAACCAAGGGGTTAAAACATGACTGATAGCTCTAAGAAATTTGATCAACAAGAATACACAGTTAACATCATTGGAAAACATATTGAAGTCACGAAGCCGATTCGGGATTATGTCGAGGAGAAGATTTCTAAAATTGAATCACTTTCGACTCATATCATTGATGTCAGGGTCAATCTTGATGTGCAAAAATTGAATCATACGGTTGATATCATCATGAAATTCTCTCACTTCAAGGTGAACGTTCATGCCATTACTGAAAACCTATATACCTCTATTGATAAAGCATTTGAGCGGCTCTATACAAAACTTCGGAAATGGAAGAGTCGGATTCAGGACCACCATGCAAAAGGAGTATCTGTTACTGAAATGGAGATTAATGTTCTCGAGCATGCTCAGCATGAGATCAAAGAGATCAATCAAGAGATTATTGATGCGAACAACGAGTCTTTGAAAGAGGGTTATACGCTCCCAAAGGTGATTAAGAAGAAAAAACGTTCCCTGAAGAACCTCACTATGGATGAAGCAGTTATGAAGATGGAGCTGTCGAATGACCACTTTATGATCTATCGATCAGAAGAAGAACAGGCTCTCAAGGTGATCTATCGTCGGCGTGATGGCAGTTATGGTGTCGTTTCCCCAGCGTAGGCAGATTTATGATCCAATTCGAAAGAAATGGATTGATGCGCTTCCTGAGGAGGTGGTGCGGCAAAAAATTTTGAGCCATCTTGTGAATCAATTGGGATACCCGCCTCATGCGGTTGTTATTGAGAAAAAGTTGTCAGAGCTTCCCCAGGTGCTGGGAGAGAAAGTTCCTAGCCGTCGTGTCGATATTTTATGCCTTGAATCTGCAACTTTTCGGCCTCTTCTTCTTATCGAATGTAAAGCGGTGCCTCTTCAGGAAAAGATGTTTGCGCAAGCCCTTGGGTATAATGCCTATATTAAGGCTCCGCTAATTTGTCTTGCCAATGATGAGGGATTCCTATTACGATGGGAAAACGATTCTTCCATTAAAGAAAGGAATCAGTTGCCCACTTATGAATCTCTTAAGAATGCTCAATGAGAAAAACCCTTTATTTGCTCTAGAACTCCGTACTGAAAAGAAGCGAGATGTTCCTTTTGTTGACCTTCCTCTCCCAAAGAGTGAAACTGTAGCATTATATCTTTATTCTCTTGGTCCGCTCCCTTGGCAACAAAAAATTCTAGAGTGGCTGGATGAAAAATCTACTCGAAAAATCTATCTTATCCCTGAAGATCCCCAGATCCTTCATAACATTTCTCTTCCACTAATGGAGCATCCTCGCCTAAAAGTTGGTAGTGAATACCGCCCTTATGCATGGGAACATCTCTTCAAGCCATGGGAACTCATGGGGGGCGACCCCAATGTGATTGGCGAATGGATTTTGGGAACGGAACTCACTCTTTGTCTATATAATGGCTTTGGAGTTCCTCTCATGTCGAATGTTTTTAATAACCTCTTGATGAAGGATGAAGTCAAAAGAGGGGACGCTCTAGAAGGAAAGTTTCGAGGAACGCCGGCCATCATTTGCGGGGCAGGACCGTCCCTTGAAGATCGTTTGGAAGAGATCAAAAAATTTCAAGATCGGGTATTGATTATTGGGGGAGGGTCAGCTCTTGCTCCTCTGTCGCGGGCAAATATTCCGATTCACTTTTCTGCGGCGCTTGATCCCGACCCTCCTACAGAGAGATTTTATCGGCAGAACCATTTTGAGACTCCTCTGTTTTATCAAAACCAGGTGAGCCATACCTTGCTCACACACCATCACGGTCCAAAACTGTGTTTGGGACAGAGTGGAAGTTTTGCTTTAGAGGAATACCTAACCAAGGGGCTCGCACTGCTAGAGCGCGATGTCGGTTGGAACGTCTCTACGTTTTCAACGATGGTAGCCGTCCTTTTAGGGTGCGACCCCATTTATTTCGTGGGTCTTGATCTTTGCGTGTATGATGAAGCTTCTTATGCCGCTGGAGTTGAGGGAATGGATGAACGGTTAAATCCAATTCAGATGGAGGATCGAGAGGGGAATATAGTGTTTACCCGTCCTGATTTTTTGATGAGCAAGAGATGGTTGGAAGACTTTGCTAAGAAGCATCCTCAAACCACTTTTATCAATGCGAGCACTCGAGGGCTTAAATTAGAAGGAATCCAAGATGGCCCTCTCATGGTCTCTTCTTGCTGCACAGATTTATCTGCAAAGGTGCATCAAAAAGTAGTGTCGGCGCCTCCTGTTGATTTATCTTCAATTCCAGAAAAATTCCATCACCTTGATGAGAGTTTGAAGAAAACCCGAGCGATCCTAACGGAGTTTATGGAAGTCTTAGAACAAAGGAAAAATACTGTTCTTCAGGAATGTGAACTTGAAGAGGAACTCTTTTTTCAAGAGCATCTTATTCCTTTATGGGGAGTGTGGAAAAACCTTCTTCAAACCGATGAAATTTTGGGAAGAATGACCGATCTTCCTTTTGAAAAAAAACTCCAACAAGTCCTCTTTTATCAAGATGTAACCGAGAAATTTTGCCATGAAAGAAACCTATCTATTTAGTGAGGGTCGTCTCACAATCCAAGATCCCGACTTAGGCATCGATATCGACACCTTATTTAAACCTTTAAGAGTACCCAAAGATTTTTCCGAGATTTCTCACTTTGTTCTAAAAAAGGATGATCAAGGAGGAGTTTTGCGTGCCTATTTTGAAGTTGAAGGGCATTTTGAAGGGCAGTACCTCCTCTATTATCCTGGTGGGGGTATTGAGACAGAATGTTTTTATCTAAATGGAAAACTCCATGGACCCTCCCGCTTCTATAGTGAGAATGGAACGTGCCTTTCTGAAACGTGGTTTTACCAAGACAAAAAAGAGGGGAAATCTAACCGCTACTATCTTTCAGGAAAACTGAGTACAATTGAACGCTACAAGAAGGGAATATTGGATGGAAAGCAGGAATACTATTATGAAAATGGCACCCTTAAATCGCAGATGATCTATTCGAATGGAATGTTGGAAGGTTCTGTTGAGCTCTACTGGCCCAACGGGGAAAAAAAACGGGAAGTCATTTTCCAAACTGGCCTTCGTGAAGGGGTTGATCGGATGTGGAGTCAAAAAGGAGTCCTCCTCGATGAAGGAAAATACATAAGAGGAAACCCCGTCGGTCTACATCGTCGTTTTTTTACAGATGGTTCGCCACTTGAAGAGCGTCATTACTATTCTCCGCATCGATTCGATCAAAAACAGTGGGACCAAAGTGGAGACCTTCTTTTGGAGGGGAAGTATGATCCATCTCTTCAATACGTAGAGAGGTCTTGGAAAGAGGGAGAAGAATCTACCAAAATGGGAAAGTGGGATGGGAATCGCATTCAGTGGAGAAGCGATGGTCCAAACTGATCTGTTAGAGCCTCGGTATCCCAACCTTTCCTTCCTCCTAAGGTTTCAAGAGATTAAGCCATTTTCAAATAGAGAGGAATCGGTTAAAATAGAAAATCTTGAGAAGCTTGATAGTGTGTATATCTATGGATTGGGGCATGGGGATTCTTACAGCCTCTTAAAAGCGTGGCTTGCAGAAAATAAAGAAAGGGACCTGATTTTTTTAGAAGAAAATCTCGGAGCGCTTGCAGCCTTTCTTGAAACAGAATATGCCGCTGAAATCCTTGCCAATCCTCAAGTCCATATCCGCTTTAATTTGGATAAACGGCGTCTCACCCCCTTTCTCAAGGAGTGTGCTGAATCATTTCCCCTTGAAAACATCGGGGTATTTGCCCTTCCCTCGTATAAAACTTCCCGTTTCTATCGCCTACGCCTCATGCTTCACCGCTTAACCACCATTCAACATGCTCTTTATTTAGAAAATCACTATTACAACCTCTTCTTCAAAAACCTTCATCCCAACTTTTATCGGATGGAGACAGCCTTTGATGGAAATGCTTTAAAGGGAGCGTTTCAAGGCACTCCCGCAATCATCTGCGGCGCCGGCCCTTCCCTTGAAAATGATCTAAAAAGTCTCTATACGCTTGATCATCGCGCCTTGATTATTGCGGGGGGATCAGCGATCACAGCTCTGAGCAGTCATGGTGTGCATCCCCATTTTGGAATCGCTCTCGATCCAAACTTTGAAGAGGTAAAACGCTTTAAAGAAGCCTCTGCATTTGAGCTTCCTTTATTCTATGCCTCCCGGCTCCATCCAGATGTTTTCCAGACTTGCAATGGTCCCCATGGCTATCTCCATACTCAAACCGGAGGGGCTGCAGAGCGATGGCTTGAAGAAAAACTCGAGCTGGATACGACTCCTTTGCAAGAAGGGTTTTCGATCGAGGCTCTATCGGTCACAACGACTGCGATCGAACTTGCCACGACCCTTGGGTGCAATCCCATTATTCTTGTCGGCGTGGACCTCGCTTTCACCGACGGAAAAGCTTACACTTCTGGAGTGGTTGCGTCTCCTGAAGCTTTCCTCAAAGAGAGGAAAAAAGAGGTGCGTACTGCTGAGCGTCTTCTGAAGCGACAAGATATTTATGGCAGGCCAATCTATACCCTTGTTAAGTGGGTTATGGAATCCTCAGCGATTTCCACCTTTGCGAAAAAGAATCCCCAGACCACTTTTATCAATGCCTCTTCTGGGGGACTGGGGTTCAAAGGCATTCCCAACCGTAGTCTCAAACACATCGTGATGCCGCCACCTCAAGATCTTCATGGCAGAGTTCACCATGTGATCCAATTCCACCCTCTTCCTGTTCCTCAAGGAGCCGTAGCCTCCCACCTTGAATCCCTAAAGAAAAGCCTGAAGGAAGCACAGTCCTATACCAGGATTGCATTTGAGGAGCTCAATAAAACTCAAGGAACCTCTCAAGACCCAGAAACTGGTCGTCTAATCTTTGCGCAGATGGAGCTTGAGACACTCGATGCCTACACCTGTTTTTTGCAAGATCCCGATCGAACCTTCCTTCCGCTTCTTGAGAGAAAATACCGCCCGTCCGTTTGGAATCAGGTTGACCCCCATCTTAAATGGCACTATCTTCATTCCAAGTGGGATGCATACCGCTCTCTTATCGAGTTCTATACCAATGAACTTTCTCCTTGACGGAGATGCATTTTTTGTGTAAATATGGAATATGATTCCAAATTTGCACGGAAATGTGATGAGATACAGACATAGAATCCTAGAAGGTAAGCTCAAAGAGTATATGAGTTTTTTTTCAATTGTTGCGATAACAGGGCCGCGGCAGTCTGGGAAGTCCACCCTGATTCAAAAATTTCTCAAAAACTATACCTATGTGACTTTTGACAACAAAACAAATGTGGATTTCTTCTATGATGATCCTGAAAAATTCATGCGTATTCATAGCGATCAGGTCATATTCGACGAAGTACAAAAAGCACCCGAGATCTTTGATTATATCAAGCTTGCAGTGGATAGTGATCGTGATAAAACAGGAAAGTTTGTTCTGACTGGCTCGAGCCAACTCAGTTTTTCTAAAAAAGTGGCAGAATCTCTTGCGGGACGTGTCGGGTTGTTAAGTCTTCTTCCCTATGAATATCAAGAAATGCCCTCAAATCATCATACTCAGTCTTTATACTGTGGATCATATCCTGAACTCATCAATAAAGAATACAAACTTTTTGATGACTGGTACGCCTCTTATATTGAAACTTACATTGAGAAAGACCTTAGAAGCATCGCGAATGTGGGGGACTTAAGAGACTTTCAAAAACTGATCCAACTCTTAGCTGCTAATACTGCCCAACAACTTAATCTTTCGAAATTTTCAAACGATCTTGGCGTGGATGTCAAAACAGTGAAGCGATGGATCTCAATCCTTGAAGCATCTTATATCATCTTTCTTCTCCCGCCCTATTTTAGCAACCTGGGAAAACGTGTCGTTAAAAGCCCTAAAATTTACTTCTACGACGTGGGCTTAGTTTCTCATCTTTGTGGGATTTCAGACCAAAAGATTTACGAAAAAGGGCCTATGCACGGCCCCCTTTTCGAAAACTATATAGTTGCGGAGTGTTTGAAAAAGCTTACTCACCGAAAGACTCATAGCAAACTCTATTACTATCGGACAAGCCACGGCGTCGAGGTGGACTTAATCATTGATCATAGACAATTCAGAGAGTTCATAGAGATTAAGACATCAGAAACCTTCCACCCCAAAATGATCAAATCCATCGAGTCCCTGCGTGAGACGAAGGATAGAGGCGTTCTTTTGTATCATGGGAAGAAATTATCTGAGCAAGAAGGAATCGAAATCCTCAACTATAAAGACTATTTGTGTCGTACTTGAATCTGTTCAAAAGTGCGGTATAATGCGCGGTTGGTATCAAGGATGGGGCAGACTGAACGTCTGCCCCATTACAGTGATTAAAATTTGATTCCATAGGAAACAATAAGACTAGGAAAGAAGTGGGAACCTCTTGTGGTGAGATACCCTCCTCCGATTGCGGCTTGGATAAACCGTTTTTCAGATCTTCCTGTGAGGTATTCCTTCCCCAAAAGGAATTGGGGTTTAAAATACCCGATGTCACCTCTCCAGTCGATGGTTTCAACGCCATACCCTGCTTGGCCCCCAAGACCCACGTAGACTTGAGAGTCTAGGTTGGGGTTTGGAAAGTAGAGGTAGTTGGCGTAGATATGCCCTTCAACGGCGATGATTAGGGGAGTTACTCCTATTCCACCTTCAAAGGCATGGTGATGGTGTTGGACCCTTTTCCCTATATTGAGTGTAAAAATGGATGGGAAACCGGCCCCGATGGAATAGTATCCGTAGGACTGGTCGACTTTTTGCTCAGGAGTTTCACTCTCTTCAGCTTGCAATGGCAATGCACATATAAAAAGTGCGGCTAATAGAAACTTCAATTTATTCATTTTCACTCCTTATTGGTTAACAGTGTGGTTATCTTATTATACTTAGTCATTATTAACCAATTCGAGCAGGGGGTTTACAAAAAGGGTGTTATCGGATTTAGTGAAATTTAGGTGGCAAATACATGCCACCAATGGCACTACCCAAGAGAGGACGATTGAGTGGATAAAGCAGTTTGGTTTTACATGGTGGGGGATGATAAGGAGGGGCCGATCTCCCATAATGATCTTCAAGATATGCTCGATAACGGGGAAGTAGATTCTTCAACACGCGTATGGACTCAGTCGCAGGAAGATTGGCTTCCGATCTCTGAAGTGGAACATTTTAATATGACCACCTTGGATGAAACCCCAACGATTGAAATTCAAAAGAAGGGATCTTATTCAAGGGAGACTGATCAGGACTATATCCGTTCTCGCCCTTGGGTCCGATTTTGGGCACGAATGATTGACTATTCTCTTTTTATCATTGTCCTATCCATTTTTATTGGTTATTTTAACGTTGGCTTAGGTGTCATCAGCTCTTATACTGGGATACTTGCCATCTTCTTGTGGGTTTTTGTGGAAGCTTTTTTACTTGCAACGCTGGGGACCACCCCTGGTAAGTGGTTTCTTCGTGTGAGTGTTCGCGACGAAAATCATCAAAAACTTTCGTTTTCAGGGAGCTTAAACCGTAGCTTTTCTGTTTGGTGGCTTGGAATGGGGGCAGGACTTCCGATTATCTCACTCATCACCATGATTGTGGCGGCGGTAAAGCTCAATAGCTCTGGAATGACCTCTTGGGATCGGCGGAATGATCTCCGTATTTTCCATGGAAAAATTGGGGGTGTTCGAACGATCATTGTGATTCTTTTTTTCCTCTGCTATGCTTGGGTAGTTTCGTGGGGACAATTGCAAATGATGAACCAACAATTATGACTGTTATTGAAAAAAAAGAGGTTGGCGAAGGGCTATACCTTTATCAACTCCAGATTCTAGAAGACAATTATACCTATCTCTTGACTTGGGATAAAAATGCCCTTGTTGTTGACCCCGGAGAGGCGGGTCCTATCCTAGATCTTCTTGAAAAGGAAGATCTGAAACTGATCAATATCTTAGTTACGCATTATCATGATGATCATACGGGGGGAATTGAAACGCTAACAAAAAAAACTGCATGCCATGTGATTGGGCCCGACGATAACCGAGTTCCCAAGCTTGAGCAGTCCGTGGATGAAGGGGAGGAGCTAGTGTTTGGGCCCTTTGCAATTAAGGTTTTTTCTACTCCTGGACATACAAAGCCTCATATCGTCTATTTTTTTAGTGAATTGCATCTTCTCTTCAGCGGAGATCTCATCTTTGCAGGAGGGTGTGGTAAAATTTTTGAAGGAACTCCCCAAGAGATGTGGAACTCCCTTGAAAAGATCTTAGCTCTTCCCGATGATACAATGATTTACTGTGGGCATGAATATACGGTGAAGAATCTCGAGTTTGCAGCTTCCCTTGAACCTAATAACGAAAAGCTCCAAAAGCGCCTGGAAGGAGCGAGAAAGCGGCAAGTAGAAGGGCATCCAAACGTTCCTTCAACTTTGGCTGAAGAAAAAGAAACCAATCCTTTTCTAAGGGTTAAAACAGAGGCCCTTCAAAAAGCTCTCGGTATCACTGATACCGATCCAGCTTCTCTCTTTGCTCATATTAGGACACTTAAAGATGAGTTTTAGCCTAGCCTTACTTTGACTATTTCATGTTGCGAACGGCAATAGGTTTCTCGAATCAAAAATAGGGAAATAAAGAAAGCAATCGCATAGAAAATCGGCATTAAAAATAAGCCCTGTTGGAAGTTTGCGACAGAGTAATTATGGACCCCTTCGGGAACTCCCCACTCAATAAGAAGGCTCACAATAGGTGGGAGAATTGCTGCGGAGAGGGTGATTGCTGAATTATTAAATCCAATAGAGGTAGCTTGAAGGTTTTCCTGTACATTTTCAGACATTGCTGCAAAAGCTGGACTACAACCAGAACTTGCAAGTCCAATACAGAAAAATAAGAAAGCAAAAATAAAGATTTCGTTTGTAGGAAGATAGACAATTAGACTGCTCGCAACCATTCCAATGAGTGAACTAAAAATTAAGGGCTGTTTTCGTCTTTTGATGCTATCTGAAATTTTTCCAGAAAGGGGAGCTCCTATAGCATAACCAATCCATAAAATAGAGGAAAGGGAAGCTGCAACTGTTCTGCTGAGCCCTTTGGCTTGTAGATAGCTGGTTCCCCAATACGCACCAAGGAGTGGCAACGAGACATAAACAAATGCAGAAAAGAGGGCAATACGCCAAGCTTGTTTGTTTTGTATTAGCGATTTTAACCTATTAATTAAAGGTGCCAGATAAGGATCAAGATGGATGATTTCATTTTTCTTTCTGGATGGAGAGTTGCGAACAAAAACCCCAATCATGATTGAAAGAAGTAGACCAAACCCCCCAATAGTCATGAGAATTAATCGCCAATTATTGTTAAATAGAGAAAGAATATAAGACAGTGGGCCTCCAGCTAAAAAGGGCCCCATTGCTCCAAGGAGATTGGCAATTCCTACCATCAGACCAAAATGTCTTTTGGGAAACCAATTTAGAGCTAAAACAAGAAGGCTAACATACGCACTTGAAGCTCCAAGACCCATAAAAGCCCGACCGATAAAGGCTGTTCCAAAATGATGGGTTATTGAAAACCCGAAAACTCCAAGGGCGCAGGAGAGAACAGAAATTGTTAAGAGGCTGCGGGCTCCAAACTTATCTACTAAGATTCCCACAGGAATTTGCATGAGTGAATAGGGGAGGAAGTATGCTGCTGCAATAATAGAATAGCTAGAGGCATCAAGATGAAGATCTTGTATAACTTGGTTGGAAACAGTCGACATAAATACTTGAAGAAAAAACTCATATAGATAGAAAACCGAAGCCAACATCCAGATAAAAAACCCAATGAGGGAAAGTTTTTGTTTCACGAGTTATCTACAAGTTTGGTTCTATAATAGGAGGTTCAAGTTCAATTTGTGGAGGAGGAGGCTGTGTTGCCAAGCAAATTTCGATAATCCCCTGTCCCTCATACACGTGAGGGTGCGTTGTTATCGCGGATATAATTCCTGATTGAGGGGCAAGGATTTCGATGCTTGCTGAGGTCCCAAAAGGATCTGCGATACTTCCAAGCATTTGATCTTTCTGCACCGTTTGACCGATTTTCTTTCTAAAATGGAATAGGCCGCTAGTAGCGGCACGAACCCAGACAGTCTCTGAAGATGTTAGGAAATCTGTTTTTTTTGGCTCACTTTTAAGTTGAATCATATTTAATTGTTTTAAAACTTTAACGATACCCTTCACCCCAACTTTTGCTGAATAGTCATCGGTTCTATGGGCTTCACCTCCCTCATAAATTAAAGTAGGACATTTAGGGCGACCACTTTCAGAGTAGAAAAAGCCCGTTTTTTCAAGCGAAGGGTGAATAATGGGGGCGCCAAAATTTTTGGCCATTTCAGTTGCTTCGCTATCATCAGGATGATAGTAGACTTGGGGGAGTTTGTAGATATGATTTTTTCCACATCGAAGATTGATACAGTGTGTCATTAGGTTGATGACTTCACTTGTGAAAAGGCGGGCGAGGCGGGAGGCAAATGATCCTTTTTCTGATCCAGGGAAACTGTTTGCTAAGTCGTGACCATCAGGAAGAAGACGGGAATGATTCATAAGTCCGTAGACATTCATAACAGGGATGCAGATCAGCGTCCCTTGTAATTTATTAATAAGACTTAGATTTAATAAGCGATGGACAATGTCAATTCCATTGGATTCATCTCCATAGAGGGTTGCACAGATAAGCATACGAGGACCTGCGCGCTTTCCGTGAATAACGTGCATGGGGATATGCATAGGAGCACATGAATAGATCTCTGGTGTAGGAAGAGCTAAAGTCAACTTTTCCCCAGGTTGAATATCGACTCCACAAATTTTTAATATGTCATTTTTCATTCCCTCAATGTAACAATATTAGGAGGAATTAATCAATACTTAATAAAGCTAGTATGTGCTTGGTGCCAGTTGTACTGGACAGGGCGTTTATTATCCCTATCATAACGAACCTGTATCGAGATGTAGGGATAAGGATGGTTGTTATCAAAATCTCTCCCTTCGGTTTCATGGTAGAGAGTGATGGCGACTTCTTTGTTATACCACGAAGGGGTAGAAGCTGAGCTGAGGGTTTCAGAGCGTCTTAAGGATTCTTTATAGTAGGTAAGAAGAGTGTCGATCACAACCTGGGGGGAATGCTCGAGGCCTTCAACATAAAAATCCACTTCAGCCCCAATGAGATGCTTTGAAGTGCGCCCAGCCTTTGAGGGATCGGCATAAAGGTTGTGATTGGGACATCTATGCCCACAAGTGACCACCACCTTCTTTTCTGTTGCTTCCTGAACATGGTTAAGCAGATCGATGAGGATGGGATAAATAAATTCTTTTCCATTTTTGATTGGAAGGGTATGGGTTTCGATGCCTCCACAGTCGAGGTGATAGATTAGATCAGTTTGTCGATGTATCTGAATGGGAGGGTTTAAGATGCCTCCTTGGCATCTGAAAAACTCCTTGGTGATCCGAAGATGGGAGCCGATCTTTTTCTTCTCCCAAGGATAAGGTATTCTTTTTTTTTTGGGATGTGTGGTTTTGGGAAAGAGAAGTTCATCAGACTGACGTTGAATGGGTCGGAATGTAAGATTACGCTCTCGGATCTTTTTTCTTTCAGACTTTTCCAGGCCTGAGCACCCCACTAAAACACTCAAAATAAACAATAAAAGATAAGCTATCCGTTTCATACCCCCTCAATATATCAGGGTTTGCAAAAAAAATTCGAGCGGATTATTTGTAGAGAAAAGAAGGTTGGGATGAAGAAGGTACTGATTATCGAGAAACAACTCTCGTCTCGGGAGGTACTTCTAGAGCTATTGAAGGGGGAAAAACTCCAGCTCTTTACCGTTGAAGACGGGATGGCTGCCTTGGATCTACTCAAAAAACGCTCTTTCGATCTTATTTTAAGTGATTTAAAAGGAATTAAGGTCTTAGATCGCTCTCAGCGACGTCCTTTAAGTACCCCCATTGTCCATTTAAAATCTGGCGGGGATCCGCTATTGAAAGATATTGCGCATGTACTAGAAAAACCCTTAAATCCCCAGGGGGTAACAAGCCTTCTTCTAGATCTTTTACAAAGCCGATCGTCAAAAATGCATGTTATTGCAGAAAGCTCTGCAATGAAAGCCATTCTTAGGCAAGTCGAACAAATTGCAAAGAGTCACTCCAATGTCTTTATCTGTGGGGAGTCAGGAACAGGAAAAGAAGTCATTGCAGGGCTGATTCATGAAGGATCGCGTCGCTCTAGCCACCCCTTCATTCGGGTAAACTGTGCGGCTCTTCCCGATACTTTAATTGAATCTGAGTTCTTTGGTCATGAAAAAGGAGCTTTTACTGGAGCGCTTCAAAAGAAGGCAGGACGTTTTGAGCGTGCGGATAAAGGAACACTTCTTCTTGATGAGGTTTCTGAAATCCCTGCATCGCTTCAGGCAAAACTTCTTCGCGTTGTGCAGGAACAGGAGTTTGAGCGGGTAGGAGGGGCTGAATCTATTCATATTGATGTCCGTCTCGTTTCCACTTCAAACCGTCTGATGAAAGAGGCCATAAAAAGCAAAGAATTCCGCGCCGACCTTTACTACCGTCTCAACGTGATTCCCCTATTTCTGCCCCCTCTAAGAGAGAGAAAAGAAGATATCCTTCCTCTAGCGCGCCTTTTTATCCAAGTGGTGTGTGCCCAGAATCAAATTCCTCTAAAAATGCTTTCGAAAAAAGCAGAGCAAAAACTTCTTGCATACTCTTGGCCGGGGAACATTCGAGAGCTGCGTAATTGCATTGAACATGGGGTTGTCATGGACTATTCTGAAACTCTTGAAGAAGAACACTTCTTAATAGAGTCTGATCAATCAGTGCCTGATGCTTTGGTCTCCCTAAAAGATCTTGAAAAAGAGCACATTTTAAAGACACTTGAAGCCATTGGGGGAAATCGAACTCAGGCTGCAAAGATTCTTGGAATCAGCGTGAGAACCCTCCGCAGCAAACTCAATAATTATTAATTGAACCTACTCTATATTAAAGGATTAATTTAATTAGTTGTTGAATAAAATTGAATCTTTATGAATAATCCCGGAGCATGAATTTTAAAGTGAATAATACAGGCGTTATAATGCCTCCACAAGAACAGTATTTGAATGGAACATCTCTTTTAGTTTTGCAAGCTATGAGGCAAGCACTAGGATTTCCTTTGCAACAAGTAGGGACGGTTCGAGAATTTGATCAGTTAGCTTCACTTGTAACAACATTAGATCTTGCTTCAAAAGGTCTGACAGTTGTTCCTCAAGAGGTTTTTCTGCTGCCAAACCTTGAAAGACTCAATCTAAGAGATAACCATTTAACGGAACTCCCAGATGATTTAGAGCGTCTGGAGAAGCTTGGGGTGCTTAATGCCTCAAAAAATCAAATTTCAACGTTTCCTCGCCTTCCTAGAAGTCTGAAGGAGCTCTACTTGGTTGACAATCATCTTGCAGTCATTCCTAATCTTTCTTACTTGTCACTGACTCTAGTTGAGTTATCGGAAAATAGGATTGTTTTTTCGGCAGAGAGTGTTTTCCCCTCTACTGTGGAGAAATTGCTTCTGTCAGATAATCGATTGGAGGCTCTTCCGGACATTTCGGGGCTAAAGGGATTAAAGGTGTTATTGGCCAACAACAATGCCCTTTCTTCTCTTCCCATTGGAATGGCAGGACTTCCTGTATGGAAAATTGAGCTTAATGGGAATCGATTTGAAGAGATCCCGGTCGTTGTAACAGAATTGCCCAAGTTGAAAATTCTTCAGATGAAAGCAAACCAAATTGCTGGAGTTCCTGAATTTATGCAAACCATGGGTTCTTTAGAAGAGCTTTGTTTACAAGGAAATAGGATATCTGATGTCTGTTTATTGCCGCAGATCTCCTATTTCCGGTGGTAGGCACACTACTGATCTTTGTCGAACATAATGGATGGAAGCCGGGGTTTCTTGTTACTAGTGGTTCTAAATTTCAGAGAGAGATGTAGTGACGAAGCAGGATAGGGCTCGTAACTAGGAGTGTAGCTACGTCTGGAAAGAACTCGTGTTTTTCTTCGTTTACTAGGTTTGAAGTCTGGAAGTTTTGCCACTGGATCGCGTGTAATACGCACTTTTGGCATCCCTGTTTCCCAAAATTCTTTTTTGGCGTCGATCAATACTGTATCAGCGCTCATAATTAAACCAAGATTATCGCTCAACGCGCCAAGACTTCCACTATTATATAGCCACTCTGGAATATTAGAGAGGTATACGCAGTCTAAAACCCATCGATTTCTTTGAAGTTCTTGAGCAATTTCTTCAAATTGAGCACGGTCTTTTGCTACATCTAAAGAGAGGTGGACGATTTTATGATTCAGGTAGAGATTTCGAATAGTTTCGTATTTTCGATCTGAAGCAAGCCAACTATGCTCAAGCGTTGTAAGATGAGTTAAAACCCCTTCAAGAGGCTCGGTAAGCCCAAAATAGTATTCTGAATGGGACCCAAGCTCGCTTTTAAAAGCTTTGATAAACTCATTTCGGTCTTCATACTGCACAACCAGTCTTTCGATGTCTTCATACAAAGCAAGCATTCTAGGATTAATGTCACAGATATAGGCTTTTTGAACGGGCCTTTCAGCTAATAGGTGATAGTTAAATTCAAAAGCAAACCCTAAGTAGACACCGTTATCTTTAGTTGGAATTGCTTTCATCTCTTCTAGAGATTCAGCGTGACCTGACTCGGTCGATTTTAGGTAGGGAGGTTCTCCGGGAGATGTGCTTGTTCGATGATCTGTTGTTGTTTGAAAAGCGGCACACGTTGAGCTGGTACGTTTAAAATTGATATTTTCCATAATTCCTATTTTATTTCGTAATTTGCGATTATAGTACAATCGTGTTTAATTAATTGAAATAATAAGAACGTTTTTAATTACTGGTAGAGAGATGTTAAAGAAGGGTAGTAGCGCATCGAATCTTTTGGAATGTCAGCCATTTGAGGATGGTCTGGCGAGCAGATAAGGACTGGGGTAATGGCTGCCCCTTTTAGGGCATTGATTCCCCTAAGTGCATCTTCAAACCCTAGCATATTGTCAGATTTCCCCAGCACTTTGATGGCTTTAATATAAGCATCAGGTGAGGGCTTAGGATTTTCATAATCTTCCCGGGTGATCCAATGGGGGATGTTATTTAATGCGGGGATTTTTTCTCGGATCATTTCGGTTTGCTTTCGCGTGGAGTTTGTCACTACAGCATGAGGAATTTTTGCCATCTGGACGGTTTCTAGAATTGTCTGAGCACCAGGCATAAGATCCAAACTTCCCGCTTCGAGAAGTTTTCCATACTCGCTTTTTTTCTGATCGTAAAGAGCTTCCCACGATTCTCTTGCCACGAGTATTGGAGCATGCGTTGTAATCATCTTTCTCAGACCCTCAGAACTTTTATGGGCAACTGCCGCAAAATCAGTAAAGCTCCATGGAAAAGAAACACCGCAATTCTCAAGCATCCTTTGATATGCCTGAAAGTGGAGGTGCTCGGTGTTGACAAGGAGGCCGTCAAAATCAAAAAATATTGGGGAGTATTCTAAAATCCAACTCATAAAAAACCAGTTTTATAAATGTGCCGATGACTGGACTCGAACCAGCACTGCATTGCTACAAGCAGATTTTGAATCTACCGTGTCTACCAATTCCACCACATCGGCGAAGCTGCTGATTTTACACGGCTGTAGAATTAATACCAATCCCTGCATGAAAATTCATAAATTGAGCTTGATCTTTCCAGTTAAAATTGGGCTTTCGATCTCGTTAACCAACAAGTGGTTGACGTCGATCTCCAAGCTCAATTTTCTCATGAAAATCTCTGAGCGCATTTATGAATTTTTATGCAGGGGTTGATATAAATGTGAGCTTATTGTGAGGCTCCGTAGGCTGCGGAACATTGGTGAATACGATGTCGCATTGATCTTGATCTCTCAGAGCGGTCCAAGTTTCTTCTTGGATCGTTGCAAAATCTTTTTCTTTTTCGTAATTTCTAAGTGAGACGTCTGCAATGGTGTGGTTGGTCAAAATTTCTGGAAGGGCAGATGTAAAATATTCCGCAGATTCCTTATCAACTTCAAAGTGCAACTCTCTCAATCGGTCCATTTTCAGAACTTCCTGAGTAATGAGAAGGCGGTCCTCTTCTCGAATGGGTCCGCAAATCGTAAGCTTGGTTGCATGGGGGATCAAAGGGAAGCATGCTTGTAAAAAGTCATGAGAAAGTTCTAAGCGTCCTTCCTTGCGGTCTCCTTGCGGTCTTCCCATTTCAATTTCTGTTTTGCCGCCAATCCACTGTTGGACACTTTCAGATAGAGCATTGTGGCAATGCTGATCGAATGTTTCCCCTTCAAGGGCAACTGAATAGCGGGTGTGGCAGAGGATGTGGGGGTTCTTTCTTGGCGCAGCTCTGTAATTTTCCATGACTCTGCAAAAGACGTCTATAACTTTAGGATTACATAGCCTGCGGTGTCTTTCAGTTAGGTACCAGGGAGAAATCGGAGCGTCGTAGGATTGTGCATCGAATTTTGTCCAAACCACGGTATCAAGTGAATTAACATAGATGCGGTAGACAATATCTGTAAGGCGAGAAATAAGTGCCATAATGCCGCCCCACATATCAACGCCACCCTTATCTTCGGCACTGACAGAGGCATCCTCGTTGAATTTCTCTGGAGGGCGATAGTTTGTATGTGGCGGTAGTTTGATGTCTTCCATGGCAGCGATTGTAATAAAATTAATGAAATAATTCTATAATAGAGATAATTTTAATATTCCACCTTAGTTAGAAATAGACCCTGTGGAGGGGCAGTTGGTCCCGCTTGTGTTCTGTCCCTGGATTCCAGTAGGTTAGGGATGCTAGAGACAGGGCGTTTGCCTGAGGCCACTTGAAGGAGAGTTCCAACGATATTGCGGACCATCTTGTAGAGGAAGCCATTCCCCTCAAATTCGAGTCTTATGCCGCCCTCTTCGGGGACCATTTCGAGGCGATAGAGGGTTTTTATGGGATTTGTAGAGGTGTAGCCAGCTCCTCGGAAGGTTGAGAAGTCGTGAGTGCCTGTGAGGAGGGGGAGAGCCTCTTGAAGGAGATCCAGGTTAAGAGGGGCGTAGATAGGAGTGCGGTAGCGGCCATAGAAAGGGCTTTGAACAGGGTCAAGATGAAGGTAATAATGGTAAATCTTTTTTTTTACACTATATCGTGCATGAAATTCTTCTGAAGCGGGATCAATCTCTAGAATACGGATATCTGAAGGAAGAAGGGAATTGAGAGAGTAGCGAAAGGGGCTGACTTCAAAGGGAACATCATAGGAAAAGTGGGCGATTTGCCCTCTCGCATGAACCCCTGCATCAGTTCGTCCTGAGCCAATAATAGGGCACTCTGTTCTGAGGACGATTTTCAAAGCTTCTTGAATGAGTTCTTGAACAGTCTTTCGATTCGGTTGAACTTGCCAACCACCGTAATCGGTTCCATCGTAGCTGATGGTCATTTTATATTTCATAGAATTTCTGCAAGTTTGAGGTCGATAGGGTATGTGATCTTGATGTTGCTTGCGCAGCCAACCACAATTTTTACAGGGTGGTTAATGCATTCAGCAAGTGCGACGTCGTCTGTAAGGGGAGTCCCTTTTGCCTCCTGGTACCCTTTTTCGTAGACTTCGCGTGCAAGGAGCTGCGGTGTGTACATCTCGTAAAGAACGGTGCGGTCGAGGGTTTTTTCAACATGCTTGTTAGCGCTGACTTGCTTGATAGTATTCTTTGTTGGGGCGCCGAGAGCTGCGGCTTTTGTGGACATTCCTTCTTCTAAAAGCTTTAATACATCTTCTCGAGTAATGAGGGGACGGGCCCCATCGTGAATCAGTAGGATTTCACCAGAAGTTTTCAAAACCCCATTTTGAACAGAGTCTTGGCGCTTTTTTCCGGGCAGTGCAAAAAGGGTTTTTTCAGGAAAGATGGATCGACGCTCTTTTGGGCAGACTACAACAATTTCGTTGATCTCTTTCATTGATAAAAAGAGTTCAAAGCTATGGAGGATCATAGGCTTTCCCCGCAATGGAAGGAAGGTCTTCGGAATGTCCGAACTCATTCGGGTCCCAGAGCCGCCGGCGAGTAAAATTAAAGATACTGTTTTCATGAATCTATTATAGAAGAGAAGCGGATATTTCGCACCCCCAATGAGGAGGCGCGAAACTCACATCAGTGATTACGAGAGATGCTTGTTGACTTTTTTAGTCATGTCAAACATATTGATCGCTTTTTTTCCCCCGAAAACTTTTGAAAGCTTCTCATCAGGAACGATGTTACGCATGTTGTCTGGGTCTTGTCTTTTGTGTTTTTTGATGTATGCCCAAAGCTTTTTAGTCACTTCAGTTCGTGGCATGGGTCCTTTTCCTACAACTTCAGCAAGCTCATCGCTGATTTTCATTGGCTTCATAAACTTTGAAGTTGTACTAGCTGCTTTTTTGGCCATTTTGTTTTCTCCTTAAAATTAGAAAAAAAATATTGATTTAGTTAATTTAACTTTCTCTTCTTGCATTTGAGACTTCATCTAAACACGCCAGAGTCACAAACAGGTGTTTTACATCAAGTTGTAGCCTTCCTGGGGATTTATAGTCAAAAAAAAAAGCTCGATAAGAGAAAATCTTGCCATTTTCCAGATGAGATGGCAAGTTAGGGGTATGAATGTGAAGCAGCTGGAAACGCACTTAGAGAGGCAGCGCGAGCGTCTCAGATCTCTTCTTGTCATGCTAGGGCGAGTAGAGGGAACCTATGAAAAGTTAGAGATTCTCAATTCTCTTCCTGAAGTAGACGCTTATTTTTCTTTTCCTTCTCCATTAAAAACCTTCCTTTCTGGGGTGACACCCGAGTGTGAATATGCAATTAAAGCGACTTTCGCAATCGGGCAGGGTCCCCGCCTTTTTGAGTGGGAGGATATTGAAGTGGGGAAGCGCCTTCGGTGTCTTTTGGAAGACCTTTTAGCTCTGGAGAATTTTTATCGAGATATGGGTGGAATTATTGGATACCACCACCTCGTTTTAACATTGCTTGGACAAGAAACAAGTGGAGAAGGTGTCGACCTCCGTCCTCCTGTTGGAATTGACCTGCGATCGGAAACACCAGCAGTAAAAGAGGCGATTCTCAAAGGGATTGAAAGTCAGGGAAAGATGGCGGAGCTTTATCCGGTTGGTGGAGCGGCTGATCGATTGCAACTTAAGGATGAAAAAACCGAGGAGGGGCTCCCTGCTGCTCGCTTAGTCTTTTTAGGAAAACCTCTTCTAGAGGGGGTGATCAACGACTTGCAAGCGCGCGAATACCTCCACTATAAGCTTTTTGGTGCTCAAGTCACAACTCCAATAGGGATGATGACTTCGCGTGTGAATCGGAATCACGATCACATCAAAGAAATTTGTGCTCAAAACCATTGGTTCGGGCGCCCTCAAGAATCTTTTCGGTTCTTTTCACAACCCTCCGTTCCCACGTTTACACGCGAGGGAAATTGGTGTTTGCAAAAACCTCTTAAGCTTCTCCTAAAACCAGGAGGGCATGGGATGCTTTGGAAATTGCTTAGGCAGTCGGGAGTTTTTGCTTGGCTCAAGGAGAAGGGGAGTCAAAAAGCTCTTGTGAGGCAGATCAATAATCCCATGGCAGCAATCGACTACGGTCTCCTTGCCTTTCTAGGATTGGGGCACCAGAGTGATAAAGCTTTTGGTTTTGCTTCATGTCCTCGACTTGTGAATGCTCAAGAGGGGATGAACGTTGTAAAAGAGAAAAGTGGCAAAGAGGTTCTTACAAACGTCGAATATTGCGACTTTGAAAAGTGTGGGATCGAAGATGAACCTTTTGAAGAGGGAGGAAAATATTCTCGCTTTCCCTCGAATACCAATATCCTTTTTGCCGATCTGGAAGAGGTTGAAAAGGTCTCAAAGAAAATTCCCAATCCAGGGCTTCTTGTAAATTTTCGAAGAGGGCACCACTATCATAGCCCCGATAAGAAGGAAGAGATTGCCCGTTTAGAAACAACGATGCAAAATATTGCCGATGGATTGTCCGTCTCCAAAGGGGAAGACTTTCCTACTTACCTGACGTTCAATAAACGGCGGAAAACAATTTCCACGACCAAAAGAAAATCGTCGGCTAAGGGGGCTATGCTCGAAACTCCTGAGGGATGCTACTATGACTACATGCTCAATGCTAAAGAGCTTCTTGAAACTTATTGCCACATGTCTCTTCCCCTATTTCCAGATGAATTAACATTTGCAAAAAAGGGACCTTCGTTTCTATTTAGTTATCATCCTGCGCTTGGTCCTCTCTATTCTATCATTGGGCAGAAGGTGCAGGGAGGAACAATTGCAGTTGGGTCAGAGCTTCAGCTCGAAATTGCAGATCTCTATCTCAAGGATCTCAACCTTGAGGGAAGTCTTTTGATTCATGCGACAGATGTCATGGGACACAAGGAAGAAGGATTGCTCAAATATTCAGAAAAGACAGGGCAATGTGTTTTAGAAAATGTCCATGTTGCGAATAAGGGGATTAATTGGGAAGAAGACCACCTTTTTTGGCGCCATGATGTGAAGCGGCATTCAAGCCTGACGATTACGCTTCATGGACATTCAAGATTTGTGGCTAAGGATTTGACGATCTCTGGGGACCTGTCCTTAGAAGTTCCACATGGAATGCAAATGACAGCTAAAGAAGAAAATGGGCGTGTGGTTTTTATCACCGAATCTTTGAATGACTTGGGGGATGATACGAATCCTTTTTGGACGTATTCTGTTGCCAAGGATTATTCCATAGAGATACAAAAAAACCGGAAAGGAAGCCTTCCCGGTTAAAGATTTGTCCAGTCAGATGATTTAAACTTTCTCAGCTCGAATTCTAGCAGCTTTTACTCTATCGGTAGGATTGTCGTAGTGTTTTGCTGCTTGTTCTAGGTGGTTGTTCGGAGTATTCGACAACCAACGCATAGGAATACGAACGGCTACAACAGCTCCAGCTCCATAAACGAATGATTTGTTTTTTACAGACTCAGGAGTATGGTCTTTAACCCAAATAAAGACAGGGCTTGTGACCTCTGATACTTTTTTTCCAACAGAAGTGTCTAGCAGGCGGTTACAGCCTTGAGCAACCAGTGCGCTTCCAGTTTTGTAGATTTCGTGAAGCTCTTGGCCGACTTTTCCTAACATGTCTAACATAGTGATTCCTCGTTAAAATTTCTTATAGGAAGAGTTGCCTCTTCCCTTGTTTTTGATGAAGGAAAGTATAAGGGAAAATCCTTTTGTGTAAAGAGTCTTTTATGTACAATAGGGGATTATTTTTTGAGGTTTAAAATGAATGATGAGATTCGTACAAAATTAAAAGATATTGATAACAGACTTCTTCATATGTGGAGGTATCTTTGACTTAGAGGAGAAGGAAAAAGAAGTTGTTATTTTAGAAAAAAAGATGGAAGAGGGGGATTTTTGGTCTGATAATGATGCGGCACAAGTCATTATTTCTCAGTGTAATACTCTTAAAGAGTGGACGATTCCCTACAATAACGTTAAAACAAGATTTGAAGCTTCGAAAGAATTCCTTGAAGAGATGGAAGAGGAAGAAGATCCCGAGCTCTATAGGGATCTTTTGAAAGAGCTTGATGCGGTGCAGCAAGGAATTGAAGACCTCGAAGTCAAAAAAATGCTTTCAGGCGAGCTCGATAATAAGAATTGTTATTTGAGTGTCAATGCAGGTGCCGGGGGGACCGAGTCCTGCGATTGGGCACAGATGCTTCTTCGGATGTATCAGAAGTGGGCAGCCAAGCGGAAATGGAAAGTTGAGCTGGTTGAAAAACTCGACGGGGAAGTTGCAGGGATTAAGAATGCAACACTCCATGTTACAGGCCCATTTGCTTACGGTTATTGCAAAGCAGAGAAGGGTGTGCATCGCCTTGTCCGTATTTCTCCATTTGATAGCAACTCCAGGCGTCATACGAGTTTTGTTTCTGTGGATATCATCCCTGAAATTACCGATGATATACAAATTGAAATCAAGCCGGATGAGATTCGGATTGACACGTTTCGTTCATCCGGTGCTGGCGGACAGCATGTTAACACGACTGATTCTGCAGTGCGGCTGACTCACCTGGCGACAGGGATTGTTGTCTCGTGTCAAGGGGAGCGGAGCCAGTTGCAGAATAAAGAAACCTGTTTTAAGATGCTCCGCTCGAAGCTTTATGAAAAAGAGATTCTGGAGCGTGAGGAAGCGATTTCAAAAATAGGGGGAGAAAAGAAGGATATTTCTTGGGGATCGCAGATTCGCAATTATGTTTTTCAACCCTACACACTTGTCAAAGATACACGCACCAAGTATGAAGAGGGGAATATTCAAGAGGTCATGGATGGATCTTTGGATGGATTTGTAAATGCATACTTAAAGGAATTTGGTTAGTGGGTATCCCAGATGAAAGTGAATACGATATAAGATATACAACTCCGAAGGATCATCCTTTTCTTCAAAAATGGTTGGAGATAGAGGAGAATCGCCTTTGGTATCCTGTCTCTTCAGACAAAGATGTTGAGAATATGAGCAAGAACTGGGTGGGTTTTTACAAGTATGGAGCGAGTTTAACGGCAACTTACAAGGGAGAGGTGGCAGGCATTGCCACACTTTTTCTAATGCCATATCGGAAAGTAATACATCACTGTCTCCTCTACTTTATTGTGAACCCTGAAATGAAGGGGCAAGGAGTAGGAACTTCAATTGTAAAGAACATCACGCACCTTGGCAAAAGCTATTTCCGTTTTGAGTGGATCAATGCTGAAGTTTGGGAAGGGTGTCCTGCTCTTCCGATTTTGGAAAAGTTAGGGTATATTGAGGTGGCAAAACAAGAGAAGTATATTAAGAAAAAAGATGGAACTTACTTAGCGCGCCATGTCATGCAGGTCAATCTTCTGGAGGGCAAGGATGGGAAGTAAGCCGGATGTTTCATTTAGGCCGACTGATAAGAAAGACCTTCCTCTTTTTGCAGAGTGGCTTCTTCAACCGGGGGTTCTTGTTGGGTTTCCGATGATGGATCGAAGAGAAGTGGAGGATGCAGTCCGCCTGTGGACCCACTATATCGATAAGGGGTTGTCTATTACAGCACTCTATAAAAAAAAACCGGTTGGTGCTGCAAATCTCTATCTCCATGAGGTGGAAAAGATGGCTCATCAATCACTGTTTGTAGTCATTCTCGATGAAAAGTACAGAGGGATGGGGATCGGAACTCTTCTTTTAAAAGAAATCGTAAAGCTTGGACTCAAGCGAGGCCTTGAGCTCCTCCACTTAGAAGTTTATGACAAAAATCCAGCGGTCCGTCTTTATAAAAGACTCGGTTTTAAGGAGTATGGACGCCACGCTCGCTACCTAAAAGATGCTGAAGGAAATTACTACGACAAAATTTTAATGCAAATGGAAATTCAATAGAGAGATAGGTTGATGGCTGGACATAGTAAATGGGCAAATATTAAGCATAAAAAAGGGCGAGCAGATGCAAAGAAGGGAAAGATCTTCTCTAGGTGCGCAAAAGAGATCATTAGTGCGGTGAAGCAAGGAGGGCCAGATCCTAAGGCAAATACAAAACTTCGTCTTGCATTGCAAAAAGCAAAGGTGGCGAATGTCCCTTCTGACGTCATTGATCGAAACATTAAAAAAGCGTCAAGCGCAGATCAGGCGGACTTTACTGAATTGACCTATGAGCTCTATGGACACGGAGGTGTGGGGATCATTGTGGACACAATGACGGATAATAAAAACCGCACGGCTTCTGATATGAGGATTGCAACGAATAAAAAAGGGGGGAGTATTGGTTCACCTGGTTCTGTTGCCTTTAACTTTGATCGGAAAGGGGTGATTCAGATTGGAAAAGATCAAGGGGATGAAGAGACTCTTTTCATGCAAGCAACGGACGCAGGTGCCGATGATTTTGATGTTGCAGAGGACACCTTTATCGTGGTGACTCCTCCTGATTTACTTTATGAGGTGAAAGACAAGCTTGAGGAAGCAGGAATTGCGGTTGGAGAGACAAGTCTTGAAATGATTCCAAAAACCACAGTTTCCTGCGATGGCGATACGCGCGCTGCTAACGAGGCGCTCATCGAATTTCTTGAAGAGTTAGATGATGTCGATGCTGTCTTCCATAACATGGAAGATTAGCTGCACTGCCTAGCTATTAAGTCGAACGTACCAATTGATCATTGTCTGATCGTAGTTATCCTGTTTTGGTATATGACCAAAAATTTGGTGTGCTAGATTCATTGTTTTTTCACTATAAAATGCGTAGAGGCCCACACCTTTGATAAAGGATTGTTCTCCAAGCTTAACAGTGGATTGTTTTATCGAATGAATTGCTTCAACAAGGCCTTTATCGGGGCTGACTTGAAGATCGGGATTTTCCTCATTCCATTGATTGATAAATAGAGAAACATTTTCCTTAGTGATATTTGTGTCATCTTCAAAGAAAGGGACAAAAGATAGAGCTTCTTGCAGCCCTTCAGTCTCCTTTTTAAATGCCTCCTCCACAGAGTAGGTGACTTCATCTGATGAGGTCCAATCAACAAGCGTAAATTCTGTGTCTTCTAAAGTAGGGGTATCTTTTCCATTAGGCGACTCTAATGGTGTGGGGGTTTGTAGTAGGCTCAAAGCCCAACCAACGATAGGGATGTTGAAATACCCCGATACTCCACTCTCTGAGTTTGTTATAGGTTTCTCTAAGTTGGGGCCAATATTCGAGTTCCCCAGGCTGTTTGTCACTAGTTCTGACATGTTCTTCTCCTTCTTCTTTTTCATTTAGTTCTGAATAATCAATAGGGACATAAATGACCCTCTCTAAGTTTCTTCTATGTTCTACAGGAATAAATCCGTAGTTGCTTTCTCCTTGTTCTCCGGTTTCGATCACGAGTTTGTGGAATGAAAGGGATTTGGGGATATGCCTGTGAGAGCCCTTTTTTCCTCTCCATACCCTGACGACATCACTTGAAACATCAGCTAGGTTAAGGGAGATACCAGTTTGTCTCCAGGCTTCAACAGTGCGTCCATAGATCTTATGCTTTTGCGCGTAGCGGTCGTAATCCACAATTTTGCTGTACTGTTCTAGCACCCGATAGTCGACTCCTTCAACTAGATCTTCAAAGCGTCTGCAGTGGACTTTTGTTTCTGATAACTGTGGGTGTTTGCTTAGAGGTTTAAGAACTCTTAAAGAGACGGATACAGGGAATTTTCGTCCTTTTTCCTGGGCATCCATTGCGGCCATTTGGACTCCTTGGCCGAGCAACGTCCCTTTGGTTGCTAGAGGAACAGGATCATCAATCTCTGCCACGTGGTCGATGGAAATATGTACCCCAAGGTCATTTAATAGTTCGGCGTTATTCACGACGTAATTGCTAAAAACATTGTCATCTTCCAAGCTAACTTTAAGGGAGCTATGGGTGTAGAGGTGTACATCTGTTATTGGGATGCGACTAGATCTAAAAGTCTGAGCAAAGAAATCTTGTTGGGCATCAAAACCTCCTAGGCTATTTCCGATTGAAGCTACTGGGCGAGGAACCTTTCCATTGACAAGGTTATGAAGGCGGTTGAAATCGTCTGCGTCATAGGGAGCGATATGAAGTAGGACAGAAAGGTATTTCTGGGCAGCAATGAGTTTTTTTTCGCCCGTTTCTCGTTTGAATTCCTGGTAAATGGGAGTGAGTAGATCCTTAATTTTATCCTTAATTTCTGGGTCGAGTTTTCCAGTTTGGGCCCTTGCAATAAGATCTCCAATGAGCTCTTTATGGGTATTAATCAGTGGCTCTTCTAGGAGGGAGTAGTCATCGGTTTTTCTGACTTCTTTGAGTGCAATCATAGTTTTCCCCAAGTGAGTCATCCAGAGGGGGAGGGAAAATTCTTTGAAAAATGCGCGGTCTTCATCGAAGGTTGTAGCGGAATTGCGGTATCCTGCATTATCTGCTAAGTCTCGGGTAATCGTTGGACCCCCTCTTTGAGCATAGAGGTCTTTACTTGTATCCCTCGAAACGCGAACCACAGGAAGAGAATGGTCATAATCTTCTTGAGCAGGGCGGAGGACAAGCCATAGTTTTCCATAGCTTGAATCAACACCTTGATCTACTCGATAATAGACGGTTTTCCCATCCTTATCTTTATAAGGGGAGGGGATCATGGCTCCCACACGCCAAGTTCCATCAATCTCACTTCTCATTAAATGCTTTTTAACGACGACTTTCGTAAGCATTTCGAAGAAACAGCGGTCAAGTTTTTGACGACTTACCTCTTGGCCTGGAAAAGGATCTTTCATTGTCTCGAAGACTTGCAGGAGTTCCTGTTGATCTACCCAAGGACGCGCGTGATTTCGATCTTTGACTTCTCTATTATAGGACCCCACAATCTGTGCTTTAAACTTTCTTCCCGTATAGAGTTTTTCTCTTGATTCTGGAGATGTTTCAAGAACTTCTATGTAGGCCCCGACAGTTGTCTCTTTGTTAAATGCATTCGCCAGGTCGCGAACCGTTGCTCCTTCGCCCAAAACTCGAAGCAGTCCACGTATTTCTCTTTGATTGAAGGGATGGGTGAAATTTTTGAGGATTTTCATTAAAGAAACATCTGAAGGGCTAGTAATTTTAAGGAACATTTCAATCTTTTTCTTTAGGGACATTACATCTGAGTGTTCGATGTTGTTCATTCCAATATTGCAGAGGTAAATGTGTTTTGGCTGAAGAAAGGTGCCTTGCTCGATCATCTCCTTGAAGTTAAATCCATACGTCTTTTGAATCTGCTGAAGCTTTTCTGCTCCAATTTCTTTCTTAAGAAAGGCAACATAGGCTTCGATTGTGTGGCGGTTTTCTTCAAGGCGCTTCTGCATTTTATCTTTTTGATAGAGCCTTCTGAAAGCAGAGCTGACTTTCGAAACTCCCTTCTTTAATAAAATTTTTCCATCTCTCATAACAACTCTTTGTTGGACATGGAATGGAGATTCGGATAAAAGATCTGATTCACTGATATGATTGTTCTTAAAAAAATGGGTGGCAGCAAGAGAAAACCCATCTCGATAACTTGGAGTTTCAAGGTCTGTTGAGAGGCCAAAAGAAACTTTGACCTCGTCTTTATAGGGTGTGAGATTCAGTATTTCTCTTTTATTAAGGGATAGGTGGTGAATTTTGCCATCAGGGGTTTCAGCACTCACTTCCCATACTGAGTCGGTTTTGGGGATAAAATCAATAATCAAGCAGGGAGCGTGGAGCCTCTCATCTGCAAGCTTTTTGAGTGTAGGTAGAAGTTGAAGTGTGTTCTTTGAAAGACTTGTATAGCGGCAGAGAAGGGCAGGTTCTTGCCCATCTATCCGCTGAGATGTTCCTTCCGCGGATTCTACAAAGTTTATTGTCATATTAACCTCTTATTATAGGGTAATATTATAACACTTTAAGTATTAAATATTAATAATACTAAAATCTTTACTATTATGTTTTAATAAACTGTTTAATTCGAATTATTGCAGTTAAAAGAGTTAGGCTTCCAAAAAAAAGGGCCAAAAGTGTGAAAAAGTTTGGAAATAAGATCATCAAACTAAAGAAGATAAATGCCTCCGCTCTCTCAATCAATCCAGGGCTATAATGGAAGCTCTTTTCTGAGGCGTTTTCTTGGAAAATGCCCACAACCAAAAATGTGGTGATACAGAGCAGAACAGAGCCTAGCATCCAAATGGTCATGAGCCCTCGGCTTTCAGGGGCATAAAGAAAGAGCCCCAGTAGAATAGCCCATTCGACGACACGGTCCGCTACAATGTCTAAGACGGCTCCTCTTGGAGAGGATAGATCCTTATGGCGGGCTAAAGATCCATCAAGAGTGTCGCAAAATCCGCTAATTCCTAGAAAAGCTAAAGCGGCAATCGACTGGTGGAGATATAGAAAAAGGGGAATTAAGATCCCAGAAGCCACTCCTATAAGAGTCACAGTCAGAGGGGATATCCCCTTTAAAAATGCCTTTTTGAGTAGTGGCTCAATGATCAAGCGTTGATATGGCGTGCGGTAGTTACTATCGATCATGTCTTAGTTTTTTAACAAGAATAGGGATTAAAGAGAACAGAGCAAGTAGGACAAGGGCAAAATTCATTTGAGTGTTGAAGACGGAGTTAAATGAAAATGATTTCCCCTCTTCAAAGATTGCGCCGAGACCACTTCCGGCCTGCGCATACACATAGGAACCTGGAATAATACCCACGAATGTGGTCCAAATGTAGGTCTTTGTTTTGACGTTGAAAAAAGCTGGGGCAATGTTTACCAACCAAAAGGGGAATAGGGGAATAAATCGGAGGAATAGGAGGTAGCTTGCGGCATTTTTTTGGAAACCGCCTTCCATTTTTTTTAGAAAGGGGCCTGCTTTTTTTCTCAATAAATCTCCTAGAGCAGTCCGGGCTGCAAGAAAAATAATGGTGGCACCAATGGTCGCTCCGACAATGACATAGATTGCTCCCCAGGGAATCTTAAAGAAAAATCCTCCAAGCAAAGTAAGGATTGTTCCTCCTGGAAGGGACAGGCTAACCACGACAATATAGAGGAGAATAAAGAGTGCTGGCATAAGAACCGGGTGGTTCTCTATTTGGGTAAGGAGGGCTTCGCGATGCGTCTTAATGGATTCAAACGTAAGATACTTTGGCAGCCCCACAAAGTAGGCAACAATCATTAGAAGGATGATGATTGTAAGGGGAAGCCACTTCTTCATCGACGGAATATCCCCAAAATCGTTTCAGTAAGCCATTTGTCAGCGGCCTTTCGAATTGCTAAACTTTCAATTGGGTAGGGATGCATGAGTGTGCTGAGTTTTCTTAAGGGGAGTTTAGCATGCATGGCAGTCGAAATTTCCATCAGCATTTCTCCTGCTCGAGGGCCTACAATTGTGGCTCCCAAAATCTTGCTACTCCACTTCTTCGTGATAATTTTTACGTATCCTTCTGTGCGCCCTGTTGTGATACTTCGGTCCACTTCAGAAAAAGGGACGCGATAAACGGCAATCTTTTTGGGATTGTACTCTTCCTCTTTAAGCCCAATACTTGCAACCTCAGGATCTGTATATGTGCAACGAGGAATCGGTTGACGGCTCTTTTTCATGATAAATGGAAGCAGGAGGTTAGTCAAAACGGTACGTGCTTGATTCTCAGCATAATGAGTGAAAAATGGAGGGCCTGTCACATCTCCAATAGCCCAGATGTTTTTAATATTCGTGCGCCCATAAGGGTCCGTAGGAATGCCTTCTTCGGTGTATTTAATATGGGCTGCATCGAGCATGAGCTCTTTTAGATGAGGGCGTCTTCCAACCCCCACAAATAGGGCATCTCCTTCTATGGAGTGCAGCGTTTTTCCCCTTACCTCAACGAAAAAATGCTTGTCGTAGCTGACGCGCTCTGTTCGCTCTCCGGTAAGAAGGGTGATTCCTTCCTTTTGAAATGTTTCCATGATGATCTTTTGGGTTTCTTTTTCCTCTCGAGCCAAAAGAGAGGGGAGGCTTTCAATCATGGTGACTTTTGCGCCTAGTCGAGAAAATGCTTGGGAAAGCTCACTGCAAATAGGACCTCCACCGATAAAAATCATCCGTTTGGGGATTTTTTCTAAATTAAAAACTGTTTCATTGGTCAAAAAAGGAGTTTCCTTGAGCCCTTCAATAGGAGGAACGACTGGATAGGAACCTGTTGCAATGATAATCTGCCGCCCTTGAACCTTTTTTCCATCGATGGAAAGAGTCCTTTTATCGACAAATGAAGCTGTACCACTTAGCGTTTCCACTCCAAGCTTTTTTAAGGCGGCGGGATCTTCATGTGAGCGGATTTCACGAACAATTTTGCGAACCCGGTCAAGAGCCCCTTTTCCATCAAAGGAAAAGGGGGAAGTTTCAATCCCCAGCATGTCTGCATGTTTAAGATAGTGGGCAGCATGAGCCGAAGCAATGAGCGACTTACTTGGAATGCACCCAAAGTTTGTGCAATCGCCGCCATAGTTATCTTTTTCAACCAAGAGAACTTTCTTTCCCGCCTTGGCTCCCCCGATGGCAACAACTAGTCCGCCAGCTCCAGCACCAATTACAATAATGTCAAAAATTTTATTCATTGAAACAATACACCTTCATTTTCTATATAGAAATTAACCAATTTAAAGGCGATATGAATCCGGAAAAAAAACGTCTTTTAGAAGACAAAAAGAAAACTAAGTACTGGAAACATTTCGGTCCTTATCTAGCGGAAAGGCAATGGGGAACTGTTCGGGAAGATTATAGCGAAGATGGTTCAACATGGGATTACTTCCCCTATGAAATGGCTATGGAGAGAGCCTACCGCTGGGGAGAAGATGGAATAGCAGGCATTTCTGATACACATGCCCGTCTCTGCTTTGCTCTTAGCTTCTGGAATGAGGAAGACCCCTTCATCAAAGAGAGAATCTTTGGCCTTTCAAACCCGGAGGGAAATCACGGGGAAGATGTGAAAGAGTATTATTATTACCTTGATAATACACCCACCCACTCCTACATGAAATATCTCTATAAATACACACAAGCAGAATACCCCTATCAGGCGATCCGCAAAGCAAATGCTAATCGGTCTCAAGAGGAGGGGGAGTATGAGCTTATTGACACTGGGATTTTTGATCACAATAGGTATTACGATGTCTTTGTCGAGTATGCCAAAAAGGGACCTGATGATATTGCCATTCGAATCACCGTTCACAATCGAGGAAATGAAGAGAAAACCCTCCACGTTCTCCCTACTCTTTGGGCGCGGAATGAATGGTTCAAAGAAGGAGCATCAAAACCCCTTCTAAAAGCTAGGGAAGGAAACAATGCAATTGAGGCGCATCACCCTAGCGTTGGCAATTATGTTCTTTATGGCGAAGAAGCAGAAGAGCTGCTCTTCACCGAGAATGAAACAAAGGGAAAGGGAAAGTACAGTAAAGACGGGATCAATGAATACCTCGTTCATCAAAAAACTCAGGCTGTTAATCCTACTAGAGAGGGGACAAAAGGAGCTTTCCACTACATCGTTAAAATTCCCCCTTCTGAATCCCGAGAGATTCATCTTCGCCTCACCACAGAAGAAGAGATGAAGAATAGCGCTTCTGAAAATAATAAACTCTTTAAGCTGAGAATCCGAGAAGCTGAAGAATTCTATGGAGAAATCATTCCGACATCATTGACTGATGAACACCGCATGATTGCGAGGCAAGCTTATGCTGGAATGCTTTGGAATAAAATGTATTACAACCTGGTTATTCCTGAGTGGATGGCTGGAGATCCCAACTTTAACCCTCCTCTCCCCGCGAGAGATCCTTGTACTGCTCGAAATGGAGAGTGGCTCCATCTCTACTCTGATGATATTGTCTCCACTCCTGATAAGTGGGAATTTAACATGTTTTTCTCTTGGGATACGGCTTTTCATGCCCTCCCACTAGCCGTTTTAGATGCGGAATATGCCAAACACCACATGCATCTTTTGACGCAAGAATGGTATATGCACCCCAATGGGATGCTCCCCGCCTACGAGTGGAATTTTAACGATGTAAACCCTCCTGTTCATGCTTGGGGAGCCCTCAGGGTCTATCAAATCGATAAAAAAAGAAATGGAGTTGAAGACCGCCTTTTTTTAGAGAAAGTGTTCCAAAAGCTCCTTTTAAATTTCACATGGTGGGTCAACCGAAAAGATAATTCGGGGAAAAACATTTTCCAAGGAGGCTTTCTTGGCCTCGATAACATTAGCGTTTTTAACCGAAGCGCAGAATTGCCTGCCGGCGCCACCCTTTATCAATCCGATGCCACAAGTTGGATGGGGATGTTTTGCCTCAATATGCTTTCTATTTCCTTTGAGCTTGCTATAGAAGATGTTGCCTATGAAAATATGGCTAACAAATTTTATAACCACTTCCTCCTTATTGCCGATGCGATCAATTACTCAGGGACCCGTTCGCACCCCCTATGGGATGATGAGGATGGATTTTACTACGACGTTTTAAAAACAGCAGACGGAAAAGAAATCCCCTTAAAAGTGCGCTCACTTGTCGGGCTCATGCCCCTGCTTGCAGTGACGATTATCGAACCTGAGGTTCTGAAAAAACTCACTGTTTTTAAGAAAAAAATGGATTGGTTTTTAGATCACCGCCTTGACCTATGCGAAAAAGTGGCTTGTATGCGGACCCCTGGTGTTGACGGCCGAAGAATTCTTTCCATTGTCGATAGAGAGAAACTCACACGCATGCTCGGTTTCATGCTTGACGAAGAAAAATTTCTTAGTCCGTATGGAATCCGCTCCATTTCAAAATGCCACGCTGAAAATCCCTTCAAACTCAAACTGAATGGAGATGAGTTTTCAGTTGATTATGAACCTGGTGAATCAAAGAGTCGCCTTTTTGGAGGAAACTCTAATTGGCGCGGTCCCATTTGGTTTCCCCTGAATGTCCTTCTCATCGAGTCTCTCCAAAAATACCATTACTACTACGGCGACGACCTTAAAGTTGAGTGCCCTACCGGTTCTGGCAACTTTATGAATCTGTGGGATGTTGCTGCTGAGATTTCGAAGCGTCTGGTAAGTATTTTTGAAAATGATTCCGAGGGGAACCGGCCTGTTTTCGGTGACCGCCCCAAATTTCAATCCGACCCTCATTTCCATGACTACGTTCTCTTTCATGAATATTTCCATGGGTGCTCTGGCCAAGGGCTTGGCGCCAACCATCAGATGGGATGGACCGGATTCATTGCTAAACTCATCAAGCAGCTCGGTGAATACGGTCATCTTTAATCATTAATTGATAATTACTTAGGAACTTTTCAAGCAAAACTAAAATCAGATCTTAGTTTTGCTTGTTTTCATTTTAACTCATTGGTACAATGTGGTTTGTACGGATGTTAATCCAGGGAGCATTGTCCAATGAGAATCTAAATTTGAAACCGGTTTTTTAATTAAATAACCCAGGATCAAATTTATGTCTCGGCTCCTTATTCAATTCTCACATCTTTTTAAATCTTTTGGCTCTTTATCCCTTTTTGAAAACATCTCTTTTTCGGTCAACCAGGGAGATATTCTCGCACTTGTTGGGGAAAATGGGTCAGGAAAGACAACGCTTTTGCGGCTCTTGTCAGGAAATGTTTTTCCAGATACTGGGCATATTAGTAGGGCAAACAACCTGACTATCGGACTATTGCCTCAAGAAATTAATTTTGTAGATCCCAACATAAGCGTAAAATCATTTCTCGAAGAGGGCAAGTTTACTGAACTTGAGAGGGCAATGGCAACTCTCTTAGAGCTTCCTCATGGATTAGCTGAGTGGGAAAAACTTCATGAGGAATACGAATTGCTTGGAGGCTACAGACAGGTTCCTATTAAAAAAGTTCTGAAAGGGTTGAAACTAGAAAAAACTCTCTTTGAGTTGCCTATGGGAGCCTTAAGTAGTGGGCAAAGAGTACGAATCGTATTGGCGAAAGTATTGATAGGAAATCCTGATCTTCTACTACTGGATGAGCCTACAAATCATTTAGACTCCAAAATGCTTGGATGGTTAGGAAATATTTTGCGTATGCGAAAGGGTGCTACTGTTCTTGTTTCTCATGATCGAAAGTTTATTAATACAATCTGTAATCGGCTGATCGAGACCAAAAACGGCAAATTAACCTATTATGGTGGAAATTATGATCATTATCTAACTGAGCAGAATCGCCTGAAAGAAAGTCAGATGAAAGTATATGAGGCGCAACAAGAAGAAAGAAGCCTTTTAAAACAAAAAATCAAAGCGGTCACTTTTTCCAAAAAACAGGCACCCCCACCCTCTGATCGAGATATCATGGCCTATGATCGGAGAGGCGGATCCCATCAAAAATCTTTGCAGCGCAACTTAGATGTTGTGAAATCCCGTCTTGCAAAAACTGAGAAGAACTTACTTCCACACCCTATGCCCAAAAGCATTACGGGACTCAGATTTATTCCCAAGCCGCTTCTATCTTCTGTAGCAATTGAACTCGTGCATATAACAAAAGCTTTTGGAGAAAAGGTTCTATTCTCAGGTTTAGAAAGAGTGCTTAGTAAGGGGGATCGAGTTATACTTAAGGACCCTAATGGGGTTGGTAAAACGACACTACTTCAATGTATAGCTGGAATTTCACCTGTCGATGCAGGGAGGATTCGCTATGCTCCAACCGTAAAAATCGCCTATCTAGACCAGGAAGTAAGACTATTGCCCATGAATAAAACTCCCTTCGAGTATTTTGAAAGTCAGTTCCAGATATCTAAGGAAGATTTGATGAGAGAGCTGCATAAAGCGGCAATAGGTGGGGAGGAGCTTCTAGATAGAGTCTTTTCATCACTAAGCACAGGACAAAGAAAACGCTTTATGCTGCTTTCCATGATCTTAGAGCGGCCCAACATCCTCTTGCTGGATGAGCCTACTAACCATCTTGATTTTCTCACTCTGGAAGCCTTGGAAAAGGCTTTGATGAATTTTGAGGGGGCAGTCTTGGCAGTGTCTCATGATCCAGTATTTATAGAAAAAATTGCTACAAACCAATGGTCTCTAGGGAATTGAATGCTTGTTTATTTTGTTGTGATCATAAAGTTGATAGCTACACGATTGGAATGGCACTTTCCCAGATGGCAACTGGTGACAGATATGTCAAAGTCCTTCTAGGGCCCTTCTGAAGGGGATTTTTTACTTGGAGAAAGCAGAAGAATTCTTTTTAAGCACTAAAGTAAAAACATGTTTTTCTTAAATTTCCTTTTTAGCTAAAATTCCTGTTGTTAGTTATAAAGTTAGGAGGTAGATGTGAAACAATCAATTTCCAAGTTTTTTATCATTTTCTTTTTAGTAGCAGGCCTGCAAGCAGATCAAAGATTAGAAGCAAGTTCTTTTTTTGCTGCTGAACGTCAGAATTCTTATGAGAGCTCATATGGGCAGATGTTTTCTCAGCCTTTTGTGGAGGTCGCAAAGGCCTGTACTCCCTCTGTCGTATTTATTCGCGCTGAAGGAGGACAATCAGAAGGGATAAACCCTTATGATTTATTCAATGATGACTTATTTCATCATTTTTTTGGCGGCCCTAGGATGCGTCCTTCTCAACCCCAGATTAGTCAAGGCTCAGGTTTCCTCATATCAGAGGAAGGGCATATTATGACAAACATGCATGTTGTAAAGGGGGCAAAAAAGCTTACTGTGAGACTGCAGGATGGAACAGATCGACAGATTACGGCGAGCTGTATCGGAGGGGATTCTCATACTGATATCGCGATCCTCAAATTAGAAAATCCTTCAGGAGAGAAATTTCCTTTTCTAGAACTTGGTGATTCTGATGCCTTAGAAGTAGGAGAGTGGGTCGTCGCAATTGGCAGTCCTTTTTCATTAGAAGCAAGTGTCTCTACTGGAATTATCAGTGCAAAGGGGAGGCAAGGGCTTCAAGTTACTGATTACGAGGATTTCATTCAAACAGATGCCGCGATTAATCCTGGGAATTCAGGAGGACCATTGATCGATCTCAATCATAAAGTGGTTGGAATGAATACAGCAATTTTTTCCCGATCAGGAGGGAATATGGGAATTGGTTTTGCGATTCCAAGTAACATTTTATTGAATATCAAAGAACAGCTTGTTGCGAACGGAGTTGTTACTCGGGGATTTTTAGGGATATCTATGCAGCCTATCGATAACGATCTTGCTGAAGCCTTCGAGGTGAATACCACCCAAGGAGTCCTGGTCGTCGATGTTGTTAAAGAGTCTCCTGCCGAAAAAGCAGGTCTTAAACAGGGTGATATTATCATGAAAATTAATGGAACTACTGTGAAGAATCCAGAGCAATTCCGTAAAGAAATCGTATTTCTTCCCCCGGGGACTAAGGTTAAGCTGACAATTAACCGAGAAGGGAGAACGCAGAAGGTTGAAGTCACTTTGGGAACTTTTGGAGCAAATACGTTTGTGTCTAGTGAAACAAACTCAAAAAAGCTTGGATTTTCTGTTGACAATCTCACGAGTCAAAATGTTCAGCAGTACAAACTTAACCAGGATGATGAAGGTGTGGTTGTTCTTAAAGTTGAGCCAGGAACTGCCGCAGACTATGCAGGAATTAAACCAGGATTTCTTGTGATGGCGGTAAACCATCGGAAAACCCCGAATATTACAGAGTTCAATGCAGCCCTTGAAAATGTAAAGCCTGGGGAAAGAATTTTGTTGCTTGTACGTCAGGGACAGCTAATGAAATTTTATACACTAAAATCCAATTGATAGGTTAACAACGCCAGTCCGCTGGGCAAAGATTCTGAAAGGAGTGTAGCCCAGCGGCCTAGAGCATTAGGAAAAGGCCCTCTAAGAGCCCTCTTAGAGGTTTTTTTTTACTTGGAGAAAATAGAAGAATTCCTATACGATTGAGGGGTACTTTGACAAAAGTGCCCTGAGAGGCCGTTACCTCCCAGGGCGTGAAACTAAGGTACATCCTTTTAGCAAGCTGGAACCTTAGCCTCGGTGCCTATTCTAGTCCATCGAAGCAAAAAAAATCTAGTCCTGTGTTCCTTTTAAGGATGTACCTTTTTTAAAAAGGGAGAACCGATGAAGGAAGAGTTATTTCACTTGCAAGAATTATTTAAAGAAAGCCCCAAGGTCACACTTTCGGATCAAGAGATCGCCGATTTTTATGGCGTTTCTGCTGAGAGCGCAAAAGAGTATCGAAAAAGCGATGCAAAGCAAGGCTTTATTTTTGAAGATCAAAAGCTTTCCAGCTACTATCTTTCACCTATAGGGTTTGAAGTGGTTCAAAGACTTAGACTTATGTTATAGCGTGCTTTAAATTTAAAAGAAGTGCAGGGCAGACCCCTGCACTTTGTTTTTAGATTAACGTTTGTTAAGGTCTAGGAAGATCTCCCCAGAGGGGAGAGCTTCACTGCCCACCGAAACTCCAAGCATTCCTGTAAAGTAAGATTCAAAGGACTTCCATTCTTGTTTGTCCTGACTAAACAGAAAAGAAGGCTCAACCTTGATATAGAGAGACTCCTTTGCTTTGATCGTTCCATTTTCAGGAGTGTGGTCAAGTTGAAGCACGTTGCCGCTCATCCGAAAATGGATGGGAAGAACATCCCCTGGATTCACTTTAATAATCAGGGAGCTCATTTCATTCATAGGAGCAAGGGCCTCATGGATCTCGGAAAGAGAAACCTCTTTCTCATGGGCAAAGAGTGTTGTGCTGAGTGCAAGAAGTGCTAAGACTAGTTTTTTCATGGTATTCTCCAATTACTACACATGTAGTAGTTAAGGTTAAAATTTTTTAGAAGGGGAGGAAGTGGCTTGCAAAAATGAAAGCCCCACCTCCAAGGATAGTAGTGCAGGAAAAAGCCAAGGCGACCTTTCCTGGAGTTTTTTTGCAGAGCAGCCATGCGACACGGTCAGACGAAGAAAAGGCAAGGGAGGCAACAGAAGGTGCATGGGTTGCAGTTTTTTTCAAGGCTCCTAAAAGAGGCTCCGTTTCAGATTTAGAGTCGCAGGCAAGTTCACGGTAAAAGGAGGCTTTCTTTAAAACGATGTGCCGAAAAGGGATAAACCAGAAGAGGGCAGAAATCCCATCGCAAATGATTGAAAGAAGATTGTCTTTCCATAGTAGGTGTTGTCTTTCATGTTGGTAAATTGCCTCAACCTCTCTGTCTGATAAGGTTTTCAGTAGGTTCTTGGGGATCACGATCCGAGACTTCCATACTCCAATCAGCATGGGGCTTTTAAGCGTTGCAGAAGTGGAATAGAGCTTTGGCCCCATCTTTTCTAAGGGCAGCCTGCGTTGCCACTGCAATGCTGCGTAGAGGCGCAAAGAGAAACGGGCTAGTGAGAATAGAGTTAGTAAGACAATCAAGCTACAGCCCGCAGCAAGTAGAGGCAGTCCAATTGTTTCAGCACCAATATCTCCAATTGAAAACGTTTCTCCGTTTAGAAAATGGAGGCGCACCCCAGCAAAAGGTTTTTCCTTAGTTCCTAAATAGGCAGACAAGATGCGGCTATTGGGGATTGCATTGAGGACATTTTTCCCATGGAAAAAAGCCCAACGGGAATGGTCCATAAAGAAAAGATCATAAAACACCTTTAGAAAAGGAATCAGATATAGATAATAGAGGGTTCGATAAATCCGAATAAGAGGACGCATGAGTATGAGAAGAAGGAGCGACATATAAAAGGTCAAAATGGAACCAGAAAGAGTATTAAAGATATACCGTGCTACGCATTCCATTTTTTCTTATGCTCCCGAATCATCTTTTCGATCTTTTTGATTTCTTGGGGCTCGACTTCCTCCTCCAGAAAAGTACTAAAGACTTCAGAAGGACTTGCCCCAAGGAAACGAGACTTTAACCGTTTTAGAAGGGGGGACTTTTTCTTAGAATAGAGATAACTTCTTCCCTGCTTGGTTCTTTTAAGCACCCCTTTCTCAAAGAGGCGCGTCATCACTGTCATGATTGTGGTATAGGCATTGTTGCTGCCTAGTCTTTTCATTACGTCGGAAACGGTAAGACCCTCATCACTCTTTGAAAAGAGGTGAAGTATCGTTGTTTCAAGTTCACCAAATGATCGTTTTGCACACATGAACCAAATCTACTACAACTGTAGTATTTAATGCAAAAAAAAAAGGGGGAAATACATTTCTCTCTGCGCGTCGTACTTCGGGATAGTGTGTAAAAAATATGCTTGCACAATTTAAATTGCAGGAGTACCTTTTCAATTTCAAGTGTGACCAAGTGGTCTATTCAAGGAGGAAAAATGAAAAAGCTAGTCTTGATATTAATGGTGTTATTTACAAGCGGTGTTTTCGCAAGCGTACTTCGGGTGGGTCCTGGAGAGATTGAAGTTTCATCCGAGGGTCTTTTCGCTTTTGTCGATAACGATTGGGTCGAAGTTGACTCACTATATAGGGCTCCATCTGGCCAATATGAAATTGAGTTAAGGGCGGAAGGATCAGAAAGAGTTGCAACAACATGGTCATGCCCGCACTGCGGACATGTAAATGGGTTCCACCGGAGAACTTGTGCAAATTGTGGGAAGCATCCCATGCAAACATAACTGCTTAATTTTAGATGAGAAAGATTCGATCCGTTTTTTTTCTATGCGCTGTTGCAGTGTTGGCGTTGTTCTGGAAGCCGCTGTATGTCAGTTCAGTGCTGTTTTCCATGCCTGCAAAGGAGAAAGAGCAGTTAGCGTATTTCTTTCATCTCTTAAACATAGAGGGGTTTTCATGGGTTGCAAAGGGTCTCAAACCAGTAGCAACATTTGACTCACTAGATAATATCGAATATATACTCAATAATCCAAGGGGAGAGTTAGCATACAAATACGAAGATATATACTGGTATTTCCATCCCATAAACGCTAGATTCCGAGCGGGTCTCCGAGCTTGGGAAAAATATAGCCATCTATTCCCATCAAAGAAAATTAAGATTGTAAGTAGCACAAAACCAACACCAAGTCTACATTCAACTGAGACAGTTATGATGATCAACGTCAATGAAACCAAAAAAACAATACGTAAAAACTATCAATTGTTCTCAGAAATTCTTGGATACAATTTTGATGTAGATAATCTTGTAGAGAGGCTAGCCAACACCCCAGAAAACCATGAGAAAACCTGCAAAGGAAGCTATCAGTTAATGGGAATATTATATGGGTTTGGAAAAGATAATGCGTTGTTATTTCAACAGAGATATCCACGAACCTATTTGTTCCCCCCATTTAAAAAAGCCTATCCAAGGACAAAAGATTATTCAGAGCCAAACAGATGGGAACCATTTTTAAAAGGTAAGGAACCATTTGATCCAGATAATTATTGGTTTCAGACCCCGGGGTTTGTAGTAGACCCAAATAACCATGAAACCAAGGAATTAGAACAAAAATATACTCGGGTATTTGAAGAGATAAGAAAAGAAAAAAGGGGGCAGTCAGAGTTAAAATGGAGCTTGATGCAACTGATGTAATCTAACCTGAATAAGGCACAGCCTAACTTTCCTGATTATCTAGGATCTCTTGGATCAAGGGGCTAATCGAGACGTGGCATTTGAGCTTGTGTTCTTTGAGAAGCACCTCGTATTTTGAGAGTAATTGCTTAGGAGTTTTGTTTCTTAATGCTTGAATGCCTTGTAGTAGAAGCGCCCGGATTTGGCCCTCCTGGTAGTGTTGACAAATATAAGCTTCCTTATCCTTGTACGGATCATAGGGGGATTCAACTTTTCCTGTTGAATCTTGCCTTATTGACTTTTTAAACAGGATGTTTGCGAGTACTTGTACGATTATTGGGCTTGTTGAGTAGGCATTTTCATGTAGCAGTGAAAGGTCAGATTTTTTAACAATAAAGGGTCGATTTTCTTTCAAAGCTAAGACACCCTTAAGGAGCAGGGTTTTTGCTTGAAGTGAGATAACATGCTTTTGGATAATATCCTTCAATATGCTCCAACATTTGGGATCTCTTGTTTCTATCAGTTCTTCCAAGAACTTAGCTATCCTATTTTTTGTCTCTTGATGTGTAAGGTTGGCCCATTCAATCACTGGAGTTGCTCCTGCAGATCCTTTAGATAGCTGTGCAAGGAGCTTCTCATTTTTTTCTTTGAGAGATCTAATCTCTTTGGAGAGGCGAAAGTTTTCTTCTGTAAGGTTAGAATCCCGTGATAAAGCTGCATTACGAACTTCTCGGTTAGATTCTAGTATGTTGATGTGAGCAGTATTAATTTGGAAGCGGTTGATGGTTTTCAATGCAACGAGTGAAGGCACTCCAATTTTTGCCGCGATGTATGGATTTTTTTCAAGTGCAGGAACAATAGATCTTTTATAAAACTCAACACCAGACTTGATAACGTGTAGATCTTTGCTTGGATTGCTTATTTTCTGAAAGACTGCGAAAATCAATGTTGAGAAACATATTAAATATATTGAGAAAAGTGCGGATGCTATTGCTCCCTGCTTCATGATTTCGAGTCGGTCTTTTAAACCGGTTACATCTTTTTCAATCCAATATAATTGATAAATATGATATTTATGGCGAGTGAATGGGTTGGATAAGATGAACTCGCTTAAATTAAAGGCGCCGTTTACGAGTGTTTCAGGGCAGCTTGAATTGCCTAGATTACGGTGATCGGGCCTGCTAGAACTGCGATAAGCGGGACAGCTTACAGGTATTGAACGCATCATAGAAATTTTCCCTCACAACTATGAAA
>CAYGKJ010000014.1:0-47630 GCA_964350675.1 uncultured bacterium | reverse complement strand
TTAAGGATTACGCATTGGATATTACACAATATACTGGTTATTTTCACGATGGATCCCTTCTTGAAATTGATGCTCGAAATAGCCATATTATCTTATCTCTCGAGAGTGTCGAAATTGACCCAATGGAATTTGGAAATATATCCAGGTAAAATATTTTTACTAATCCAATAGACAAACTTCCCTCCTAAGCCCAAAACAAATGATGTTAGTAGAATAGAAATTGAGGCAGAAGAAATTTACTGGGAAAACATCCCTAGTGCAAAGGGCTATAAATTTCACGGTCCAGCCAGTGGAAGTCAGTAGGTAAAAACCTGGTCTTTTTTACTCAAATTTCTGACAAAATTCCTGACATTTACAAAAATTAGACTACAATCCGAAATTTTATATCTATAATGGATTGGTTTATTTTGGCAAGTGTGGAAGATGCAAGTTGGTGGTTTTTTACCTGAAACCCCTTCAAAAGCTCTTTGACATCGTCCCTCAAGTTAGTCAAAGATTTCAGGGTATTTATCTTGATCATTCAAGCAATACCTTTCCCCAAAACTCCCAATAGGATGTTCAGCAACAGTTACAAACTTTCTCTCATGAAATCCCCCTCTTTCATCCCGTTTTTTAGCTTGAAGCTCTATAATATCCTGAAGATTCACCTCATGTAGTTCACAAAAAGCAGAGATCACTTCTAAAAGGTCAGCAAGTTCTTCTAACAACCCCTCTTTATTTTTGGCATCGCAAACTTCTGCTGCCTCTTCTAAAAGCTTGACTCTAAGCTGCTCTTCAAATTGCTCTTCTTCAAGCCTTACCCAATGAATCTTTGAGCCCATTTGCTTAAGAAGGTCAACAGCTTTATCTCGCCAAAGTTTCTCTTGTTTAAATTTACGATATTTCATCTATTTCCTTTGCTGTTTTCAATGTTCAACATGCAATAATTTGCCCATTGGAGTATCGCGAGGGTCTCCTTCATACCCATCGGGGTCATTAAAGGGCATATTGATGTACCCCAAACGCTCATAAAATCCTGCTGAATCAGGATGCGCTTGTGTATGGATGCTCTTATACGCTTTAGACTGGAGATAGGTTTCTATCCACGCTAAGAACTTCTTAGCATGCCTTTGATGACGATAGGTTTGTTCAATCACAATAATCCTGATTGCGGCTCTCTCTTGTGGCCATAGCTGAATATGGGCATATCCGATAATTTCTACACCTTTATACAAGACAAAATGGAGATGCTGCGGATGATTAAAGGTCCATTCGTAAGGATCCGAAATAGAAGTTTTATCAAAAAAATAACGCTTTCTTAGGTCTTTGGCTGCTTCCCATTCGTCAAAATGGGTGCAAATGACAAATCGTATATGGTTAAATCCTGCACGCTTCAAAACGCTCCCAATAAAAGCATTCTTTCCAAGGTTATATCCAGTAAACATCGAGTTATTCTTTTCAAAAGAGACCTTCTTCTGAAGCAATTCAAGCTTCAGCGCTCCGTACTCATCACGAACCTCAGGATGACTTCTCAGGTAATCACGAAATGTCAGGTTGAGTTCGATCTCGGGATTTCCTTCCTTGTAAACATGAAGATTCACCTCCTTTTCACCACGCTTACTAAAACCATAGTGCATTGGGATGTTGTATTCTCCACGATACTTAAACCCAATGTTTTCTAGTTTTTGAATGGTACCTTCTGGGTTTTTGGTAGCGACAATAATGTCAATCTTAGGTTTAGCAGCAAGCCCCGGAATAGAGGTCGACCCTACATGATGAATGGCTATTGCAAGATTGCCCAGTGCCTCTTTAATGAGTTTTGCCTCAGATTCAAACTGCTCAGGCCAATCCGGATCATAAGGAACAACTTCAATTTTTCTTGTCTCTTTTTTTGACACTATGTTTTCTACTCCACCTACAACATTCCAAAAACAAAAAATAAGTAAACTTAGAAACAATTTCATCCTTTTAATCCACTATGAGATAGGTGCTTCATAAAGAAAATACTCGTCACAAAGTTCAGTAATTGCATCTCCAAATCCCCACCCTAAATCAGCAGTATTTTGCTGAACGACAAGACATCTTTTTCGAAACTGATCCTTGAGTTCATACTTTTCCATATCTTTTAAAGTCTTACGAAACATACTTTCCATGCTATCGTAGAACCGTGCATCAATATCGCCATATTCCAAAGTGCATTCCACTCCATACTCAACATATGTCAATTGAAGATCGATCACTAAAGATGGGTTTGCATTGACCTTCTTAAAATCACGAATTGCTTTTCGAGCAATCGAATAATTTAACTCTGGAAAATCTCGGTTGCTAGAGCATGGGCAAAATTGCCTCTCAAGAATTTTCTTATACTTCTCAACTAACTGACAAGTGCTTTCAGGGTCTATTTGAGGGATATAATATTCCCGAACCGCCTCAAATGCTTTGTATAAGGTGAGCAATTCATCCCTTAGCCATTCTTCATCCTGAGATTTTAAATAGTTTTTAAAGTTTTTGACACTCATAAATTGATCCTAAACAGAAATTTTAAGATTTATTCTCTATTGATTCAATTTCCTTCACTGCTTTTAAAAAATGCTTCTCAATGAGAGATACATTATCTTCCTTCAACTGTTTTTGATATTTTCGATATTCCTCACGGACCTTATCAGTAGCAATCTGATGACTGACCTTGCCTGCATGCGAAAGGATATTCCTGGGTGTTGCTACTCGCAAAAAATCATCAAGCTTAACGATCCAATCCTTCATATACATAGGGCTTTTGTTTAACGCCTGAAGTTCAGCAAACTCTAAGTACATGGAAACGAGTCGATTTAAGATACCCAGCTCTTCTTCGTTTAGGTAGTTTTTGGCAATCTCAGCATCTGATCGACTTATATTTTTCCCAGACCAAGAGGAGAGTCCCATGTGTTTTTTGCTGCTATCGACTCTTTCATAGATAATTTCAGCAGCCGTATGACCGTGAGCAGCCCAATGCATTTTGTTTTGCACAATCCGAAAAAAATCTTTAGATGTTTCAGTGCTAGGATCATAGTCGATGCTTGTCGCATAGATATCTAAGACTTTTCTCCAGAAAACTTTTTCTGAGGATCGAATATCTCGAATGCGATCAAGGAGTTCTTCAAAATAATTCCCCCCGCCAAGCCTTTTTAGCCGTTCATCATCTAAGACAAATCCTTTAATCAGAAACTCTTTTAACCTAGCTGTCGCCCAAATACGGAATTGGGTACCCCTATGAGACTTAACACGATAGCCTACTGAGATTATAGCATCGAGATTATAGTGAAGAGTTTCATAGCTTTTTCCATCTGCAGCAGTTGTCCGGAATTTCCGGATAACTGCTTTTTCAACTAATTCTCTTTCTTTAAAAATATTTTGGATATGCTCGGAAATTGTTCTTTTATCCTTACCAAACAGCTCAGCCATTTGCGCTTGAGTAAGCCATACAGTTTCACCTTGAAGCTTAACTTCTATTTGCGTCTTCCCATCTTCTGTTTGGTAAAGAATAAGTGAACTGTTAGCAGGAGGATTGTCCATAAACTTTTCTCTCGTATGGGTAAGCCCTAGATTTTATAGACATTTCTTTTTTCTTTCACGATTTTCCACATTTTTTACGCAACTGGCGGGAAAATAAGAGAATATTTTGGAATAAGTTTGAACATCTTCTGAATTTTCTTGCGAGAGAAAAGTGGTTCTGATTTACTCTTGTGTGTTCGGAGCTTCCTAGTGAATGGGTCTCATAATCCGTTGGTCGTAGGTTCAAGTCCTACCTGCCCCATTTTCTAACTCACTCTATTCAGCAAATTTCTCCTAACTTGCATCCTTTTGTTGATCCAAAAAGCCATTATGTCAGGATTGAAGTGTTTTTTACTCAAGAGCCTCAACACCTCACAGTAAGTGCCCATCTTATCCTCATAAAGATCCAAAGAAGGCAAGACTTTACACTTTTAGTTCAATCAACTAAATTTTTTCATTCTTAGACAAACGAGGTAGTCGACATGAAATTTGGAAAACTTCTTTTCTTTTTCTGTTTGCCAGCACTCATTTGGAATGCTCCCCTTATCAGCTCTACTCCAAGTCAAAAACACCCTACCTTTTGCCCTTGGGATCTTCTCAAGTTTGAGAATCTCTCTTATGATAATATCACCTCCTTCATTGAAACAGTGGAATATGGAGACCCCAGTCAATTTTTCGATAAAACCCAGACTTACGAAGTCTTAAACTTTGTAACATTTCTTGCTCGAAATGGGATTTCCAGCTGGGATACTGCAGCTCAAGAGGAACTCGAAAGAGATATTGAATGGCTGTTTTCAGATGAAGATGAGGACAAAATTCACCCTTGGTGGTCATTTTCTGCTTGGACTACTAAAGAGTTCTCAATCGTTCCTGCCGTTTTTCAATCCATGGAATTGTTATTGATGTTCATGCACCAGAAGTTGGGGGAGCAAGATATGACAAAAATGGGAATTTCATTGGATTTTTAGAACCAACACAAGGAATGAATAGTGAGTAATTTTGAAATTGTTGTAGCAAGTGTTCCTGATAGAGATGAACTTACAGCAGAGCTTTATTATAAGGGTAATCAGTGGGTCGAAATTTCTCATGAAACAGATGAAATGCTTATTCAGTTTTATCCCCATCCATCTCAAGATTACTGGGAGTTTTCTTTAAAAGAAGCACTTCACGCACTCGAAAAAGCCAAGCAAAGAATGATTGCACTTGGGCCCAAACATCCCACTCCTTTGGATGCCCGATGTGTGGATATTGAGAAATATGAGAAGCATTTTGAGGGAGGAATTCTTTACAGCATTTCCGCTGATACTCACTTTGGTGCTTTTACGATGGAAAGCGCCTCTATTGATCCCAAAACTGTCAGTAATTGCGTGATTCTCTCGGATCAAAACACCTTAAAAGGGAAGCTCTCCATAGAAGAAATTGAGTCTATAACAGTAGATGAAAAAACCATAGCCCTTCCTAAGGATCAAACGTTCAAAGGTGCAATTATTCAGAGCTGTGTGATTCGACTCGAGAGTTTTGAACTCGATATTAGGTTAGCAAGCTCAACTCTCACATGTTTCAAAGTACGAGCCAAAAAGATTTACTGGGAAAATTTCCCCACCCAGACTCTGGAAGAGATCAAGACAGATGCGTGGAGGAAGAAGATTGTATATTGACTTTTAGAATAATGTTGCTGCAAGGCTTTATGATTTGGTGATCAATTATGATGATACAAAAAAAGTCGAAAAGCACTTGTATGAAAAGCTCAGTAAAATCCCTTTATAGTCTAATAGATAGGTTCTGAGTTTCCAGAGATGTATCTTTATTGCATGGAAAATGCGACTTTTCCTGTTCCCTTCCAAGTCTCATTCCCAAACGGTAACCCCCATTGACTAAAGGTGAGTTTAGCATCAATAGAACCAGACCAAGAATCTAAAAGCTCAAATAGGCTTGTTCCACGGAAATCTATTTTCCCTGGAAGCACCTGCGCTTCCACCTTCAGTTTTTTGCTTTGAGAAGAAACTTTTAAGTAGCATTCCCAAAAGCTATCCTTAAAAAAATCTGTGGTATAATCATAGATCACCCGGATAGCTTCTCCATTATCTGCAAAAAGTATTGAAGAAGGATCAAGAAATTGTAACCTAATGGTAGTTGACTCTAATCCATTTTTAAAAGAGTTAGCAACGCTATTGTTAAGCTCTTTAGGAAAAGTAGAGACATTTTCAAACATTCTAATGGAATGTCCCTCTAAGGGTCTCGTAATTTTCCTTTCGAAGGAGAGCCAATTAAGTTTTGAGAGGTAGTAAAGAGACAGAGCTCCAATCAGTGCACTGGAATACAGAAATTTCTTTTGATCTGATTTAGGAATGTCTGTGAGATCTACCAAAATTTTATTCACCAGAAACCATTTTATGAGTTTATAACTAAATGGAGGAAGGGTCCCTATCTTGATATTCTGAAGATCTTCTTCAGGAAGTTTGCTTTTTAATTTCTCTAAGGCTGAGGGGTGAAGATCTTTCTCTAACATGAAGATATAGGCAAAGGTTAGAGCTGAAATTGCAACAAAGAGCGGAAAAACGCGTCGCGACATTTCCCCTACTGTCAGGTTCCTCACCCCATCTGCGCACATCATTGCCAACTGAGCATTATAAATAGATCGGGCTAAAAGAGGTTTCTTATGTTGCATATAGGCTAGAAAAAGCTGCGTCATTCCATACCCAAGATACAGAACTGAAAAACCCTTTGATCCTGATCCTGTCCAACGAGAGTGGTCCCAATATCTTGCATAAGATGGCGTTTCATTGCATCCCCTATTCGGACAATTGGGTAACCCTCTTTTTGAAATAAGCCGTGTAGCTAAATGATTCATCAGCCTCACAACTGTTTCAGAATGCCGATGCTGACAAACGAACCTTCTTTGACTATCCTCTGGATCAGGCAGAAGGAGAACTTCGTAGACTTTGTCATCTGTTGCCGAGAATTTTAACCACTCCATTTTAACGGAGGAATACAGCGTTCCACTAAGCCCCCCTAGTGTGAAAAGAGTTTCCACGCGGTTGCTTCCAACGATAAGGAGAGCCACATTCAAAACGAGCTGTGAAAGATAAAGCAGACGAGACTGATGGTAAAGATCAGGCGCCTTCCACTCCAATGTCCCTTCTGCATTACGCTGAATTCTCTCTTGTCTAAAAGATTCACGGATATAGAAAGAGAGGATAGGGAGCACATGATAGGATCCTTTTACCAAAGCAATGCCAAGCCCATTTACGATTAGGATTCTCTTTATAGACCATTCTGAAAGAGTCCAATTCGAACTTCTAACAGTGGGGCTAAAAAAGGCAATCTCGTATTTCTTAGAAAGAACATGGATCAGCTTCCCTGAAGTCCATAAAATCCCTAGAAAATTTAAAACGTAAAGAGCCTCAGTGATCGTTCGAGTCTCCTTAGCAAAGCTGGGGTGGGTCCGTTGAAGGTGAGCTGCAGCTCCCTGTCCCACAGCAAATGCGCAATAAGCTTTTCCAAGATTCATTCCTCCAAAATAGGAGAGATAACTTGAGCCATATTCAACAATACGAAGAGGGAACGCGCGCATGTAATCTCCTTAAATATAAGGAAACTCTACGCAGCATGTGCATATTTTTCAACATCTAACGAGATCGTATGCGTTCGATAATATCAGTCGTGGACGTCCCTTGGGTATAAGGAACCGTTTTGAAGATGCCTAGTCTGATCGGAACGCCATAATGAGCCTCCTTATTCTCTTCTGAAAAGTCATCCCCGTGTATCACAAGACCAATATCGTATTTTTCAATCCATTCTTCAGAAATTCCAATCGGCACATCGACAATTACTTCATCAACATAGCGACAGGCTTCAATAGCAATACGCCTTTCTTCCATAGTGAGATAGGGTTGTCTCTTATAGTCAGTGACTTCATCGTCACGGTGGATTCCTACAATAAGGTAATCCCCCTCTTCTCGCGCTTTTTTAAAGAACTGGACATGACCAGCATGGAATAAATCACCCACGACGTCGACATAGACACGAACCGGCTTGGCGTAAGCAAAAGCACACAGACAAACAAATAAGATTAATTTTTTCATCCGTATGATTATAAATTTATTGAAAATAAATTCAAGGCAAAAGAGAGCGGCCTAAACTGCTCTTCCGGTACTATAGGAATCAAGAGGTTTATTTTTGACAGCGAGTTTCTGCAATTTTTAGATATGAGTAGAGAGCAAGGTCATACTCTTGATCAGCTAGAGATTCGATCATTACCTTATGGTAATTGATATTTTTCCCCTGTGGAATACGCTCACCCAGTTGGGTTTCCATGTGGGAAAGCTCTTTTTCAATATCCCCCTTATGGAGGAGATAGGAGGTGTCGTACCGATAGTGCTCATTATCAACTGAACACTTTACCAATCGACCAAGGGATGAAACGGCATCGCCGATCCCCTCTTTGCTCTCAATTCCGATTTTGAAGGAGGTAATGAACTTTTCCGCAAGATCCGCAATTTCTGGATTAGGATCCTTTTTATACCGATGGAGTCTACCGATGAAAGCGCTATAGGCGCCAGCAATTTTTTCCTCGTCAACAATACGAGATTCTTCACTCAAAATTTCAAAAATATCCCCAGTGAAACTGCAAAGGTCTTGAGCTCTTTCTTCCTTTTCATCTGCAAAGGTAAGGGCAGCAAGGGCTAAAAAAGCAAATAACCATTTTTTCATCATTTTCGATCCTTATTTTCCCCCCGATTATAACCGAGCAGGAATAGTGAAGCAAGAGGGAGTAAAAATTTTGATTGATACTTAATCTTTTCTTTAAATATCATGCCACCATTAAGTAGTTAAATCATCTCTGAGGCTGATGGATACGAGCTTCAGCAGATTCAATTTGCAAATGCTCTTAGAGATAGAATCTTTGGGCCTGCTATAGACAAAGAAGAGCTGACTATTCGAGAACTTGAAAAGCTCGTTGTTGGTTGTCTTCTTGTTAGTGAAGAAATGGGCTTTTATCCTGCACAAGTTGAGCACGCAACAGCTTTGATGCGCGAAATTCAGGACACTTCTACAGGAGATCGTGCCGGTAGAATCCAGATCGCTCTAACAACTGTTCACTGCGACTATAATTATGGATATGTTGGCCCAACTGAGATTCGAAAAGGTTATAATCACTTGACTTCTGGTGTCAGTAACCTTATTCGTAGCTTTTGGAGTTAATGTGGAAATTAAATAGTGAGATAGGTTCATGGAAAAGCATTACGATGTGATTGTCATCGGATCGGGAGGAGGAACAAAACTTGTGACTCCCGTTGCCAAGCTTGGCAAGAAAGTGGCGATTATTGAGAAAGGTCCCCTTGGTGGAACCTGTCTCAATAGAGGCTGCATCCCCTCAAAGATGCTTATCCACACTGCTCAGCTCGCTTCGCTAATTAGAGATGCAAAACGGTTTGAAATCGATCTCAAGGGGCATTTCAATGTTGACTTCGAGCATTTGGTGAAGCGAGTCAATCGTACGATTGATGAAGAATCTGAAAGTATAACTCCCCTTTACAAAGAGAACCCGAATATTGATTACTACCCGTATGAGGGACATTTTGTTGATAAGATGACTGTCGAAGCGGGAGGGGTTCGGCTTACGGGTGACAAGATCATCCTTGGAGTAGGTGCCCGTGCAGCAATCCCAAAGATTCCAGGTCTCGATAAAGTCCCCTACATGACCTACCAGGAGGCTCTTCGCAATACTAAAAAACCAAAAAAGTTGATTGTAATTGGAGGCGGCTTTATCGCCACTGAGCTTGGATATTTCTATTCGGCAGTTGGCGTCGAAACGGAGTTTCTGGTGAGGAGCATTTTACTTCGCCCTGAAGACGATGATGTCAGAGAAGCTTTTCAGGAGGCTTTTTCTAAACAGGTGAAGCTCCGCCTAGGGTGCGATTTTCAAGAGGCAAGCTATGAGAATGGTCTCATCGCAGTGAGCTACAAAGATGGTGAGGGAAACCTTCATAAATCTGAAGGTGATGCTCTCATTGTTGCAACGGGAATTAAGCCCTGGAGCGATTCCCTAAACCTAGAAAAGACCGATATTAAGGTCGATGAAAAGGGATTCGTGAAGGTCGACGAATACCTTCAAACCACACAGAAAAATGTGTATGCTTTTGGAGATTGTGTAGGGAATTTTCTCTTCCGTCACTCAGCTAATTTTGAGGGAGAGTACTTATTCCAAACACTTTTTCACGAGAAGACGCCCCAACCGATCACTTATAAGGGGGTTCCTCACGCTGTATTCTCTTCCCCGGAGATCGCTGGCGTTGGGAAAACGGAGCGCGAACTCAAAGAAGCAAAAATCCCCTATATCGTTGGAAAAAATACTTACGCCGCGAGTGCTCGCGGAATGGCTCTTCTTCCTGAGACTGGCTTCGTCAAGCTCCTCTTCGAAAAACATACTTTAAAACTCCTTGGGGCTCATATTATTGGTGAGGAGGCTTCCAACATGGTTCACATGCTAATTCTAGCGATCCAAATGGATGCCACCCTCCACGATCTACTTAGAATGATTTACATTCATCCAGCACTTCCCGAGATCGTCAGAAACGCTGCTCGAAACGCTCATAAAACGCTCACTTAGCGTTTTTCTTAGATTCTGGTGGGACTTTTGTGCCCAATTCACAATAGCATCATTCCCTGAATAGCGGTTCATGACCTCCTTAAAAAATTTATTTGCTTTAACGCATGTCTCAGCAATTTCCTTTTTCTCTTCATCCCTTTCAAGCGCTGGGTGATCAAAGCTACTTGAAATCCCACTAGATAGTTCTACATCCATCCATCCACTCCTTCAATTATCAGACCATAGTGCGGCCTATTGCCTGCCATAATATGACAAAAGCTATTTATTATTAAGAGGTAAAAATTATTTTAATCAAATGCTTTGTATAGCTTCTTGGAACATTTACAAGCTATCAGTAGAGATATGCGTTTCAGGCGTAGCAAAAAGATAGAGAAAAAAGGCAAGGATGGGAATTACAGCTAGGAAAAGGAAAGCTAAAGGAAAGGTTTTGTATTCATCTCATAGGTAGCACGCTACCGAATTAAGTGAAAAATTTCAAGCCCAACGACAAAGAGTGAATAGACGATCAAAAATGAAAGAACTCCTTTATTCTCAAGCCAAGCTAAATCAGCTTTGAGCTTCCAAGTATATTTTCCTACCCAAAGAAGACCTATTGGGAGAAGACCATTGAGAAAAGCTTCCCCAAATCCCCCTGCTATTCCAAGTGCTGTTGTAAAGATTTCTGGATTCAGAGTGGCTAAAATAAACGGAGGGATAAAAGTGAGAAGTGTCAATACAATACGTCTCCAGCCTTTCCTTCTCTCAATATTGAATCCATCTCCTAAAAAATCGACCATCGAAAAAGCAACTCCTAAAATGGATGTCACAATCGCAAAAAAGGCAAAAAAACGTCCGATCCGGGAAAAACCCGCTTCTCCAGTCACTGAAGAAAATGCTGCTGTTATCGGTGTCCCTTCTGCCAATGTTTTTGCTATTTCTTCTCGGGGAATCGCTCCGATAATAAGCCATTGCCACACAATGTAAACAATCAGAGGCAAAAACGATCCCCAGAATACAGCCGTTCGGAGTGCGCGCTTATCACGTTTCAGATAGGTGCAAAGCGAAGGGATCACGTTGTGAAATCCGAAGGCACTGAAAAGAACGGGCATTGCCATCACCATAGCAGGCCATTTTGTATAGCTCAAGCGGGGCATTTCAACTTCGGAACCCCCACTTCCAATCAGAGTAAACCACGCAGCAATCATAGCAATGCTCATGATGATATTCACCCGATCAATGGACCTTGGGCCAATTGCAACCACCGTGCCAAAAACTAAACCGAAAAGGGCGAACATCTGCCATCCACTTACCATCAAGCCAAGCGCTGAAACCGCCTCTGCAAGGAGGGGACTCCCCGCTGCAAAATAGGCAATCATTAAGCAATAGTACAGAAAGATGAACATCCCTCCAGAGAGAAGACGCCCCCCTTTTCCAAAAAAGCGCCCTGCAATCGAGAGAACATTGCTTCCATCAGGCATCCACAGGGTGACCTCCAAAAAGAGAAGGCCTGTACAATACATAAAAAACCACACAATAGAGGTGACAATAATCCCAGGAACAAACCCTGAAGCGCCTGTGACAAGAGGAATTCCAAGCATTCCTGCTCCAATCATTGTTCCAGCGATAAGAAAAGTGCCGCTAACTACTCTTAATATATTTGTTTTCATAGAATCCTTCCTAAATTGTTGATGAATACAAGAGACGCATTGCCTTTAATGGCAATGATGGAAGGATGGATGATACGATTGGCAATAGAAACTCATCATGACATGCATGTTATAAAAAGTATGAACCAGGTGTCAAGTTGAAAATGAAAGTCAAAGTTATTATTATCAATTAAAAGTTAAAGGACTATATGACTGTTGCCCCCGCCTTTTTCATCTCTTCTAACGCTTTCTTTTCTTCGAAGACAGCGCGACAAGCATCGGCAACTACCACCACCTCGTAGCCCAATTCAAGTGCATCAAGCACCGAATATTTCACACAAAAATCGGTCGTAAGCCCAGCGATATAGAGTTTAGTCACCTCTTGCTGTCTTAGATAATTATCGAGACCTGTCTCTCTCTTTTTCTCATTGTCAAAAAATGCGCTATAGCTATCGATCCCTTGGTCGACACCCTTATGAAAATACCGATCGATATGATCCTTGTTGAGTTCCTTTACGAGGGAGGCTCCATGGGTGTTTTGAATACAGTGGATAGGCCATAGCTCCTGTTTTACCCCATCAACTTGAATCGATTCCCCTACATCCCTTCCATGGGTCGGTGCAAAACTTACATGACCTTCAGGATGCCAGTCTAAAGAAGCCACTGTAAAATCGAATTTTCCAGTGAGTGTATTAATAATCGGGATGATTTCATCTCCCTTTTTGACACCAAGCGCCCCACCGGGCATAAAATCATATTGCAAATCAACGATCAAAAGAGCTTCTTTCATTTCTTTCTCTTTATCTTATAAATGAGTTCCATTTTTAAGTCATAAACCCCTTTTTCCAGCCCCATGAAGTAACTATGTGGGTGGAGAAATCGCCTAACTGAAGAAGGTAACGTCTCAAGTTCTTTCGCAGTGTTTAAGCGAATGTCAGTCAACATCGGCGAATCGTATACTTTTTTTCCTTTTGAAAAAATAGGAATAAGTAAATCGCGCCCTTTCTCACCTTTTTTAATGGAGAGGCGTTTTGAAGGATCAATCGGATCGATCAGCTCACAAGGATCTGGAGCTCTTTTTTCAAAATCGTAAAGCATATCTGCAAAGGCCTTTTCTTCCTTATCATAAAAACGGCGTACTTGAAGGGTACCTGGATTGGTTGTTTTCACAAGCTGTTCTGAAATTTTCAGCTTATTCACCCATTTCCCTTTTTCATTTTGAATCGCTGAAAGCTTATAAACTCCATCAAGAGCGGGTTGATCTTTTGCCGTAATAAGATTCGTTCCCACACCCCAAAGGTTAACCTTCGCCCCTTGCATTTTAAGATCACGGATGACCCGTTCATCGAGCTCGTTGCTTGCCATGATTTTTGCATCGGTAAATCCAGCTTCATCTAAAAGTTTGCGAATTTCAATACTGAGCTGCGCTAAGTCTCCTGAGTCGAGGCGGACACCTAGCATCTTTTCCTTTTTTGTTTTTGCAACAGCGATCGCTTTTTTTACCCCTTCAATTGTATTGTAAGTGTCAACCAGATAGATGCAGTTATTTGGCATCACATCAGCGTAAGCTTTAAACGCTTCTTCCTCTTTATCGAAAGCCATGATCCAGCTGTGGGCATGGGTCCCTTTAACTGGTATCCCAAAATGTTTTCCTGCGATCACATTTGAGGTTGCGTGGCACCCTCCTACAAACGATGCTCTTGTACCAGAAAGAGCTCCATCGATCCCTTGAGCTCGACGAAGACCAAACTCAACCACTTCATCCCCTTCTGCTGCTTCACAAATTCGTGAGGCTTTTGTAGCAATAAGGGTCTGGAAATTAATAATATTTAGAAGGGCGCTCTCCAAAATTTGAGCCTCAAGAATGGGCCCTCGAACAAAGAGAAGAGGTTCGTAAGGAAAAACAGGAGTCCCTTCAGGCATCGCATAGAGATCACAATTAAGCGAAAGTTTGGAGAGATAGTCTAAGAACTTTGGTTCAAATAGGTGCTCTCCGTTCGGTGTTTTTAACCCTTCAAGATACGTGAGATCTGATTCTTCAAAGCGAAAGGCTTCAATAAATTCGATAGCCGTTTGTAGCCCTGCAGCAATAGCATAATTCCCTCCAAAGGGACGACGACGAAAAAACAGTGAAAATGATGCCTGGAGCTCCATCATCCCGAGCTTCCAATACCCATATGCCATTGTGAGTTCATAAAGGTCGGTAAGAAGAGCTAGGGAAGATTTATAAATCATGCGCTTGATTCAGATGGTTGGTATTGAACCCCTTGCTGATTCAGAATCTCTTTTTTGCGGACTTCTAATTTGTCAATTTCTTGCTGATACCGTGCAGCAATTTCTCGGCTCGTATCAGCTTCATTCCAGTAGCGACGTGCATCGAGTAGATTGTGAGACTGAAACTGGAGGCGATCTCCTTGGTTTTGTGCCCAAGCAGCATTGGAAAGCTCTTTGTTTCTAAGATCAGTCAACTTAATGACCGCCTGATCGATAGTTTCCACTTCTTGTTTCCAATTTTCTGGCGATTGCTCTTTCACAAGGGCTAGTACTTCCTCTACAAAAACCTCTTCATCTAACTGAGGAAGCGTTCCATATGCCATCCCAAACACCGATAAGCCCAACACAATCCAGAATTTCATCCCATCTCCATGTACGATTCTTCCCCTCTATATTTACCCGATCCCCTAATTGAAGAAAAGACCTAGTGATTATACACACTATATCTATAATGCAAAGTTAAGGGAGAGTGTATCTATGACATGCCATTTTGATCTCAAATGCTTTGAAAGTAAAAACGACAAACAAATTAAGAAGCTGAGGTTGGCAACATATATTGCTATCTTCTTTATGCTCCTCGAACTGGTAGGCGGGATTGTTGCAAATAGTTTAGCTCTGATCAGTGATGCCCTTCATATGTTCACTGATGTGGGAGCTTTTGTGCTGAGTCTTATTGTGCTTAAGATCGCAAAGCGCCCTTCTTCATCGGAGATGTCCTATGGATATAAACGCGCTGAGGTCTTGGGAGCTCTTGCAAGTGGCCTTACCCTTTGGGCTCTTTGCGGGGTTCTTATCTATGAAGCAATCATGCGAATTATTACCCCTCATGAAGTGTCTGGAGGAATTGTTTTTGTCATTGCCACCTTTGGACTCCTCTCAAATATTGCAATGATGAAAATTCTCCATAGCCATCACAAAGATGAACAACTCAATGTCAAAGCAGCTTACCTGCATGTTCTAGGAGATTTACTTGGAAGCATTGGTGTCATTGTCAGTGGTATTTTGATCTACTTTACATACTGGAATATCATCGATCCCTTAATCACGCTATTATTCACAGTAGTTATTCTCTTCAGCTCAGGAAAAATCCTGAAAAAAACCATCAAAATCTTGATGGAAGGAACCCCTAGTGGGATCAAATATGAAGAGGTCAAAGAGGATCTATTAATCCTCAAAGACGTTAAAGAAGTTCATGATCTTCATATCTGGTCCATTTCAACAAAACATTTAGCCCTCAGTGCCCATCTAGTGTCAGAAAGGGATGTAACACAAGAAGCGATCGAGCTCATCCAAAGAAAGTATAAAATCTTTCATACAACCATTCAAATAGATCGCCAGTATTGCCCAGATCAGCTATGATGTCTGTATGAAGCATGGTCTTTTTTGTTTTATTTTTATAGTTCACTCCCTCTTTGCTTTTAGCTTGAAAGACCGGTTCTTAGAAGCTGAAGAAGGAACCTATATTGTCACCGAACAAAACCAACTAGTCTCCCTCCTGCACCTTCACACAAAAGGGGAAAAGCGCCTTTTGTTTGAGGAAATTAGTATTCCCCAACACCAAGTCAAAAAAATGAAATGGGATGAGTGGGTGAATAGAGGAGCCCCTGGACATACCTCATGGATCCTATATGAAATCGATCTAGAAAAGGAATCTGTGACCGAATGTTACTCAAGAACTCGCAGAGCCTGGGTTCCAACCGATGAAATGGAGGCCTTCCTAATCCCTCTAATGTCTTTGAACCTTAGTTATCTTTCTGAAGAAGAGAGGATGCAAACAGGCCCCACCCCCAAACCTGGAACAATCCAAAATCGTCCTTGGGGCCCCCCTCAGGTCCTTGAAGGAAAGAAAATCAAAGGGGCTCAATATGATGTTTATACTGCTAAATGGCCCGTAGATCATACAGACCTTTCTGGAAACCCAATAGTCCTCTACTTCGACAAAGAGCGTAAAAACTTTCCTTTTCCTTACTGGCTACAGGTTAGAGATGGAGTAGTAAAGTTTAAAATCCGTGCTCTTGATTCAGGAAGAGGAATGGTTTCTCCTGCGCGTGATATCCCCCGTCGCAGACCAGCCTTCACTTCAGGCGTCCACAAAGAAAACGGGAAAATACAGCTATCGCTCAACTGTCCAACATACTTTGACACGCTGAAGCTCTATGCAGTCGATATGACGGGAACCCCCCGTCTCACCCATGTGATCCAATACGATGAAAAAAGAAATGGAGAGTCTCTCACCCTCTCAATCGACCAAAATAAAGTTGATGCCATTTTCACTTCTGGCCACGAATACTTGTGGATTGTTTCTTCAGAAACCCCCGAAATGGCGATTGAATCACCTTACTCTTATACTCAATAGAGCTGTAGTTCTTCCGTAACCTCGAAATGATAGATTTACCCTTTTCATAAAGACTTAATCGCATTGATTTCAGATGCAACAAATGCAATCTGCTCGAAGTAATTCATAGCACTTTGCTCAGAATCTTTAGGAGGAGCATCTTTGTCTAGATCCATCACGTGCTTGTTTGCAAGGCGCACTGCCTCAGTAACTAAATCATCTAGACGGTCATGCACGTAAGCGGAAACTTCTTGAATATCCTTCATTATGATTTCCACAGTATCTCTCCAATCATAAAAATCAATCATAATAGGAGGATCTTTCAATTGTTCTCCAAGTTGGAAAAGGAGCAACTGAAGTTTCTCTTTGGAAGCATCATCTTCCGGGATTTTATCCATTCTAGTACCTCTATTATTGATAAATACTATAATCAATATAATTATTGCACTATGAACCTATCTCTGAAATCGATTTTTATGAACATAAAATAAGATTCAAAAATAATAAAATGAACTTGAGAAAATGAATCCTCTCCCTCTCTATAAACAACTTTGTTAGCAACTGATAAAGAACATGTTATAAAAAATCAATAATTTCTTTATAAAAATTTTACTTTACATCAATCGGAAAAATGCGATTCTCATACAGAAACGGTTATGAACAAGTTTTCCACATTAGCCGCTCCACGTGAGAATCTCACATGTACATTTATGTTTTGATGCGTTAGAATCTGCCCTATGAAAATGTATCGCTTAAAGAAATCTCTCCATATCTTCCGACATATCTTGAAACTCTACCGACAAAAACGGAAAGTTCTATCAGAAAGTCAACGGACGGAAGTCGTCCAAACTTTGACTAACCTCCAGGAACAAATTCTTGAGAAAGACCGCGTACAGGCTTCTGAAATAGCCCATAAAGCAGAAGAGTTCACCACTCTTCATCTCAAGAAAAGCCCACTGGAGCGCGTGCGAGATTTTATTGTTGGACTAGGGCTTGCTCTTTTAGTTGCAGTCCTCATTCGAACCATGTGGTTTGAACTCTATGAGATACCGACCGGATCGATGCGACCAACACTTGCTGAAGGAGATCGCCTCGTTGTGTCAAAGACCACATACGGTATCAACATTCCGTTGAAGCGAGGACACTTCCTTTTTGATCCTAACTTGGTGCTCAGGAATGGAACGGTCGTCTTCACTGGTGCAGGAATGGATATCCATGACGTGGATACCCTTTATTTCTATCTCTTCCCAGGAAAAAAGCAGTTTGTAAAACGTCTCATTGGAAAGCCTGGAGATATTCTCTATTTTTATGGGGGGAAAATCTATGGAATCGACAAAAATGGAAATGATATTTCAAAGGATTTAAATCCTGAATTTTTAAGTAAAATCGATCATGTTCCCTATATCTACTTAAATGGGAAAATGATTCTCCCTGAAAAAGCAACGGGTGGCATCTATGCGCCAGTCACTCTGAAACAAATGAACAAAGCGGTTGCAGAACTCTCATTAGGATCTACCAATAAAGTCACTGGAGAGATGCTTCCTCCTTTCAAGGGAGCCGTTGAAGATTACTATGAGCTTTGGGGCTTTAGTGATTATGGTGTTTCCCGCTTGTTAACCGATCGCGAAGTGGAGCAGTACACGAGCACCCCCTTAACTCAGGTAGGAAAAGCCCCTCTCTACATGGAAATCATCCATCATCCAACAGTTAAGCATCCTAAAATTGAGAAGGATCCCATGGGACGGTTGGTTCCCAGCGTAGGAACAACATCCTCCGTGATCCCTCTGTCACAAGACCATCTAAACACTTTAATGAGTAACCTCTACACAGCGCGCTTTATCGTAAAAGATGGGCATGCTTACCGATATGGGTCAAAGCTAAGCCAAGCAAGCCCCAAACTTTCGGATATTCCAAATGGAACCTATGAGTTTTACTATGGGAAAGGCTATCAAGTACGCTTAGGAGGGATTACAACCGAGCTTCCAAAGAACCACCCTCTCTATCAATTTACACCAGAGCGCATGCAACTCCTCTATAACTTAGGAATCGAGTGGATGACGTTCTATGCTCCTTATACAAAGGATCAGTATCTTCTCCCTTCTCGCTATGTTTACTACCGGGATGGAGACCTCTTTGCAATGGGATCCTCTATGATTAAAAAGGATGATCCCACCCTTTTAAAGTTCATTCAACAAGAGTACCTCCGTCAAGAGGCAGCCCCCAACTACCGCCCTCATATCCCTTTTGATGATCCTGGCCCTCCCCTTACAAGTGAAGGGAAAATCGATACAGCTCTCCTAGAGCAAAAAGGAATTGCGATCCCCGCGAGTCGATATATGGCGCTAGGAGATAACTACGCAATGAGTGCAGACAGCCGCGATTTCGGGCTTGTCCCTGAAGAAAATATTCGAGGAGCCCCTGATTATATTTTCTGGCCTCCAGGCCCTCGTCTTGGAGCCATTCTGCAAGCAGACTATCCTTTCTTTAACTCCCCCCGTTTTGTCGTTTGGGTCCTCGCTTTTGTTGGCTTTGGCACCTACTATATTGTTCATCGCAAGCGGAACAAGCTCCCTCAGAAAATTGAATGAGCATCCCAGAAAAAGCCCTTAAGTCGCGCAGCTTTTCGACGCGCTTCGCTTTTATCTGGATGCAAATTGCAACTGAGCCTTTCATCGCTTTTTATACCCTTCTTTTATTTATATTGCGGAAAGATCTACACGCCACCGCTCTCCAGATCTCAGTTTTAGCAACTCTTCGCCCCGTCCTCTCAGTTTTATCCTTTTACTGGAGTGCGAACCTGCTGAGAGAAAGAAGCAAACTTCTCTCTAATTTTATGGGAGCATGGGTTCTCTCGTTTATCCCCTTCCTCTGCCTGCCTTTTATTAGTAACGTCTGGTTCGTCATCTTGTGTGCGGGGATCTATCAGTTATTTTCAAGAGCCTGCATCCCCTCAAAAATGGAAATCCTTAAGCTCAACCTTGAGAAGGAACCTCGTGAAAAACTCTTTTCCCGGCTGTATGTTCTCGGGTTTATAGAAAGTATTTGCTTAGGTCTTTTTGTAGGGAAACTTCTTGATGTCTACGAAGGATCCTGGCAGATCCTATTTGCCCTTGCAGCAATTCTCTCCTTGACCAGCACTTTCATTCAAATGCGTATCCCCCTTCCTCAAAACCTAAAGCAAGACGACAATATCCTACCCATCTCCTCAAATCGTCTCTTGCAACCGATAAAAGATTCGATCCACTTGATGCGTTCTCGCCCCGACTTTGCCCGTTTCCAGTGGGGATTTATGCTGGGGGGATTTGCGCTGATGTTTATGACTCCTGCCATCCATATCTACTATGCTGACACCCTCAACCTTACCCATGATAATTTGGCAATTGCCCGTTATATTTGGATGGGAATTGGAGTCGTTTCCACCTCATTTTTATGGAGGCGAGGAATTAGCCGTATCTCTTTAAATCGCCTCACAGCATTTATTATCCTTGGGTTTAGTCTCTTCCCATTTACCCTCCTTTTTGCCATATCCAATATCTTCTGGGTAAATATTGCCTTTCTATTCTACGGAATAGCCCAGGCAGGCAGTAACCTTATCTGGCATCTTTCTGGAACCCTCTTTGCTGTCGATGAGGATAGCTCAAAATTTTCGAGTGTGAATATTCTCATGGTCGGACTCCGCGGTCTCGTTGCCCCCGTTCTTGGCGGCATCTGCTGCAGTTTTTTCCCCCCTTTGACAATTCTCGGAATTGGAATCGTTATTGGTTTAACGGGAGTTTTGTATATGCTACGCCCGGCTCCAAAAGTTCTACCTTCCAAGTATCCCCATCGAGTGCATAGCGACAATTAAGAGGCAAGGTCACCTGAGACTCAATATGACCTGAGGGAAATCCCAAGATTACGGGGTAAGGTGCGTCAGAAAAATAGTCTCTACAAATCTTTTCAACTGTCCATCCATCTTCCATATCGGGCTCGCAATTATCCCATGAAGATAGAATCAATCCTGTCAGATTATCTATCATTCCTGCTTGCTTTAATTGATTAAACATCCGATCGATTCGATAAACTTTTTCCCCCACATCTTCAAGAATGAGAATTTTTCCTGCTGTATCGAGCTGCCACCGTGTTCCAATATGGGCAGTAATAAGAGCAAGATTTCCTCCCACGAGAATCCCTTCTCCCCTTCCCCCTACAATTGTTTCACATTCCAGAGGATTTTCATAAACACCGGTTCTTCCCTCACTGACGATATCCCATATTCCCCGCTCTAAAAGCTGAGTCTCTTTCGTTGGGTCAAATGTCCACTTTGCGACGGGACCTAAAAATGTGACAAGGCCTGCCTTCTGCATCAAAGCGATATGAAGGGCGGTGATATCACTCATCCCAATGAAGATTTTGGGATGCTCCCGAATATAGTCATAATCTAAAAGATCTAAAATCCGCCCCGATCCATAGCCTCCACGAATGCACCAGATTGCTTTAATTTCAGGGTCTTTCCAAATCTCCATTAAAGCTTGAGCTCTCTCTTTATCTGTCCCAGCTAGATATCCAAACCTCTTCTCAAAGTTAGAGGGTAGTTTAACTTGAAACCCGCGCCTTTTCAAGGCTGCAGATGTCTCATCAAACCCATCGCACCATGAAGCTGGAGCCACAAGGGCGATGGTATCCCCCATTTCTAGGGGTTCCCCTTGAACTGGAATCATTTCTTTTCTCCATCAAAGCTAGGGTTAAAAAAGGATAAAATTGCCTCATAATAGGCATTTGCCACATCAATTACCCTTTGAGGACAAGGAATTCCACCCACCACTTTGTCATTCTGAGATAGATTGGTGAGTTCTTTTTCATTATTTTGAATCAGCGTTTCCCCGTAACAAATGGGGCCTTTAATCAATCGAGTAATGCAAAGATTTCGACTAAAGACTCCATCTCCTTCCGATAGACTGTTTTGCATAGGAGATGTGAAAGGCGAAACCTTTAGATGCTTAGAAAACATATCTACAAGCGTGCGGGCAAGGTACGCAGAGCTCTCTAGGTCTTGGGTACAGACTAAACGCAAAAAATGAAAGCGATCTTCAACTGAGGCTAGCTCATTATTACAAAATGCCCCTGGAATGAAAATAAGGTTAAAGTTGTCCTTTGTCGGTTCAATTGTTTCTTCACAATCAACTGCATTATAGTGAATTGCAATCGTAAGATCCGGTTGATACTCATTAATGAGCCTTGCCCTTTCTCTCAAATCCAAACGATTGTAGTGACGCCTAAAAATTGCTGAAAGCGCAACCCCTTTTTCCCAGTATTCAGGGTGCCTTTTGAGCCAATCAAAAAAGTTCTCAGGGTAGGCTCCTTCATCAACCTTTGTTCGGGTTAAAAAAACTAAAGCCCCTTGCTCTTCGAGTATTTCCTTCAGATGGATGGCTGTCAAAAAGGACAAAGTTCCCTCGTCAAAATTCACAGAGCGCCCTTCATGCTCCACGTCGATATATCGCTCTTCTAGCCTTGCCCATTTGCCACCAAAGTGTCCGGGGTCTATAGCAATCCTTGCAGAACTTATTGGCTTAGTAGGGTTGAACTGGGGTGATGGAAGGTTTCCACCTCCGAAAACAAGACGGTACTCATAAGTACCCTCTTTTTTATCCTTTGGAGACGCAAAGATAACAAGCGCATCCTCTTGAATTTCAAAGTAATTCTCTATTTCTTTCGAATACTGAAGATAGTGGGAAATTTTATGGGTAACATACTCCTTTGATAGTCTGCCTTGAAAAGGATCGAATTCGGTGAAATCATAGCAAAAGCAATTCACCGAAACTGCAAGCAGAAGGAGTACCCATTTCATTGCTTCTCAAGCGAAATCACGGCCCGCTCTCCGTTTAAATCCCACTCTTCTCCCTCTGTTGTTTCAAACTTCACTTCAGAAGCTAAAACCTCGTGGACTATAGTATCGCGGTACTCCTCAAAACACTTTCTTACATGAGGCGTCGTATCAATCACCATTTTCACACGATCGGTCACCTCAAATCGCATGTTGCGCCGTTGCGTGTTGACTTTGTTCACAATCTCGCGAGCTAAACCTTCAAGCCTAAGAGCATCGTCCAGGGTCGTATCAAGCGCAATTGTCATTGCCCCTTCTGTTGCAGCAACAGATCCCTCCTTAACCTTTCGATCAACAAGGACATCCTCTGAGGTAATGGAAAACTTTTCCCCATCAAGATCAAGCTCGTAATCCCCCTCATCAAGGGCACTTGGATCGAGAGCAAGAATTGCAGCTTGAACTTTCTTCATTAACGGTCCAGCGCGCCGCCCCAGTGTCTTAAAGTTAGGTTTAATTGAAACCTCAACGAATCCCTTTTCATTACTGTGATATTCAACAGCCTTCACATTGAGCTCGTCCAAAATCAGATTTTCCTGCCCCTTGAGAAGTTTAATGACCTGAGGATCACTTGAAATCAAGTGGACCTTTGGCAAAGGTTGTCGGACCTTTAATTTGTGCTCTTTTCGCAGAGCATGCCCCATGCTAACAGCCGTTTGCACCGAGGCCATCTCCTCTTCAAGAACTACGTCGCGCCACGTCGCGTCGCAAATGGGAAAATCGCAGAGATGAACAGAGATCGGATCCTCTTTCGTTCGAAGATCTTGATAAATTGCATCGCTAATAAAAGGGACAAAAGGCGCCGCGATCTTTGACAACTGAAATACCACCGTATAGAGCGTCTGGAACGCTTCAGATCGATCTTCAGTCTCTTCATCCGCCCAGAATCGTCCTCGATTTCGCCGAATATACCAGTTAGTAAGCTCTTCAATAAAATCAACAAATGGGTCAACGGCCTGACTGAGTGAGTAGCCATCCATTCCTTTCTCAACATCTAAAATCAGTTTCTGCAACTTTGAAAGGATCCAGCGATCGATAGCGCACTTGGGTTTCGATCCATCTGGTTTCCATTTGTAAATATTTGCATAGGTGGCTAAGAACACATAAGAGTTCCACAAAGGAATCAAAAACTGGCGCAGCACCAACTCAACCCCTCTCTCCGCAAAACGAAGATCATCTGCCTGCACGACAGGGCTATGAAGCATATAGAGGCGTACAGCGTCGGCGCCATATTTATTCATTACAAGTTCTGGATCAGGATAATTCCTCAAACGCTTCGACATCTTCGCTCCGTCCTCGGCTAAGATGATCCCATTCACAATCACATTTTTAAATGCAGGCTTATCAAACAATGCCGTCGACAAGATATTGAGCGTGTAAAACCACGCCCGCGTCTGGTCAAGCCCTTCAGCAATAAAATCCGCAGGAAATGCGTCGAGTGTCTCATTTTTATTCTCAAAAGGGTAATGATTTTGCGCATAAGGCATCGACCCTGACTCAAACCAACAATCAAAGACTTCGCTTACTCTCGTGTAGACTTTCCCGTTTTCTTCAAAAGTCAATGTATCAATGTGATGACGATGAAGATCTTTTACCGTTTTACCTGTCCGCTTTTCTAGCTCTTCAACACTACCGATAATAATGATATCCCCATCCTGACTCCTCCATAGAGGAATAGGCGTGCCCCAGTAGCGATTTCGACTAATCGCCCAATCCCGAGCATTTTCAAGCCACTTTCCAAAACGCCCATGCTTTAAGTGACTCGGAACCCAATGGATGTGCTCATTATTTGACACAATCTTATCTTTGATCTTTTCAACCGCAACAAACCATGTGCTTACAGCCTTATAAATTAGAGGCGTGTCAGAGCGCCAACAAAAAGGGTAACTATGACGGATCGTTCCTTGGTGAAAAAGACGCCCTTTCTCTTTGATTTTTTTGATCAATTCTTTGTCGGCATCTTTTACATACTTCCCTTCAAAGTCAGGAAGTTCAGCAGTGAATTTTCCATTCTGATCGACAGGACAAACAAGCTCAATACCTGCATTCTTGCAGGCAAAAAAGTCAACCTCACCAAATGCTGGTGCAGAATGAACAATCCCCGTTCCTACATCCTCACCGATGGAATCCTCACCAATCACTGAAAAGCTATTGGGACTCGCATCTTCGACAAAGTAATCAAACATCGGCAGGTAACGCTTTCCAATGAGCGCCTTCCCCTTGAAGGTATCGATGATTTCGCAACCATCTTTGAAATAGGTCTCAATACGCCCTTTCCCCAAGATGTAAAATTTTCCATCCTTTTGGACTTTAACATAATCAAGTTTCTCCCCTACCATAACCGCTAAATTTGAAGGGAGAGTCCAAGGAGTCGTTGTCCATATCAACAAAGACGTTTCTGGATCATCAATGAGTGGAAAGCTAACCGTAATCGATGGATCGTCCACATCCTGATAATTCAAATTTGCCTCGAAATTAGAGAGGGGGGTTCCAAGCTGAGCTGAAAAAGGCATCACTTTGAACCCTTCATAAACAAGTCCCTGTTTCCATAGCTCCCCAAAGACCCACCAAACAGTCTCCATAAACGTGAGATTCATCGTCATATAAGTCTTGTCAAAATCAACCCATCGACCCATCCGATTGACCGTCTTCTTCCACTCTTCCGAGTACCGCATCACGATACTGCGACACTCTTCATTGAATTTCGCAATTCCAAATTGCTCAATATCTGCCGCTCCAGAAAGCTCCAGAGCTTTCTCAATCTCCATTTCAACAGGAAGGCCATGGGTGTCCCACCCAAAACGACGCGGCACTCGGTACCCCTTCATCGTCTTATAACGAGGGATGACATCCTTGATTGTTCCAGCAAGCAAGTGCCCATAATGAGGCAGCCCCGTTGCAAACGGAGGACCATCATACATAGAGAATAGAGGAGCCTCTTTGCGCCCATCTACTGACTTCTTGAAGACTTTTTCTTTCTCCCAAAGAGCCTGTATCCGCTCTTCTCTTTCTGGAAAACTTTCCTTGCGATTTTCAAACATAACCAGCCTTATCTATAAACAGAACAGTTTACGATTCCACCGTATAATAATCAATACTTGCCTCAATAGCCCCAACCTGTTAACATAGAAGAACCTAAAACTCAAGCGCCTGGTAGTTAGAGTTTTACGTTGTAAACCCAATTTGTGGTATAATTCAGTTGGGGGTGCATTGGTTTCGACTTGGAAGCAAAGTACCGATGGCATGCAGAGGATTCGGTTGGCCTCTTAAAAAAGCCGAGACGACATAACTGTCAAAACAAAAAAAGCTGAGATCATCTCTCTCTTCGGAGAACAAGAAGATCTTCAAGTTGCTGCTTAAGACCTAACCCGTCTTTGTAGCCGACCCTCTGAGATTGGACCAGGGATCTTGGAACGGTCGTCATAGATCTTGGCATGAGCACTGCCGCTTGACTTCCAGAGGTAGTGTTTCGAGATTAAAGGAAGTGTGCGAGCCCTTAGTGGGGTTCCTTACAGCAAGGCTTGCACTATAAATTAAGGGACTAAGCATGTAGGCATCGTTATAGAGTTTACTAAGGACGAGAGTTCGAATCTCTCCACCTCCATCAATAAAACCACGCTTTTTGCGTGGTTTTTTTTATGTAGCTAAGAACTTAACAAACTACTCTCCTACAGCCAAAGCTCTCTTAAGCATCTCCTCCATCTCCATGGGAATTTTCTTTTCAATAAAGCTGCGTAGCTTCCTGGCAAAGAAAAAGGATAAAGGTCCACGAATCTCTACTTGAAAAGTAACATGGGTTTTATAGCTAAAATATTTCGTTTTAGTTATAATTTTTTGAATGACATATTCACTAGATTTTAGAAAAAAAGTCCTATCGATCCGAAGTAAAGAAAGATTAAGCTTTGCCCAAGTAGCAAAGCGTTTTGGAGTAAGTGTAAATAGTGTGTTTCTTTGGTCTAAGAGATTGGAGCCGAGGCGCACTAAAATCAGACCTGCAATAAAGATTGATAGAGAGACTTTGATGGAGGATGTCGAGAAATACCCCGACGCCTTCAACTATGAGCGTGCAAAGCGTCTCAACGTAAGCCCTTCAGGAATTCGTTGTGCTATGAAGCGGCTAAGAATTAGCTATAAAAAAAACACTAAATCATCCCAAGGCTTGCAAAGAAAAAAGACAAATTTTCCGAGAGAAGCTCGCAAAATATGAATGCTTGGGAAAGCCAATTGTATATATTGACGAAAGCGGATTTGCCCATGATATGCCCCGAACCCATGGATACTCCAAAATAGGGGAGCGCTGCTTTGGTACTCACGACTGGGGGCAAAAGGAAGGACAAACGCAATAGGGGCATTGCTGGGAACAAGTCTGCTTACTCTTGCATTATTCGATTGCAATATTAATACAGATGCCTTTTCTATTTGGCTACAGCAAGACTTGTTACCGAAACTTCCCTCTGAAAGTATTCTGGTTATGGATAATGCTTCATTCCATAAGGGCAAATCTATGTAAGAAAGGATCAAGGCTGCAGGCCATACTTTGGAATATCTTCCTCCCTATTCCCCTGACTTAAATCCTATTGAACATAAATGGGCACAGGCAAAGTCCCTGCGAAGAAAATATCAATGTGGAATCGATGAACTTTTCAAGGAGTATTGCCCATAACTAAATTATAACAACTTAGCTATATCTTGTTTTGTTTTTTGATTTCATGAAAAATACCTAGTTTCTGGGTATTTTGATGAGTTGAGTATTTTCCTACAAGATAAATGATTATCATACTTAGATGCCCTTGTAGGGTTGTAAAAGATTTTATTACTCTGAGATAGTTGCAAAACATGCTCAATTGAGTTCTCAGCATACCAAGACCTTACTTCTACCGATTCAAGTATCTAAGGGATAAGGATATTATGCCGCAATGAGTCATAAAAGCCATTTCTACAACTCAATCTTAATGTAAGCTGTTAAATATAAATTAGATAAATCTCTCCACTAAGTACAGTTTGACAATCACCAAATAACTTGGTAATATAACCAAAAAAGTTGGTGATATATGCTAGAGTCTCTTTTTGGAAACCCTGTTATTGAGAAAGCTCTATTTTTTATCCTAAAAAATAAAAAAACATACGCTTCTGAGCTTAGTAAAGTTTTTGATATTCCTTTATTTAGCTTTCAAAAAGGACTTGAAAGATTAGAAAAAGGAGGAATCTTAGTAAGCTATACCGAGGGTAGAACTAGGCTTTATCAATTCAATCCTCGCTTCCCCATGTTAAAAGAACTCACTCTATTTCTTGAAAAATCTTATACATTCCTCCCTGAAAAATTCCATCAAAAATACTACGAGAGATCTATACGAAAACGACCACGACGTAAAGGAAAACCCTTATGAAGGTTAATTGGAAAAGTATTTCTCTTGAAGATCTAGCGGGATATTTGTCGGAGGAATTACGTAAAGACGGGATTGATCTCGTCCTGGTTGGTGGTGCTTGCGTCACAATTTATTCTAAAAACCGTTACCAATCTTATGATCTAGACTTCATTACCTATGAAGACCTAAATAAAGTTAAGAAATCCCTAAATAAATATGGCTTTGAATACCAGTCTAAGTATTTCACCCGAAAAGATTGCCCTTGGATTATCGAGTTTGCATCTCCACCAGTAGCAGTAGGAAATGAGCCTATCCATCACTTTTCAAATATAAAAACCAAAATGGGAACAATAAAAATGCTAAGGCCCATTGATTGCATAAAGGATCGACTTGCAGGTTTTTATCATTGGGATGATCGGCAAGGGCTGGAACAAGCGCTCGAAGTCTGCTCAGAAATCCGAGAAATAGATCTTGCGGAATTAGAGCATTGGTCGAAAAATGAGGGTTTTTCTGAGAAATTTGAGGAGTTTCAAGCTCTTTTTCATAACAAAAGTTTGAATAAGTAGAATATATCTTAAATTCCTTGTATTTTGTACTCTATTTTAGAGGATCATAGAGAAAAATATTCCACCTCGAGGAAGAAAACCAAAGTATAGCAAAAGAGACATGCTAAATGCGGTTTTCTATTTAATAAGGTCTGGATGTAGCTGGAGACTACTACCCCATGATTCTCCTCCATGGCAAGCAGTATATTCACAGTTTGTACGTTGGAAAAAAGATTAAAGGACGCAAAAGGCTCTTGAGAGGTAAAGGATTAAATAGGGTGAAGAAGCTATGGGCGGACAATGGGTACCAAGGGAAAGACCTAGAAGTTGTTAAAAGGCCAACAGGCTGCTGGCCAAAACCCTGGAACAAACTAAGGTTGTAAATGCTAGAGAAACATACCTTGCCAGACCTAACTATTACCAAATGCCTAAAGAAGAACTATGGCATTGAAGCTGCTACCCTGACATTTCTCCCTATAGGCGCGGATATCAATGCTTCCATGTACAAAGTTCAAGCGTTTGATCAAACACCCTATTTTATAAAAATCAAACAAGGTCACAACCATGATCTCAGTGTTGAAATAGTAGAGCTATTACACCGCGCCGGCATACAGCAAATCATTCCACCTATTAAAACAATTCATGGCAAAGCCACTCAGCCTATTGATGATTTTACTCTTATTGTATACCCATTTGTCGATGGGCAGGATGGATTCAACCAGAACCTAACAGAAGACCAATGGATTAAACTTGGCAAGGCGCTTAAGCAGATTCACGAACTTGAAGTACCAACATCTAGTCAAAAACAAATCCGACAAGAAACCTACTCTGCGAAAGGGCGGGAAGCTGTTCGGTCCATCTATACTCATATTGAAGCAGATCCGATCGGTGATGAAATATCTTTAAAACTGTACAGGTTTATGAAGAAAAACATACCAGATATTCGTCGACTGGTAGATCGCTCTGAACAGCTAGGAGAAAAACTCCAGAACTCCTCGCTTCCATTCGTGCTATGTCATTCCGATATTCATGGTGGTAATGTGCTATTAGACACCAATTCTCAAATCTACATAGTGGATTGGGATGAACCTATTATGGCACCAAAAGAACGTGATCTTATGTTTATAGGAGGAGGTGTCGGAAATGTTTGGAATAAACCCTTTGAGAAGCAGTTTTTTTACAAGGGTTATGGCAAAACAGAAATTGATACAACAGCTTTAGCCTATTACCGGCATGAACGCATTGTTGAAGACATTGCTATCTATAGCCACGAATTACTTCTGAAAACAACTGGAGGCAAGGACAGGCTAGAAATGTATAAGCATTTCGTAGCCATGTTCGAGCCTCAAGGCGTAGTAGACATAGCATGCAAAACTGATAAGAACCTATGAAGTAGGTAATATCCATTAGGGATTACCAACCGGGGGATGTTCAAGCTCTCGCCCATATCTATTATAACACCATTCATAGAATCAATATTCAACACTATACTGAAGAACAGATAGATGCTTGGGCCCCAGCTACAAGTTTAGAAACAGAAGGGTGGGCAAAAAAATTCCCAGAACCAAACCAATCGTTGCTACCTTCAGAGAGGAAACCGTTGGATTTGCTGAATTCGAACCAAATGGTCATATTGACTGTTTTTTTGGATTTTGGAAACTGTATTAGGGTCAAGCCCTGCCATTTTCCCAATAGCGGCTTAAGTCACCCGATCTCCCCGAAGGATGGATAAAGTATCCGAAGAAGAAGCAGTATTACCTGATGGAACCTCCATCCTGGTTGCTCAAATGGAAAAACATTTTTCCTGAGCTAATCGCCAGTCAAAAGTTCTGGGACTTGCTCCTTTCTGGAATTATTGAATGGAGGTGGTAACCTCTAAATCACAAAAAGACCGAGTAAAACTCGGTCTTTTTGCGGAGTGGAAGTTCAAGTGCTTAGCAAAGCAGAGCGTTTGCAAGAAGCCCAAGACTTCGAATCTTTTATCAGTTAGTGGTTAGGTGCAGATTTTAATTGAAGGTATGCCTCTGAAAAATTATCAGGGGCATAAACCGTACATTGAAAATTAGTTACTATAAACCCGCAACATTTTTAGCTTCTGGACCTTTGCGTCCTTCTTCTTCATCATATTCAACTTCTTGCCCTTCGTTTAGAGATTGAGTATCTCCTTCAAGGCTGTTGACATGAACGAATAATTCCTTTCCACCTGCATCAGGTGTAATGAAACCGAAACCTTTTTGTGAATTAAAAAATTTAACTTTACCTTTGGATTTTGCCATTTGGATTTCTCTTCCTTTAAAAAATTTAAAAAACACCCACCAATATTGTACCAGTGGAGCTCATGTATTTGAGCAGTCCAGAGACATTGTAGCCTATTTCGGATAAATCTAAAAGCAAAGCTCTTATAAAAATTTCACACTCCAAGAGAGAAAAACCTCATCTTGTTAGTTATTAGAGGATTAAGGATTTTCTTTCGTTGATAAATTTCCAATTAAAAGTTCTGAACACATCCAACCTCCTCCAAATAATCTAGGGCAAAGGCAGTAAATTCGAATCTTGTACGCCTCCATCAATAAAACCGAGTCGCTCTCGGCCTTATTTGATTATCTTTTCAGGTTAGTTATCTGAGCTCTAAAGCTTGGCATGTAAAAAGCTATTTGTGCTACTTCATTATAAAATGAAGTAGCTGCTTTTTATCTGTCTTTTTATACACTCTTGCTATGCTGCTCACTGGTATGCCACCCCTCATGGGGGTTTAGGGTTTCCAAGCACGATGACAGAACGCATACAACCCTTTAAAAATACTGGTGTCCTTTAAATACAAAGCAAAATTTCATACAGGAATGACCCTTGGTGGTTCTTTCGGTTGCCGAAAGGATTTTTGGGATATTAGTCTTCTTTATTCTTATGGATATAACTCTCTCGAGATTGCAAAAAGTCCTCGTATACAAGACAACACAAAAAATCCTGCTCAAGAGGAGTCTATAAATGCTTTAGAAGGTTATATACAATCGCATACACTTATATTGCAGGGATTATTTTTTATTAATACTGGAAGCCCCTTTCTCCCCTACACCGCTCTAGGTCCAGGATATCTCCGAATAAAATCAAAGCAACGTTTAGGGTTTACCTTCTTTGATAAAGCTCTCGTAGATGACAACGCAAATGCCTTTGGTTACCGAGTAAAAAGCGGTTTTCAATACCAAGTAACTGAGACTTTTTTAACAGATTTTTACTATGCATTTTTGGGAGCAATACGACCCAAATTCAAAGACACTAGTGGACATTCTTTTCATTCGACATATTACCTTCAGAGCGTTAACTTTAGTTTTGTCTATCTCTTCTAAATCGGCCTTGATTAGGGCCACACCCTAGGTACACTTCTTAACGAATTCTGACTTAAGCATAATTTCACCAAATCCCTTAACCTTGGCGTCAATATTGTGACCATTTACCTCTTCGACTATGCGAATATTCTTCACTTTAATGCCAACCTTGAGGACTGAAGAGGTCCCCTTGACTTTGAGATCTTTGATAACTGTCACGCTATCGCCGTCTTTTAGGATATTCCCGTAAGCATCTTTGACAATTAGCCCTTCTTCTACACCTTCAGGAGTCGAATCTATTGGCCATTCATGGGCACAATCTGGGCAAATATATAAACCTTCACTTTCATACGTATATTTAGAACCGCACTTAGGGCAGCAGGGTAAATCTTCCATCTCGAGTCACCTATTTCCTTTTGATATATCATATTCTATCAGGCAGGAAGTTAAAATCCTATCTACAGACCCTCCATGCCTCAATTCAGAACATAATAATGTATATTTAAAAGCTTCTGATTAGATCACCTAGAAATACAAGTTAGAAACTTCATCTCTGTTATATTTTTTCACGCAAAGAGTTTTTGAGGGATCAATAATAACTTTTGAATATAAGGCTTCTCTTCCTAAAAGCATACGAAACCTTAAGGGATCTCGATTAGAAAGAGTTAATTCAATTTCCCATTTTTCGGATCCAAGACAAAGCATGCTTTTTATGACATAACGCTCCTCGACTTGTGCGTTAGAGCTCATAACATTTCTTATGTCAAATATGGGGCAAGAACAAGCTATAAAAATAGTCTTATCTCCTTGAAGAGGATTTACAGTAAACCTAACATATTTCCTTTCCCCTTTAGTAAATGGTTTAATATCAAAAGCATGTAGGGCAGAGGTTTTAGCTCCTGTATCAATTTTTGCCTTTACTGCAGGGATTTTAAGACCTGGCAAAGCCACCCATTCCTGCCATCCGATCTTAACTTTCTCTATATTTCTTTTGCTCATATTTTTGTGATAAAATCATCCTTCATATCGCTTTCTTACACTCATTGGCAGCACTTTTTCTAAATACTTTACCACCTCTTCGGCAACACTGATCCCGGTGGTTACTTCAATACCTTCTAAACCTGGAGATGAATTGACCTCCATAATTAGAGGTCCCCTATCTGACCTTAATATGTCTACTCCAGCAAATTTTAAGCCCATTACTTTTGCTGCTTTTATGGCTAGCTCCCGTTCCTGCTTAGTAATTTTTATCGAAACTGCTGACCCACCTCTATGCAAATTAGAACGAAAATCATCCGGATCGGCCTCTCGTTTTATGGAAGCTACGACTCTCTCACCAACCACTAAACAACGAATATCACTTCCGTTAGATTCCTTAATATATTCTTGGACAATAATATTGGCTTTTAGTCCCATAAAAGCTTGTATGACACTTTGTGCCGCTTTTTTTGTCTCAGCTAAAACTACTCCGATTCCCTGAGTACCTTCAAGCAATTTAATAACGACAGGAACCCCTCCAACTAGTTTGATCAAATCATCTATATCATCAGGAGAATGCGCAAATCCGGTAATCGGCATACCAATCTTTGTCTTTGCCATCAGCTGTAAGGAGCGCAACTTATCCCTTGACCTAGTAATTGCAATAGACGGATTTATAGAAAAAATGCCCATTAGTTCTAACTGACGAACAATTGCACATCCATAAAAAGTTCGGTTTGCTCCAATGCGAGGAATAATAGCATCTAAAGAAGGTAGATCAATTCCATCAATATGAATACTGGTCTTCTCTGAAGTAATATTCATATAACATGAAAGATAATCAATAATCTCTACTTGATGCCCTCTAGTTTCCGCAGCCTCCTTTAATCTATTAGTGGAATATAGCGTGTCTTTTCTTGAAAGAATCCCTATTTTTAAGCGTTTTTGCATTTCTATAACTCTTCTGTTCCGTTGAAAAAAGAACCTTTTAGGCAAAAGATAGCTATTATTTGTTAAAAAGTGAAGATATAAGTAGTTTTAGAATTAATTTTTTTGGAGAAAATTAGTGAAAGTATTTGATGCACATTTTCATATTATTGACCCAGCATATCCTTTGGAGGAAAATCAGAGTTACTTACCTGATCCCTTCACCATTGATGACTATTCCAAATGGATCGAGCAAGTCAAGATTCAGGGAGGAGCGATCGTCTCCGGTTCCTTTCAAGGATTCGACACTTCTTACCTTGAAAATGCTCTCCAAATGCTTGGGCCAGAATTTGTTGGGGTAATCCAAGCTCCCTATACAATTGAAGACAGTGAGATCATTCGTCTTGATTCTCTAGGTGTGCGCGCCATCCGTTTCAATATCAAACGGGGCGGGTCCGAAACACTGGATCATCTACAAGATTTTAGCCAGAGGATTTATGAACTCGCCCATTGGCATGTGGAACTCTATATTGATTCTAAAAAGCTCCCGCCCCTACTTCCTCTATTAAAAAATCTCCCCTCAGCAAGCATAGATCATTTAGGTCTATCTCAAGAGGGATTTCATTCGGTTCTTGAACTAGCTGCACACGGAGTCAAAATCAAAGCAACGGGGTTCGGACGGGTCGACTTTGATGTTCTTCCTGCTCTTAAAAAGATTTATCAAGAAAACCCCGAAGCACTTCTCTTCGGAACAGATTTACCTTCAACACGTGCCAAGCGCCCTTTTTCTCCCCACGATCTTCAGCTTATTACAGACAACTTTTCTGAGGATGGTATAGAAAAAATCCTCTGGAGCAATAGTGCAAATTTCTATAGACCTCAAACACTTCGTTTGTGATCTGCAAGCACTTCATCAATGATACGCCAACATTGCTTAGATTCAGCGTTATTTGGATTGGTAAAACCAGTGGCAGTCACTAGAGCTTTCCACAAAGCCCATCCGCAAGCACGGGCCCATGTCCCAGCATCCAATGGTAGAGCCTTGCGAAAAACTTCCCGACTTTTGCCTTCAAATAACGTCCAGGTAATTGCCAGATCGCAAGCTGGATCCCCAATCGTCAGCTGACCAAAATCAATAACAGCACAAAGTCTCCCTCCCTCTGCTAAGAGGTTACCCACACTGATGTCTCCGTGAACCCATACCGTCGGGTGATTCCAAGAAGTTGCAAGCGCTGTTTCCCAAACATTGAGCGCAACCTCAACCTCTATTTTACCTGTTAGTTGATCTATTGCTCGACGTGTATCAGCATCATAAACCGATAGTAGTCCTCCACGATAGAAGCTGTGCGGTCCGGGCAATGGACCACCCGTTGCATCGATCTTTTGCAAAGCCACAAGAAATTGAGCTAGACTCACCGCAAATTTGCCTAGATCGGCTATTGTAGTAGAAGCAACGGTATCGCCTTCAAGCCAACGATAAATGGACCATTTCCATTGATAACCCTTGTCAGGATTACCCATTTCTAAAGGGACTGGAATAGAAAGCGGAAGATGGGGAGCTAGCCTTGGCAGCCACTTGTGTTCTTTCTCCACCTGAGCTGCATATCCAGCGGCGCTCGGCATGCGCACGAGCATGTCCTCTCCCAAATGAAAGGTTCTGTTATCCCATCCTCCCGAAGTAACCGGCCGAATCGGAAGATCCTTCCACCTTGGAAACTGAGTAGCCACCAACCTGCGCACAAGCGCGACGTCTATATTTAGCTGCTTATTCTCCATTAGAGTCCTTGCATTAACCTCTCAAGATGGTACCCCTGACTACTACTTATTTTCCAGGAGTTGCAAAAGTCTCAGCAGATAAAGGAAGTCCAATCGATGGATCCTTTGGCATTAGATTCAGCATCTGATCAAAGCAATAGACACCTATTCTACACATTAATTGATGTTGAAAAGTAAAAAAAGCTAAACCAAGTTCAATAGCAATGAGAGCTGGTAAAGTATGACTAGGGGAAAGCTCCGTAACCGCTAAGGCTCCCCTTTCAAAAACATCTGCAATGAAGGTCTAGCCGGGCCTTACCATTGGCTATGGATTCTAGCATAGTGTCGGCAAATAATCTTTGTTGGGAGGGATCTTTCTATATGGAAAGAGCCCCAAGTGGGCTCTTGAAGTAGGGCAACGCAGAGTATTTGACGACGCTATCTAACTTTATTTCAACAAAATAGCTCTTGCCGGAGCTCCGTCGGAACCTGCAATCTTTATCGGAAGACAGTAAAGGGTATAGGCCCCCGGAGAAACCTCTGTAAGATTTATCCCCTCAAGGATAACTACCTCTGCCTTGAGGAGGATTTGATGGGTATCGACAAGACTATCAAACGGGGCCACGCTAAGGTAATCCACCCCAATGAGCTTGACTCCTTGATCCACAAGATATTCTGCACCATCGGCACTGATTGCAACGTAATCTTCAATAAACTCAGTAGCTCCACTTGCCCACTGCTCTGAGTTCCGAGTTTTGATCAAGAGGCGCTCTATATTTGAAGAAATATTTATGCCTTCCAAGACCTCTTTTGTTATGAGTTTGGCATCCGATGCTTCAACAACAACAGCCTTACCTATCAACACTTCTAGAGGCAACTTCTCGACTGAGTACCCATCTTTTAGAAAATGACAAGGAGCATCTACATGAGTCCCAGTATGGGCGCTCATTTTGATTGCTGTAACATTGGCCATCTCTCCCTTACTTAGCTCAAGAAGTTTCTTGAACTCAGCCCCTCTATCCCCGGGCCAAGTCGGAATAGACTCTGATAAAGTTAAAGAAATATCATATATCTTCATGGGCACCAACATAGTGCAGAAGTAAACATTAGTTCAACGCATTCCTTTTTTCAAAAACCTTTCCGACAGAATTAACATTTACATATCTTTTAACAAATCAAACATGGTAGACTAGTAGAAGTTTCAAAATTAAGTTGGTTAGAAAATGACATTCGATAATTTAGATCTTCATCCTAAAATCCTTGAGGCAATCGCTGCTGCAGGATATTCTGAACCGACAGAGGTTCAAAAAGCGGTTATCCCTGTGGTTAAGGAAGGAGTAGACATCCGGGCTTCAGCACAAACGGGAACGGGGAAAACAGCTGCCTTTTTGCTGCCTGCTATTAACCACTTGGTAAACTCCCCCTCAAAAGGTGGCAAGGGACCTCGAGTTCTGATCCTAGTTCCAACACGCGAGCTTGCAATGCAAATTGAAACACAAGCCAAAAAATATACCAAGTATCTCCCCCATGTCAAAACGGTTTCCGTTGTTGGAGGGATCCCTTATCACAAACAAGCTCCAAAGCTTAAACGTTCGTTGGACATTCTTATTGCGACACCTGGAAGACTGATTGACTTCATCCACCAAAAGAAAGTTGAATTCCCTCGACTCGAAATGCTTATCCTTGATGAAGCCGACCGAATGCTCGACATGGGTTTTGTAAAACCTGTAGAAGATATCGCTTCGAAAACTCCATCTGATAGACAAACGTTAATGTTCTCTGCAACAATGCAGGGAAGTGTCGTTAAGCTATCGAAAAAGCTATTAAATGATCCTAAAGAGATTGCAATTGCCTCTCAGCAGGTAACTCATGAAAATATTGAGCAGAAAGTGCACTTTGTTGATGACCTGCACCACAAAAATCGTATTCTTGATCACATCCTAAGTCAGGATAACGTAACAAATGCGATTATTTTTACTTCAACAAAGCGTCATGCAGGTCAGCTTGTGGATGAGTTGCGCGATAAAGGATACCCTACAGGTGCCCTTCATGGCGATATGAATCAGAGACAGCGCACCCGCACTATAGCACAGCTTCGGAACGGATCGATTAATATCCTTGTTGCAACTGATGTTGCCTCTCGAGGAATCGATGTCCAAGAGATCTCTCACGTTATTAACTTCGACATTCCTGAAAATGCAGAAGATTACGTCCATCGTATCGGCCGCACTGGCCGTGCTGGAGCTAAGGGAATTGCCCTGACTCTAGTCGCTGGGCGCGACGCCTATATGATGAAGCAGATCGAAAAGTTCACCGGGCAACAGATTGATAGTGCCGTGATCTCAGGCCTAGAGCCAGATCCAACTAAAATTTCTTCAAATGGCCCTCCACGAAGAGCTCGCAATCAAAGATCTGACCGCACACGTTCATCTCGCGGCGGCAATAAGCCTAGTTTTTCTCGAGGTGATAAAAAGACCGGATCATCTTGGGGCGACAAAAAGCCTGGCTCTTCCTATGGCGAGAAGCGATCGAGTTCTCCTCGTGACGAAAAGAGAGCCGGATCATCTTGGGGCGACAAAAAACCTCGGAGCAGTGCTCGTCCTTCTAGGAATGAAAATCAAGGATTCAAACCCAGAAAAACTACCCAGAATAAGAGCCGTCGCCAAGGTAGATAACAAATAACTCATTTATAACTAGATAGATAGCGTTTGACTAAAAAACTTAAAACCTATATTAGAGGTTATATAACCTCTAATATAGGTGGATTATGTTGGAGCCAATTTTTGGTGGTAAAAATGCAGAAAAGTCCTCTTTTTTCTTCTGAAAAATGGACGTTGTTACAGCGCGGAGTTAAAGCGTGTCTTTGAAGAAGCCCTTTCTCCTTTCCAGAAAACACTTGATCGTTTGGAAAGTGGGTGTGTCATCGTGAGCTCTATATTGGGTAAAACCAGAAGCTACCAGTTCAATCCTAGATATCCTTTTCTTAAGGAGTTGAAAGCCTTTCTAGAAAAGGCTTATCTATTTCTGCCTCAGAAAACAAAAGATCAACATTATGAGTCTAAAGTTCGAAAAACGACCTAGGCGAAAGGAAAAATCACTATTAGTGGAGTTTTAGAGTGCGGTAGGTAGCGTCGATCTGATCAAGAGAGGCGATGCAGCAGCTAAGATCTTTGAGAAGACCTGTAGAAATATCATAGACCCATCCGTGAATGATGAGCGTTTTACCTTTAGCCCAGGCATTTTGAACAATCGTGGTATGACAAACATTCATCACTTGCGTCAAAACATTGAACTCAACAAGACGTTTGTATCTTTCCTCTTTATCTTGAATTTGATCAAGAGTTTCTTTCTCTCGGAAATAGACGTCACGAATATTGCGAAGCCAATTATCAACAAGCCCAAACTGAGCATTTTCCATAGCGGCGGCAACGCCCCCACACCCATAATGGCCACAGACAATAACATGCTCAATCCCGAGATTTTCAACTCCATATTCTAGAACAGAGAGGCAATTGATATCGGTATGTGGGAAAACATTTGCGACATTGCGATGAACAAAGACTTCTCCAGCCTCTAGCCCAATCATTTCATTCGCAGGAATCCGGCTGTCAGAACAACCAATCCAAAGATACTTCGGGGCCTGTCCATCTACATGCCTTTTAAAAAAATCGGAATCTTCTTCTCTCTTTCCCTCAGACCACGTGCGATTATTCTCAAATAATTTTTTAAGTTCTCTCATGCACCTATTCTAGGTTCTCACCTTGATTTATTTCTATAATCTTTATGGACTTTATTTGGTTTTTACATCTATAACCGCGCGCAAAAATTGGAGGTTTTTTTATGAACAATACTAATTTTTCTTTGATTCACCCTGAACATCAGGCACCTATATATGGGGGAATAGCCCTTTTAACTCGCAATGAAGCTGTAAAGACTGTTGCTATGACCACACTCTCAATTCAAATTACTTTTTCATCAATCGTGGTTATAGAAGCCCATCATCTGGAATTTAATGAACAAATTTCACCCGAACAGATGAAATCTAAAAGCGTTAGATTGCAAAATAGAATTGTTCGCTCTTTAATAGACTCAGTGGATGTAAAAGTCATTTGTTTAATGGCAGCCTTAGGTTCTTTGTTTGCCCTAGCAGCGCGAGCTCCTCTTCCACGATTGAAGCAAAAAGTTACCATGAGCCAGCTCTCTCCTTTCTGGCTTTCAGGACTCGCGCTAACCATCCTTACGGTAGAGGTTAATGCCAGGCGTGTTCCTATTGAGAGAGATGATAGCAACCATATTACTAATGAATGCCACGAAAAAATCATGGATAATAGACTTGTTTGTCTTTTAGGAGGATCTTTTATCTCAATGCTGGCTATCCTTGTGGGAACCATTGCCTTTCGGGCGGGTTTGATCTTTAAGAAGCCGTCGTAAAAGGCAGAGCTACTGAGAGAGTCGTTACAACAACGAGAGAAAAGATAAACATCTTTCGGGCCCAGCGTGCATCATTTTTGGCAGAAAAGCCTTTGAGGGCAAGAATGAGCCAAGAAATGCCAACGAGCGCCATAATCAGCATGAAGGTCAACGTGGTATAGCCACAAAGGGTCAAAAGAGCGGTTGCTATGATGAACGCGAGAAGGTACGCAGTCATATGAACCTTTGTCTTTCGCATTCCTTTAACACGGGGAAAAACAGGAATTGAGGCCTTGGTATAGTCGCTGAGGCGATAAATGGCGATAGCAAAAAAATGGGGCATTTGCCACATAGCAATAATAGCGAAGAGGATGAATCCTCCAAGATCAAGCGTATGCGCCGCGGTGGTGTAACCTACAACTGGCGGAATAGCTCCCGCAATACTTCCAATAAGGGTGCCATAGGTCGTTTGGTACTTCGATAATGAATAAACAATCACATAGAAGAAAAAGCCTGTTAGAGCAACGCAGGTTGTCAATGGGTTTGTTCCTAAGGCAAGAGTCAATGTGCCTAAAAGACCAAGGCTTGTTCCGAAAAGGAGCGCTTTTCGATGGGGAATAATCCCACGAGCTAAGGCGCGGTATTTTGTCCGATTCATCTTTGCATCGTGATTGCGATCGATATAGTTATTGAAAACACAGGCAGACGCAATGATTAGTCCAAGGCCCAGAACCATAGATAGAAAAAGTCCCAAGTCAAAATGCCCCCTTGCTGCTAAAGCATACCCTCCAGCAGTCGTCAGTATGTTTCCCAGGATAATCCCAGGTTTCGTCAGGAGAAGATAGTGCTTAAGCGTCAGAGGTTTTCTTAATGTATTTTCCATCTAGTGCCCCATATTAGGCATGACATTGTAGTTCAAATTGCTCATGATCCAAAGCGTCCCTAAAATGATGCATAGGATCAGTACGGCTCCAAATACAAATATCCAGAGATTCCAGCGCGGCTTTTCCTCGAGGCCTAAATGGAGGAAAAAAATCAGCTGAATCACAGCTAAAACGCATCCAATCGAAATGATTGATGATATGAGTAGCCCCTGCGTTAGATGATAGTGATCCACAATCCGATAAGCAGCAAGCACTAATACAAGAGAGATGATAAACCCAATCCATATAGGTTTAAAACTTACATTCCATCCATGATGTTGATCTATCATATGATCCCCACGAGGTAAACAATTGTATAAATAAATACCCAAACGATATTGAGAAACTGCCAAAACATTTTAAGGCACGTTAGGCGTCGAATACAAGTCCCGGATACTCCTGAGCGAAATACTGGAATGAGAAGAACAATCACCCAGAGAAGTGCAATGACTAGGTGGAGAACAAACATTCCCACAAGAGTGAAAAACGCTGATGCAAAACCACTTTTTTCCCAGCCACTCCCCGCAGCTATAAGATGGAAAAACTCATGAAGCTCCATCCCTAAAAAGATCAGCCCTAAAAGAAAAGTGATGAGGAAAAAGGCAATCGTTCCTCCTTTATTCCTTCTGTGAGCATAGGCTCCTCCGATTCCAACTGTAAAAGTACTAATGAGGAGTATAAATGTCTGGAGGGTCGTGTAATCTAAGTTAAAGAGTTGTTTCTGGGTCGGGCCTCCAAAATGATTTGGGCTGAGTACAGCATACGTTGCAAAAATAGTGGCAAACAGCATGAAATCCGTTAGTAGGTAAAGCCAAAAACCAAAAACTGTTTTTGAGTAAATATCATGGTGAGTATCAGGACTAGCCTCGTGCATATTCATGTGGCGCGACTCCTCATTTCAATTTCTCTTACTTCCTCTGCCTTAACATAATAGTCGGTCTCCTTGACAAAGAGACGGGCAATTAAGGTAATCACAACTCCCAAGGTGCAGAGCCCAGCCAGCCAGAAAATATGCCAGACAAGCGCGAATCCTAAGACGCAGCTCAGAATACCAATGTTAACACCTACCATCGAATTTTTCGGCATATGGATGTCTTGATACTTAGGCTCTCCGGCTTCTTTTTTCGATTTCTTCATCTCCCAAAAGGCATCTTTATCATGCACTTCAGGGATGATTGCAAAATTGTAGAAGGGAGGTGGAGACGATGTTGACCATTCAAGTGTCCGTCCATTCCAAGGATCTCCCGTTGTATCCTTTAATTTTTCGCGATTCTTGATACTCTTATAAAGTTGAGCAGCCTGGAACAGAACCCCGATAAAAATCAAAAGTCCTCCGATCGCAGCAACAATGAAGAGAGGTTGCCATCCATTACCATCTGGGTAATGGTTGATGCGGCGCGGCGCTCCCATAAATCCAAGAAGATAGAGAGGAAAGAAAGCTACAAAAAATCCAACAAACCAAAACCAGAACGCATACTTTCCAAGCTTTTCATCGAGTCTAAAACCAGCAAATTTTGGAAACCAATAGGAATACCCTGCAAAAACCCCAAAAACAACCCCTCCAATAATCACATTATGAAAATGCGCAACTAAAAAGAGACTATTATGAACTTGGAAATCAATTCCGGGGATTGCCAGCATAACGCCTGTCATCCCTCCAGTCACAAAAACAAAAACAAACCCCATGAACCAAAGCATTGGAGTGGTAAAGCTCACCTTTCCTCGGTACATAGTAAAAATCCAGTTGAAGACTTTTACCCCGGTGGGAACTGCAATAATCATTGTCATGATCCCGAAGAAAGCGTTGACATTTGCTCCTGCTCCCATTGTGAAGAAGTGGTGAAGCCATACGATAAAGGAGAGGAAAGTAATCACACCAATCGCCCACACCATTGACTTATATCCGAAGAGTTTTTTGTGAGAAAACACAGGTACCAACTCAGAAAAAATCCCAAATGCCGGCAAAACTAGAATATAAACCTCTGGATGTCCCCATGCCCATATCAAATTGATATACATCATTGGATTCCCACCATAGCCAGCAGTAAAGATCTTTGTGTCTAAAAGGCGGTCAGTAGAAAGCATCCCGATTGTTCCTGTAAGGATGGGAAATGCAAAAATCACAAGGATCATCGTTGCAAAAGCTGCCCAAACGAAAACAGGCATTCTCATCAGCTTCATTCCAGGGCAACGCATTTTCAGAATTGTCACAAGGAAATTGACCCCGGACAGGAGAGATCCTATCCCTGATATCTGAATACTCCAGATCCAGTAGTCTACCCCAACCCCCGGGTTGTATTTAAGACCGGCAAGGGGTGGATATGCGGTCCACCCCGTCCCGGCAAAGACTCCGATTACAAGCGAGATGAAGATATAGAGTCCTCCTGCTGTAAAGAGCCAGAAACTAATTGAATTTAGGAGAGGAAAGGCCACATCTCGGGCCCCAATTTGAATCGGCAAAACCAAATTAATGATTCCAAACACAAGCCCCATCCCGACAAAAAAGATCATGGTGACCCCATGAGCCGTAAAAAGTTGCTGGAAATGCTCTGCTCCCAGATATCCCATACATTCACCTGACGCAACAGCTTGCTGCGCTCGCATCATCAGTGCATCAACAAGCCCTTTGACTAGTTGAATCCCCGAAAAAACAATATACATGACTCCAATTTTCTTATGATCAACAGATGTAAACCATTCTTTCCATAGCCACCCCCACTTTTTATAATAAGTAAGAAGAGCAATCACAACAAGAGCGCCCCCAACTATGGTTACATCAGCGGCATATTCAATCCAATCATGCTTAAAAGCATCTATTCCGAGTCTTCCAAATAAGCTCATCTCTATTTTCCTTCCGGCATGTATTGCATTAATATTTGATCAAAAAGGTGAGGTTGTACCCTTCCGTAAACCTCCATAGGAACATACTGACTCGGTTCTACTAGCTGCTTATAAGCATCCCAAGTGAGGCTTCTTCCCGAGGATTTTACTTGCCCTACCCAATCTTGAAAGTCTTGTTCCGTACTAGATACTGCTTTAAAAATCATTCCAGCAAACCCCTTTCCACTAATGTTTGTATTGCGCCCCTCAAACTCCCCTGGCTCATTTGCAACGAGGTGAAGTTTAGTACGCATCGCCGGCATTGCGTAAATCTGCCCTCCTAGTTGAGGAATCCAAAATGAATTCATTGGAGCCTCAGCGGTAATAACAAAATTGATCGGAGTCTTTTCTGGAAATTGTACATAGTTGACCGTGGCGATTCCTTGCTCAGGATAAATGAATAGCCACTTCCAATTGAGGGCTACAGCTTGGATCTCAATCGGTTTCGTTCCATTCACAATAGGCTTAAATGGATTGAGATCGTGACTGGTTTTCCATGTGATCACAGCAAGAATAATAATGATCACAACAGGGACTCCCCACCAACAACACTCTGCAATGCTGTTATGCTCCCAGTCAGGGGTATGTTTTCCTTCTCTTCCTTCGCGATATTTCCATCCAAAAACAATGGCCAAAATCATGACTGGTATAACCACGATAAGCATCAATGAAGAACAGGTGATAATTAACTCCCGCTCTTTCATACCAATCATCCCTTTTGGCTCTAGTATAGGAATGTTGTGTTTGGTGACAAATATTGCTGTCAACGCTCCGACAGCAACTATGAGGAGAGTGATAATAACGATTTTAAAAGCTCTTTTCATCTCAAGGCATTCTCAAAAAAAATTTGTACTAATTTTTGGTTCTACAATATAATACGCATCTTGTCTACAACAAAAAATGATAAGTATGAAAATAGCAGTCAGTTCAGATAGATACCTCCTCGTCATTAACCAACTCATTAACGAGGTTGAGTCACGGGGGCATCAAGTCATCTATTTCGGGCCTCAAAAAGAAAGCGAGGAACAGGATTGGACGACAGTCACTCAAAAGGCGATCCAAGAAATTCAGGAAAGAATCGCCGATGAAGGAATCGTCCTATGCTGGACAGGGACAGGATGCACCATTCTTGCCAACAAATTTCCTGGAATCCGCGCAGCCCTTTGTGTCGATGGAGAAACCGCTAAAGGAGCTCGCACTTACAATCATGCCAATGTCCTTGGGCTAAGCTTGCGCCTCACCTCCTCTGAAAAGCTCCGAGAGATCCTTGATCAGTGGTTTTCAACTCCCTTTAGTACCGATGCCTGGAATCTTTCTCAAATCAAAGCACTTGAAACAATCGAAAAGGGAAGTAGATGAAAAAAATTGATTAGTTTCCTGACACCTACAAAAGCCTGCAGCAGATAATATAATTTTTTGAATATATCAAAAATTCTGTGTTCCGTATAATATCTACAGATACGGAGTATTATATGATTATTGAACAAATTGCTTTACAAGACCCAAGAGACCTTGTCATACAGATGGGAGCTATTGCTATTTCTTTTCTTATCGGTGGGATTTCGGCTTTTATTTCTCGGAAACTACTACATTTCAATTCTCAAAAACTTTACTCTATATTTTTTCAATCTGAATTTCCCTTGTTCTTATTTACTTTCTTAATCCAATGTCTCACACTGCCCATTATCTCCATTTTCTTAGGGTCTGCCTCATATTTTGTAGAAATTGCCCTCTTCATACAGACAGCTCTTATGACCACCTCTCTTTTAAAAGCATTCTTTAAAAATCTGTATATTCGTTTTTTTGGAGGACTTGTAGCCTGGTTAATTACAATATTTCAAGCCTTTGATCTTTTGGAACCTTCTATTACCTATCTTCAATCTGTAAATTTCCAGCTAGGGTCGATAAAAATTTCACTTTTTGGAATGATCAAAGCTCTAATTTCCACAGGATTCTTAATATATGTGGCCAATTCCTTCTCTAATTATCTATCTGTGAGGCTAAAGCAAAAAAAACACCTTCAACTTTCAATGCAACTCCTTATTTCTAAGATAATAAAAACCCTCCTGATTATCTGTTCAATCTTTATTGGTTTATCCTTATTAGGAATCGACCTCTCGGTATTTTCAATCTTTGCAGGAGCAGTCGGTGTTGGAGTTGCCTTTAGCCTTCAAAATATCTTTTCAAACTACTTTAGTGGATTTATCATTTTAATGGATCGATCTATCAAGCCAGGAGATGTTATTAGCCTAGATGAGGGTAAAACCTATGGCATTGTCAATAAACTTCATGCGCGTTATGTATCTGTTAGAACACGGGAGGGAAAAGAACACTTAATCCCCAATCAACTTATTATTTCAAGCAAACTAGAAAATTGGTCTTATAGCGACCCTCATATCCGTATGGAAATTCTCTTTAGGCTTTCTTACGATTCCGATCTTTTACTTGCACAACAACTTCTAGTCTCAATAGCTCAAAAAACAAATCGAGTGAAGAAAGATCCTTCTCCTTATGTGCGCTTCAGTTCCCTTATTGATAATGCCGTGGATCTTAAATTGCGGGTTTGGGTAGAAGATCCTGAAAATGGGACAAGTGGAATCCAAAGCGACATTATTATTGAAGCATGGAAGGCATTTAGAAAACATGGAATCCGAGTCCCTTATCCTCCTAGAGAAATCCACTCTAAACACCCAAACTCTTTTTTAGAAGATGCTCTAGATCTTCAAAGCTAAAATGTAATGAAGACACAGAGATTATTTTTTGCGCTTGGAAGAGCGGATAAGGATCCAGCCCCCAACTAGGAAGATTACCCCACCTACGTAGCAAAGAACCACGGGGACCGTATACTTATCTACTTCTCCCTCAAACTCATCCTGAATGAATTCTCGAAAACCTTCGCCTGGTACGTATTTTGTCTTTTGTTCAACATCGCGGTATGCCTCAAACATCCGATAACTTCCATAGAATCCGTAGCAAATGAGAATAACCCCTATTAAAAATGCGATATTCCCCCCGAGTCTCTTGATATTCATACCCTATCCCTATAAAAAGATACCTTAATCTAATTTCTATCTATCAAAGACTACTCATCTTTTCCAGGAATAAATTCAAGAGCCACGGAGTTGATGCAATATCGGTCTCCCGTAGGTGGCGGACCATCTGTGAAAAGGTGCCCGATGTGACCACCGCAACGGCTACATGAACACTCCTTTCCAAAAAGAAAAGACCTTAGCTCTCGCTTCAACGTCACATTCTTTAGGCAAATCGGCTCCCAAAAGCTAGGCCAACCTGTATGAGAATCAAACTTGGTCTTTGAACTGAACAAAGGAAGTCTGCATCCAGCACACTCGTAGATCCCCTCCTCATAGTTACTATCATAGGCATTATTAAAGGGAGGCTCCGTTCCCCCTTTTCGAAGAATCTTAAATTGCTCGGAAGTCAGCTTGTCCTTCCACATCATTTCGGAAAGAACAACTTTCTTTCCGTCGAAACAATCATTTTCCATTGCAGAACACCCTACTATGAAGCAAAAAAAATAGATAGAAATATCTCATAACTACTTGATACATGAAACACATTTTAGTACACTACTTTCATTATGAAAAGCTACATATGTATCACTAAAGCAAATGACGATTTTCAAGCAGAGCTCATCAAATCAAAGCTCGAAGATGAAAACATCCCCTGTATGACACGTCAGAATGACGCAAGTGGAACCATGCCTCACCTTCGCCTAGAGAGAGGAATCGAGATCCTCATTCCTGAGGAATACGAAGCACGAGCACACGAAGCCCTTAAATGACATCAACAATGAATAGACTGATACCTAATATAATCGCTATTGTAACACTATTATCTAAAAATCTCTTCAGAAAAAGAGTCACTTTTTCAAGCAGCTGAAACATGAAGACGATACGAGTCTTGAAGCTCTTGCACGCACTCAAATCAAAATCTACAATGTCTTTGCAGAAGAAATACCTGCTTTGATCCAGAAAGAACGCGAAGTGACCCTTAATCTCATCCATTCTTGGGGAGAAAGAGAAGCGCAAGATGTTTCTCAAAAGATTGGCAAAGTTGAAACCGATACCCTTGAAGAACTCCTTGCTACGGCAATTCGAGCAAATCGAGCGGCAAATGAGCGCTTTCTCAACTTTCAGCTCTTGGCAGGCGAACTCACCCAAATGGGAGAACAAGCAAAAGTCCTTTCAGAAGAAGGTAATGTTGAAAAACTCAAAGCCTTTCAAGAAAAGTTTAACCATCTTGCTGCTCTTATTTTGGAAGAACGTGACTGGGGCTAGTGGCC
>CAYGKJ010000013.1:0-55751 GCA_964350675.1 uncultured bacterium | reverse complement strand
TCAATTCAGGCCGATTGGGGCTCCCGCGACCAACTTTTGAATTTTCTTAGGTATATAAGCCCCTATTTACAATAAATAAACTTTCGATAAGAAAAGGTTTAGGGGGAGCAATCTAAGATGGCCAGTAATTATGTGATAAAGGGTGTAACAACTCTCTATTTAGCACTTGCTTGGATCCCAGCCCGGGGAAGTGCTGAGGAAAGTCGTACACCAGATTGGCGTCAAGTGCTTATGGATAAAGAGGGTTGGATTGAAGGGGGAGCAGAATTTCTCTATATGAGCTCCACTTTAACACCAACATTTGCGGGAGAGCAGGATCTCATCAATGTTTTAATTCCAGCAAATGCTGCCATTTCCGTGCAAAGCCGCAGGTCGGAATCGATTGATCCTGAATATAATGCAGGATTTAACCTCTTTCTGCGCTATCGCCCTCCAACGAATAGTGATTTGGGTCTCTATTACAGTTACCTTCATAATGATGGAAATGGGACTCTTAACCGCGACGTGATCGATTCAACAAGCATTCCAAATGAGCAGCAGAGAAACTTTCAAGATGATAAAGGGCACATGCACATTCACTTACATGTGCTTAACTTCTTATTTGGAAGGACTCTGCCCATAAACTCACAAATGGTCCTTCGCCTGGGTGGAGGCCTATCTTATAACGATTTCCACGCCTCTCTAAACTTCAGGAATAACGACTTGATCCAGACCCTTTCTGGGGGCGTAGTGACAGAATTCAATCAAATCTTCCTAAGCTCTCAGCAGAAAGAACACCTTTGGGGCCTAGGGCCAAAAGGCACAATAGATTTTGACTTTTCTCTTTTGCCAATCCAATGGAGTCATGACCTAAATTTTTATCTGCTTGCTCAATTTGCGCTACTCTATTCCAAAAGTTGGTCTCAGGGAATACTTACAACGGCAAGCTCTTCAAAATTAGGTGCAGAGGGAAATGCTATTAAGTGGAAAAATCACCCTAAGTATGGGTTTGTCCCGAATACCAGCTTAGATGTTGGTTTAACGTACCGTTTGCATACCACAAACCAAGTGAAGTATAACTTTGCTGTCGGTTATAGAATTTTAACCTATTGGGAATTAGATACATTTGATAGATCGCGTCTATTTTCAGGTGGCCCAGATCAGCTAAACAGCAATGCGCACCTCTTTGACGATGATTTTAGCTTTGCAGGACCCTATTTCCGATTCTCTATTGCTTACTAGACAGCTCATGATATACCTGCGAGAGTTCAAACCCTCAACCTCTACTGAGTAACAACATTGTATGCCCCCGAAGGTGGTATTACAGGATATGTTCTTGGATATAGAAAGACGAGCTCGACAACTAGCGAGCTCGGCTATGATCATGAGTTGCAATCAGGCTTGCAACTATTTTATCGTTTTGTTCTTTTCTTTTTGCAACTTGCACGCCAAGAGATCGTGTGGTAGATAAAGGCAAATCCGAATAATACATAAATGATGCGGACTAGCCATTCGCGATCAAAAACATACTCAACTAGATTGAGTCTGTAAAGTCCTACGAATCCCCAAACGATTCCACTTAGAACAAGAAAAAGAATGGCTAGGCCATCAAGTCTTTTCATCATTACGGAAATCCTCCAGCTAACATGCTTACTTCCAGCGTTTTTTAATTTGTTTCCAACCTACTGCTTGGTAAACTGCAGACGCGCCGATCAATACGTAAATCAATCTGTCTAACCAGCTTCTGCCAACAAAGTATTCAACAAGATTGAATTCAAACAATCCGATTAAACCCCAGTTTAACCCACCAATACAGAGAAGGACGCAAACAAGTGTATCTAATTTTTTCATGTGTTTACTCCTAACAAGGTCTATTGAGTCCTATCGAGGCTCGAATCGCAACCTATCATTGAATTTTCTAACAAAAACAATAATAGAAATAAATTAAGCCTATATACACTAATTATAATATCAAAATTAATTAGTAAAGTGTTGAAATTATATTTTCATGTTAATTATATGTTATATTAATATGACAGAGAATCGAAACATCCTTAGTGCTATTAAGTTATTTCAATTATTTGGGGGAAGAATTGCTGAGCCCAATGGACTTGGAATTTCTGAAAAGACTTTGAGAGAACTGCTTCGGCAAGAGATTCTTTCTCCGTCTAGCCAAGGGGGTTATCAACTCTCTCCTCTGCCCTCATTTCTTCGTCCTGCACCTTATCACCTTGTTAAAGAGCTGCTTCCATTTGAAGGGAGCTCCTTTTTCAATCAAGAGTCTGTTGTCGGATTGGGGAATATCCTAAGAAACAATAAGATTGAAACAGTCGTTGAGTTGGGCTGTTGGCATGGCATTTCTACCATCTTTATGGCAACTTTTCTTCCTTTAAAGGGCACAGTCTATGCTGTAGACCATTGGGAAGGCTCCGCTGAGCATACTCAAGATTGCTCCACGCTTTATAACCAATTCCTTTCTAACGTCATCCGGACGCGGCTGACCGATCAAATCGTCCCTCTTAGAATGACATCTCTTGAAGCTTCTAGAAAACCCTTTCCTCCCATCGATCTCATTTATGTGGATGCTTCTCACGACGAAGACTCCGTTCTACAAGATCTTGAAGCCTGGTATCCCCATATTGAAATGAGTGGCGGAATCCTTTGTGGTGATGACTTTCTTTGGGGAAAAGATAAGGGCTACCCTATTCAAAAAGCGCTTAACCGCTTCACAAACAAAAGCTCCCTCTCATTTGAAAATCAAGGAACGTTTTGGAGAGTGGTTAGTAACACCATCTAAAACTTGACACACTTTTTATCGACCCAGTAGTCATCTCCATAAGAGTAGAGAATCTGCTTTCCCTTTTTAATCCCATATTGACCAGAAGTGAAAACAATCCGAGGACCTTCTTCCAAATAATGCTCCCAAGGAATTGCATTATTTTTTTTTTCTCCCTCGGCGCAATGATTCATGAACCGTGCCCAGTTTCCATGCTTGGCAGCATCAATAGAAAATGTCTTATAATCGGTAAAAGAAAAAGTGCTGTCATGATCAGGATCAATCTCATCATCGATCATTAACAAACCTGTGTACTGACATAGCGTAGAATAAGGAGGGATATCTTCCTTCGCAAAAACACCATATCCAACGACAGGATTGATAAATCGGATACTGATACGACGATTATACCTTTCATCACATCCATCTTTTTTAAGCTGGCGAAAAAAAGCATCAAAGCGCTCTCCTCGAAATTCAGAGACCATCGGTTCAGCCTTTTTGGAAAACCGCTTCCAAGACCGCTTAAAACGCTCTTCGATTTTCTTTTCAATTTTGATGTCTTCTAAATAAACGATGGGCGTCTCAATTCCAAAATACTTTTTATACATAGGATCCACTTTCCTTTTTAGTTGCATAATCCAATGACTAAATTAAAGGATCTATAATTGCAACAAATTACAAAAAACTTTTGAGGATATTAATTGAGGGACTAAAAAGATTCTTTTGATGAATAGAAAATTCATCGTTCAAAATTTGAAGATGGTTTGTAATTATTTCCACCTCGAGACGGCTCGGCTCCACATCGGGATCCTTTAAAAAAGGAACAAGATAGTCAATAATAAACATATTGATTCCATCCGCAGCTTCAACGCATGGTTCAACATTAGAATGATCGATGGTTCCTTTTTGATAGATGAGTAGGTTTTGATAAATCTGATGCGTTGTGATTCCCTTAAACAAAAACTGTTTAATAGAATCGCGCATCTCATCATCATAAGACCCGTCAATATCAAAGGGTTCTAATACTTGACCGATTTGAACCAAGCTTTCAAGAATTGGATGTAGCCAATCCCGTTCACCACTTGTTTTCACATTCAGTATCGCAGGGGTCAATTCATTTCGAATATATCCAATCAACTTCAAACGAAACCATGAAGGAGATTTCTCTTCAAGAGATCCTCTGAAACCCACAATTTTTTCTGTCATAGGATGACGAAGAATCCCTTGAACAGAATGAGCCCTAGCACTTCGGTAAGAAGCAATCTTCTTTATAAGGGTCGAGACATGATCTCTGAAACGCTCATCTTCGAACTCTTCAGAAAAATGCTCCATTCTCTTTTTTAGCAGGCCATATACCTTAAGGTCTTCCTCAGAGGGTCTCAAAGGGAAATCTGCAATGAGATTCTGGACGATTTGGTCAAGGATTTCGATATTCCATTCGCGTACAAGAGGATCTTGACTCGCTAGTCGCGTATCATCCTCAAACTCAAGAATCTGTTCAATTGCTCTACTTACCATACATTACATCCAAAATTTACGGGGACAAAGCCCTTCAAGTTAAATCTTAACAGATTCTTAATATTTTTGCAACCCCAACCAGTACAATCTCCTTAGCATAAGTCGATTAAGATTCAAATTTCCGTATTATATTAATAATCAATTGATTATGATAACAGAGCCTTGGGTTCTAAAAAGTATGATTTGCTCTGAGCTGTCACCCTATTTTCAAAGAATGAAACTCTTTTCTTGAAAAATTAACCAAACTATTCGATAGTGCAAAATAACCTATCTATAATGTTAGCAGGAGTTGAACTATGAAACTTTTTTACTCGATTGCGGCTCTTTGTATAGCCTTTTCGACAACAGCTTTTTGTGATCAAGAAACCGAAATTTCTGAGTCACGAATTTCGCAAATTGAAATAGCTCTTGAAGAGCATTCAAAACTATTTGAAAATCTCACCTCTCATTCTCAAAATGGCTCGAGCTACAATTCAAGCTATGAATCAAACGATGCAAATCGAGTGAAACAGCAAGATGGGAAGAACCAAGATATGACCATGCATTCTGCCCATGGTTGCATGGACTGTGGTTTTACGATTCAAGCAGACTTTCTTTATTGGCGCGCCAATATGGACACCCTTGAATATGTAGCACAAGGCAATGGAGAAAATATCTTAGTTTCAACAAGTGTAGATTTCAAAGAGCCTAGCTTTGAATATGCCCCTGGTGTTCGTGTCGGTGTTGGCTATGACTTTGGACACTCAAACTGGGATGTTAACCTCGCCTGGACCTATCATTACACAGATGTTTCAGATAGCTCTGGAAACGCGGATAGACCACTTACTCAAGTTGCAACTAAGTTCCAAACCTTTGCAGATACTCTCTATAATGTTGTTGGATCCACAACTGCAAAAACGGATTGGCAAACACGGCTCAATGCTGTTGATTTAGAGTTTGGGTACGACCACTTCTTTAGTAAGCAATTTTCTCTCCGCCCTCACTTTGGGCTGAAGGCTGCATGGATTGATATGCACTACAATGTTGCCTATACAAACATGGTAGATAGTGTTGACAACAATACCATTACTACAGGAAGCATGCGAACCAATTCTGACTTTTGGGCTGTTGGTCCAAGAATGGGGTTTGATTCATACCTCCATATCGGATGGGGTTTTAGCCTCTATGGAAAATTTGCAGGTGCCCTTGTTTATGGAGAATATGATTCTAATACTAAATTTTCCTTCAATCGGGACCCAGTTCCTCCATTCAATACAGCTGGGCTTGAGGATTTCCGTCTTAAAAATAATGACTACTCTCGCCTAAGAGCATTGACAGAAATGTCTATCGGGCTTGAGTGGGGATACTGTTTCTCTAATGACTATTACTTAGGGATGCATATTGGCTGGGAAAACCAATACTGGTGGAACCAAATGGAACTATATTTCCTAAGCACAGATTTCAATACTCATGGAGATCTGACTTATAGTGGCCTAGACGCGGGACTCCGCTTCGACTTCTAAAACTACTTCTCCCTTTATTTTGCAGAACTTGGCAAGGCCCTTCCGGGCCTTGCCTTTTTACTTTGGTACATATCCCTATTATTTAGAAATCAATAACAGTAAATTCAAAGCTAGCCGCTGAATTTCACCCCAATAGTAATGTGAAAGGCATGTTCTAAGGGTGATAGACCATATTTCTCTCGGAGGCAGTTAAGCTGAAGAGCCTCTACTGTCACTAAATAGACTTCATCAATACCCTTCCACTTTATAGGAGATACAGCTTCACAAGATTGAGGAGTAAACTCTATTATTTGACCATACTCTTCAATCTTTTCAGCTTCATATTGATCTAGCTCCCCCGGATAAATGACCGAGATATGCGCCCCTACTAAACTAGAATGTCCAAAGTATGGAGGAACTTCAAACGCTTCTGTTGCGATCAATTGGCTTAGTCTATAGACATACTCATCATCAATATCCACATATACAAACCCATCTCTATGTCTTAAAACACCTTGGTGAGAAAATTGCTCTTGCACTCTCTCCAAAATCTTTTCGTTTAGAGGGAGCTCATTTGCAAACGCCCCTGAAATAAGAAAAGTAAATAACAAGTATTTCACGAAACTTCTAGGTAAAAACATCCTTTTATCCTTTTTCTTTTAACCTGTGCCTTTTGATGGAAAGGTTTCATCGCAACAATGACTAGTTTTGCAAAATTCGCCTCGAAATCATAGGGCTAAAGCGAATACAAAAGAAACATATATGTACACAATTGGGTTCTCAATCCTTAATAGGATCTACGTGAACAGACCAACTTGAATTAGCCACTTTCTCACTTTTAACTAGCTGGATCAGTTTGGTCATATTTTCAATAAAGGAAAGCTTCCACTCTTCAAAATTTGCGACACAGGTTCCTCCCATAGGAACAGAATCTCTAAATGCCTGTAATTCTTCACTCATTGGACAGTCTATTCTTATATCTACTGCGATCTCATAAGGATCATTCCCAATACCAACTGCAAGCTTTCTATTCTCTTTAGAATCCTTGGCACCCTCTTTAAGTTGAATAACGATTAACTCTACTGCTTCAGAAGAATTATTTACGGCCTGATGAACCTCTCCTTCTGGGTCAGCCTTACGGAAAACAGTGCCACCCGTCGGAAACTCCACGTCAATCAGCCGCCCATCCTGCTCAATGCGTGTGATAGTTCCCCCTTTCAAAGCAATAATCATTTGAGAATAGTTGTCACGATGCTCATCTATTTTTTCGTGAGGCAACACTTTCACCTTGCTGACACAAATCTGATTATTTTCGAATTGTCGTTCATGTTCAAACGCATGAAGACCAAAAGACAACAGGCAAGCCACTATAACTAGAAATTTTTTCATCAGAATCCTCTTTAAACATTACGAAAAAGTGTACTCTTGCATAGAGTTTGCGTCAAACTAATAGCTTCATTTCAAAAAAGAGAAATAATAAGTGGGCTTGCCCCAGATTTAGCGTAGATAGATTTGGAAAAGCACATCGAAGCGGTATACAATTGTATCCGCGAGGCGGGGTTTTCCAAAGATGCCACGATAAATTTGGGGGTGGCCAGACTCGAACTGGCGGAGACCGAAGTCGATGGATTTACAGTCCATTGCAATTGCCGCTATGCGACACCCCCCTTGGGGTAAAAGATTGCTGGAGAAAGGAATTGAACCCTCAACCGTCCGATTACAAGTCGGGTGCTCTACCAATTGAGCTACTCCAGCAAATAGGAGAGGCCTTTATATCAAATGTTAGCTTTTTGAATCAACATCTTCCTCTTCAGGGTCTGCATCTTCTTTTTTTGGAGAGGGCGGACCTCCTACCCTTTTGTCGAGGCTTTTTTTGACCACACCACCTAATTTGTCAGCTGCCTGAGGTGAGGCATTTCGAAACGCTTGGGACAGCACACCTGTCACTCTTTGAATGCTAGATGCTGATTGGGAAGATTCAATTTGTCGAAAAGTCCGCCTCTGCATTGGAGGTTTCTGAGCGCAACATTTCTTATATTTTTTTCCTGAACCGCAAGGACAGGGGTCATTTCTACCGACTTCTTTCATATCGCTTATTGTTTTATCACTTATTATCGAATATAATGGTCTCATGAATTTATCTCCACCTTGGACTCACATTGGGAAAAAAATTGAAAGCACTACGCGGAAGGCGCTTTTTGACTTTCAGCTGCTAGAGGGAGCCACGGGGCTGTCTATCGCCCTTAGCGGAGGGAAAGATAGCATCACCCTTTTGATCATGCTCAAAGCAATTTTAGGACGGGGGTTCCCCAATCTTCCCCTCCACGCCATTCATGTGACGGGGGAATTTTCTTGTGGCGCTTCTGTTCAGGAAAGTTTTTTGAAGAGCATTTGCAATAAGCTTGAGGTTCCTCTAACCATTAAAGAATCGAAGCAAAAACTGGAAACGCTTGCTTGCTATCGTTGCTCAAGAGAGAGGCGAAAGTTGATTTTTGAAACAGCAAAAGAGGTGGGGTCACCGGTTGTAGCGTTTGGTCACCATGAAGATGACAGTATTCAAACGCTTCTTATGAATCTTCTTCATAAGGGCGAATTTGCAGCAAATCTTCCGAAAGTGCCAATGCATGATTATGGGGTGACGATTATTCGTCCTTTGCTTTATGTTTCGGAAAAGGCGATCTATGAGTTTGCAAAGCTCCACGGCTATGCACGGATTACATGCCAATGTCCTATTGGACAAGATTCAAAACGGATGGAGGTAAAAAGCCTCTTAAAGGATTTGGAAGCAATTTTCCCCAACGCGCAAACGAATTTAGCTCAGGCCGCCCTAAAATATGGATCAACCAAAGCTTTAGAAAAGTGAAGAGTGAACTTTTAGCGATTGCCATCTATGTTGCAATACTCTTTTTGATTGGATTTTTATCCTATCGAAAACAGCAAACGGCAAATGACTTCCTCATTGGTGGACGCTCTCTCAACTACTGGCTAACAGCAATGGCCGCCCACGCCAGCGATATGAGCAGCTGGCTTTTCATGGGGTTTCCAGCTGTCATCTTTGTTGGGGGGCTTTTCAATGCATGGTTTGCCATCGGGCTGTGCATTTTTATGTTTTTGAACTGGCTCGTTGTTGCCCCCCGCGTACGCACTCAAACCGAAAAGTACAACAGCCTCACCTTCTCATCGTTTTTTGAAAGCCATTTTCATGACACCTCAGGGATGATCCGCATTTTTACAGCGGTGATTTCGCTTATCTTCTATTCGATCTACATTTCTGCGGGCATCGTAGGGCTTGGCATTTTGGTTCAATCCCTTTTTGGAATCGATTATCACATCGGAATTTCGGTTGGAATTCTTGTTGTGATCCCTTACCTATTCATTGGAGGATATACAACTCTTGCATGGATCGACCTCTTCCAAGGGATATTCCTGCTCCTTGTGATCGTTGCCGTTCCTCTTTTTGTCCTCCCAAAAGTTGGTGGGTGGGCAGGAATTGCTTCAGCGGCAAACACGCAGAGGATTTCTCTATCGATGCTTCCTAATACTCACCCCAAAACTCTATGGATGATCTTCTTCTCGATTTGTGGTTGGGGAATTGGTTATTTTGGTCAACCACACATCATCACGAAGTTTATGGGGATTCGAAAGGTCTCTCATATAAAAAAATCAATGGCTGTTGGAATGACTTGGCAAATCATTGCCCTAGGAAGTGCCACTCTGATTGGCTTAATCGGAATTGCCTATTTTACATATGGACTCGCTGACTCTGAACTTGTCTTCGTAAAGATGGTCGAGGAGGTATTCCACCCTTTCGTCATTGCTCTTATTTTATGTGCGGTTCTAGGTGCTACAATTTCAACCATGGACTCTCAGATTCTAGTATTAGCCTCAAGTTTGACAGAAGACTTCTACAAACGGATTTTCCATAAAAATGCCACATCAAAACAACTTGTATGGGTCTCGCGCCTTTTTATCCTTCTTGTCACGGCATTTGCATACTTGATTGCTTTTTTCAAAGTAAGCACAATCTATTCCCTGGTATTTTTTGCTTGGTCGGGGCTAGGGTCAGCCTTTGGCCCCCTCCTCATCTTTTGCCTCTATTCAAAAAAGGCCAATAAATATGGCGCCTGGGGAGGAGTTATTATCGGAGCTATTGTTGCCCTCATCTGGCCTCTGATTGACAAACACCTTTCGATTGATATTCCTACCCTTGTCCCTGGATTTTTATTGAGCAGCTTAGCTATTATTGCCTTATCATATTTCACAAGGCATAAAAAACATCATGCGCATACTACTCACTAACGATGACGGAATCGACGCCGTCGGCCTTAAAACACTGTGGGAAGGGCTTCAAGACATCGCTGACCTCACAATTGTTGCCCCAATGGAAGAGCAGTCTGGAATGGGGGTAAGCGTCACCTTTTATGGTCCCCTGCGCGCTGAAAAAGCGGAAGGTTTTGATGCCACCCCAGCATGGAAGATCAAAGGAACTCCTGCAGACTGCGTTAAAGTGGGAGTAGGAGGACTTCTTGACTCTCCCCCTGATCTGATCGTTTCTGGAATTAATCATGGTTCTAACGCCGGAAGAGGAATTTTTTCAAGCGGGACAGCAGGATGCGCCATCCTTGGAGTTTTACTAGGAATTCCGAGCATTGCCTTTTCATACACTTGCTGCGAATCAAAAACATTTCCCCATGTTAAAGAGTATTTAGCACCTATTGTTCAATACATTATTGATAGCCCCCTTCCGAAAGGAAGTTTTTTGAATGTCAATTTTCCAAAAGAAACCATCCAGGGGGTAAGGTTTGCCAGACAAGGACTTGCTTTTTGGCTTGAATCAATCCGTAAAGAACCCCACCCTGAAGGGCATCTAGATTTTCATCTTGATGAACTATTGGACCATTGGGAGGAACATCCTGAGAGTGACATCGCTCTATTAAAAGAAGGGTTTGTCACAGCCGTCCCAATCCAGATCAGTGAGCTAACCGACCATGCACATTTTCAGGAAAAAAAAGAGCATTTTGACCGTCATTTTTGAAAACACTTGAAGAGAATTCCATTATTGATTTAAAGTAGTGGACTTATGACGGGCGTATAGCTCAGTTGGTAGAGCTCCTGTCTTACACACAGGCGGTCATAGGTTCGAGTCCTTTTGCGCCCATCACTACTAAAAAATCCAGTTGCGGGAGTAGTTCAACTGGTTAGAGCACCAGCCTGTCACGCTGGAAGTTGCGAGTTCGAGTCTCGTCTCCCGCGATTTTTTGCGATCACATCTATTTTTTCATCTTGTGGAAAGGGTGCCTGAGCACAAAAATTTCCAACCAAAGCTGTCTCAGAGATTGGTTTTGAAGGCTCCGTATCAAAAATGACCAGTTTTACAACCCCATCTATTTTTGCCAAAGCCACATTGCCTCTGATATCGTGGAACCTCGTCAGGCAAACAAACGTCCACAACTGCTCAATGAAAGGGTAACGGCTTGCAACTGTCATCTCCTCAAAAAGCGCCTTGGTATCTCTTGAAAGATCAAGCTTTTCCGCAATGATCCCTTTTGAAAAGGCCCATTTTCTAGGAACATAAAGAAGCTTGAGTTCATTTTTTAAAATGACCTTTCTCCACAAATCCGCTATCGGAACCCTAAGTTGTAAAGAGTTTTCCTCAGCTTCAAAATTTTTCTCGCCAGAATAAATTTTTGAAATCGATGGATTATCAATTTTGACGACGAAATGAGGGCACAGGTCACTGGATAAAACAAAAATTGAGCCCTCTCTATTGATTTTTTTCATTCCATCAGGAATCCCCTCTACATGGAGGAAAGCGGTCTCAACGACTTCTCGGGCCTCTTCTCCAGTCTGAGGCGGCGGAAACAAAACATTTCTTAATGCATTCAATATCATCATGGCCGGAGATTATAAAGGAAATACGGATTAATTTCAGAAAATCTATCGTGGTAATTTAATGATTGGGACAGTTTCGTAGTGGAAAAGAAAGTTGAAGGCGTGTTAGGGTGCTAAAAAACTAGGTAGTAATAATGTCCGGAACGCATACAAGTCACAAGTCTAAAACACAATATCTCATCTCATATTTTTGGACGGCAGTAGGAGCCTTTTTGGCTGCTCTCTCGATTAAAATATTCTTATTTCCCAATGACTTAATTGACGGGGGGATTATCGGTATTTCGATGATTTTAACCCGCCTTTCTACAAAAGTCCTCTTCCCAATATACTTTATTGTCCTAACCCTCCCTTTTATCTACCTGTCGTATAAGTTTATTAGGCGGACTTTTTTCATACAGATGATCATCGCGGTGATTCTCTTTTCGATCTCTCTCGGCCTCTTGAACCATGTGGAACCTTTTGAGTCTGACCCATTGGAAGTCATTGTCATCGGTGGCGCTATTCTAGGGATTGGTGCGGGACTGATTATTCGGTATGGAGGGTGCCTTGATGGAACAGAAATCATGGCCATCATCATCAACCGTAAAAAAGGGTTTACTGTTGGACAGGTCGTCCTGTTCATCAACATCTTTATCTTTGCAGCTTATGGCGCAATTTTCCGAGACTGGCACATTGCCTTCCGCTCCCTTCTTACCTATGTAGTGGCCTTCAAGATGATGGATATTGTTATTGTGGGTCTCGATGAACTCAAGTCAGTGATCATTATCTCGACTAAACCCAAAGAACTCACTCAGCTTGTCATGCATGAAATGGGGCTTGGCCTTACCATTATGTATGGTCGCGGGGGCTATTCAGGAGATGCCCGGGAGATCCTCTTTGTTATTGTCGAACGTCTTGACTTAGCGGATCTCAAAGATCTCATCCTTCGCGAGGATCCTTCAGCATTTATGGCGGTTGAAAACCTCCATGAAGTGGTCTATGGAAGGCAAGCAAAACTCCCCAGTAAGAAGAAGGGGCGGAAGCGAGCCATCCCCGCCAAATAGGGTATTGTAAATAAGATCTGTTTTCTCTATGGTATTGCGGTATGGATACCCGCCTACTAAATGAAGTCACACGCAGTATCGAGATTGCCTTGAAGGAAGATGAAGTCTTTCGGGATCGAACGAGCGTGGCTTGTATTGACGAGGGTTTTGGATTAGGAACTCTTCTATTAAAGGAAGAGGGAGTCGTTGCAGGATTGCCTCTTCTGGAGCTGATTGCTTATGGAGTCGACCCACTCATTACGGTGAAGCTAATTGGCACTGAAGGAGAGCGGGCAGTTCCAGGCTCTATCGCAGAAGTGGAGGGGCCGATTCATAGTTTGCTAGCAATGGAGCGCACAGCAATCAACTTTATCCAACATGCAACAAGCATCGCAAGTGAGACTGCACTCTATGTTGAGGCCGCCCATGGGTTATGCGACATTTTAGATACACGAAAAACCCTTCCTGGCCACAGGTACTTACAAAAATATGCTGTCAAGATGGGTGGAGGAAAAAATCACCGCTTCCATTTAGCCGATCAAATTCTGATTAAGGACAATCATTTAATGCATCTTAAATTAGAAGAGGCGGTTAGGCGGGCCCGGGATGCTTTTCCAGGCAAACGGCTTCAAGTTGAGGTAGAAAATGAAAAAATGTTTGACGAGGCGGTAATTGCTTGCCCCGATGCTATCCTTCTTGATAATATGAGCCCTGATATGATCCGCGGCTTTGTTTCGCGGAATAAAAAGAAGATCTATTTAGAAGCTTCTGGGGGAATTGAGTTAAATAACATTCGCTCTTATGCAGAGACTGGCGTCGATGGGATTTCCGTTGGAAGACTTACCCATTCGGTCCGTGCTCTTGATATGAGCTTAAAAATTAGGAGAAAGTAATTATGTCGGCACCTAAGGAACTAATTTTTGAAGAGGAAGCAAGAAATAAACTCAAAGAGGGAATTGACAAGCTTGCAGACACCGTTGGTGTAACCCTTGGCCCTAAAGGGAAAAACATTGGAATCGAATCAAGCTGGGGTGCTCCAAAAATCACCAACGATGGAAATAGCATCGTCAAGGATATCGAACTAAAAGACCCCTATGCAAATATGGGTGTTTCAATGGGGAAGGAAGTCGCACGAAAGATCAAAGAAAAATCGGGTGACGGTACCACAACAGGAATTATTCTCCTGCGTGCTCTTGTAAAACAAGGAATCAAAAATATAGCCAGTGGCGCCAGCCCGATCAATTTAAAGCGCGGAATCGAAAAAGGCGTTGAAATCGTAATGCAAGAGCTTGATGCCTTATCGACTCCTGTAGAAAAAGCCGATGCGATCCGAAATATTGCAACAGTCTCCGCTTCTGGAAACCAGGAGATCGGCCAGACGATTTTTGATGCTATCGATAAGGTTGGCAGCTCTGGTGTCATTACGATTGAAGAAGGAAAAGGAACTTCTACCACAATTGAAATGGTTGAAGGAATGCAGTTTGACCGTGGGTATACAAGTCCTTATTTCTGCACGAATGCCGAAACGATGATGGTCGAAATGACAAATACGGGGATCTTGATTACCGATAAGAAAATTTCCTCGATTCAGGAAATTCTTCCTTTACTGCAATCAATTGCTGCCTCCGGAAAAGGCCTGCTTATTATTGCAGAAGACATTGAGGGAGATGCCCTCTCAACACTCGTTATGAACAAACTACGCGGTTCACTTAAGATTGCTGCAGTCAAAGCGCCAGGGTTTGGCGATCGACGCAAAGCAATGCTTGAAGATATCGCAGTACTTACTGGAGCCACCGTTGTCTCTGAAGAGAAAGGGATGCAGCTCATGGAAGCGACTGAAGAAGTCCTCGGGCAAGCAGAACGAATCGAGATTGACAAAGAAAATACTACAATTGTTGGGGGTATGGGTCGAACAGAAGAGATCGGTGCGCGTATCAAGCAAATCAATGCCGAATATGACAACGCCTCAAGTGATTACGATAAGGAAAAGCTTGAAGAGCGTCGTGCAAAATTGCAAGGTGGGGTCGCAGTCATCCGTGTGGGCGCTCCGACTGAGCCTGAGATGAAGCAAAAAAAACAAGTCTTCGAAGATAGCTTGAATGCAACACGCGCAGCGCAAGAAAGTGGCTTTGTTCCTGGAGGGGGCGTTGCCCTCCTTCGAGCAAGCCAAAAGCTTAAGGGACTAAAGTTTGATCAAGAGGAACAACTAGGCATAAAAATCGTTCTTGATGCCTGCTCTGCTCCCTTTAAGCAAATCGTAGACAATTGCGGGAAGGATAGCTCCATTTACTTAGAAGAAGTTCTAAGTAAATCTTCTTCTTTTGGATTCAACGCTGCTAGTGAAACAGTTGAAGATCTGATTAAAGGAGAGGTGATCGATCCGACTAAAGTTGTAAAAAACTCTCTTAAATATGCTGCTTCAGTTGCTGGAATAGTATTGATCTCCGAAGTATTGATCGCAGATGCACCTGAGGACAAGGAAGAGTCGGCATGACCCGTTCTGCCCTCCTCTGTGCATCGGGAATTGGTGATGGGCTCCTTATGATGATTGTAGCCCATCACCTCAAAAAATGTAGGCTGAACCCCACAATTTTTCATGATGGAGCAGAAGATCTATCCCTTCTTTTTGAAGACCACATCTTCAAAAGGCATCTACCCTTAGAGGAACTCGAAAGCTATGACACCGTCATTGTTGAGAATGACAACTCAAAACGCGCATGGGATCTGTTCCGACTCCGAGACCAAGGAAAGATGGGACACGTACGATTTATCTTTCCTACTCCGAGCAAAAACTTCAAAGAGGGCGACTTTCTCTTTAATTCTACTCTTCCCGTTGCAACGAATTTAGCTAATGCTTGCGCCGCACTCCTTGGGAGTCCTCACAGCAAAGAAAATGATCTAACCCTTCCTAATGGAGAACATCAAAAATACTCCAAAAGAGTGGTGATCCACCCGACGAGTAACGATCCCAAGCGGAACTGGGGAAAAAAACAATTTCTAGAACTTGCTAAGCTTATTGAAATGGAAGGGTACTCCCCTGTTTTTTGCGTTAGCCCAAGTGAGCGGATAGAATGGGAAGAGCTTGGAATAGAGCTCCCTCTCTTTGCAAACTTAAAAGAGCTAGCTGCCTACATTTATGAGTCAGGATTTCTAATTGGAAATGATTCAGGTCTTGGGCATTTGGCTTCAAACTTAGGAATTGAAACCTTAACCATTTCAGGAAACCCAAAAAGAGTCCGCCTATGGCGTCCCGATTGGTCGCTTGGAAAAGTTGTGACGATTCCCTTTCCTCTCCCTAACTTTAAAGGGATCAACTTCCGAATGAGAGAAAACCATTGGCAAAAATTTATCCCCGTCAAGAGGCCCTTTAAGGCCTTTATGGAGCTAACGCATGAAAGCCGCAGTCATTTGCTCTAAAGGGATGGGCGATGGCCTCATGATGATGGTCGCTTCCCACCGCCTTAAACTTGAGGGATATGATGTCACAACCTTTCAAGATTCTTTGGGAGAGCTGGAAGATTGGTTTCCTGGTCATCACTTTGCTAAACGCTCAACAATTGGCTCTCTTGAAGCTTTTGATCTAATTGTCCTACAAAATGACAACACCCCTTTTTCCTTTAAACTCATTGAGAAATATCGCGATAAGATCTATATCTTCTATGCTAGCTATGAAGAGGGAAAGCACTGCGCACTTAAACCTCAAGACCGCATTTTTGATCGGGCCCTTCCCCTTGTGACAAACGTTGCCCAGAGCATTGCCTCAATCCTTGGAAAAATGGACCCCATTTTAGAAAATGGAATCGCGGTTCCCAAAGAACTCTCCTACCGGAAGTATCAAAAGCGAGTGGTGATTCACCCAACGAGCACAACTCCCAAGCGAACCTGGAGCAGAGAAAAATTTTTGGGCGTGGCAAAGAAACTCGAAAAAGAAGGGTATGAGATCGCTTTTTCCCTTAGCCCTGATGAAAAAGAGAAGTGGAGAGGGATCCCCTTTGCTATTCCGGAGTTTCCCAACCTGAGTGCCCTCGCTTCTTACCTCTATGAGTCCTACTTTTTAATAGGAAATGAATCGGGAACAGGGCACCTAGCCTCAAACTTAGGAATTCCTACCATCATCATAGCAAGCTGCCCAAAGCAAATGGCACTATGGCGTCCTGGATTTCTTCTTGGAAAAGTGGTCACCCCTTCCTTCTATATCCCCAATACAAAACTCCTTAGACTGCGAGAAAATAGGTGGCAAGCCTTTATCTCTCCTCGCCGAGTGGTCAAAACCTTTCATGAGGTTGTCCAATGAAATGGCTTCCTCTCTTGATGTTTCCTCTGGCATTACTTGGAGGGCTCAATGAAAATGGCGACTTCCAAGTCTGGAACACCGATACGATCAATCTCCAGATGGGGAAAAAAACCTTTTTGAAGGGAGAAACTGAGTTTCGGTATGGGCGAGATGGCAGTAAGCTCTACTACAAACACTACCAAGGGGGGATCGTTTTTATCCGCTCTTCCCATACAATAATTGAAACCTCTTACCGCCACATCTTTCTTCGTATAGATCATCATTGGCGTAAGATTTATAGTCCGTTCTTAGACCTCACTTTTCAAGCACAATCAAAGAGAGGTTGGTACGTTGGAAACCGCAATCGCATTCAATACCTTATCCACGATAAACACCTAGGAAGCAAACGCCGTTGGCTCTATCGCAACAGGTTTGAGATCATCCTCCCTCACCGAGTCACTCGAAGAAAAATTGCTCCTTACTTCGCAAATGAGATCTTTTGGCATGAAGCTAGGGGAATTTCTGAAAACCGCCTGGAAGCCGGTCTTAAAATTCCCTATCACCAAAGGACTCAACTCAACCTTGCTTACATGTCTCGAAACCTCAAGGATCATAAAAAGAACTGGATCCATCAAAACGTAACATGGATCCATTTTTCCCTTCACTTCTAATACGACATCGGTATGTTAGGGGGTATGATAGAACAGGACCTACTCCTTCTTTTTAAGGGAACTTGTGCAGGCTTTTTTTATACCTTCATCTCGATTTCGGGAATGATTCTTGTTGCCCATTACACTATAGGTAAGAACTTCAGGCTTGGACTCATGGCCGCCCTTGGAATCGTTACAATACAAGTGATTTGGTCTGCAATCGCTCTTTTGATTATGATGGGACTGATTAAAAGTGTTAATATTAACCATCCTAGTTTTTCTCTAATTGGCTCGGCAATTCTCTTCATAATGGCAATCAAGATCTATCGAGGAAGGGGAAAATTTGACCAACACGATACCCTTTCTGGAAACCCATTGAAAGCTTTTGCAGCAGGAGCACTGATCTCCCTTGTGATTCCCATTCGAGTTCTAGGGTTCGCTGCGATCTTTGCTGCGATTCGAGTCCACACCACCACCATTAATGAAGGTATTTTTCCAGTGATTGGTGTGGCCGTCGGCTCCTTTTTATTTTGGCTAATCTTTTCGTTATCAATCCACCATTCGAAAAAAATGATTTCTCCAAAGACTCTCCAAAAATTCCACCGCTATGCCGCTCTTGTTCTGATCATTTTTTCTTTGATTGGATTGTTGCAACAATATTTTTAAGAGACTATGATAAATTTTTTAATCAAATATGAGAGCCACCTATGAAAAACTCCCCTCACCGTATGAAGCATGAACAAAAAAAAGCAATCCGTGAAGCTCAAAAGCAAGAGTATGAAACAGAAGAAAAGAATATGAGCGAAGAGGAGAAAAAGAAATATTTGACTTCTTCTAAGACAAATAAATCTGCACGTGGAAAGGCCGGATCAAAAAAGAAATCTCATATGACATCCCCTGATGATGTGACGTGGGAGACTGAACCTGAGAGTATTCACCGCGAAGGAAAAAGCTGGATGAAAATAGTTCAAAAACAAACTTTAGACGCCGCAGGACGACTTCAAAAAAAGCTGCAAAAATTCCTCAAAAAGAAAAGGTAATAGAGCTATACTGTTGGGCATGATTAGGATTGCCCATATCTCAGATTTACATTTTTCAAAGTTTTCTTTGAGTCCTGCTCAGTTTTTTTCTAAGCAGTGGTTAGGAAACATGAACCTTCTGTTCAACCGCTCCAAACAATACCTTAACGAGCGTCCTTTTTCACTAGTCCCTGAGTTCAAAGAAAAGGGAATCACTCACGTCATTATTTCCGGTGATTTAACCACCACTTCAAGTCATCAGGAATACAAAATCGCAAAACATTTTGTAGAAGCCTTGGAAAAAGAAGGGATAAAGGTATTTGTCATTCCTGGAAACCATGACCACTATACGAAAAAATCCGATCGAACCAAACGCTTTTACCGCACCTTCCCCTCACCTAAAAATAGCGAGTTTTCACTAAGTCAGCATGGAGTATGTTCTATAGCTCTTACCTCAGGATGGCATCTTGTTTTAATGGATACAGCGCTTGCAACAACGCTTGTTTCATCGAATGGCTATTTCTCTCCAGTCGTTGAAGAAAATTTCAAAAAACTCATCGAAAAAATCCCCCCTGAAGAAAACGTTCTTCTGGTAAACCACTTTCCTTTCTTCGACCATGATACACCGCGCCGTCGCCTTATTCGGGGAAATCAACTTCTTCGGCTTGTTGAAAGCTGCCCTCATATTCAGATGTACCTCCACGGCCACACCCATCGCCATACGATTGCTGATTTGCGCCCAAATAAACTCCCCCTTATCCTTAATAGCGGAAGCACTGGCCACCAAAATGGATCGTGGAACCAGATGGATTTAGAAGGGAATTCTCTAAAACTCACAGTGAATCGCTGGAAAGATGGCTGGAAGGAAACAGATGTACAGACCTTCTTATTTGAATCAAAACCTTGGTATCAAAATGGACTCCGTTTCAAATGCACAGGATGCGGAAAATGTTGCACAGGATCGGGTTTTGTCTGGCTTGAGAAAGAAGATGTTAAGAATATTACGAAACACTTAGAGCTTACAGAAGACGAATTTTATAAAAAATATACCCGCCAGCTCGGGTTTGACATCTCTCTTATTGAAGATCCTGTTACAACAGACTGCGTCTTTCTCGAGGATAAAAAGTTCTGCAAAATCTATGCATCACGCCCACAGCAATGCCGTACCTTCCCTTGGTGGAAAGGAAATCTAGAAAATCCCCAGACATGGAAAGATGCAAAAGCACGATGCGAAGGGATTGATCACAAAGAGGCCCCTCTTATCTCGCTGCCAGATATTGAAAAACATCTAGAAGATTGAGGAGTTTGTATGAGTTTTGGAAAGCTACTGATTCGCCTAACCATCGTCTCCCTTTGGATTGCCCTATTTTTTGGATTAGTATCGATTCCTCATTTCATCCACCCCTTTAAAGAAAAAACACCCGTTCTCAATATTTTTAGCTGGCCTGAGATACTAAGCCCCGAGACGATCGCAAAATTTGAGAAAGAGTCAGGGATCAAAGTCAAACGTCACTATTATACGAGTAATGAGGAGCTTCTGGTCAAACTTAAAGCAACTGAAGGGAAAGGCTATGATCTAATCATCCCCTCTGACTACATGGTAAAAAAGCTAATCGATGAAGAGCTCCTGCAACCCATTGATCTAGCAGAATTAAACTTTGTATCACATCTAAATCCCCGCCTAATACACCAACCCTTTGATCCCAAAAACACCTACTCGATTCCTTATATTTGGGAAGCAATCGGTTTTGGAATCAATACTGAGCAGTATGACAGCCTCCCCTTTACTCCTACTTGGGAAGAGCTCTATCACCCCACAAATCCCAACACAAAAATCTCAATGATTAACGACCCTATCGAAGCCATTGATTGCACGGCTCACCACCTCTTTGGAGATGAGATAGAGATGGGGCCCAAGGAAATCGCTCAAATCCATGCGACCTTAAGGGAACAAAAAAAGCTAGTCGAAGCCTATGCCGGAGTCCGAGGAGACTACCTTCTTATTACCAAAAACTGCTCAGTCGCCGTGATTCCCACTTCCTACGTTCTCCGCGCCACAAAGGACTATAAGCACATCGACTTTGTCATCCCAGAAAAGTATACCTTTTTGTCTATTGAAAACTTTTGCATTCCCAAAGAGTCTGAAAGCAACGCGTTTGCCTATGCTTTTCTCAACTATCTATACCAACCAGAAGTCTTCGCTGGTGAAGTAAATTCCTATCATAACTTCCCCGCCACAACAAATGTTTCTCCCTATATAAAAGGGCTCCCAGTTTATCTAAAAACCCTAGAAAACTTAGAAAACTACAACGGGGACTTTTACTATACGAGAGATCTTCTTTCAGAGACCGAGTCCCGTACCCTCTGGATCAAACTCAAAACCGATTGACCCTTACATTTTTTGTCGATTTTGTTACAATGGGTTAAAAACATGAGCTAGAATCCATGACCAAATCCTTGCCCAAAGAAATAGAAACAAAGACACAAGAGTGGCTTTCTGACTCCTTCGATAAAGAAACCCAACAAGAGGTCCAAAAGCTTTTGGAAGGGGATCCAGCAGCTGTTATTGATGCGTTTTATACAACGGTTGCCTTTGGAACTGGAGGAATGCGCAGTGTGATGGGAGTCGGAACCAATCGACTGAACCGATATACCGTTCGGTTCGCCACGCAAGGCCTTGCCAACTACATCTTGAGTCAAAGCGCCTTGCACCCAAAGGTGTTTATTGGGTATGATTCGCGGCATCATTCTCGAGAGTTCGCAGAGGAAACAGCGCGGGTCCTCGCAGGGAACAAGATCGAGGTTTTTATTACAAAAAATCTCCGCCCCACTCCTTTTGTTTCCTTTGGCTGCCGCCACCATGGGTGCACCGCCGCAGTGATGATTACAGCTTCCCATAATTCACCGGAATACAACGGTTATAAGGTGTATTGGAGCGATGGAGCGCAGGTTGTCCCCCCCCACGATTTGGGAATCATGGCTGAGGTAGAAAAAGTCACCCACCCAAATGCAGTGAAACTTGCCCCCTTTGAGGATGCTTTAATTCACGAAGTCGAAAAAGAGGATGATGAAGCCTATTTTGAAGCATTAACCCCTCTTCAAAATCATCCAGAAGCCAATCAAAAAGAAGGAAGCTCTCTTCATATCGTCTACTCCCCTCTGCATGGATGTGGCAGTACTACCCTTCCAGAAGCGCTCAAGAGGTGGGGATTTACAAACCTCTCCTTTGTTGAAGCACAAAAAATTCCCGATGGAGACTTTCCTGCCGCCCCTTCTCCAAACCCTGAGCAAAAAGAAACCCTGCAGCTCGGAATCGACCAACTTCTAGCTGAAAAGGGCGATGTATTTATTGCAACCGATCCCGATGCAGACCGGATGGGAGTTGTCGTTCGCCATCAAGAGGAAAGCGTCATCCTCAATGGAAATCAAATTGCCTCTTTGTGCCTCTATTACCTTTGCAACACCAAGTCTCTTCCAGAAAATAGCGCTGCTGTTACAACAATTGTCACAACAGAGCTCTTTCGCCTCATTGCTGAGTCCTACAACGTAACCCCCTTTGAAGTCCTCACAGGCTTTAAGTATATCGGAGAGAAAATCCATGAGTGGGAACAGACCCACGACCATTCTTTCCTTTTTGGCGCTGAAGAGTCCTTAGGATTTCTTTACGGAACCCATTCCCGCGATAAGGATGCAACCATCACAGCCTGTCTCCTTGCCGAAATGACTCTCCAGCTCAAAAAAAAGGGCAGGACTCTGATCGATCTCCTCAATGAAATCTACAAGAAATACGGCCCCTTTTTAGAAAGCCAACTTTCTATCCCCTTTGGAGGGGGAAAAGAAGGAATGGGAAAGATGAAAACCGTCATGGAAGCTCTAAGAAAGTCTCCTCCTACCGAAATCAACAAACAAAAAGTGATTGAGGTGGCCGACTACCTATCAGACCATACCGCACTTCCAAAATCCAATGTCTTACTCTTTCGAGTTGACGACCACAGTAAATTTGTCATCCGCCCCTCAGGAACAGAGCCAAAAATCAAAATCTATGGCCTTGTCCGCCACAATGAAAAAGGGAAGCTTGATGCTTCCCTTGAATCGCTAAAAAGTCTTCTTCTAAAAACTACTTAATTCGAGCTGTGCGCACTACTTCTATATGAGCAGGAGCAGTGGGCCCCTCTCCAGGATGAATGGTGACTTCCTGCCTGACTCTATAAGATCTCACACGCTCACCTTCCATAATCTTACCGAAATTTTCATCCGCTTCCACAACAAACCTTAAAACTCCGTCTCCTTGACTAGGCAATAAAGTGAGTGTAGATCTTTCTTCTTGGTTAAACACCCCAATTCCGTGCTTCATCGCAAGCTCTAATTCAATACCTGTCTCGGACTGTTCCTTAGGATCAAAATGATTTTGTATCATGATCTGAAAGACTGAAACAGGATTTGAAATGGTTAACCCATCAAATGCCTCTGCCACTTCCATTCCAGCACATCCTGCAATAAGCTTGAGAGAATTCAGAGGTTCTCCGCCAAAATCAAAGGGTTCCCCATCAGGGCCAATCACATCATAACCATAAAACCCACTTTCCACCTTCTCTTTAACTTCCCTTTGAACAGAAATTTCAGTTCCTTCAACCTGCTTTAAGCTAGCAGTCGTCGTAATTTTATGAGCAATTTGTGGCTCACCAGAGCTATGATCTCTCCGCGGTTCAGCCTCGCTCCCTACCCTAAATGAGAACACCTTTCTGCTAAGCATCTCTCTATCAAGAGCTGATATTTCTGCATTTATTTTTGGCTGAGGAAGCGTCACTCTTGAAGCGCCACCCTCCATTAGGGGGCTTCTCTCGTCCACTGCTGAGTTGCCACAACAACAACTAAATAGGCTGCCAACCCACTTGAAAAAATTGGTTGCAACTTGAATGAGTGCGTCAAAACACCCTCCTTGCCCAACAACCTCTCCATCCTGAATAATAACGGGAGGATTATGCATTCCACCACCGTATACTCTTACTCCACTAGATTCCATTTTAGCTTACCTCCGGCAGGTTAACCATTTCTCTGAAATCTTGAAGTTCGTTGAGAGCACTATCAAGCTCTCGCTGAACGGCCGGACGCTGCCATGTTAGCTCGTCTATTCGACGATTCCTATCTAATACAACAAGAAGATCATCCATCGTAGATTCGGGATCAAGATCTCTAGCCTCTAATATTTTAAAAATGCCGTAGGTCGATGTCTTTTTAAGTCTTGGGTCTTCTAACTCGCGATCAATCCGTGCAAGCCTTGATTCTAGCTTTCCAACTTCTCTCTCGAGTTTTCTAATGTGCGCTCTTTCTACAGGAAAGTCTACCGGCTTTGCTATAACTCTTTCCTCTCTTTGAACTTCAGCTTTTGAAGAGATGGGGACTGGAGGACGAATTTCAAGCTTTAGGCTATGACCTCCTCCTAGATCAATAGTCTCGTACTGTTTTTCAGGAACTTGGGGCACTTCTAATACTCCCCTTGATGCTGGAAGACTGACGCGCTGCGCAAGATCTCCCCTCTCCATGAGATCGGCTTGACTATTTACTCCGCTTTCCTCTGTAGAGGACATGCAACATGAGAATGGATTGATCATATTGAAAAACCAAGCCAGTGCATTATAGATTCTTATACCAATGCTCTCAGTTCTAACTTCCTCCACTTGCCCGGATTGTGTGCCATACTCGGATCGCTCCTGTAAGAGAGGGGTCCTATCTGTTGAAACAGCTAAATTACTCATAATTAACCTCTATACTATCTTTTTACTTTGGTTTTTTAATTAGTTACCTAAATATTATAACATATTTTGTAATATAAATCATAAAACACTTAATTAAAGTAAATTATATATTAATTATACTAAGATGTAAATTATTGAGGGTATTAGGCTTGTCGAGCTGGATAACGAATGCGAAGGTGGCGAGCAACTGCTAAGTTCTTGATCATAGTACGTTTAACAGTTTGAAACTCTTCAAAGGTGAGCTGGCACTCATCAAATTGCCCATCCTCCTGTTTCTCACCGATGAGACGATTAACGAGCTCAGCAATGGTATCCTCGTTGACCTCCTCAAGGGAGCGAGAAGCCGCCTCAACGGTATCAGCCATCATAATGATCGCAGACTCCTTAGTACGAGGCTTGGGACCCGGGTAGCGGAATTGGGCCTCATCAACGGCCTCAGTGTCCCCTCCCATCTGCTCGACCTGTTTGCAATAGAAGTAGTAAACTAGAGTATTTCCATGGTGCTCTCGAATGACATCTATAAAAGATTGAGGGATACCATGCTTGCGACCAAGAGCTTCACCCTCAATAACATGAGCAATGATCACTTGAGCAGACTCTTGAGGGGTCAGAAGTTGATGAATGTTAAACCCACCCATTTGATTCTCAGTAAAATAATGGGGGTTAAATAGCTTTCCAATATCATGATAAAGAGTTGAGACCCGACAAAACAGACCATTGGCTCCAATGGACTGAGCCGCAGCTTCTGAAATACTTCCAACAACAAGGCAATGTTGATAGGTTCCTGGAGCCTCCACACTCAAACGACGAAGAAGATCGTTATTGGGATCCATATATTCCATCAGAGTGATATCGGTCATGACATGGAAGATCGATTCTAAAATCGGAAGAAGGCCCACCACCAAAATCGAGGTAAGGATTAAGAAGGCAAATGTACTGACGAGATCGGAGATGATGTACATATTCCAGAACATGTCCTGGGCAAAATTGTATACAAAAAAGATGGGGATACAACTAAGCCACACCCTTCCACACACAACAAAGACTTCTTTCCGTTTTCTCAGATTCCGTGAAGCTTGGATCGCAATGACCCCTGTAATGAGATTAATGGCAATGAAGCGACTATGATCAACAGCAAGAGAAAGTCCAAGGATCACCGTTAAAAAGCAGGTGGAAAAAAGAGCAATTTCAGCATTGAGAAGTACACAAATCAATATAGCTGCAAAAGGAACAAATAGAGGGTAGCGAACCGCCTCTAAAAGGCTACTCATGTCGCGCAAAAGAAAGTAATCAGTCACCTTAGCCACTATCAGAGTCAAGATAATAATCGTCGCATAAAGGAACAGTTTGTGAATGTTTCGAACAAGATTCTGATGGCTATGCCGAAAATAATACCCTCCGATAAGAACGATAATCGTGGCAAACATCAGGCTACTGATTAAGGGGAGCGGCTCCCATATTTTCTGGTTTTCAGCAATCGCTTTTTTCATTGCTTGCAGCATCGCCACTTGCCTCTGAGACACTTGTTCTCCCTGATCGATAATTCGATTTCCCGCCTTAATCTGGCTCATGCGCTCAGGAACTGTCGCTTCAACAAGGCGCCTAAGAGAACGTTGAGCCGATGTATCTTTATCAAAAACCCAACCGATCCCTTGAAAATAACTGAGAACATAAGTGATCTCAGGCCCTTGATGCTTATGCTTTGTGAGTTTATTTTGGAGCTCTTCCCAAAACCCCTCTGGAAGCGTTGCAGAATTCCCATCAAATGAGGAAGGGAGCGGATAATATTCTGGGGTTAATAGATCTAGTGACTTTAAGCGATTGAGAGTTCTGCTATCTGTAAACCGGAGGTTTTGGAGAGTGTTTTTCACCTCATCGGCCCCTTGATAGAGGTCCTCAAAAGTCGTCTTAGGGAGAAGGCCCCTCCAACGTTGATCATGAATGAGGAATTGCTCAAACTGATACCGCCTCTTTTCGATAGCTTTTGGATCAATTCGATAGATAGCACCAATGTCTCGCGCCGATTCTTGCCGCAAGATGACCGTTCCCTCTTCGTCAGGAAACTCGAAATCTACCTGGGCAACAATATAATTTTTTGCATTGGAATCAAGCTCAAGCATATCCACACGCACTTCCTTGAAGTGTATGAATACCGCCAAACATAGGAGAACAGTCATCCCGATGAGGAGGCGCTTTCCTAAGTTACCTTCTTTTAAGTAGCGTTGCCACCTAGGTTTTTCTTTCGATTCCTCAGCCATATATCCTAACTTCAACCTACCACACTTGCTTTTTAACCACCAGCTCAGCAGAATTGTGCCAAGAGGTTACACTATGTCATCATATCAAGTCATTGCAAAAAGGTTTCGCCCTCAAAAATTTTCTGAGGTTTTCGAACAAGAAGCGATTGTACAAACCATCAAAAATGCGATCCGCTTAGAAAAAGTCGGGCACGCCTATCTTTTTTGTGGTACCAGAGGCACAGGAAAAACAACCCTAGCCCGCCTCTTTGCAAAGGCTGTGAATTGTGAAAACCTGACTCCTGAAAATGAGCCATGCAACACTTGCCCCTCATGCAACGAGATTACTTCGGGACACTCCCTTGATGTTATTGAAATCGATGGTGCCTCCAATCGAGGAATCGATGATATCCGCAATCTAAACGAAACCGTTGGTTACGCAGCCTCTGGTGGTCGATATAAAATATATATCATTGATGAAGTCCATATGCTAACCAAAGAAGCTTTCAATGCCCTTCTAAAAACCCTTGAAGAACCCCCTTCCCATGTAATTTTCTTCTTTGCAACTACGGAGCCCCACAAAGTACTCCCCACTATTCTCAGTCGATGTCAACGATTCGATCTCCGACGCATTACCCCTGAAAAAATCAACTCTAAGCTTTCCTTAGTCGTTAAGCAGCTTGAGGTTGTCGTTGATCCCGGCGCCCTAAATCTCATTGCTTCCCATGCCGAAGGATCCTTGCGCGACGCAGAGTCCCTTTTGGACCAACTTCTTTGCTACGAAGAACCTCCAATCACCCTTGAACACGCAGTCAAAAACTTAGGCATCGTTTCAACAGATCTCTTCTTTAAACTGGACGATGCTGTCAAACATCGAGACTTTGGCGCTGCCTTTTCTCTTAGCGAAACAATTTATCAAACGGGGTGTCACCTCCAGCATTTTCTCGAAAGTCTCACCAATCACTTCCGCAGAATCGCTCTCACTCAAATGGGGGAAAAGCCTCCCTATGCAGAATACGCTGCGTCAGCAAAAGCCTACACCAAACATCACACCTTGGAAATCCTTGACTATCTCATCGATGCTTTAGAAAAAGCTCAGCGTACTCCTTTTAAGCGAATCCATCTTGAAGTTGCCCTACTCCATATCATTCGAGGAAGCCAAAAGATTCCCCTAGAATCACTCGTCGAACGCCTCGAAAACCTTAAGAACCAAGCCCAAGCCCCCGTATTAAAGGAGCTCCCTCCAGTAGCAGCGATTCCAGAATCAATTAAAGCAAAGCCTCCGACACCTAAGCCCATTGAGGAAAAGCCCCCCCCACCTCCAGTTCAAGAAGCCACACTAGTTGAGGAAGTCCCCTTCTTCCCTAAAAGCCCCCCAGCTGCTGCCCCAGATACTCCTAAGACTCCACAGGCTAATATTCAACAAAAGATTAAACACGAACAGGTGATGCGATTCGCTAGCGTCGAGCTCAACGGTTCTCTCAAACAATAAGATTGAATCGAAGACCTTTCTCTGGTATATTTTTGATAAATTAACAATTATTTGAGGTACTTCGATGGGTAGTGGTTTTTCGAAAATGAAAAAGCAAGCAAAGCAATTCCAAGATCAACTTGCTCAGATGCAGGAAGATATGCAGAAACTCGAAGTCACAGGCACAGCAGGAAACGGCCTTGTTGAAATCACCATTTCTGGAGAGAAAGAAGTTAAAAAACTTTCTATAAACCCTGAATGCGTCGATCCTGAAGATGTTGAAGGTCTTCAAGACCTCATTATCGTTGCCTTCAATGATGCTGTCAAAAAGGTCGAGGAAAAATCTCCGGGAACCGGGATGGAAGGACTAGGAATGGGAAATCTCCCATTCGGCTTTTAAAGGGGGATCTCCTTTCCAAGGAACTTTTAGAATTTCTTTCTGAGGATTTATTCAGCGTAGGGGCATTATTGTTTTCCCTCTTAACAAACCTCGAACTTAGGGCGTGCCCTAATCGCCCTATCCAATTATGAACAGACTCCATCATCTGTTAGCATTGAACCAAAGGTCTCTTTGAGGACTGTTTCGATCACATCAGCGTTTTCAAGACGGAGAATCTCTTCGGTAACTTTCTCAACTTTCAGGAGTGTGAGCCCTGTCACCATTTTTCTCAGCCTTGGAATGAATCGAGAAGCGCACGATAACTTTCTCACACCCAACCCAAGTAGGAGCGGGGCCATTAAAGGATCTGAAGCCATCTCACCACAAAGACTCACGGGAATATTTGCCTTGCCAGCCTCTTGAATGACTCTTTTAATCATTCGAAGAATGCTCGGGTGGGAGGGCTTATAAAAGGGATTCACCTCTTGAGTTGCTCGATCTGCAGCGAGTGTATACTGGATGAGGTCATTTGTTCCAATGGAGAGAAAGTCGCACTCTCGGGCAATGTGATCACACATTAATACTGCGGACGGGACTTCAATCATACAGCCAATAGGAATTTCATCAGCAATTTCATGCCCTTCTGAGCGGAGCTCAAGAGCAGCTTCTTGAATCAGCTCTTTCGCTTGTAGGAGCTCTCCCACATCAGAAATCATGGGAAGAAGAATACGGAGATCCCCATCAGGACTCACCCGAAGAAGAGCTCTAAGTTGATGGACAAAAATCTCTCTGTTTCGAAGAAGAAAACGAATACCTCGACATCCGAGTGCCGGGTTGGGTTCAGGATCGTATTGATTCACATTCCCCTTATCCCCTCCAACGTCGAATGTGCGGAAAATAACAGGCATTCCTCGCGCTTTATTCATAACTTTTTGGTAGAGAATAAACTGATCTTCTTCTGCAAAGTTCTGGAGCTCTTTTCCAAAAAAGAGAAACTCTGAGCGAAAAAGCCCAATCCCTTCGGCGTTATAGGGAATGAGAAGATCGAGATCTGAAAGGTTCTCAATATTCGCTAATAGATCTATCTTAACTCCGTCTCTAGTGACGGTTCCCTCAGTCCCTTCATTAATTTCCAAACATTTTTTCTGAAGGTTATCGGAAAGATTTCTTTGATATTTTTCTAGGGTTACTTCATTTGGATTCACAATAACCATTCCAGTCTTTCCATCAATGATGACATCAGCACCCTTGTAGGGATAGAGAATGTCTGTAGAAATGTTTGCAACATAGGGAATCCCCTTAGATTTCGCAATCAGTGCGGCATGAGAGGTTGTCCCTCCTATCTCCGTAATGAACCCTTTGACCTGCCCTTTCGAAGCCTTAGCAGCGCTCGATGGAATGAGTTCTTTAGTGAAGATCACTGAGTTTTCAGGGATTTCCTCTGTCAGCAATGTTTTGCGGGGGTGAAGATTCCGAAGAATCCGTTGAGATAGATCTTTGACATCAAGTAGACGTTGTTTAAAAAAGCTATCTTTAACCTTGGAAAACTCTTTTTCGTAATCAATCATGACTGAACGGAATACCGTCTCGGTATTCTTCATCCGTTGACGGATTTTCTTTTCCATAAACGTTGTCATGAATGGATCTTCAAGCATTTGAATGTGGGTATCAATGATTGAAACCGCTTCAGTAGAGCCTTCCTTTGCTAAAAATCGTTGCAAATCGTGAAGGTCTTCTCGACTTAACAGAACAGCACGTCGATACCGTCCAATTTCCTTTTCAACTTCGGTTGTTGGAATGGAAAATTCAGGAACAATTTCTTCTAGTAAAGCCTCTAGAAAAAAGAGCTTTCCAATTGCAATCCCTCCACTGATAGGAGCCCCATTAAGAATCATTTCTTCCAAGAGATCGGACATCTACCCATCCTCGCCGAATTTTTTAGTGAATGCAGACAGAAGTTCTTCAAGGGTCAAGCGAGCATCGCTTCCTTCAGCCTCTATTTTCAGTTGTGCATTTTTAGGTGCTGCTAAAATCATGATACTCATAATGCTACGAGCATTGACCGACTGTCCCTTATAAGTCAATGTAACTTTTGCCTTGCGCTTCTGCAAAATTTTTGCAATCTGAGTCGCCGGGCGTACATGAAGGCCCAGCTTGTTCCTCACTTTTGTAGTCGCTTCAACTTTCTCTTCCAACGTGCCTTTTTCTCGCTATTTCTTCTAGAAGTTTCTGATTAAATTCTTTTGCTGAATGATACCCCATCTCTTTGAGGCGATGATTTAAGACCGTCGTCTCTATAAGCAAAACAATATCTCTCCCCGGTTTAACAGGGTGAAGGTAGAGAGGAACTTTGATACCCAAAAATTCCGTAAAACGTTCCTCGAGACCCACTCGATCATAGTAGTGAGTTTCATCCCAATCTTCTAAGTGGATGACCATGTCAACAGGAACTTCATCCCTTACAGATACAGCTCCAAAAAGGTGTGCAACATTGACAATTCCGATGCCTCGCAGCTCTAATAAATGCTTATTAAGATCGGGGCCAGACCCAATGAGACGTCTTTCTTCCTTCCCTTTCAAAAGAACAACGTCATCCGATATCAGCCGATGACCCCGTTCAATAAGCCCTAATGCCGCTTCGCTCTTTCCAACCGAAGAATCCCCCCGGATAAGCACTCCAATCCCATAAGCTTCGACAAGCGTTCCATGAACACTTTCAACTGGAGAAAAAGTGTCGGACAATATCACGGTAAGTTTTGACATCAGTGTCATTGATCGAAGGGGCGATCGAAAAAGAGGAATCCCCGCCTGCTGGCAATGTTTCAGTAAATCGCGAGGAGGAGTTAGCCCTCTTGAGACAATAACAGCTGGATTCGAAGAAGTAATGACTTTATCTAGGCGCTCGACTCGAATTTTGGGACTTAAGTCTCTGAGATAGGAAAGCTCCATTTTCCCAAAGATCAGAATGCGGTTATCTTTCATTCGCATGGAATACCCAGCCAAAGAGAGCCCTGGACGCTGGACATGAGCAACCTTTATTGGATGGTCCATTCCCGCTTGAGATTTGGTCTTCTCAAACTCCAAACTATTCCCATATAGGTCATAAAGGTCTTGCACTGTGAGCTTCATTGGACGTCAAGGTCCTCCATATAAAACATCAGCCATTCAATAAAGGAAGAAAAAGCCAAAGACTCTCGTCCCTTGTCTTTCGTGCGATAATCAGAAATCGTCCCTTCGCCCAAGGAGCAAAGAACATTCCCTACTCCCCCGTCGGGATACCAATCTTGATAAAAGCACTGATACACATCTAACCCGAAAGAGCGATAAAAGGGAAGAAGAGAGACGCTTGAGATCGTTTGATTTCCCATCGTTAAAGACTGCTCTAAAGATACAAACCTCTCAGTTTCTTCAACCAATACTCCAATAGAAAAAATTCCCGTATCTCCTCCCTTAAAAAAACCGTTGTGGATCCGGAAAAATTGGCGAAAATCTTGAGGCAGAGAGAAATCGAGACTGCGCATTGCTCCTTCGATTTCTTGATCTACAAGAGGAGGCCCACCGAGAAAGAAGGTTTTATCCTCTTTCATGCTGTATGTCAGAAAGATACCCCCTTTTGCTGCCACCATTCCAATTTCATCGACCTTTGCAAAAAACCGATCGACAAATGCATAAAATTGTGGGGAATAAGGAAGCGCATTGACCCAATAGTCTCTAAGAAACTCCAACCGAATAGTGGGAGAAAGATAACACAGTTCATGCCATCCTTTAGTTAATCGAGGATACTTCTTGCGCGCCTCCTCCCAAGTAAGATCGGGAGCCTCACTTAAATAAACTGCCTCTTCATTTTCAAAGTACTTAACGATCCGATCTTGCATATGACCATGCTCTTTTTCAAACAAGACAGTTTAAAAAGGTTTTACACTTTTTTGCAACGATGATGTACAAATATAAATAAGGGGGACTCTTATGATCTATACGCGTGTTGTCGTTATTGGTGGGGGATTTGGTGGGCTAAACTGTGTTAAAACACTCAGTAGAGCAAACTTTGATGTTCTACTCATCGATAAGAAAAATCACCACTTATTCCAACCACTTCTTTATCAAGTCGCAACAGCTGCGCTATCCCCAGCAGATATTGCAACGCCACTGAGAGAAGTTGTAGCAACTCAAAGCAATACTACTGTATTGATGGGAACCGTTGATAAAATCGATAAAGAAAAAAGAGAACTCCTCCTTGTCAATGGAGACCATATCCCCTATGACTATCTTGTGATTGCAACAGGAGCGCGCCATTCTTACTTTGGAAACGACCAGTGGGAATCCTTAGCCCCTGGACTTAAAACCATTACAGATGCCCTCAAAATCCGTGAACGGGTTTTGATTTCCTTTGAAAAAGCAGAACGGATGGATAGCATTCATGAAGCAGAAAAATATCTCAACTTCGTTGTCATCGGAGGAGGTCCTACAGGAGTAGAAATGGCAGGATCGATTGCAGAAATCGCTCACAAGACAATGTTTAGAAACTTCCGCCGCATCAATCCTGAAAAATCCAAAATCTATCTCATTGAGGGAGCGCCGCGCGTTCTCCCTCCTTTCCCGGAGAAACTCTCGGAAAGAGCCCGCAAGGACCTAGAAAAGATGGGGGTGCGGGTCCTAACAGAAAAACTCGTCACAAATATCACCGAAGAAGGAGTCCAGGTAGGTGAAGACTTTATCGAGGCCCGGAACATCATTTGGGCCGCTGGAAATGTTGCCTCTCCTGTTCTAAAAACCCTCGATGTCCCCTTAGACCGACAAGGACGAGCGGTGGTCGAAGCCGACCTTTCTGTTCCAGGAAATCCTGAAATTTTCGTGATTGGAGACGCCGCCTGCGCCATGGGGAAAAATGGGAAACCCCTTCCAGCCGTCGCACCCACTGCCATTCAGCAGGGACGCTATGTAGGGAAAATTATCCGACGTCAAGTCGCCAAAGAAAAAAGACGCCCCTTTAAATACTTCGATAAAGGCGGCCTCGCCACCATCGGAAAAAATAGAGCCGTAGGATTTTACAAAGGAATCCACTTAACAGGGCTCTTTGCTTGGCTGGCCTGGGGATTCATTCACATTTTCTACTTAGTCAGCTATCGCAGTCAATTTGCTGTTATGCTAGACTGGGTGTTTCATTACATGACAGGGCTTCGTGGAGCACGATTGATTCATAAAACAATCGACGATGAAATGCAGCCACCAAAAGGCAAATGAACGAAACCATCTATAACTTCTGGAAGAAAACCTCCCCTTCGCCCGAAGCGGGAACTCTCCTATTCAGAGAATCCACACACTTTACTGAAAGACATGTTTTTGGAAAATATGAAGCGACCTACAGATATATCGATGAATACACCGAGCTTGCAAAAAAACCATTCCACGTTGTGAACCATGACATCGTGATGACCTATTTCCTCCATCAGAAATTGACAAACCAACACTACTGGCGATGCCAAAAAGACTAACCCCTGCCTTCACCACCGCACTTGTCCTTCTAAGTATCATGATCATTGCATTCTTTCTGGGCCTGTACCCCTCAGGGCAGAAGGAAAGTGGGCGCTTTAAAATTCAAGAAGTGAAAAAAAACGTCAGCTCGATCCAAACCACCATTGCCTACATTGGAAAATTAGACTCCCTTCCCTGCCGCATCTATCTTCAAAAAAATGACAACCGCCCCCTGGCTAACAAAGACTATTTTTTTTCAAAAGGGACCCTTCGCGAGCGAGCAAAAGGACACTACATCTTCAAACCAGAATCTCTATGGGAACCAATTGAAAAATCCTGGAGCCTTGCCGAATGGCGCTTTCAGATGAAAGAGAAGGTCAAAAAACGGATCCATACCCGTTTCAAAAATCCCAAGGTTGCTGCACTCCTCTCAGGCCTTGCCACCGGAAACCTTGAAAACCCCTATCTTTCCTACCACTTTGGAGCCGTGGGACTCGCTCACCTGCTCGCCATTTCAGGATTCCACTTCGCTCTGCTCACTTTCTTTCTCGCCTCCATCCTCAAACGGCTTCTCCCTGAAAAGCTCCTAGCCTTAACCCTCATTCTCCTCTTAGGAACCTACTTCTTCTATATGGGTGGGGGACCATCGATTAGCCGCGCATGGATTGGTGTGTTGCTCTACCTTGTGGGAATCCTATTCGGATACCGTACAACGCCACTCAATGCCCTCGGTGTGGCCCTTCTCTTTGCTTTAATTTCTGATCCGTTTGTGATTACAAACGTGGGGTTTCAACTCAGCTTCGCTGCAACCCTCGGCATCATCCTTTTCTACCGCTTATTTGAAGAGAAGTTGACTTCCCTTCTACCAAAGCGCCCCTATCCTGTGCTTACTGAAATGCCGACACTTGATCAGTGCGGCTATATTCTTTGCTCGTACCTCCGCAAGGGACTTGCCCTCCAGGGGAGCGTTTTAACCTTTACCCTTCCGCTGATTCTTTTTCATTTTGAAACATTCCCCCTGATCTCCCTTTTTTACAACCTCTTCGTCCCTTTCCTCTTTGCCGCTTTGCTCGCCCTTTTTCTCCTCCATGCAGACATACTTGCATCCCCTATTGCTTCCTTTTTGGTCACGCTTGTCGAAGGAGCTCCTCGAAAGCTTCTTTTCAAAATTAATACCATGCAAGCACTGTTTCTTAGCAGCGTTATCTTAGGCTTCGTATATTGGAGATCTTTTCGAAAACGCAAGAAGAAGAGTTGCAAGACCAGCCCCAGTCATTAGAGACTCAACCTTCCAGTTGATTTTTAAGGATTTTGCCCCCATCACGCTTTGAATCCCCTTGGCCAAAAGATAAGAAAGACACAAGCCAGAAACAGAAGAATAAATATACTTAGCGTCTTGATCTTTAGAAAGTCCCAGAAGATCCTTTTCACAAATCTTTTGATTAGCTGCGTAAACGGCAGCCATGGCAATTCCGTGAATAAGGTAGGGTTTCAAAATGAGAGAAGGATTACGATGCTGTTGAAGAGCATACTTGCAACTTAAGAGTGCAATTGAAACCAAAAGTGCCAACTGCCATCTATTGCCATGCTTTCTGTTAAGGCTTCCTAAAATGTTCGCACCTGCAGCTAAAGCAAAATTTCCACCCCAGTGCTTCCAAGTTTTTCCCATTGACGTAGCAAGTAGGAAAGCAGTCCCAAGTCCTCCAATAATGGCCATCGGAAAGGCGTACTGCTGATGTTTATTTAAAAAGGTACCATTGCATGTCGCATAATAACGAGTGATGTTTTCAATACACCGATAACTCATCTCTCCAACAAGCGGCCCTGCGAGATCAGAGTTAGGGCCACGCTCCTTTTCCTGTAAAGCGTCTTTGATAGGGCTCATTGCACTATGTACTAGTCCATACCCTAATACTCTCTCTGGAAATTTCATCTCACACCTTTAAATTTTGTTTAGCATCTGCCCGAATATCCGACATCAATCGACAAGTATTATTTTTAAGATCCTGTCCATTTCTCAAATAATCCATAGGATTTTGCAGCAATTGTAAAGAAAGGATAAATTTTTTAATAGTCAAAATATTTATTGAATTTCCATGAAGGATTCATCGAATGTGAATGAACGATGAGAACTAGATAGTTAAAAAGAAAAATTGAAGAATTGTTCGAAAAACTTCCAGACTATAGGCAGAAAAGTCAAATGCAATATTCTTTGAACAACATAGGGTTTTCTCTGTATTGGATTAGGGCTATTGGGATTGCCGAGCATGACACAACTTCCAAAGTCGCGTTAAAAAAAAACTACTCCCTGGCAAGTTCTTTATATACCAATTTAGCATACTTTCTGATTTCACCCCACTCAGGGTCATTAACAATATCTTTATCTTCATCAGGACGATTGTTATTCGTGTCATACGATTCTACCATATCATAGAGTGTTTTTAGCATATGATACTGGTTATCTGTCATTTCAATACGACCAGCATCTCTTGCATCTATTGCCCTATCGGTATCTTCTATAAAATACATGACCGTATCATCATAAGAGTCGACAATCTCTAATGTTTCATGTTTAACCCAAATCCACTCTTGGTAACCAGCATTTGAGATGCACCAAATCTTTTTTATTAACCACAGGAAATCTGTAATCTTTTCGCATTGCTCATTGTGCTCTGGATGCTCACGAAGCTCTTGGTATTTTTCTCTTAAGAAAAAAGGAAGAAAATCTCGGCTTGTCATTTCATTTACCATCCTTTAAAGTCAAATCACTTTAAACATGGTAAGTCATTATAAACTTTCTTTGCGAGAGCTTGAATCTTATGCCAATTTGGATCATCAATAATATCTCGTTCATTATTAGGCATCTCTTCACTTGAGCAATAATCATCAAGCATTGCAAATAACTTTTTTATGCTTTGTTGTTGGTTTACAGATAAATGGTATTTTTTCGGGTTAGCAAGCACAACCTCACAACTATCCATAAATTCTGTGACAATTTCATCAAAACCTACATATTTCGATGGGCTATCTTTCTCACCCCAACCCCGATTTTGCCATTCTACGTCAAATAACGATCGAAGCGATCCTAAAAATATAGAATTAAAATAACTAGAAAAATTAATCATAGAATTACTCCTGATAGTTTATTAAAATCATACTCTTTCAATGGAATATGTATTTCGGGAGATTGGTTTGATTGATATATAATCCCTTCCTTGCTTAACCAACCACAATCTGTTTTATGAACAACGTAAGGCTGTTTTTGAGAAGGCCATTTAGCATCTGGATTCCCTGGCATAATTCTTACTTCAAACTGTTCATTTGCAGAAGAAACATACCGCATTCCTCCTCCATTCCTAGATATTTTCACTGTCCAATTTTGTGGAATGCCTTTAGGTCTAGGAAAAGTTTTAAAACCTGCTTGATGAAGGATTTTTCTAACCTGAAACTCGCTTAATTGCTGTTTTCGAAAGGCTTTATAGAGTTGATCCCCGAGCCTTCCGCCGTTGGATTGGATGTCCTCAATGATAGGAGCTGTTTTACCCCACCATTGTTTATGACAGTTTAGTAGGATTTGTTCTGCTTCGATAGATGTGGCCATTCTTTCAAGGGAGAGCATGGCGTTGGCTTTTCTTAGATCACGATAGATTTTTAACCCTTTGGTCGTTCCCTTTAGTAGGATAAACTCTATTCCAATACGCCCAATGACTTTTCCGATGAATTCTCCTTGCTCAACGTAGGACAGCTTTTCACCTTCTTGAATAAGGGTTCTAAACTCTGGAACAACAGTGTGGATAATTTCAGCAAACCCTTCACTTTTAATGTATTGATAAGCCTCCTGACAGGCATTATACATTGCTTTGGTGGTTTGTTCAGGGGTTGTCACTAGAGCCCATAGTCCATGGCTTAGCCCTGAGATGCTAGAGAGAGCCGCAGGGAAAAAGTTAGCAAAGGAGTCTAGACCATCCTCGGTTATCCCTTTAATGAGTCCTCGGGAAAAATCTAACTCATCTTTCCAGTCTGCATTGACGGGGCGTCCTTTCAACCCGGTTGTAACAAAATCTTGAAGTGCATCTTGGAGGCTTCCTATCTCAAATTGTGCAATGGCTCTTTCAACATATGCTTCTCTGTGGTTGGGGTGTTTGTCAATATAGTGAGATAGTGTAAGAATTGCTTCGTTGAAAAGGCCGATTTCAGATTGTGCAGTTCCCTTCATTAGCTCTAGTTTTTTAGAAACTTCATGAGCAATGAGCTCGGAAGGAGCGATCTCAAACAGTTTTTGAATATCTTCAATACACCCTACATTCTCTCCTGCATCATACCGTATGACAGCCCGGCTATAGTAGGATACCGGTGCTTGATGCTCGTTGATGCAACGGTCGAATATCAATGAGTATTCATTAAGCATTGACTCCAAGCGAGCCTCTAAAGAAGGCATATGTGTCTTGAAGGCTAGGTCATATCGTCTCCCTAAATTAGCCCATCGTTCTATTTCTAGCTTAAATTCATCTGCGTATTTTCCAAGAAATGTAACATATCTTTTATTACTTTCTGCTTCCTCATCAGATAAGAATGGAATCTTTTTATTGTACTGTTCAATCGTTTTGTTGAATTCATCTACAACCAGTGAAAGGCTAGCAGGAGTTGATCTAAAACAACCCTCATCATTAATAAAACACTGCCACTTGACATGCTTCGTAAAGTATTCCTTGATGTCTTCGCTGAGTGAGCGATAAAAAACCTTTAGATTCGGGTAAGAATCAAAGTAGATCAACTCATTATAGTAGTCATACGCTGATATAATATGACCTGCACTGGATGCTTGATCATAATCAAAGTGAAATTCTATCCCATTCTTATCAGGTTCTCGTGTAATTTTGGCCAGCTCCCAGCCAAACCAAACATCTGTATACTCTTCCTCACAAAAGCATGTATAATTTGTTTCATATGGATGGTGACCCGACCTGCGCATACATGCTTTGATGACTTTTCGATTTAGAGGTGCTGTGAGAAAGATTTTTTCTTCTAAAGCTCTTTGGCACCAGGGGTCGTCCCAGTCTTTTGGAAGGTCAGCATAAGGAAAGGGTTTTTCAAGGCATGCATGGCCCATCTTGTCGAGCTCGTAAATAGCAAGAACCCCCTGCTATTCGACACGTCGAATAGACTCTGAGCCCCACTCACCACAGTGATAAGGACAATCGAATGCTTCGGCATATTGGGGTAAAGATGGGAAGAGCCAGTCCATCCATCCTGCATGCAAGAAAATTGGGCAAAGTATAAGAAAGCAAAAACGCATCAAGCCATCCGCTGAGTTATTTCGAATGCTGGACCAGCTTTATACTTTTTGTTATATAGCGCAAGTTTTTAGTTCCTTTCGTCAGGTCTAACACGAATTTTGGATTAGCTGTTTACCACAATTAATTTTTTTGAATTTCCATGAGGGATTGACCTAAAATCTCTCAATCAGTAAAAATGTCCGTACCGATTCTAATTGTTATCGGTATAGTTCGTACGATGGCGGTCGTAGCTCAGTTGGTAGAGCACTTGATTGTGGTTCAAGAAGTCGCCGGTTCAAGTCCGGTCGGTCGCCCATTTTCCTACCATTTCATTTCTACGCTTGTAACCGGCCTCTAGGGTTTTTTCTTTTCAGTTGGATATTTTTTTGTTAGACTAAGGAGCATGGACAATAAGAAACAGACACATCCAGAGATTAAAGGTCTCCTAACATTAATTGGCAGCATTCTTTTGGGGCTTTGTTTGCTTAGTTTCGTGCACGGATCCCTACAAGCAAATTGGCTGGGAATGATTGGCTACGGCCTTGGCCTTGGTCTGGTGTGGTCTCTCGGCATTTCGGCGTATTTAGTGGTGACCTATTTTGGCTGGATTGGTTGGAAGATGCTGATGGGGGGTGCTCCCAGGCTCCTTCGGATGAAAACAGTCTATTTTGGGATTGGGGTTCTCTCTTTGTCGATGCTCCTTAATTTACTTGCCGAAAGTGGAGGCCTTTCGAGTAGCTTTATTCAGAAAAGGCTCTACTCTGAAGTCTATTTAACCAGTTATCCATTCCCCCACAAAGTTGTTCGCTTCAACTTGGGTGGAGTTCCTCTCTATTACCTGTTAAGAGATGTCCCAACGTTCAATTTGCAGCACTTGCTCAGCAATGTTGGAGTATTGATTACGTTCTCTCTGACTGGGATGATGGCGCTCATTCTTTTTACCAATACACGTGTCATTCCTCTAACAAAGAGCCTTTGGTCTTTGGTGAAGATCGCAGGGAAGTTTTTACTGAAGGTGGCAGCAGATTTTAAGCCCACTCGAGTGAAAAAACAACAAAGAATCATCGCTCCCCCTCCTTTGCAGACTTTTAAGCCTCCATCTTATGAGGAAGAAGAGGACGAAGAGATTTCTGACTTAAAAATCTCGACGCATTTAGAAAAGAGACCCACACCTGGCCGTGTGAAAAAAACCATGGATACGAAAACGTATGTGGGAGCCTTCAAGAGGTTTCGCCTTCCCCCCCTTAATCTGCTGACCGATGCGAAAAAACTCGATAAGCCTACACTGAAAAAAGACCTCGAAAAACAGGCTAAAGTCCTTGAGGAAACACTTTTAAGTTTTGGAGTGGAAGGAAAAGTTGGAGAGATTAATTGCGGGCCTACAATTACCTCATTTGAAATTCATCCACCGGTTGGGGTCAAGGTTCAGAAAATTAAAGTTCTTGAGAATGATATCGCTCTTAACTTGCAAGCCAAGTCGATTCGGATCATCGCCCCGATTCCCGGAAAGGCTGCCGTTGGCGTCGAAGTTCCCTCTCTTTACCCACAAGAAGTTGGCTTCAAGGAAATGCTCGGTGAATATCAAAAGGGAAATAAAAAACTCCATATCCCCATTATGATGGGGCAGACCGTGACAGGTGAAAATGTTATTTCTGACCTCACCAAGATGCCGCACTGCATCATTGCCGGAGCAACGGGGTCAGGGAAGTCCGTCTGCATTAACAGCATAGTCATGTCAATTCTTATGACAGCACGCCCTGATGAAGTAAAACTCCTCCTTGTTGACCCTAAAAAGGTCGAGCTTAGCTCCTATACAAACCTTCCCCATATGATTGCGCCAGTTATTACAGAGGCTCATGGAGCCTATGCCGCATTGAATTGGCTCGTAAAAGAAATGGGTTACCGCTATGAAATGCTCAAACGACTCAAACTACGCAATATCCACGCTTTTAACAACCGAAGAGTGAACCCTGAGCAGGAAGCAGAGCTGGAGATGGAAATCCCCCGCAAAATGCCCTATATTGTTGCGATTATCGATGAGTTTGCTGACTTGATGATGGCGTCTAGCTCTGATCTGGAAACACCAATCGCCCGCATTGCGCAGATGGCGCGAGCCGTTGGAATTCATCTTATTTTAGCCACGCAACGCCCCTCACGTGAGGTGATTACAGGTCTGATTAAGGCAAACTTCCCCAGCCGTATTTCTTTCAAAGTGGCGAGTCGGGTCAACAGCCAGATTATCCTTGATGAGAATGGAGCCGAAAGCCTTCTTGGAAATGGAGACCTTCTTTTCCTCCCTCCTGGCTCTCATGTCCTCACTCGAGCCCAAGGCGTTTTTATCCGTGATGAAGACATCAACCGAGTGATCGACTGCATAGAGAGTCAAGCAGGGCCAAATTACCTCATCAAGTCATTTGACCAAATGGCAGAGACAGAACTCTCCTCCGATGGTTCAGGCGAAGGTAAGGACGACCTTTATTCTCAAGCCTATCAAATCATCACCGAAACGGGAACCGCTTCGACCACCTTCCTCCAAAGGAAGCTCAAGATCGGTTATGCCCGCGCAGCTTCGCTCATGGACGAGCTCGAATCCAACGGAGTAATTGGCTCCCAAGACGGCAGTCGCCGTAGAGTCCTACTTAAAAAAGACTAGCCCTAAAAACTTGCTCAAGTAAGATGCAGTTAGGAGGCGGTGTATTCCCCTATGGGCGATAAACGAAAAATTCTTATTGCAGACCCTTCTACGGCGTTGATCGATGCGGTCTTAACATCGAAGGAAGGAAAAAAATTCGAATTTGCGACAGCAAAGACGGGTCCTGCTGCTCTGAAGAAAATCCAGGAATTCGAACCCGATCTGCTGATTATCGACCTCATGATGCCTCATATTCATGCCCTCGAAATCATGAAAACCATTAAATTAAATAGCCGCTACCGCGCCATGGGGATCATTGTCGCCTCTTACCATGTGATGATTCAAAACTACCACGCCGTCATTGACGAAGGGGCCGATTATTTCCTAGTGAAACCCTTTGAGGTCTACCAACTCTTTGAACTGGTGGAAACTTTCTTCAAGGGAGAGCTGAAACCTGCCCCATTTACCTTGAAAAGTGGGAGTGAAATTGTTCAAACTCACTGCTATCATCCGATTCCTTCCACTCTAACTTCTTATATCCGTTTTTGGGGAACGCGGGGATCGAATCCTGTAGCCGGTGCTGAGTATGTACGCTACGGAGGGAACACCTCCTGTTTGGAAGTACGACATGGCGACGACCTCATTATTATCGATGCAGGAACAGGAATTAGGCAACTAGGCGATCTCATTAACCTTGAGGATAACCAGACGATTCACCTCTTTGTCTCCCACACCCATTGGGATCACATCACCGGTTTTCCTTTCTTTAGTCCACTCTACAAAAAGGCTTGCGATGTTGTTGTTTGGGCTCCGGTGGGTTTTGAAAAAAGCACCAAAGAGCTTTTTACCAGTATGCTTGCCTACGCCTATTTCCCCGTTCGTCTCGACGAAATGAAAGCAAAAGTCACCTTTAAGGAACTCCGCGACGACCGCCCGGTTTCGATAGGGGATCTTATTATTGATTGCCATTTCACAAATCATCCAGGTCCCACCGTTGGTTTCAAAATCAAAGCCCCTAAAAAAACCATCGGGTACATCACCGACAACGAAGTCCTCCTTGGATACCATGGACATCCTAACGAGATTCACCGCAAACACCCTCTCTTAGAACCTCATCTTGGGCTGATTGATTTTCTCAAAGACTGCGACCTTGTGGTTCATGAAGCGCAGTATTTCCCTAAAGAATACTACCGAAAAACAGGGTGGGGTCACTCTTCCATTCCCAACGCAACTGTCCTTCTTAAATATACCGGCGTAAATGAATGGCTTGTTACCCACCATGACCCCAATCATAATGATTCCGATCTGCAGATTAAGCTCCAGCTCCACAACGATATCATCCAAGAATGTGGCCTCAATATCAAGGTAGACATCGCCTACGATGGCCTTATGATTCCATTATAATTTGACTAACTTTTTCTTGATAAGCAATCGAAACAGAAATCTCGCGCCCTGCCCGCTCTTTCACCCTCTTTACCGCAAGTTCAGGGTTGTTGCATTCGCTTGAAAGGTGAGCCAAATAGACATGCTTTAATCCCTCATGATCGATCTCCCTCACAAGATCTGCGCATGCATCATTTGACAAGTGTCCTTGCCTCCCAAGTACCCGTTGTTTGTAAACCATTGGCCGGTTGCACGCATAAACCATCGATGGCTCATGATTCGCCTCGATATATAGATAATCACATTCCAAAAGGTGGACCCGCACAAGAGTTGTGACAAATCCAAGATCAGCGCATACGCCAATCTTTATCTCTCCAAAACGAATTGTAAATGCGACAGGATCAAGCGTGTCATGCTGCACACTAAAGGGATGAATCTCCATCTCCCCATACTCGAACGCTTCCCCGGTTGAAAAGATCTTAAAGCGAGGACGCTCTCGCATCTCTCCAATCGCAGCCTTTGCCGTCTCACTATTGGCAAAAACTGGAATGCCCAATGTATTCGCCGTTTTTTCAAGCCCCCGAATGTGATCCCCATGCTCGTGCGTGACAAGAATCGCATCGATTTCCCCTATATCGACATCGATCTCCCCTAACTTTTCACTAATAGCCTTAAAACTAATTCCTGCATCAATGAGGAGTTTCGTCTCCCCCGTGCCAACATAAATGGCATTCCCTTTCGAACCCGAAGCTAATGGACAAAACTTAAACATAACACAAGGGGTTTACCAGGAAATGAAAATTCTTTCTACAAAAATATCAACCCCTTACATGCGTTCTATTAAACTAATGTTGACATTTTTAATTCATTATAATTATACAAAGAAACTAACGAGGATTTTTATGAATCGGCGAGAAATACTAAATGAAATCGATGCGACGTTAGATCAACTGATCAAAAATGCCGCAGCGCTCAAAGATGTTGCAGACGACACTCACCTTTCTGCCGCTCTTCATAAAACGCAAGAAAGCCTCCTTGCTCATCTCGTCCATCTTGATGATTTCCTCGACAAACCACCCAAAGCCCACAACATAAAACGGGCGCTTCTTTCTGAGCTCTCCCAAAAACCCACGACCAGCCGCAAGCGCTCCAAACAAACTCTTTAATCTATTGATTCAAATTCGAAATCGAATGATCACACAACTCGATCTCAAAAAAGGGGGAGGCATTCCCTTTGTCAGCAATAAGAGCAAGAAAAGTTTCGGAGTAACAATGTGCCTTCTTTTGTTCCTTGGGTTGTTTGGAGCCCATGATTTTTACGCAGGAAACACTGGGAAATGTCTTATAAAACTCTTCCTTTGTATTGTTAGTGTAGGAACTATTCCTCTGCTCTGGGCATTTTTTGATTTTTTCACTCTTTGTAATGGAACTTACAAAGATGGTAACGGGAAGTATGTCTAGAATACTTAGGTTAGGCTTCTCCAGTGTTGCGCGGTAATGTCCCCTGAAAAGGGGACTTTTTCTTTGCGAAGACATAGGAGTTCTGCTTTATTGATCTTCATTTGTTTTTTGATCTTTGCAAGAGATTGTATCATATTTTTGTTGGGGGCAGTGGTGAATTTAATCTCATAAGCTTCTTGAGTCTCCCCATTATCGATAATAAGGTCTGCTTCAAGCCCATTGCTTGAACGATAGAAGTAGCAGCGCGGGCGTTCTCCTTTTTGGGTATATGATTTAATCTTCTCCATGATGACCATATTTTCAAAAACATGCCCAGCAAATGGAGAGTGAATCAATTGCTCTGGAGTTTCAATGCGGAGAAGATAGCATAAAACCCCAGTATCAACAAAGTAGAGCTTTGGAGATTTAATCACCCGCTTAGTAATATTTCGGAAGAAGGGTTCAAGAAGGTGAACCATTCCTGTCGCTTGGAGAAGGGTAACCCAATCTTTTGCTGTCGTCTGAGAGATACCACATTCCTTCCCTACTTCATTCAGATTAAGAATTTGCCCTGCACGAGCAGCAAGTAGAACCATGAATCTCTGAAATTGTCCCAAGTCATGAATGTTTCGCATCGTCCTTAGATCCCTTTCTAGGTAAGTAGAAAGATAGGCACTATGCCAATATTTCGGCTTTAGTTTGGGAACCACCTGGAATTCAGGATAGAATCCCTTTAACATCTGCTCTGCCATAACTATTTGATCGGTAGGGTCTATCTTGGGAATTTCATCCCAACTGAGCGGATACAGTTGAAAGATCATAATCCGTCCTGCTAAAGATTCGGAAACCCCTTTCATCAGCTGGAAAACCTGAGAACCTGTCAAAATGTATTGCCCCATTTTTCTCCTGTTTTCATCGACTTCCTTCTTGATGTATTGAAGTAGAGAAGGAACATATTGGATTTCATCAATAATAACTGGAGAAGGATAGGCCTTCAAGAACAGCTCAGGCTCATTGTCCGCAAGACTTCGAGCGATCGGGTCATCAAAGGAAACGTAGGTGTAGTCTTTCAATAGGTGTTGAAGAAGCGTTGACTTTCCCGCTTGTCGTGGTCCAGTAATAAGAACAACAGGAAACTGCTCCATTGCCTCTCTAAGGGGGCCTTCTAATCTTCTTTTTAGGTAATGGTTCATGCCTCATTTATAGCACTAAAATTATGTAAAATCAAGTTAATATCTGGGTTCTACATACTTTGGATTCAAAAATAACTAATTTTAAGTCACTTAAGGTTTAAAGAATAATTTCATTATAATTTTACCGAACAATTACCTATGTATATTCCAGATAATATATTGAATATACATGAATTATTGACTGAGATAGGAGGGCATCCTTTAGGGCGTAAGGCGAGTTAAAAATTGAGTCGTAGTCTTTGAACGATTTCAAACCCCATGGGCGAGAGGTAATAGCTAGAAAATTTCCGATCTTCAAAAAGAAAACCTTGCCTTACGTCACTTTTTCGATATTCTTTTGCTCTTTCAACACAGATCCCATAAAAATCAGCAATCTCTTGATCAGAGAGTGTAACTTTGGGACTTTCTTTAAATAACTCTTGGAGGTGAAATAGCTCTTCGCTCATCAATCTTACCTTATTTAAAATAAGGTACACCCTTAAAGGAAACACGAGACTAGATTTTTTTTGCTTCGATGGATTAAAATAATCCCCGAGGCTAAGGTTCCTGTCGTAAAAAGGATGTACCTTAGTTTCACGCCCTGAGAGGCTACCACCTCTCAGGGCACTTTTATTAAAATACCCTCCCACGATATAAGAAATCTTCTATTTTCTCCAAGCAAAAAATTCCTTTTCAAAGCGTTCTAAGGCATCTCTAAGGGCGTTTTATAGTGCTTTATATGTCTATTTGAGTGTTGCCAAGCGTTTAGTAGGTGGCGAGAGTGCGGATAGCGCTCTCAAGATCTCCCTTTTGAGGGAGGACGGCGTCTTCTAAGTGTTTGGCGTAAGGAACGCAGGTGTTCTTGCCACCAAGACGTTTGAGAGGTGCATCGAGAAGCTCAAAAGCTCGCTCCGAGATTTGTGCAGCAACTTCAGCACCAAACCCACATGTGACAGGGGCTTCATGCACAATCAGCACTTTGCTTGTCTTCTTGATTGAAGTGAGAACAGTTTCAATATCGAGAGGTGCGATCGTGCGAAGATCGATAATCTCAACAGAAATCCCTTCGTCTTCAAGGTTTTGCGCCACTTCTGAGGCCATGTGAACCATGAGTCCCCAAGCAATGAGGCTAACATCGGTTCCTTCGCGAACAACAGCGGCTTTCCCAAGAGGAATGACTTCATCTTTTGTCGGTTCAGGTTTCGCTGAGAATACGCGTTGACGATAGAGGGCTTTGTGTTCAAGGAAAATGACAGGATTGGGATCTCGAATGGCACTTTTTAAAAGCATTTTTGCGTCAGCTGCATTGCTGGGCATCACAACTTTGAGACCAGGACAATGAGCTAAAAACGCTTCAATATTTTGTGAGTGGTAGGGGCCTCCCTGAATATATCCACCAGAGGGCATGCGGATCACAATGGGGCAATTCCATTCACCATTTGAGCGGTAATGAAAGCTGGCAAGTTCGTTATAAAGTTGGTTGAAACCAGTCCAGATATAGTCGGCAAATTGAATTTCTACAACAGGCTTAAAATCACTGTGAACAGAAAGACCTATAGCTGTCCCAACAATCGTGGACTCTGCAAGCGGTGTGTTGAAACACCGCTCTTCACCATATTTATCTGTTAAACCACGGGTAATTCCAAAAACCCCTCCCTTTCCGCGAGCAACATCTTGCCCAAAAACAATGACGCCAGAATCTCTTTCCATTTCTTCATCGATAGCATGATTGATCGCATCCATAATCACAACGCTTTCGCCCCTCTCGTCTGGGGTTTCATTAAACGTGGTGTCAACATCTTTGTAAATATGGTCAAGGACCCGCTCAGGATCTTGAAGAGGAAATTCCTCTCCCTTTGTAGATGCTGTTTCGATCTCTTCTTTAACTTTATCGCGAAGCGTTTCGATCTCTTCTTGAGTCAGTATATTGTTTTTAAGCACGTACTCTTCAAAGCGAGGGATCGGGTCACGCGCTGTGTCCGCTTCAAAGTGATCATCAGTTTTGTATTTTTTTGGATCATCGCTACTACTATGGGCACCAAGACGGGGAACCTTCGCAACGATAAGAGTGGGTCCTTCTAACTTGCGTCCCTTTTGAACAGCTGCGTGAAGCGCTTTAGATACGGCTTCGTAATCGCATCCGTCGATTTCATGAACGGTTAGGTTGGTGTAGCCTACAGCCATATGCGCGATAGAGCCTCCTGCTGTTTGATCTTCAACAGGAACGGAAATCGCCCATCCATTATCCTGGATCACGAAGATCACACCTAACTTGTGAAGGCACGAGTAGTTTAGAGCTTCATGGAAATCCCCTTGCGAGGTGGATCCATCACCACCCGACACATAGACCACTTCGTTTGTTCCAGCGAGGCGGGAACCTTTGGCAACGCCAACTGCTTGCAAAAACTGCGAACCAACAACACTTGATTGGCATGGAATACGGAGCTGCTTATGCGAGAAGTGGTCAGGCATCATGCGTCCCCCTGAGTGGTGAGGAACTTCACGTGCTAAGAAGGCACCAAATATTTCACTGAGATCGCACCCCAAGCCAACGGCAAAAGCGCGGTCACGGTAGTAGGGAAAGCCCCAGTCTTTTCCAGCAGTAAGGACCTGGCCAGACATAACACCAATGAGTTCATGACCACCCGTGTATAGGTGAAAAGTTCCTCCCTTATTCTGCCGAACAAGCTTCTGCATTTTCTCATCCATGAGGCGCGCGCGATAGACACCTTCAAGGGTCTTATGACACCTTTGTTTGGAGGCAAGATCAAGAAGCTCTTGCATGGGCGTGGTGGTACACCGATTACTCATCATCCTTCTCTTTCTTGCCCCTCTTAATAGGAGTCACCTGTTTGATCCCTGCTTGACGCTTTTTCAGCATCATCTCTTGGATCTCTCCCTTATCTGTAGGCTGCTTTCCCTTCTTCTTAGGGAGAAATCCTTTTGCGATACTGGAAATCTTTCCTTTTTCAGGCTCTGCGCCTTGTTGACTCACAGCTTGAATCATTTTCTCTTCCGATTCAAGGCCGAATCTAGAACCAGAAGAGGTTTTGAGTCGATCTGACAGGTGGCGGAGCGATTCAAGCCGCTGAGATAAGGCCTCGAGTTTTGTATCAATTTTCACGCGAGAACTTCCTCGAAGACTTGCAATAAGTTGAGCCTCGGTATCGAATTTCGCAGAGAAGGTCACAGAAGTACTGGTAAAGTCAGGATTAAATTGAAAAGTGCGCAGAGCAGCAGGAACCGTCATATAGATATCAACTGTATACTGGGGTTCAAGCTCTACTTTTTGAGCTTGCTTCGGAGGGCGTCCACGCTTAGGACGAGGATTCAGGGCCTCGTTCGAGTAATAAGTCTTTGACTTAGTAGTAATTGCATCACGTGCACTCTGAATTTCTTTTGAAACTTTCACCTCGAAAAGATTTTGCTTCACTTTCTCCAAGATAGGCTTGGCAATATCAAGGTCTTCTTCAAACGCAAAGTGAATCTCTTCTTGACGAAGCCACTCGATAATACGGATCCTGGAGCGTTCGTGGTAATACTGTTGCCACTTTTCAAGCTCGGTTAGGTGATCATAAATAAATTCGAGAAAATTTTCCCGCGACTCTTTAGATCCAATGATATCAAGAAGTTTTTCTTTTGTGTCGATGTCATAAACCTTTTCATTAACAAACCCTTCCATAAACTTCTTGGTTTCATAATAGGTCATCTTCGGAAGAAGGCGATACCTCTCTTGATTGTCTTGAAGCTCTTTCTCTAAGCGATCGAGCTCTTCAAAACTTCTGTCGAGATCTGCAAACACCAAGAAACCTTCTAAAGTGTCGAGATAAAAGTCTCTCTCATCATCGGATTTTGCAAAGGCATCCATGAGTCTATGGAACCGGAGGATAAGAGGATTTTGTGCTTCTTGTTGTTTTTGCTTTGTCATTGGAACTGCTCAATAAAACTTTAAATGAATGAAGAACCTATGGTATCAACAAATTTCCTATCTTTCAAGTAGGAAATGATGTATATTGTTTGAGGAAAGGAAATAGGTATGCTCGATATCAAGCTCGTTCGTGAAAACCCCACGGAAATCGAAAAAAAACTTCAAACAAAAGACCCCGAAGCAAGCTTAAAAAAAACCTTGATTCTTGATGAAGAAATTCGCGCTCTTAAGGCTGAAAGTGAAGAGCTTAAAACACGCCGCAATCAAAGCGCAAAAGAGGTTGGAGAGCGGAAAAGAAAGGGAGGGGATACTACCGATCTTCTGAAAACGATGGATGGGGCAAAAGAAAAAATTTCAATCCTCGACCACAAACTTTCTGAGCTTGAAGAGCAATTGAAATTTGAATTAGGATGCCTTCCCAATCTTCCAGCTGATGATATCAAGGCTTCTCTTGACCCACAAGAAAATGTTTTAATCAAGTCTGTTGGCGCAAAACCTTCTTTTTCCTTTGAACCTAAAAATCATATGGAACTCAATGAAAAGCTCAAGCTGTTTGATTTCAAACGAGGAGCGAAAATTGGGGGAAGTGGTTGGCCCGCTTACCGCGGCATCGGCGCTCGCTTAGAATGGGCTCTTATTAACTTTATGATCGATACCCACGTTTCCAATGGTTTTGAGCAGTGGATGCTCCCCCTTGTCGGTCGACCCGATATCTTATTTGGATCTGCTCATCTCCCAAAGTTTGAAGATCAACTTTTTAAACTCCAAGACAAAGACCATCACCTCTACATGATCCCCACCTCCGAGGCTGTCCTCAATGGGATTCACTACGACGAGATCCTTGATGCCGACACTCTCCCACTCAAATACACCTCTTACTCCCCATGCTTTCGAAGGGAAGCTGGTGCTGCAGGCTCTCAAGAACGAGGCCTAATCCGCACACACCAGTTCAACAAGGTGGAGATGTTCTGCATTACCCATCCTGAAGAAAGTGAAAAAATCTACGATCTAATGGTTCAAAGTGCCGAAGAAATTCTTGTAGCACTGGGAGTTCACTACCGCTCCATGCTCCTTGTCACAGGCGATATGTCCTTTGCCTCTGCAAAAACAATTGATCTGGAAGTGTGGCTCCCTGGACAAGACCGTTACTATGAAGTCTCTTCGATTTCTAACTGCACCGATTTTCAGGCGCGCCGCTCGCGCATGCGCTTCAAGAAAGGGAATGATAAACCTGAGTTTGTTCACACCCTGAATGGATCTGGCCTTGCTACTTCCCGTCTGATGGTTGCTCTTTTGGAGAACAACCAACAAGAGGACGGTTCAGTGGTAATTCCAACCGTCCTGCATAAGTATTTAGACGGGATGCACGCCTTAACTTAAGTTATAGACGCTCGTGTTCAACCTGACGTGCAAGCTGAAACAATGTGCTAAAAAAAGAAACTTCAGCAATCAGCTTCTGTAAAGCCTCGTCACTTGTTGCACTATCAATCATCTGACTCACGACAGTCCCCATGTCACGGAAAGATCGGGTTTGATCAGCAGAGGTTACCAATCTAAATAGTGTGCATTTTGCGAGAACTCGATCCGCTACATTATCGGCATGTGTAAGAAATTCGTCTTTCGTAATTTCACGCACTCCACTTTTTTCAAAAAAGAAAAACTCCTCAAGAACTGCGTCCTTAGCTTGCCAAACTTGGAAAGTAAAGTAGGCTGAACCCACCATTGCAGCCTTGCAGATCCAACTAACAGGCCAAGGCATCACATGCGATGCTATGTAGAAACCAATTGTGGCTGCTACCCCTGTGACTTCGAGAGTTTGCATAGGCTGTAGGATAGCTAAGACAATATTCTTAATCTCTTTAGCCGTAGGGTCTTCAGATTGCTCATTATACTTTACAAGAACACTTTTTCCATGCAATTTGAGGTTTTCTTGAGCTTTTTGAGAACTCGAGTTTAGTGATTGCAACGCTTGAAAACCTTTATCTGTTACCCAGCTAGTAAGACCCACCATATTTCTTGTCGCACTTTCCATTGATTGTTCCTCTCATTTGGAATTAAAGATGTTCGATTTTAAATTTTCCTTAGATAAAAGAAAAGATTTTTGTACAATACAAAGATATGACATATGATGCACTTAAAGACCTTCTCAAATTTTTAGGGGACAGCCCTACAGCGTGGCATGCAACCCTTGAAATAGGGAATCGCCTAGCACAGCAGGACTACACTCCGCTTGACGAACAAGAAAAGTGGGACCTCAAACCAGGAGAGGCCTATTTTGTCGAAAGAGGCGGCTCAATCTGCGCATTTGTTCTACCAAAACAGGCGCCAAAAAAAACAACCATCCTTGCTTCTCATACCGATAGTCCAGCACTTAAACTTAAGCCGAACCCTGTCTTCATTGATGAGGGGCTCCCCTTCCTTCGTGTAGAAACTTACGGAAGCCCTATTCTTAGCACATGGATGAACCGCGACCTGGTAATTGCAGGGCGCCTACTCCTTTCTAAAGGCGACAGCATTGATCAACAGCTTGTAATCCTTGACCACGCTCCTGTAATGATCCCGACATTAGCAATTCACTTAGACAAAGATACGAATGATAATCCAAGAAAAATTGACAAACAACATCACTTATGCCCTCTTATTGGAATCCACGGAAAACATCGAGAACCAAAAAAGGTCTTTGAAGAACTCATTGGAGTCAAACAACGTGATCTATTGGGCGCTGACTTATACCTCGTCCCAGACGAAAAACCTCGATTCATTGGAATCTCAGGCGATTTAGTGAGCTCCTATCGGGTTGACAACCTGGCCAGCGCGCATGCCTCTCTCCTTGCTCTTTTGGGAGCTGAAACACACCCAAAAGACATTATACAAATGGCAGTTTTCTGGAACCATGAAGAGATCGGTTCTGGAACCAATGAAGGGGCTGGTTCTCCTTTCTTCCTTGATATTCTTAAACGCATTTCCCTATCCTATAAAATGGGGGAAGAAGCGTTTCTCAGGATGAAACAAGGATCCTATTTTGTATCGATTGATATGGCTCACGCCTTCCATCCAGGATATAAAAATAAGTATGACAAGGAAAATGCTCCTGAAATTGGAGGAGGTGTTGTCATCAAGTATAATGCAAACCATCGTTATGCTACTTCAGGAGTTACAGCAGCGCAAATTGTTCAGTTGTGCCAAAAGAAAAATATCCCTTACCAATCGTTTGCTGCAGAATCAAATCTTCCTTGCGGAAGCACTGTTGGGGCCATTGCAAATACTCGCACTGGAATCCAAACAGTCGACATTGGCATTGCCCAGTTCTCCATGCATGCTGCGCGGGAGCTCATGTCCACGTCTGACTATCTTGATCTTTGCAAACTCCTCAAAAATATTTTAGAGAACTAGATTGTGTTGATCAATATTCATTGTTTGCTAGAATAGTACCATGACATCAAAAACGCCAAAGCCAGCCCACGAACATTTTGAAGGAAAGGACGTCGTTGAGCACTTGAAGGCAGCTCGAGAAAAAGGTGCCAAAGCAACAGCGGAAGCCCATGGAACGGAAACGCCGGGCCATATTTCTGCTGGAGCAGATAGTGCAAAAGAAACAGCAATCTTTCTTTTAGGAATGTGGATTTTATTTAGCGCGTTTGGAATCCCTGTATCAAAAGCACTGTCGATCTTAGGTCTTTTTGCTTCCGGCTGGCTTCTTTGGAAAGTAGGAAGAAGTAGTTTACTTGGATGGGCCCGCTTGGAACGCTTGCACCGTTTGATTGAACAGGAGCAATGGGAAATCCAGCATCATCGATCGCAAGAAAAAGAAGAACTCACTGCCATGTATCGGCAGAAGGGCCTCACAGGAACACTTCTAGACCAAGTGATTGAAGTTCTAATGGCTGATGATAATCGCCTCCTTCGAGTCATGCTTGAAGAGGAACTCGGCCTAACACTCGAATCCTACGAGCATCCTCTAAAACAAGCTGTTGGAGCAGGCATCGGGGTCATTGTTGCAACTCTTTGCGCCGGAATTGGATATTTTTTCGGCGGATTTTTAGGAACAATTGTTGCTTTGGCGATTGTTTTTTCTACGGCCACTCTTCTTGCAAGCAAGCTTGAAGGAAACCAACTCATCAAATCACTCGTTTGGAATTTGGCTGTGGGAATACTGGTGATTGGCAGTATTCATCTGTGTGCAAAGTGGATGGACCATGTCTTCCTCTGAATCTCCTTATATCTTTGATGAGTTTTTTACCTCGGGGCAGGAAGAAAGTATTAGTCCATTCTTAAAGAAGCGGTCTCGTGCTTGGGCAAAAAACCTCAGCCTAAAGAGTTCTTTACTTGCTGGATTTTTCCTCTTGAGTTCTTTCGTTGCCAAATTTTTCATGCCCGATCTTTCCCATCTCTTTTTGCTTTTGGTCTATTTTTTAGTAGGAACTCCAGCGCTACTTCATACGATTGAAGATATTAAAAACTTAGAAATTAACATCGATGTTTTGATGACACTTGCTGCCTTCCTCTCTTTTTTAATCGGAAGTCAAATGGAAGGTGGTCTGCTTCTTGTCCTCTTTGCATTTTCTGGAGCGCTAGAGGAATCTGTCTCGAGACGCGCCAAGGGAGCACTCATTAATCTAAATCACCTTTCTCCTACAATCGGAATGGTCGTTGGAAAAGATGGAACCCTATTTCAAAAATCGGTGCGAGAAATTGATGTAGGAACACACCTTCTTGTACGCGCAGGAGAGGTTGTCCCACTTGATGGAAACGTGATTGATGGCTCCTCCTTTGTAAACCTTGTTCACCTCACGGGAGAAAGTGTTCCCGTTTCCAAGACACCTGGAGATGCCGTCCAAGCAGGAAGCCGCAATCTTGATGGCACGCTGACAGTTGAAGTCATGAAAACGAGCGCCGAATCTACCCTATCCAAAATCATAAAATTGATTAATGAAGCACAAGGGATGAAGCCAAAACTCCAACGCTTTTTAGATAAGTTTGGAAAGCGCTATGCAATCACTATTATTTCCCTCTTTTTCATTTTTGCTCTCACTCTTCCATGGATTTTTTCGATTCCCTTCTTAGGAATTGAAGGCTCTCTCTACCGCGCTCTCACCTTTTTAATTGCCGCATCTCCTTGCGCTCTAATCATCGCAACACCGACAGCTTACCTTAGCTCGATTAGCGCATGCGCACGAAATGGGGTTCTATTAAAGGGAGGGGTAACGCTAGACGCCTTCGCCGCCTGCCATACCATTGCCTTTGATAAAACAGGAACCCTCACAACAGGAAAACTCACCTGCACAGGGATTGAACCTATTGGCTCCGTTTCCTATTCAATTGATGTCGCCATTAGCATTGCAAGTGCGCTAGAGCGCCACGTTACCCACCCCATGGCCGAGGCCATCTGCACCTATGCAGATAAAAAGAAAATCCAACCAGCGACCCTTACCCATTTTCAATCAGTGCCAGGCTTCGGCCTAAAAGGATCCACAACACTTGACGGAAAAAATGTTGAAGTGAAGATTGGAAACGAAGCCTTTATCTCTCCAGACAAACCCTTAGATAAGAAAGGAGAAATGATCTCCTTCTTGCAGATTGGTGAATCTCTCTTTGATTTCCGCTTCTTTGATGCCCTGCGCCCTGAAGTGAAAGAGGTTCTTGCCGCCCTCAAGAAAAAAGACTTGGAAGTAGTAATGCTAACTGGAGATCATGCAGAAAGCGCCTATGCTGTTGCAAAAGAACTTGGTATTGATCAGGTCTATGCCGATCTACGCCCTGAACACAAGCTTGAAACTGTTTCAAAACTGTCTGCGGAAAAACATCTTGCAATGGTGGGAGATGGAATTAATGATGCACCAGCTTTGACCCGCGCAAGCGTCGGGATCTCTATGGGAGAAATCGGCAGTGCCACTGCCATCGATGCCTCAGACATCGTCCTTCTCCAAGATGATCTTCGCCTCATTAGTTGGCTCCATAATAAAGCAAAGAAAACAATGCTCATCGTCCGAGAAAA
>CAYGKJ010000012.1:41142-67493 GCA_964350675.1 uncultured bacterium | reverse complement strand
TAGGTGGAAATCCTTCCGAAATTCTGGGCATGCTCCAGTCAAATGGTCACCTCTATCTAATAAATCCCAATGGAATTCTTGTGGGTGATGGTGCTTGCATTAATACCACCTCTTTTATTGGATCGACCTTTGATGTCCTTGATAGCGAATTTCTAAGCGGAGAAAACATAGAGTTTACAGGAAACTCGATGTCTTCGATTATAAACTATGGAACCATTCATACTAAAGATGGCGACGCGCTTCTGATTGCTCGGCATGTTGAAAATCACGGGGTTTTAGAGGCAGAAGGAGGAAGAGCAGGCGCAATAGGATGTAGCTCCCTTCTATACAAGCCTAATGATACGTCCCCTCTCTATGTACAGGGAAGTTCTGCAAATGACCTCAATACGGAGGGAAATCCCTATTCTCATGCAATAAAAACTACTGCAAACCCAGATGCTCTAACTGTCTCTAAGGAAGGTGAGACGGTTTACCTTACCCTGGCAAAAAACAGTGGAACGATACGTTCTCATAGAGGCGAAAAGGGAGGAGAGGTTTTTCTTCTAGGCGATCGAGTCGAGATGGAAAATGACTTTCTTATTGATGTGTCTGGGAAACTAGGCGGAGGAACGGCAAATGTTGGAGGAAGTTTTCAAGGAAAAGATCGCAATCTTCTCGCCTCTCAGCTGACCCGCATTACAAGAGGAGGAACAATAGAGGCAAGTGCCCTCGAATCGGGTGACGGCGGAAGTGTCATCGTCTGGTCAGATAAAGTTACCGAGTACTTTGGGCACATCAATGCTAAGGGGGGAAGCCTCAAAGGAAACGGAGGCTTTATTGAAGTTTCAACCCCGACTTCAGAACTCCACTATAAAGGAACCATCGATACGACAGCCCCCTACGGAACTATGGGAAATCTGTTGTTAGACCCTAACGATATTGTGATTGGCCTTGTAGCAACATCTGGAGGGTTTATAAACCCCTATACCGGAGCCGGATTCGCAACCGCACAGCTTTTAGACACAGACTTAACGGGAGCTCTTGCTGGGGCCAATGTTACCGTTCAAACCAGCACAGGAACAGCAGGTGGTAGTGGAGATATCAACGTGACAGCACCGCTTACCTGGATTGCTCCAGGTGTAGGGAGTGGAGCTCTTACCCTTGACGCAGATAATGATATCAATATCCAACCGGGTGCTACAATCACCATCACCGGGACTGGAGGAGGGCTCACATTTGATGCAGGCCGAGATTTAAACGTGAATGCAAATATCACTCATAATGCAGCAAGTGGCGGGCTTTTCACTGTAACCACAGGACAAGACTGCAACGTTCAAGCCGATATTGTTGTTGGAGCAGCGGCCGGGTCAGGATTAGGTGCAACCTTAAATATTGGACGAGACTATATCAGCGGAGTAGGCGATATTATTAGCGTCCGGCAGGCAAGCGCTCCTATCAATATGACAGTGGGGCGCAACATTACTGCCCTTGGCGGAATCGTAAATTCCAATACTGGAGGTACTGCGGCAAATGTCACAATCGTTGCTCAGACGGGAAACATTACAATGGGTTCATTAGTAAATACTGTTCCTGTTATTTTTGGATCTCCAAATGGAGCTGTATATGTCGAAGCAACTCTAGGAAGCATGTTTCTAACGGGTGGGACAACTGACGATGATGTTGCTGTGATTGGGTATTACGAACCTACACTCACCACACCTTTTACTGGAGCCGTTACAGTCCTAGCAAGAAATGATATGACTCTTCAAGCCGGTACGGGACCTTTAGCTCATGCAGGAGTTTCAAAACAAGGAAGAATCGCACGCGATATCACAAATAATCCTACGAGTGTCACAGTAGGACGGGATTTATTAATCCGCTCTGGAAATATTTTAAACGGCTCAGGATCTGGAATTGGGCGTTTTCAACAACTCGTCTCAGCTGTTGTCAACCACTCTGGCGATATCAATGTAAATGTTGGAAGAGACTGCACGATTTTTGGAGGAAATAATTTCTCAGGCATTGGAGATCGAGGGTTGCTCTTATTCGGAGCGGGATCCATTGAAGCAAACCTAAATCTGAATGTGGGAAGAAACCTTATGATGGGGCATGACCCTGCCCTTCCTGGAATCTCCGGAGCTTTTGTGGGAGTCTTTGATAATCAGTTTGGAATTACAGGGTCTCATGAACTTGTCCATGGAGCACTACACATCAATGTTGGGAATAACTTTATTATGGATGGTCGCTTTGGGTCTGCATTTGTCGAGTTCCAAAATGATGGTAGTAACCCCGTTAATTTCCCTGCAGAGCTCTTTGTCCATGTTGGAAACAGCTTAATCATGCTAGGCGGTCCTCCAGATACAGCAACTCTTAGCGCCGCCATTGATTTTCTTGAGGTTGTCGATAGCAATGCCCACTTTTGGGCTCTCAACAGTATTCAATGTATCAATGGTGCCAATGGTGCAGCAAATCTCCATAACAAAGCTTTCAACAATACCACTGTTGTCAGCGCCAATCTAGGAACCATTGATGTCCGTGCAGGTGGGGATATCCGAGTAGCCGGAGGCGCTGCGGCAAGAACAGGAAACATCATTGTCGATTATGAAGCCACCGGAGGTTTCACCTACGTTGCGGATTCTCCATTTAATCGAGGTCAGCTTTGGGGACCACAGACTGCCCTTGTTGGGGGAGTCAATGTTTTTGCTGGAACTCCTCTTGGAGCAGCCTCTCCCCTCGTTGCTAGTAATGGACTTGGTGCAATCTCATTCGATACCCAACTGTACAATACGGCTGCGATTCCTGGGACAATCTTCCAGCTTGCAGCAAACGGCTATGGAGGATTAAATCCCCCAGCGACTGGTGCAGCACCCAACCCGATCACCTACTGGTCCCAGAATGGGAGCAGCACTCTTATGTCAACACGCGATAGATTCGCGAATGGAACCCCTGCTGACATTCTAAATATTGGAACCACTGGAAATTCAATCAGTTTTAATAATCAAAACCGTGGACCTATTTATTCTGACCCTTTGAATCCTTTTGTTGCAGATGGCGCAGACATTACAATTGTTGCTTTCAGGGATACAGTGATTTCAGGACCTTCTACAGTCAATATTCCTCCGGCCTTTTCTACAATCCCCATTTATGCTCCCAGTGGAAATATTTTGGTGATTACCCAGGATGATATGACATTGCAGAATAATGCCATTGTTTCTGCGTCGCAAAATGTAGATTTGGTCTGTGATAATCAAGCTCCACGTTTCCCTCAGATCGGCCCAGGTAGCTTTTCAATGGATGCAACAAGTATCATTAACTCAGATACTGGTTACATTCGTGTCTATACAGCTATGCAAGCCCAGAATGTCATCGATCCATTGGCTCAGTTTATCAGCGCGGGAATCCCCTTCTTCTTCCTTCCAGGGGCGGTCTTTGAAGATACTGACCAGGAGAAATGGTGTACGTACTACCCCGATGGAGACCAGGGAATCCCTTTTAAAATTTTCTACAAACCATGCATTGAAACATTTACACAAGAAGCTTCGGTTATTTTGACAGAGTTCTTATATGAGGAATCCTCGTTTAACTATTACTTAGGATGGCCTGAAAGCTTTTACGTGATGTACAAACCACGTACTGAAATCTCTCCCGGACAGTGGCGCTCAACTTTTGATAGTTTCAATGTTAGCCCAACAGAGCGGTACTATATCCGAAGACAAGATGATACCCGTGCGAATAACAATAACCGCACTTATCTTGCTTGGTGATCGAGAGTTGATAATAATTTCTTAACTGAATAGAGTAGTGGAATGATCCGAAAAACCTTGATAACTGCAATAGCACTCGCTCTTCCTCTTGGAGCTATAGAGCAACATTTCCCTAGCCCGGTATGTCCTCAGGAATCTGAAGAGATTCTAGCAAGCCATTTTAAAGGGATTGTATTGATGGGATCAAATCGATCCGTCGGGAATGTCCATGTAGAGAATATCTCGGGGGTCAAGTTTGTTGACCTTAAGATTCCAACTGGTGAAAACGTTCTTGAGCGCTATCTTCAAGATTATTTAGGACGCCCTGTAACGGTAAGCCGGATTCAGGATATTAAGCGAACCATTATCGATTTCTATCGCAAAGCCAACAGACCCATTGTATATGTTGAAGTTCCCTCACAAGTGATATCATCGGGAGTTCTTGAGCTTGTTGTATACGAAGGAAAACTAGGTGATGTCCATTGCAGCGGCAATAAACACTTTAAAGATGAGCGCCTGATTGGATACGTGAAGAATAAGCAAGGTGAAAGCGTTGATATGGATCAGCTTCTCAAGGACCTTGAATGGATGAATCGAAATCCTTTTAGGCAGACAAATTCTATTTTCTCTCCAGCCGAACAGACCGGAGTCACAGACATCGAACTTGTAACGGATGACCGCTTTCCTTGGCGCTTTTTTGCTGGGGTTGATAATACTGGTATCCGCCAAGCAGGTCGTACCCGATATTTCGCAGGTTTTAACTGGGGAAATGTTTTTAACCTTGACCATGTCCTATCCTTTCAATTCACTACAGGAAGCGCTATTGATAAGTACTGGTCGACCTCCCTTCATTACTTAGCTCCCCTTCCCTGGCGCCATACTTTGGTTGCCTATGGAGGATACTCTCATATTAAGGCTGACTTAGAAACTCCCGGGATGCGCACCAAGGGTTACAGCGCTCAGGCAAGCATTCGCTATGAAATGCCAGTCAGACCTCTTATCAATTTCTTGGAAGATTTCTTGGTAGGAGCAGATTATAAGAGAACAAATACTAGTCTCACCCAAGATGGAACCCTCTTCTTTGACCAATCTGTCAACATTTTTCAACTGATGGCTGGTTACAACGGAGGGTATGAGGGAGAATGGTATAAGGTTTCGGGAACAATCGAAGTCTATGGCTCTCCAGGACATTGGTTGCCGGATCAGAGTCGCAAGCGGTATGAGGAGCTCCGACCAGGAGCCAATAATTCCTATGTTTATACCCGCCTTGCGGTTGCTCCGATCTTTAACCTAAAGTATGACTTCCAAATACAGACCAAACTTCGAGGACAGGTCGCTAGCACGAACCTCCTTACTAGTGAACAGTTTGGCTTGGGAGGCTGGGACACTGTTCGTGGATATCAAGTGCGAGAAGTGAATGCTGATAATGTCTTTATTTTTAACATCGAGCTCCGATCCCCTGCTATTATGGTGGCAGGACACCACAAAAAGATTGTAAAAGACGAGCTCCGATTTCTTGTCTTCATGGATTATGGCTATGGTAGCAACCATGAAGTATTCCCCGGTGAAGTTAATCATAATAATCTAATGGGTGTGGGCCCGGGTGTCAGATATAATCTTCCCCCTTACCTGACCTTTAGAGGTGACCTCGGTTACAAAGTATGGCAACCCTTGCAATCAGACAACCACACACGTTGGAGGTTTGAATTTGGCCTCATCGCAAGTTACTAGAATATTTCCAGTTTTTACTGTTTTATTCTTAGGATACTTAGGATTTTCTCTTGCGCTTCCTCTTTTCCCTCCTCTCTTTTTAGAACCTTCGCATGGTTTTCTCCCAGACTCAATGGGAACAGGAACGCGAAGAATTTTATTGGGTATCCTATTTTCTGTGTATCCCATTGGTCAGTTTATAGGAGCCCCAATTCTTGGAAAACTTTCTGATAAATATGGAAGGAAGCCGATTTTATTGATTTCTCTTCTTGCTGTGATTCCTGCATTTATCGGGTCAGCACTTTCAATTCTCTATACTCTTCCTCTGTTTCTATTTGTGAGCCGATTTTTTAGTGGGCTCCTAGAGGGAAATATTGTGATTGCTCAAGCGGCTGTTGCGGATGTCAGTGAGGATTCGAAAGCCAAAATAAAAAACTTTGGATGGATTGTCTCCTTAAGCAGCACTGCATTTTTCTTTGGCCCTTTGATTGGGGGGAAACTTGCCTACTCTACAATCGTTCCTTGGTTCCACTATGATACCCCCTTTTGGTGTGCTGCAATTCTGGCATTCATTGGTTTTCTTGTTGTTTTCCGTCTGTTTAAAGAAACCCACTCTGCTGAGAAAGAAATGGAAATATCTTTTAAGTCGATTACTCGATCCTTTACAGATGGGCTAAGATATCAACCTCTTAGGGTAATATTCTCTGCGAATTTTTTCGTCTTTTCAGCAATGTTTTTCTTTTTGAACTTTTTCTCTGCTTATCTCGTAAACCGGTTCGGGTTTTCTTTCTCATTGCTTGGAGAAGTCAACGCGTACCTTTCAATTCCTTTTATTATCGCTCCTTTTTTCTTCAGTCTTTTTGCGAAATGGTGGACCTCAAGGCAGTCGATGCTCCTTGGCTCTCTTTTTATCTGTATCAGCTATTTAATCTTTGTCATACCTACATCCCCTTGGGCTCTTATGTTTACTCTTCTTCCGGTTGGATTCTTTCTATCAATGGGATTTGCCTTTCCTGCCATCATGGTTTCGGATGCAGTGAGCAAGCGGCGGCAAGGACAATGCCTAGGAACCAACCAGTCTCTTCAGGTTTTTGCTGAAGCTGCAACAGCGCTTCTCGGTGGTTTTTTTATGGCTAAGGCCAATAGCTTCCCCATTTATGCAGGAGCTGTCTGCGCCGTCATTGCTGCTCTCATTCTATTTGTTAAACCTCAGTGCCCTGCAGGGGGAAGCTGATCCGCGGAAAGATGTTTCCGTTTCTTAAAGAAAAAGGGAAGAGTCAAAAGCACCATAAAAACCCATCCTCCCAGCCAAAAGATATCATTTAGAGAAAGCATCATCGCTTGTTTCCATGCCATAGTGTCAACGACTGTTAATGCCTTCTTTCCCATAATCCCATACTGTTTTAAATCAGCAAATAGCTCTTTGCTAATAGGATTGTACTGATTAATGCTATCGACAATGTTGCTATGATGGTGTGCTCCTCTTCGCTCCCACACCGTAACAAAAATAGATGTCCCCACCCCTCCCATTAATATTCTGAGGAAATGAAACATTCCCTGCCCCATTGCAAGTTTCTCCGTGGGCACACGGGCGAAAGTAATCGCAGTAATGGGAGCAAGCCATGTGCAGATCCCGATTCCAAGAAGTAACCTTGATAGTGCAATAACCTCGAAAGACACAGCAGTTGTAAAGGTACTATAATAGAAAAGAACGACTCCATAACTGAAGAAAGAGAGAGCAACCAGGTATTTTAGCCGAACCTTATCCATGAGTTTCGCCACTAGTACCACTGTAAAAAATGGGAGGATTCCCATCGTAGAAACGGCAAGCCCAGCAACTTGCGCTGTATACCCCATCATCTCCTGAAGCCAAAGAGGGGTAATAACAATCACACCAAAGAGGACCATATAGGACAATGCTGTAATAACCGTGCCAATGAAAAAGTTTCGGTTTTTAAACATCCGAAGATCCATAATCGGTGTGTGATGTGTCAGTTCCCAGATAAAGAGAAAAACAAAGGAGATAACCGAAACAACAGTAAGGGCAATAATAATATTAGAACGCCACCAGTCAAGTTGTTGTCCCTGATCCAGAATGATTTGAAGTGCAGAAACAGCAAAAGCCAAAAGCAAGATCCCCCAGCCATCAACATGAACTTTTTCAGTCTTTGTTTCTCTTTTCTTATACAAAGAACGGATCACCAAAACACAGAATATTCCCACGGGAATATTGATAAAAAAGATCCAAGGCCACGAGTAGTTAAAAGTGATCCACCCTCCAAGAATAGGCCCTGCAATAGGTCCAACAACAGCGACCATGTTCCACAGTGCAAGGGCTAAATTCCTCTTTTCTTTTGGGAAAGTCATAATCATTAAGCTTTGAGAAAGAGGAATCATAGGACCTGCAACAACCCCCTGGATGAAACGCATGACCACAAGCATATTCATGTTAATTGACATTCCGCAAAGCCATGAGAATAAGGTAAAAAGGGCAACAGAAAGTACCATAACGCGAATCGATCCCAAGCGACGTGTCAAAAGTCCTGTTAGAGGAAGAGCTATGGCATTTCCGACAGCAAACATTGTAATCACCCAGGTTCCATCGGTGACGCTAGTTGCTAAGTCCCCTGCAATATAGGGAATAGAAACGTTTGCGATGGAGTAGTCAAGAACTTGCATAAAGGTGCATAGGGAGAGCGCAATGGCTCCTAGAAAAAGAGTGATTCCCGTTAAAGGATTACCGTTCATAGCATCCAGCATTTTCCAGAATGATTTGATCGATAATTTTCATCGCTCCTTCTTCTTGCTGGCTGTAAATTTTTGTCTGGTAGATTGGATTTATCCGCGTTGCTTCGGCAAGCATCGGTCCTGAAGTGTCATGGATGTCAACAGTCACATTCATTGAAAGACCTAACCAAAGAGGATATTTTTTTAACTGATTCGGGTCTAAACTCACACGAACAGGAACTCGCTGAACAATCTTGATCCAATTTCCCGTTGCATTTTGAGGAGGAAGGGCAGAAAAGACGTTCCCCGTTCCAGGATTGATTCCTACAATTTTCCCATGGAATACCACGCCGCTCCCATAGATATCTGAGACAAGGTGAACACTTTGCCCTATCCTTACCTTTGAGAGCTGAACTTCTTTATAGTTAGCATCCACCCAAAGCTCATTTAGAGGAATGATCGCCATTAAGGGATCTGAGACTCCTACATATTCTCCAAGCTGGGCTGAGCGCATCGCAACATACCCGCTGCTTGGCGCTAGAATCGAGCACCGTTGAAGGTTAACATAAGCATCTTTCACTCCATCTGCCGCTTTCTTTACGAGGGGATGCGTTCTGATCGTTGTATTTTGCACTTCTGCGTAGGCTGACTGGAGAAGCAAGTATGTGGCTCTGCGTGCGGCTTGAGCACCCACAAAATCAGCTTCGACATGTTCAAATTCTTCTCGAGAAACCCCTCCTACGCCCACAAGATTAACCCGATTTTTATAGTCCTTTTCTGCTTTAAATAACTGGGTGTCTTTTTGCTCAAGCTCAGCTTCTAGCTCTTCAACTTTAAGAAACACCTGCACAACTGAGCGTACCGTGTCCCCAAGCTCATTCTTTCTCATTTCATATGCAATCTGATAATCGGTTTTATCAAGCTCGATTAAAACCTGACCCTCTTCAACAAGGTCAGTATTATCAACATTAATAGACGTAACAATTCCTGGAACCTGAGGTGTCAGTTCGATCATGTTTCCGTGAACATACGCGTCATCTGTAAACTTCTCAAAACGGAGAATTGTAAACCAATAGAGAAAGACCGCTATTCCAATCAGGATAAAACCCACGGAAACCCAAAGTAGGATCATGTTTCTCTTATTGTTTGATGCAACTTTATCTGTCATGGTATCCACCACCTAATGCCTTAATCAATTGAAGCACTGCTAAGTAGCGCTCATTTTCTTTTTCCACATCTTTGATTCCCTGATTCAGCACTACAACTTGTTTATCTATAACGGTTAAATAGTCATCAAGTCCGTTATCGTAGCGCTGATTTGTCAGCTGCGAAATGTGAATGGTTTTTTCAAATACTTGCGCCTGCAAACCTCTCTGTTGATTTGCTGCTTCTAAAATTTTAATATGATCAGAAACTTCCTTAGCTGCCTGAAGGAGAAGGGCATTATAATCATGGACTGCAGCATCATAAGTCGCATATTTTTCGTTTAGCTGAGCTGTAAGCTTCCCTCCTGTAAAAAGAGGAAGGTTGATGGCTGGAGAAAGTGCTGCTGCATAACTATCGGACGTAAAGAGATTATTCCATTTTAAACTTTCTAGACCAGCAATCGCAGTAAGGTTGATATTGGGGAAAAATGCAGCTTTTGCAGCGCTAATTAAATGGGCTGCTGCTTCGACAGTCCAAATCTGCGCCATAAGGTCTGGACGCCGAGACAAAAGATTCAAGGGAATGTTTTCAGGAATCGGAAATGGCCTGTCAAAAGCAAGCGTAGGCATCGCAATTTCCCATCCATCATCGGGACCTAGCCCCATGAGAATTTTAATTTGGCTAAGATTAAGATCAGCTTCTTTTTCATACATAACAACATTCTCTTTAGCAGAGAGAAGATTTGCATTGGCAAGGTCCACCATCATCTGGTCATCTAAGCCATTCAAAAAACGCAGCTCAGTCAATTCAAGATAGACCTTTTGGGCTTCTGCTAAAGCCATGCTAAATTGAAGATTTTGAAGATTTGCAGCATAATTGATATAGGTTTCTGCAAGTGTCGCAGTAATGATCAGTAGGGATTCTGACATTTCAGCAGCTTGAGCTCTTGCTTGCCCCATTGCCGCGCGGTACTTATTTCTATTTTTCCCAAATAGATCAATTTCATATTCGAAGTTTAGTGCTAGATAAACTTGATTAATCACTGCAGGAATCGCTGACGGAGGAAATCTATCCAAGCTATCTTTGCTGAGGTGTTCGTAATTGTCGTTGAAGCTTGCGTTAAATCGAGGCAAAAGAACAGAGCGTACCTTTTGAGCTTCTTCTTGCGCTGCCCGGACCCGGGAGACTGCGGCCAGTAAATCAGGATTCTTTTCAATCGCAACTTCCATAATTTCAGAAAGCTGCCCATCCTCAAAAAGAGTCCACCAATTGTATGCAGGCCACTCCCCTTCTGCAAAATCTGGAGTGCTAAGGGCTGAGTCAATTGCTGGAGAAACATTTACAGTTTCGAGCATTTCAGGTTCATGTTTTCTTTTCTTTAATGCCGCACAACTTTCAAACAAAAATAAAAATAAAAAACAAAAAGGAATTATTAAAGCAGTCCGTCTCAATTTCATCATAACCTTTTAATAAAAGATCCTTGTTTTTTATAGAATGTAAATCTTAAAAATGGTTAAATGGGGATATGAATCTCGAATTTCTAAAGAAGAATCGAAACCTCTTAAATGCGTTTCATTTTGGATTGGAACGGGAGTCTCTTCGCATAGATTCTAAGGGCAATATTTCAAAATACCCTCACCCTAAATTGTTTGGTTCTCCACTAACACATCCTTATATCAACACCGATTTCGGAGAACAACAGTTGGAGTGGAACACCCCTCCTAAAACTTCCTTTCGCGGTGCGCAGAAATTTTTAGAAAATCTTATGCGTTTTTCTCTTAAAAAAAATCCAACGGAACTCTTCTGGCCTTTTTCAATGCCTCCCTGTCTAGACGAAATTCAAATTGCGGAATATGGTTCTTCCCATGCTGGAAGAAGAAAAAAGATCTATCGCGAAGGGCTGAGAGATCGGTATGGAGTGAATCTTCAAATGATCTCAGGAATTCACTTTAACTTCTCATTTGACCTTCCCTTTTGGGAAAAACTCCATAAATATGAAAAGTCTTCTCTTTCCATTCATCAATTTATCAACGAAAAATATTTAGGGCTGATTCGTAATTTTCTCCGTGAAGGATGGCTGTTGACTTACCTCTTTGGAGCCTCACCCGCAGTGGATCCTAGCTATATGGATTTGCCTAATGGATTTCAAGAGGTTGGAGAGGCATTTATTGGTCCTCACGCCACCTCTATTCGAACCAGCCATCTCGGATATTATAGCCGAGTTCAAAATCAACTCGCCATCTCTTTGAATTCCTTAGATGAATATATTGAGGAAGTACAAGCTGCAATCTCGACTCCAAAGGAGGAATATCTCTCGATTCCTTCACAACTAAATAACCATATTTTGCAAATCGAAAATGAGCATTATTCGAGGATCCGGCCAAAAGCAAATTCAAAAGACGGAGAATCTCCCCTAGAAGCATTAAAGAGTCGAGGGATTGAGTATATAGAAGTGCGAGCAATTGACCTTGATCCCTATCATCCCATTGGAATTACAACCGAGCAAATCGACTTTCTTCACTGCTTCCTTCTCTACTGTATGAACAAGAAAGCTCCTCTTCTTTCGAAGGAGTGTCAGATTTGCCTCACCTGCAACCAGGACAAGGTAGCGCTTGAAGGAAGAAAAAATGGTTTGATTCTCCGCGAGAAAAATGACATCTCTCTTGAAAAATGGAGCATGAAAATCTTCAAGTCAATGGAACCTATTGCTAAGCTTCTTGGAAAGGAAAAAAACCTTAAGCTCCAAAAAGAAAAAGTGAAAAATGCTTCTCTAACGCCCTCTGCGCTTATTGAAGAAAGCTTGAATCATTCAACCTATCGACAGCTTGGAGTAAAACTCGCCAAAAGCCATAAAAAGACCCTTCTTTCAGCTACTCTTACTTCAAAACAGCTTAAACATTTCGAAAAACAAACCGCCGACTCTCTAGTTGAAAATCAAAAACTTGAGACTGCAGCATCTATTCTCGTTGATGGATATGAAGATCTTGAACTCTCAACCCAAATCCTGATCCAAAAAGCTCTAGAGTGGAACATTAATGTCGAAGTCCTCGATCGGACAGATCAACTACTCCGTCTTGAAAAAGGGGGGCACATTGAGTATGTGAAAGAAGCGACAAAAACCTCTAAAGATCCCTATATTGTTGCCCATCTTCTAGAAAACAAACAGGTCACAAAAGAGATTCTTAAAAGAAAAAAGCTACGTGTTCCTGAAGGAAAGAGCTACAACTCTATTGACGCTGCAAAGCTTGACCTGCCTTATTATCTCAAAAAAAAGAGTGTAATTAAACCTAAATCAACCAACTTCGGCCTAGGGGTTTTCATTATCGATCCCCGTGATGAGAAGGAGGCCTACCGCGCCCTTAAACAGGGATTTTTATACGGTCCGTCTGTATTAATCGAAGAATTTTGCCCAGGAGATGAGTACCGCTTCCTCATTATTGATGGAAAATGCATTGGTGTGGCAAAGAGAATTCCTTCCCATGTGGTTGGAGATGGGGCATCAACAATCCAGTCCCTGGTCCACTCAAAAAATCATGACCCTTCCTACTACCGCGATCCCAAAACCTTTCTGCACCTTGGACCAGAAGAAAAAAAGAACCTTAAACAGCAAGGACTCACACCGAAGAGCACTCCTAAAAAGGGCAGAAAAGTCTTCCTGCGCCATAATTCTAATGTTTCAACCGGGGGAGATGCGCATGATGTCACAGACCAAATCCACTCTGGATACTCCCTAATTGCCCTTCAGGCAACCGATGCAATCGGTGCAAAGATCTGTGGAGTGGATATGGTAGTGTCGCAGCCAAAAAAAGCTCCTACCCCTAAGTCATACGCCATCATTGAACTTAACTACAATCCCGTTCTCTATATCCACGCTTACCCTTTTAAAGGCAGCCGACGCGATGTCGCTACCCCTCTCCTCCATCTTCTTGGCTACTCGAAGTAAGCATAGCGGAATTCGATTTCTTTAAGAGGAGACAGATATACCCCCTTAAGATGAGGATTGCTTAGGTAGTATAGTTTGGTATAGCATATGGGAATAATGGGCATCTCTTCCATGAGAAATGCTTCTGCTTGATGCAAGTACTCTTTTCTCTGAACAGGATCTGTCTCAAAATCTGCAAGTATGAGGAGCTCTTTATAACGAGGGTGTTCCCAACGACTCATATTAATTGCTAAGCTCCGGCTTCGGAAGGTATCTAGCATGTAAATAGGATCCTTCAGCCAAGAGTGCCAAGGCATTTCTCCCATCTCATAATCACCTTTTTGAATGCTGACAAAGTGAACGGGCCAATCGGCATGCTCAATCTCAACATGAATCCCCAGGTTTTTTCTAAGCTGCTCTTGAACCGCCTGGGTTACCCTAGAGGTAAAGAGGCAGCTCCTTTGGCTCATCCGAACTGTTGGAAGTTTATCTACAGTTAGACCCATCTCATCAAGAGCCTTCTTAAAAAGCTCCTTTGCAAGCTCGATATTGCAGTCTTCAAAATAAGGAGCATCTTGCACAGAAATCCCCTTATTAAGAATTCCCATTGCAGGCTCCTCTCCAAGTTGAAAGACATGCTGAGCCATAGATTTGCGATCTAGAGCATAAGCAACAGCCTTACGGAAATTCTTATTATTGAATGGGGGCTTTTCAGTGTTCAAAAAGAACCAAAAGAGACCATATGCATCAATGGTCGTGGCCAGCGTCTGATGTTTATCATCGCCAATCATATCTCTTGGCATAGAGTTAAAAGGCTGTCCAAACCAGTCTAACTCTCCTTTGTCAAACAGGAAGCTCTGAGTGTTTGCATCAGAAATCACTTGAATCCGAATTCCAGGAATTGCAACAATTTCTGCGTCCCAAAAATAGGGGTTTTTCTCAACAATGATTTCAACATTTTTTTTCCATCTTGTGATAACAAATGGGCCATTACAAACAAAATGGGGATTAACACTATTCGCCCACTGATGATCTTCCATGTCAAACTTCTTATGGATAGGCGAATACGTCGAACTTGCACAAAGATATAGAAAGTAAGGAGCTGGGTGCTCTAACTTCACCTCAAGAGTATAATCATCTAAAGCTTGGATCCCAACATTATCAATTGTAACCTTTTTTGTCAGACAAGCTTCTACATTTTTTATAGCATAGAATGTAACCGCCCCATTCTGGGCAGTCTTTGGATCTACAGACTTTTTCCATGCATATTCAAAGTCGTAGGCTGTAACAGTATCTCCATTCGACCAAAGAGAATCCCTTAAATGAAAGGTATAGGTACACTGATCGTCTGAAATATCAACTGATTCTGCCACACCCGGAAGAATGTCTCCATGCGGACCTAGTCGCATCAACCCTTCAAAAAGCATCGTAATCACGTGAGTACAAGGCGACTCATTAGAAATTCGAGGATCTAGGGAACGAATAGGGGCAATAATCGATAGATTAACCATACGGTTTTCATTATTCTTCTCCTCTTTCTTATTGCAGGAGAAAAGAAAGGGAATCACAAGGAGAACTAACAGATATTTTTTCATTCTATCTCAAGGGTTACATTTTTAATATTCACATCCATAAAGGGTGAAACCCCTATGTTCGCAAGCGTCGGTTGTCTCATATAAAGTGCTGAGCCAAAACAAATAGGAATCACAGGCATCTCCTCCATGACATAAGCCTCCGCTTCTTGTAAAAGTCTATTACGCCTATTTAAATCAACTTCATGATCGATTGCTCTTAAAATGCTAAGGTATGGGCGATCTTCCCACCTCGAAACATTCATTTTTCGATGGATAGGTCTAAAAAAGTCTAGAGTGTATATAGGATCACGAATTATCGAAACCCAAAACATACTTCCAACTTGGTAGTCCCCTTTTAACATCTGATTATAAAGAAGCCCCTTGTCAACGGGATCTAATTTCACATGAATCCCTAGAGTAGCTTCCCAGTCCTGCTGAACCATATGGATGATAGATGGCTGATACAAAGAGGGACAGTAGCTGAGTATAATCTCTGGAAATGTTTCCTTAGTCAATCCAAGCTCCACAAGAGCTGAATTAAAAAGGAGCTGCGCGCTCACATAATCTCCATCTTTGATGTAATTGTTTTCTCCCTCACTAATCAGCCCTAAAGCAGGAAGCTTGCTTTTCGTAAAAAGATGCTTTGAAATATTTTTTCTAGAAATAGCAAAAGATAGAGCCTTTCTTAGGTTTTTGTTATTAAAGGGATGTTTCTCTGTATTAAAAACGAGAAGATTCATCCCATTTAAAGGCACACTCATCACTTGATCTTCTAACTTTCGAGACTCTATAGCATCAGAACACAAAGGAGCTAATGGATCTCCAATCCAATCAATCAATCCCTTTTCAAAAAAGTCATGCCTTACGGCTTGATCCTCAATAATTTTAATATCTACTCCAAGGAGATTGATTTGAGAAGCTCCCCAATAACTTGGGTTTTTTTCGAGGATAAGAGATTCTCCGATATTCCACGTTTTTAGAATAAAGGGGCCATTCGTTAATTCTTTATTTTTCCTATTGATTGGCGAAAAGTTGACACAGGAAGTGAGTTCTAAAAAGTAAGGAGTAGGATGTTCAAGCAACACTTCTAACGTATGATCATCAAGAGCACGGACTCCGAGCTCTGAAGAAGGGCACTTTCCTTCATTGCAAAGACTAGCATTTTTGATCGGACTGAAGAGAAGGGCTCCATAGTGTTGAGAACAAACAGCTTTTTTCCAAGAATATTCAAAATCATAGGCAGTCACAGGCTCTCCATTAGACCACCTTGTTGATTTAAGACAAAAAATATAGGTTAACTTATCCTCCGAAACAGAGTAACTCTCTGCGAGCCCTCTTTCAAGCTCACCATCCTCAGAGCGAACCATAAGTCCTTCATAGAGCATTTTAATCACATGAACCGAAGGGCTTGCAGTCCCAATATGAGGATCTAAGGACTTAATAGGCCTGGCTAAACAAAGACGCAAATAGCGTGGGCACGGTTTTTGGTCTACTTTTCCGCAACCAGCAATCAAGGAAAGTCCAAGTACCAAAAGGAAAATAGTCGACTTCGAGCTCACGAATACCTAAATTAAAAAAAAACCTCGCGGTAAATCTACAAGACTGCTAACTTTCATTCAATCTCAAAAGTGGTATTTGAGAAAAAACTTTTTTTTAATGGTGTCAATGGCCTCCGTTGAAGCAAATAGCTCCCCGTCCAATCAGCTTACTAAACATCCTATGGCAAGCCTGCGTGAGCTCTTTGCACTAGCATTCCCTCTCATACTGACAACTTTTTCAGCTAGCCTTCTGAATCTTACAGATCGCTTCATGCTCTCTCACTTTTCTCAAGACGCATGGAAGGCCTGTTCCTCGGCGATGAACCTTCTATATTTGCCTCAACTAGGTCTCATTATTATCGCCTCCATTTCCCAAGCCTTTACAGGACACTATAAAGGTGCCAAAAAGGAAAAAATGATTGGGCCCTTTATCTGGCAGATGATTTATTTCTCTTTATTCACGATATTAATTATTTACCCCTTATTTTTGCTGGGTAATGTCTATCTAAAAGGAATAGAAGTTGAGAGCTCTGCCAAAAGTTACTTCCGCATTCTTGCCGCTGCAAACTTTCTTTACCCCTTGGGAGCAACCCTTGCATCTTTTTATATGGGCCGAGGGAAGAATAGCATTGTTCTTTTCACAAGTTTGACGATTCAACTCTTAAATATGATGCTTGATTACATTCTTATCTTTGGAGTTGGGGACTTAGTCCCCTCTTACGGTGTACGAGGAGCAGCGATTGCTACGGTCATTTCCCAAGGAACATACTGTCTAATTCTATTCCTCCTGTTTAGGCAAAAAAAATATGCCCTCCCATTTTCTACAAACCAATGGAAATTTAACCCTCCTCTGTTTTGGGAAGGCTTGAAGACTGGGATTCCGAGATCTTTTGGAAGGTCGCTTGCTGTAGGCGCCTGGACCGTTGCAACTTACTTCGTAATTCAAAAAGGCGGTGACTATTTACTGGTCCACACTTTCGGCCTCACTGTGTTTGTCATCCTAAGCTTCGTAAATGAAGGGATGGGCCAAGCGCTACTCACTTTCAATTCACACGCACTCGCCAGTAACTCCTCTCATTTGTTCAAAAAAAGTCTCCGTTCTGCAATATATTTCGTTATCGCCATGGCTGTAGTGCTTGCTATACCTCTTCTGATTTTGAGAGAAACAATGATCCTACTCTTCTTCAAAGATCCAATCTCGCCTCAGTCCCTGCAGTTCCTAAAAGAGTGTTGCATATGGGTCTGGATTGCCATTATCGGGGGTGGGATCAACCGCATTGGAGCTAGCATGGTAACTGCAGCTCGTGATACTGTGTTTTATGCTTGGTGTATGACCATTCAATGGATAACCCTCTGCGTTCCTATCTTTATTGGGATACAAAACCTCGAGATGTCCCCCTCAAAATTCTTCTTGATTGAAGGCCTCAATTCAGCTTTAATCGGAGTTATATTCATCTTCCGCTTCTTCAAAGAACCGTACAGACGACTGGGTCCTCAGTCAATCCGCATCAAACTCATTAGTTCTTAGATAATGTCGGCCCTAAGGGGAGATAACAGTTATTTCAACAATAATTAAAGAATAAGGCTCTGGTTTGGGAAATTCTCTATAAGCCAAATCCGGATGGATGTATATTTCTCTTTTTTCTCCGACATTCATCCCTTCCAATCCCCTGCGAAGCCCAGGGATCATTTCAGAAAGCGGAATACGTATCCCTGAAATATTCTCAGACAAAACCTCCCCAGTTAATGTCTTCTCTCTAAATGCAATCAAAGGAGTGTTGTTTACACTTTTAATCTCCCCACCTTCTCCAAGGCCCACCACTCTATAATAGAGCCTATCTTTAACTACTTCATAAATCCCGTTCATATTTGATATCTTTCGCAAGTAAGAGTTAGCAGCTTGAAGATTAAGAAGCTCCCTTTCCTCTGCTTTTTTTTCTAGGGATTCCATTAGAGAAACGTAGCAATCATTTAGTGGTTTTGGCTTTAATTTCCCGACACTGAGGTTCCGAAGGTTAACTAAAAGCTCGTTAAAATTATACTCTCCCTCATAAGTTGTCATAATATTCCAAAGCACATGGGCGAGGTCTTCAGAAACTTGGAACTGCTGTTGTTTAAGAGACTGATTTTTTTCCTCTTCTGAAGAACAGTCGGCTAGAAAAAAGAAAGTCATAAAAAAAAAGCACCATTTATTCAACATTATGATGAAGTTAACCTCTCCAAAACAGTTTCTAAGAAGTTTTCTGATTCATACATTTTTAATATTGAGCTATTTATATCATCCCAGCTTTTAATAATATCTTTTGTCTTAGGATGTTCTTCATTTCCAAAAAACAAAGATCTTTTAATTGGAAGAAAAGGATTATCTTTTTTTGTTCCTTTAATCAAATAATTTTTATTGAGTAAGCTTTTGAGTTCAGAAGCTAAAGAAGCACCCTCTAGAAAACATTTATATTCAGGCTCTCCATTTGTTTTTGAATTTTCTTCCATCGCCAGACAATTTATAACTTCTGATGGAAGTGTTTTAATATCAATAGGAAGATTTCTTAACATTTGTAGTAATTGCTCTCTTTTTGTAAAAGTTTGAACATTTTCCTCTCCATAACCATATAAAAGCCCGAGAGCCTTAAAATAAGTAACCAAACAAGAGGTATTAGAATGAGAATAAGCAAATTGCCCCTTACAAAGCATCTGCAAAAGCGTACGTGCACTCACTTTTTTCTCTACAAGAGCTTGAAAAAGGAGAAGGTTTTTCTCAATGACAGAAAGGGCTTTTTCTTTATTAATGAGCAAGAACCCAAAGCAAGTATCATCTTTTACTTTGATAAAAACATATTTTTCCATAGGGAAAAAATTTCTATACCTCTTCCAAACTCTCCATCCCTTTTTGTCTAAAGCCATCAAAAAGAGATGCTTTTCAGGTTCTTTATAAAACTGAGGGAAGCTAATTAATTCTAGATTATAATCAATGCTTCCCATGGGTTTAAGGCCAAATAAAGTATAGCAAAAATCTCCATGATAGAAAAGTCTTTGAAAAAACCTTTCTAGGATTTTTTGTTCTTCAGGAGGGATTAATTGAATACGATGACGGACAGACGTTTTTTCTCCTATCTCTTGTGCATTTAAAGAAGCAAAACAAATGAATAAAATAAAGAAGGAGAAAAAGAGCTTCACTTTCATGCAGAGGGAAGAATACCTAAGCATGCGTTTTCTTCCCACTGAACTTCAAACTAAGGTTATGGGGGGCCCCAAGGCCAGCCACAGTGCCAACAGTTATTATTTTTGGAATCATTATACTTTCCACAGTTACCACATTTCCATTTAGCTTCCTTTTTTAGAACATAGTACCTGCTTTCATCTTTATCAAAAACAATTGCATCGACTTTATGATAACAACCATCGTCTTCTACATAGATTCCGGAGGATTCACATAAAACTCGATCTAAACTCACATAGAGTTTTTCGGGATGATTTCCAAACACTGAAGAAGAAGCTGCAGCGCTAATCATCATCATAAAAACCCAAAATCGCCTTCTCACATTACTCTCCTTTTTATGAGTAAAGGACAAAAAAACTCAAAGCAAGGCAACCTGCTTATATAAATTATATAAGCGGTTTGCAAACTTGAGTTGAACAGTTTAGGCAAGCCGGAATCAGATCATCAATAAAGGCGCAAGGCCCACCACTCCCTCCATTCATGAAACAGGTTTTACCTTGATAAACTAAAATACGAATATTTTTGTGCTTCACAACCTGCTTATCTGAAACAAATGACAAAATATAATGGTTTTTATCAAAACCACTAGAGAGCACAAAAGTAAATGGTGTCTCAGAGTTCAATAAATCAGCAGCCTCAACGAGAGAAATATCCCCTCTCCAAGCTAAGTGACTCTTAACTTGCTTTTCCAAACGCGAAACATCTGATAGAAAAGTCCTGTTGCTTCTTTTAGATCTTATTCTTGTTAACATAATTACCCTACTTTGGTTCGTTGGCTATTGGTATAGCAACAGGAATTCTCCCAAATCATTGAAATGAATTCAACAAAATACTTAAGAAAAAAAATTATGAGGAAGAATCTTGCGAAAAATAGGCTTGTGAAAAGTCAACGGTTCCATGAGAACTAGAATGGGAAAGTATCAAGGACTGATTTTTAACAAAGTAGTCGACACAGTAACAAATCGGGGTAATGATACCTTCTTCAATAACCATTTTCTCAGCTTGGAAGAGGTACCGATTTCTCTCTTCAATATCTATAGTAAAGTCAGAGGCATCCAAGAGAGTTTGAAACCCCTTGTCATCCCATCCAGTAAAGTTTACTTTTTCCTTTCCATGCTTGAAAGACTGAAGTGTATAAATGGGGTCATTTACCCAAGAAGTCCAGTGAATTAATCCCAACTGATATCTTCTGGATGACAACTTTTCAAAATGACGGTTCCACTCAGAACATTCAATCACACATTTAATCCCTAAAACCTCCTCCCATTGCTTTGCCAATATATAGGCAGAGTCTTTATCAGCATGCACAGTTGATAAATAGAGAACTGGAAAGTCCTCTAGCTTGAGATTAATTTCTTTTAAAGCTTCCTCAAATAAACTTTGTGCTTCTTCTTGATTTTCCTTGATTAGAAAGTCCGAACCCAAGCAAAGCGACATTTGATACGGTAACGGTGTATAAGCGGGAACCCTTTGAGTGGGATGGCCTGCCATGATTTCCTTTCTTGAAATCGCCATGGATAAAGCTTTTCGGACTTTTTTACTACTAAAAGGAAAGTGATTTACATTGAAACATTGCCACAAAACCTTTGGTGACAGATATTGAGTAATATTATCATCCTCGAGATTCATTTGGTAATGCGTCAAAGAAATAAGATTGGAACCCGTGCAGTGAATTTGATTTCGATGGAACATCTCTACCGCATGTTTTATTTCGGTTCGAATTGTTAATATCTGGTCCAACTTGATCTCTTCTTTTCTAACATAGCTAGTATTTTTCACAAAGTTGAAAAAATACCCCTGACTTGGTTCAACTTGCCTAAAAGGGCCATTACATACAAAGCTCTCGTTCTTTTGCTTCGACCAATGCGGATGCTTCTGATCGATTTCATGATTTACAGGTGAGTATAAGGTATTTGCTGTAAGTTCAATAAAATAAGGCGCTGGATTTTCAAGCTCCACTTTTAATGTAGAATCATCTATTGCTTTGATACCTACATCTTCAAGATTGGCTTTGCCTTCTTTGGCTTTTTTCCCATTTTTTATTGGGTAAAAAACATACGCAAATGGCGTTGCAAACCCCGGTGAAAGAACTTTTTTCCAAGCATATTCAAAGTCAAATGCAATAACCCGATCTCCATTTGACCAATAGGATTCTCGAAGCTTGAAAATGTAGGTTTTTTTATCATGAGAAACCGTAAAACCCTCTGCAGCACACAACTCTGCTTTTCCCTCTTGATCAATTCTCATAAGTCCGCTAAAGAGCAGTTTAACAAAAACAGAAGAGTCCTGATCTCCTCCAATGCGAGGATCAAGCGAAACGAAGTTTGAATACGGAATTTTCAGAATCTGGAGATTATCTTGATCTTCTTTCCATTTCTTAAGGGTTTGATTGACAATAACTTTAAAAGACTCATGCTTTTCTTTGACAGGGTCGTTGCAGAGAAAGCTCAGATAGTAACTCCCCTCAAATGTAAGCGAGGAAGAAACAAGGTTTCGCCCTTGAATAATCTCATCTGATAATGCTTCTTCAATAAGAGCCAAAAGCCCAGGATTATTTCCTCGAACAACAACAATGGTAATGTTTTCATCTTCGCTCATTTCGAGAAGGTAGGAATGATCTCTTGGGAATTCCTTTTCAACAGCTTGAATAAATGTCTCGAAGAATAGGCTTATTGAAGGAAGGGATATTGTTGCTTGAGCTTCAATAGGATTCAATGAATAGAAGAAGTTCTCAAGAAGATCTTGATTGCGTAGAGAAACATCTTGAAAAAGGCGTTTAAATTGGGTGAGAAGCTCCCCTTGCTTCACCATCATCCCTCCATTATAGTCTCGAACTTCTCCGATATACCTATTTAGGAACTTGACAACCTCTTCTCGAGCTAGATAGAGGTTCACAGAAAAGTCCATCCGTAAAAATGCGGGAAGCTTTGTCATGTGTAGTCGAAAGACATTTGCTTCAATAGGATGACTCTTCCTGATATAACTCACATTCTGAATCCTATCAGGAACGAAGCGAATAAGAGGGTCGGCATTCTTTAAAAGATCTTGAAGAGGAGGAGTTTCTTCAGATTTCACTCGAAGAAGAACCACGGTAAAAACTAAATCCTCTTGAGAATGCTGGTCAAATGAGATCATCATTTGAGGAATATCATCTTCTGACTTAAGTTCTCTTGAGAGTATCAAAATATTCCGCATCGTTTCTTCTTCATTCCGTACCGTGAAAATAGAAGGGACAAGGTGCTCAATCCGTTTTTTTAACTCTTCTTCAAGCTGATCTTTTAATTGTTTTCTCTCATCGAGAGTTATGGAAGAACCGTCAATCTTCTCAAGCTCCAGGTATAAAGAAATGATAGGGTCATTCAAGTGGCGTGATTGATAAATGGAGCCTGGAACAATTCGAATATCTGGGATGAATTTCTGAACAGCCCTTAGAACATGTTTTTCATCAAAAAACTCATATTTATGAAAAAGATTTACCCCAATTGAAAGCCCTAATACAGGCTTCTTCCCAAATGGAAATGAGAGTTCCGTTGCTAAAAACCGGATTTTCATGTGTCTTTTTTCAGGAAAGACATTAATTTCCCTTGACAATTGCGAGCGACCTGATAAGAAGCTGAGAAGGATTCTTCCTAAGTGGGAATATGAGCGCTCCATCCTAAACTCTTTACTAGAATAGGCCTGCATATAAGCCAATCTCTCAAAAATAACTTCATCTAAGTCATCAGGATAGCGATGTATAAGCTTAATAAAAGACTCCCGAATAAGATTCATCTTGTGGTCGAGAGGAAGCGCCTTGGTCTCCAAGAGGGATTTGGCATACCGCCCAGCTAAGATAGAGGACGCTATTTCTCTCTTCAATAGAGGGAGATTTTCCTTCAAGAGATTCGCCTCCTTTTTATTTTGAATGAGGACTTTAGCCTCGCCAAAAAAAAGAGTCTCCTTTGGGTAATGATCAAAAGTAAACGACATATGTTCAAAGGATAGGATCGTTGTCTCTTGGTGAGGAAGTAGCCATCTCTTGATCATTTCCGAGATGAACGTTTCTGAAGGAATAGAGCTGAGGGGCTTAATCAAGAAATAGATCGATACACAGTCAGGAGGTGATTCAAAAGGGCTCCAAATAATGTAGGGAAGGGATGAATTAACCCACTTCGCTAAACTCTCCCGGTCATAGAAAGGCAGAGGTCTAGGAAGCACAGAAACAAGAACCTCTTGAATCTTCTTCACATGATCAAGAAGATTCTTGGAGCGGCTATAGAAGGAAAAAGATGGACGGATCGTTAGATCTTCTGGTCTTTCAATCGTCTGCTTTGATACCGCTTTGATTTCCATTTTATTGATGGTAGTCCATCAACATATTTAAAACAAATCTTTCATTTCTACCCATGAATCTATCATAGGACATGTCCCTAATGAAACGCATACATTTTAGCTTTTAAACGGTTAAAACGCTGAATAGCAAGATCGATAAGCTCACAGAGGAGATCTGGATAAGACAATCCACTCACTTCCCATAGTTTAGGGTAGAGGCTAATAGAGGTGAATCCAGGGATCGTATTGAGCTCATTGATGAGAAGGTTTCCTCCTTTCTCCATGAAGAAATCAACACGCGCCATTCCCTCACATCTCATTGTTTTATATGCTTTGATAGCGAGTTCCTGTATTTCTTTAGTTTTTTCAGGAGAGATTTTAGCAGGAAGGATAAAGCGCGCCCCATTTTCATCGAGATATTTTGCTTCATAAGAGTAGAAGTCATGAGTAGGAATAATCTCACCAGGAAGAGATGCTCTTGGCTCTAGGTTCCCGAGAATAGAAATCTCTAACTCTTGCCCTTCAATCCCTTCTTCAATTACAATTCTTTCATCGTACTTAAAGCTCTCTTCAAGTGCAGGAAGGAGCTCTTCTTCTGAGTAAACCTTACTGATCCCAATAGAGGATCCCAGCCTTGCTGGCTTAACAAAAAAAGGAAAAACAAAGGTGTCAAGAATTTTCTCCACATCAGATGATTGAAGAGAGAGGGATTTAGGAGTAGGCAGTCCCGCCCCATTAAGCATATCCTTCATTACCCCTTTGTCCATACACATGGCAGAACTCAGGTGATCAGGCCCAACATAAGGGATGTGTGCAAGCTCTACAAGCCCTTGGACAGTTCCGTCCTCTCCATAAGGGCCATGAAGCACAGGGAAAATAACATCGAAATTTTTTTTGAGTACGCAAGGAGAGAAAAAGATCTTTTCAGGAGAAACTTGGAAATCGTTAAAAAACCATGTTCCACTTTTTTCAATCTTAATAGGATAAACTTCATATTTATCACGATTAAGGTGCTCTATGACTGACTGAGCCGACCTAATTGACACCTCATGCTCTTCCGATTGTCCCCCAAAAAGAACCCCTACTCGAATCTTCCTTTGCATCATTACCCCAGGTTTTACTATCATAATGTCACATGGAAATTCTTTACTCAACCACTATTCTTTCGTTCTTAAAAAAAGTCAAGACGATGGCTTTTGAAATTCTTACGCGTGAAATGAAACTCAGGGTCGGCCGCTCCCGACTTTATTATCAGGGCTATTCCTATCCTCTCCATTTTATTGTCTTTGACCACCCTTCGACCCTTGGAACTTTTCAAAGCGACCTCTTTGAAATAGGGATCAATAAAGTATTTCTTCTTGAGAATGAAGAAGCAGTAAAGGAGATTATACGACATGAGCTTGCCCACCTTGTCACCTTCCTTGATTTTGGAAGCAGTGTCTCCATGCATGGAAAAGAGTTTCGCGCAGTCTGTAAAAGGTACGGATGGGCAGTCGAGGTTTCAAAAGCCACAGTTCCTCTAGAAAAAGTAGTAAAAAATAAGCGCATTGTCGAAAAAGTGAGAAAACTCCTTTCTCTGGCTGAAAGTCCTCACCCTTCCGAGGCGGAGGAAGCGACTCTAAAAGCTCAACATCTCTTAAGCAAATATAATGTCGAATATGCCCCTGAAGAGGATAAGACGGTACTCCTTCGCGTTCTAGAAAAAAAGAGGGGAAGCGCAAAGCTCCAAGCTATAGCCTCCATTGCACGGAGCTTTTATGTCTATCCCATCTTTAACAAAGGGAAAAAAGGAGTTTATTTAGAAATTATTGGGGATAAAACAGCTACCCAAATTGCCGAGTATGTCGCTCATTTTCTCGATCACCAATTTGAAGCCCTCTGGAGAGAGGCTCAAAAAGAAGATCCTTTGCTGAAGGGAACCGCTTCAAAAAATTCCTTTTTTCGAGGTCTTGCTGAAGGGTACAAAGGCAAGGAGGTTGACTCCAAAGCCCTTATTCGCGTCGAAAACCACTTGATAACCATGGCTCAAAAAATTTACCCCTATCTTTCTTCAGTATCTTCCTCATTTTGCCATCATGAAAGAGGGGCTAGAAAGGGACGGGAAAAAGGAAAAAGGATGAAAATTCTTGAGGGCATCCAGGAGAAATTCAAACGCTTTCTACTTGCGTGAAAAGTTAACAAAAGTTAAATTGGGTGGGATTAAATTTTAAACCTAATGTAGGGGTCTTGATATGAAAAAATCTTCACTACTAGCACTAGCTGCTTTTAGCCTCTTTGCATACCCAATGTTTGCAGAGGAGTCTGAAGAACCAGTTGCTATTGAAACAACTGGTGTACAAGTTTCTTTCAATGACGAAGAGACTAAAGAAAACTTTATTATCGCACTAAGTGATGATGAAGAAGAAGAAAACGTTGGTTCTTACCTCGCTCTATCTGATGATGAAGAAGAAGAAAACGTTGGTTCTTACCTCGCTCTATCTGATG
>CAYGKJ010000012.1:0-41042 GCA_964350675.1 uncultured bacterium | reverse complement strand
CTATCTGATGATGAAGAAGAAGAAAACGTTGGTTCTTACCTCGCTCTATCTGATGGCGAAGAAGAGGAAGATACTGCTTCCGCTTAATGCTTTGTCTAATGCATTAATAAGGTGAACATCATTTTGAAGTTCACCTTTTTTTTTGGAGTAAATATGCCTGTATCCCCTGAAAAAAAACGCGCTCTTGCAAGAAGAATGGAAGAGCTTGGAATTACAGATAATGATCTGACAGAAAAGTTTATTCTGGGCTCCGGCAAGGGCGGACAAAAGGTCAACAAAACTGCTTCCTGTGTTTACCTTAAGCATCTTCCAACCGGAATTGAAGTGAAATGCCAGCAGGAACGTTCTCGAGAACTCAACCGCTACCTGGCCCGTCGAGAGCTTTGTGAAAAAATTGCCTATGAAATTCACCAAGAAAAAACAAAAAAACGAAAGGAAATGGAAAAAATTAGGCAGCAAAAAAAACGTCGATCTCGTAGATTGAAACAAAAGATCTTAGAGGACAAAAAGAAGCACTCCGAAGTTAAAAAGATGCGAAAAAAAATCGAGGAATAGGCGTGAGATTTACAGATTACTCAAAAGGTTATGTGATTAAACTTGAGCCCGGGGAAGAGTTTCAAGAAACCCTTGGAGCATTTGTAGCCCAGAAACGGATTCCTGGCGCTTTCTTTCAAGGAATTGGCGCATTAACAAATGTGGAGCTTGGGTACTTTAGCATCGAAAAAAATGATTATGAAAGACATACATATGGAGGAAATTACGAACTTATTTCCGCTAGTGGAAACATCTCTGTTGATGCTGATATTCCTATTGTGCATACACATGTCATGCTCTCTGATGAAAAATGTCAAGTTGTTGGAGGACACCTTTTTGAGGGTATTGTCTCTATTACTGCAGAAATTTTTCTCTTCCCGATGGATATTGCTCTCATAAGAAAGGCTGATACAAAGCTAAACTTCAAGGAGCTTGATCTTCCTCACTTATTTGTTAGATAAACTCGGTAATACTCTTTCTAAGTCCAAAGGCACTAACCCGAATACAATGCTCCCCAGAAGGACCATAGCCTGCTCCTGGGGTGATAATGAGATGCCGTTTTTCCATGAATTCTTGGAAAACATCCCAGGACCGACGTCCGGGTGTTTCAATCCATAGGTATGGCGCATTCTCCCCTCCGTGGACACAATACCCCTCCCCTTCAAACTTCTTTTTAAGTATCTTAGCATTTATCATTGTGTACTGAATAGACTCTTGAATCGCTTCCCACCCCTCATCGGTAAACACAGCAACGCCTCCTTTTTGAGCAATATTTGAAGCCCCATTAAACACGGTGCAGCCAAAGCGATGATAATCCTCTTTTATAGGGTGCCCACACTGAAATTTAAGTTCTTTAGGAACCACAGTCCACCCCAAGCGTACTCCTGAAAATCCTGCCATTTTGGAAAAGGAATTAACCTCAATTGCAACTTTCTCTGCTCCTGGAATGTCATAGATTGTACGCGGCAAAGCACTATCCTGAATATACGAAAAATACGCACCATCGTAGAGAATAATCGTGCGGTTTTTAAGAGCATAGTCGACAAGCCTTTTCAGCTCTTCACTGGTAAAAGCTCTCCCAGTAGGGTTATTCGGGCTGCATATATAGAGAAGATCTAATCCCTCAGGAATCTCTGGAAAAAACCCGTTTTGCGGTGTGCATGGGAGAAGCTTTATGTTCTTTACACCTTGCAAGACGCTTCCATCCACATAGACGGGGTAGGTAGGATCTTGAATTCCCACTCTAACATTTCCTCCAAAAAGATTCTGAAGACGCCCTAGATCGCTTTTTGCTCCATCTGAAATATAAATCTCCTCGGGAGAAAGGTTGGGATAGAGGCGGGTGCAGATTTTTTCCCGGAGCTCTAAAAGACCCTGTTCCTTTCCATATCCAGAATATCCTTCCAAAGTTCCAAGGTCTGCTGCCCCCTTTTCTAAAGCTGAGGCAATCACTTTAGGAAGAGGGAGAACTGTATCCCCAATCCCGAGACTCAGGAGCTCAGCGGTTGGATTCTCTTTTAGGAAGACTTCTTTTCGACGGTTAATCTCTGGAAAGAGATAAGAGGAACTAAGCTCTTTAAACTGCGGCGGACGTTCTAACATTTTTACTCCAATACTCTGCTGTTAATAGTCCACCACCTGCTGCTCCGCGAATCAGGTTATGGGATAAAGAGACAAACCGAATATCCATTAGGGGACAGTCAGAAAGACGTCCAATACTCACCACCATTCCATCCCCTAAGTCAAGGGCCGGTTGAGGACGGTCCTTTTCTTCAAGGTAAGAGACAGGTTCATATTGATCCCAGATGGCCTTCACTTCCTCCAAAGAGGGTTTTTCTTCAAAGCTTGCTGATACAGCAGCAAGGTGACCATGAGGAACCGGGACTCTCATACACTGCGATGAAATTCGGATTGAAGAATCTCCCAATATCTTATGGGTTTCCATCGTTGATTTTTCTTCTTCTCCCTCAATAAATGGGAGGATGTTGTCCTCAAGCTTAAAGTCTTTTCCCGCTCCGCTTCGCGCCTGGAGGTAGGTTACTGAGATTCCGCTCAAGCCAAATCTCTTATGCAGGGGGAACAAGGGAAGAATCATGCTTTGAAGAGTACAGTTTGGTTTAGCGACAATAAAGCCTTTCCATCCACGACTTTTTTGCTGCCTTTCAATCCATGTAAAATCCTCGGGATTGATTTCAGGGATAATTAAGGGAATATCTTCTTCCATTCGATGGCAAGAAGCAGATGAGAATACTGGGTATCCCGCTTGAGCGTATAAAGGATCATAAATTTTGGCAGCGCTACTCGGGAGAGCAGAAAAAATCAAGTCGCATCCTTTAGCTTTTAAAAGATCTCCTAGATCCTCTCTTGAAGGAATAAAAAACAGTTCAAAGTCTCGATGCTTATCGATAAGTTGTTGATAGGTCTGCCCTACCAAACCATTCCCACCCAAAAGTCCCACTTTAATCATAGAGCCGCCGGAGCAATTAGTGAGGAGTTCAATAGAAGATCACGCAACTTGTTATGATTTACTTTTGACAAAGACGTTAGAGGAAGGCGACACTCCCCTGCAGAAAATCCTGCCAGATTCATCATAGCTTTGATCGGAACTGGGTTTGTTTCAATTTGAGTCATGGCAATAAAAGGATATAAGTTCTGATATAATACGCGATCTTGAGTCTCTACCAGCTCCTTCATCCTGCGCGGCATCAGATTACTAAGCACTGAAATTAAGCCGGCCGCCCCAATTGCTGAAATAGGAAGAGTCATTAAATCATCTCCCGCCAAAAATAAAAAGTCAGGAAGAGCTTCTATTACCGCCGCCCCATAGACAATCGATCCTGATGCATCTTTGATCCCCACAATATTCTGAATTTCTGCTAACCGTTTGACTGTCTCCACCTCAATCTCAACACTGGTTCGTTTTGGATGGTTATAAATGATAATTGGGAGGGATGTATTTTTTGCTACCATCTCAAAATGTCGAAAAATCCCTTCCTGCGTCGGACGACAGTAGTAAGGAGCGATGACTAAAACTCCATCCATACCCATTTTTTCTGCCTGGATAACCTTGGAAATTGAGCCTTCTGTTGAAGCATCTCCACATGAAAGAAGCAGCGATGCACTGCCTTTTCTCTCTTCAAGAGCAATCGCGATCACCCTCTTTCGTTCTTCCTCAGACAAAAAATTTCCTTCTCCTGTCGTCCCTAGAAAAAGAAGCTTATCAACCCCTTCTTCAATTTGGAAGTGGATGTTTTCCCTAAGCCCTTGATCGTCAATCTTCCCTTCTTTAAAAGGAGTGATTAATGCTGTTGTAATTCCTGCAAATGACATGCCACTCTTTCTTCAATATAATCATCAAAAGTATAAATTCCCTTTTTCCCCATTAGCCATTCAGCTGCCAGGATAGCACCTCTAGCAAACACCTTTCGATCATGCGCGCGATGCGTTAACTCAACAGATTCCTCTATACTACGAAACATGATCTGATGGGTCCCCACTTCATTACCACTTCGAATAGATTTAAACTTTAATTCCTTAATTTCCTCCATCAATTTCAAAGCTGTTCCAGAAGGAGCATCTTTTTTTTCGATGTGGTGGATTTCTACGCCCTCTATTGCATATCCCTTGAACAGATTTTCTCCTAGTTTAGCCATTTTTCTAAAAAATGCCATCCCTATTGAAAAATTAGATGCGTAAAGAAGCGGAATCTGCCTCTCTTCAACGATCGGGAGAGTTTCACTTTTGCTCCATCCAGTCGTTCCAAGAACCCACGGGATCTTAATAGAAAGAGCGGTTTTTTTTACCGCCCTTCCAACTGAAAAGTCAATGCACACATCAGCATCAGAAACAAACTCATTCGAGCACGTATGCCCCATTGCCCGGGAAAGATCATTAACTGCTTTCCCCATTTTTCCGTAACCAATAAGAGCTATTTTCATTTCTTTACGTACATCTTGAGAATCTTTTGGCTCTCGATAGGCTTGTCCTGCATTCCTGTTTTCACCTTATCAAGCTTCTCAACCACATCATAACCCTTTACAACCTCACCAAAAATTGTGTGATTGCCATTGAGCCAAGGCGTTTCTGCTGTCGTGATAAAAAACTGACTGCCATTGGTTCCAGGTCCTGAATTAGCCATGGCTAAAATACCAGGACGATCGAATTTCTCACTCAGCTTGCACTCATCTTCAAAAGGCTTACCCCAAATCGATTCTCCTCCTCGTCCCGTCCCAGTCGGATCTCCCCCTTGGATCATAAATTTGCTGATAATCCGATGAAAAATAATTCCATCGTAATATCCTTTTGCTGCGTGCTTCATCATGTTCTCGCAGGCTTTGGGAGCCACTTTTGGCTTAAGTTCGATTTCAATAACTCCCTGAGTCGTTTCCATAACAATAATGGGGTTTTTCGACATATCATCTCCTTTGTCTTTTGCAAATAGTGAAAATACACAAAGCAACAGTGCAGTTAAGTACTTCATTTGTGACCTCCTAGTTAAATCGCCCATTCTAAGGGAGGAGACAGAAAAACTGCAAGATGTTATATAGAGGAAAAACTGAGGTATTTATGAAGTTTCTAGTTCTTTTTCTTGTCATGATTTCCAGCGCTTTTGCAGAAGCCACTTACATCTACAATAAAGATGTTGACGGTCGAGAATCAAAAACCACCTGGACACTTGAATTTCAAAAGAAGGACGACATCCTCCATATTGTTGGAGAAAGTCAAAGCGGAAAAACCCTCATTGTGACGTCGCCCGAGCGTGTCACTCAAAGCTTTAGCCATCACCATAAACACCGAAGCGATCAATACTCTATCCATCGCGAAGGGGACTACCTCATTGCAAATCGTGAGCTGGGCGAGGAAAAAACCCAGAAACAATTCCATATTGGAAAGGAAACCTGGGTTCAAGAATTTGATTTTTGCTTTAAGCCTTTCATCCACTCTAACTTTCAAGACTTTAAATTTTCAATCGTCCATCCGAAAAAACTTAGCCTTCACAGCATGGTTGCAACCAAGCAAGGCCTTGACCAAATTGAAGTTCACGGAAAAGTTTACGATGCTCTTAAAGTAAAGGTCACTCTCACGGGATTCAAGAAGATGTTTTGGCATGCAGATCTTTGGTTTGATCCCCAAGCAGGAGACCTTTTGAAATACATGGCTAATGAAGGGCCTAATACTCCCCTCAGTACCATCACCCTCTTTTCAAAGGAGTTCAATAATTGATATCCATCTAGATTGATAGCTTCTCTTTAATGATTTTCACTCTACCCTCTAAGCTACCTGTCACCTCCAAAACTTCAACACCTTCTACCACCCCCAAGGAATCATCTAGGATCAACTCTGCTAGTTTTTCATCAACCTTCTTTCTCAACTTCATGTTTTGAGACGGCGGTACAAAAATGCGGTCGCGGTACTCAATTGGGACAAAAAGAATAAGATCCAATCGCTCAATAACAGCTTCCATTTTTTCAGCCCAGAGCTTCTCATCAAGACTCTTTGAGAGGGCTAACATATAGGCTAGACAATCTAGGGGACAACGATCAAAAATTGTGTTATTTTGGCTCTCATTAATAGCTGTAATTGAACGCTTGAGTTGCTCTTCAAAGTCTTCTAATAAGGGAGGATGCGAAAACTCGTAACCTTCTTGTTCAAGGAGAAAATAAGGTTCATCGACACCTGTATAGCTTGGAAGGCATTCTAATAGCGAAGCAACGAGAGTTGACTTTCCGGAAAAATGGGTACCTGAAACTGCAATACGCATATTGATAAATCTTTCTTACGTGCACTAGAAGTTATACCATTTATCAATCTTCTACGAGCTTTTGGCCACGTCGGAAGAGAACAAGCATGAAAATAAACCCAGCAATGAACAATAGTGGAAGGGTTATCATAGGATTGCCATGAAGAACCTCAATGATGACCAATCCTAAGACCGCACACCCAATATTGATAAAACTCATAATAGAGGAAGCATTAGGCTTATCGGGAACTCTGAATGTTGCAAGGACCGCCGCGTTGGAGTAGAAAAGTGGACTTCCTAAATAGATCAAGAAAATGGGAAGAAAGAGTGTCATAGGAGTTCTCCACCCTCCGAACATAAGGATGCTAAAAATAAAAATCCCAATTCCCATCACAGTGATTCCTAGCTTAAGAACCGTTTTGATCTTGCAATGCGACGATAACTGTGCTGCTAAAAAGTTTCCCAAGAAGTATCCAGCAGCAGGAATGAGGTTATAAATCCCATATACGTCCGCCGAAAGCCCCATCATCCGGATCCCTATGACAGGAGCCGTTGCAGCAAAAGCGTAGATAAACGCCGTCGTTGTTCCAATCATAATAGAGTAAAGAGAAAGCATGGGGTTCTTAAAGTCGCGAAGATACCCTTTAATCACTTTTTTCAGTTTAAATGCTTCATTTTCTCTTTCCGTAGAGGTTTCTGCTAAACGGAAAACTAAAAAGAGCGCAAAAACTCCATAAGCAAATAGGAAATAAAAACAGCTAAGCCACCCTAGATATGCGACTAAAAACCCTCCAATTGCAATTCCTACCCCAGGGACAACAGCAAAAGCAAGCATAGTATAGGCAGTCACTTTTCGAGCGTGGGATTCATAATAATAATCGCTGATAATCATAAAGGTTAAACTTAAACCCACACTCGATCCTAAAGCGGTTATGAGACGGGCAACCACGAGCAGTGTTAAATTATCAGTAGGTCCCGAAATTATGCAGAGAATATTCCCAACTAGGGAAATAAGAATTCCTAAATATAAAGCGGGTTTCCTCCCAAATCGCTTGGCAACAGGGCTGTAGATCAGTTGGCCAATGGAATAGCCTAAAAGAAAAAGCATGATTGTAAGCTGGGAAACGCCCGAGCTGACTTGAAAGCGATCCATCACTGCGGGAATCGCTGGCGTAAATAGTGCCGTTCCAATGGATCCATACGAAATCAATACGATTAAGGTCAATAGTGAAGGTTTTTTAACATTCAGACGGTAATCTGAATGAGGCTCTGCTGGTGTTGTCATGAATCAGTGACTCTATTGTTTCTATCCACTTGGGGTGGTCATTTAACCCTTTAACAAGATCCAGAGTTTCTCCACCACTGTTTTGAAACTCTTGCCTGTACTGAGACCCGATTTCTTCAAGGGTTTCCAGACAGTCGGCAACAAAGGAGGGACAAAAAACGAGGACCCTCTTCTTCTTTTTAATCGCTAGGCTTCGCAGGACAACATCAGTATGGGGCTCGATCCAAGGGCTTTTGCCCAGGCGGGACTGGTACGTATGACTCCACATCTCAGATGGGATCCCTAATTTCTTCGTAATTTCCCTCGTTGTCGCAAAACACTGAGAAGCATAGCAGGTTGGGTTATTTAGACAACAGTCTTTCTCTTTAAGACAAATGCCTTTTTGATCTCCCTTTAAGATCTGTCTCTGGGGAAGGCCGTGGTAGCTGAAAACAAAATGATCATAACTCTCTAAGTCACGCTCCTCCCCTCTCTTTGCAAAAGCCTCAATCAGATTCGGATGATTAGGGTAGTGAGAGATAAAACGCACTTCAGGAATGATTGCCCATTTGGAAAGAGTTTCAAAAACCTTTTGATGAACAGAACCAGTTGTTGCGGAGGCATACTGCGGAAACATCGGAAAAATAATAAGCTTCTGGCATCCCGTCAAGGCACTCAACCCCTCCTTAATCGAAGGGTTTTGATACCGCATGGCGAGTTTAACCCTATAACCTTCTCCTAATTTCTCCTGAAGAAGACCCTCAACCTTTTTTCCATGCGCAAGAAGCGGCGAGCCATCCTTATTCCAAATTGACTGGTAGAGAGCTGCTGACTTCTTGTAGCGCTTAGGAATGATAATTCCCCGAACAAGCAAATTTCTTCGAACGAGAGGAAGGTCGATTACTCGACCATCGGTTAGAAATTCAGTTAAATACCGTTTGACATCTCTTGGGCTAGGAGAATTAGGGGTCCCTAAATTCACCAATAGGACTCCTGTTGTCATTATGAATCTACCTCACTATTAAAAATTCTAAAATTTTGAAGTGTTTTTTTTCAGAATCTGAGATTTCTTTGCACACCATACTTAATAATACCAATCGCAAGAAATAAAGCCACGAATTAGCTTGAAGATTTTTTCGAAAAATGATTCTTGGAGATTGCAGCTAACCACATGATGGTTAGCAAAATCGAAAGGGTCATTTTCCGGAAAAAGAGCAAGAAGAATTTGTGATTTTATTTCTTGCGGTTGGTATAAAGTAGGGCAGTTAGAAATCTCAGATTCTGGGAAAAAAGACTCAACAGGATGGTGTTTGGAGTAGTGAGATAGATTCATGACTCCAGGCTTTTAACTTGGCTAAATTCAACGTGCTTGTAAACACGGCTCAAGTTGAAAATAGTTCCGCAGAAGATTGAGGCCATTCCAAATAAAACAAACCCTTGAGCATATAGGTTGAAGTCGCCTAAAAAACCAAGAAGCTGGGGAACAACCCCAGCACCCATCAAAAAACCAAAAGGAGCAATGAGTGATACAATCGTAGAATTCTTCTCCGGAGGAACAATTGTGGCGATAGCAAAGTGAATGAGAGGCATCAAACAAGCAGCAACAGGAGATTGGAGAGTAAATAAAACAAGTGAGCTCGAAGGGGCCATCGTCCCCATTAAAGAGGTTAAAGCTCCGCAGAAGACTAGCGAGAGAACCATCGAACGTTTTAGCCCGAAACGATCGGCCACCATTCCTGCAATAATCGCCGTCCCGAAGCTGAGGACACGAGCAATCACAATGAGCTGGTGAACCACATCTTTATCGAGCAAGTTATGGCGCTGAAAGTAGTCTGGTGCCATATTATAAATTCCAACATTGAGGCCATTCGCGAGGCACAAGAGGATCAGTAAGATCCAAAAAGAAGGCCACGAAAAGACACTCCGAACAAAGGCTGCTGTGATCGGCTCTCCTTTTTCATTTCCCTGCTTAAATAGGAAAAATAAGATGACGCTGATAATGCTCGAAATCAGCCCAAAGCCATTTAATATCTCCTTCCAAGAGTAGAATCCAATGACGTTTCGTACAATGATCGGAGACAGGATAAAAGCAACACTCTGCGCCGTTGCAAAAATTCCAAATGCTTTCCCCAAATGCTGTGTTGCAACACCTTCCCTAAGCATTGCAACCGCAGAAGGAATAAAAAAACCGGAGCATAACCCCACTAGAAAGAGAGAAAAGCGAAAGAATTGAAAGGATTCGGCGTAGGAGGTGACTACAAGAGCAAACCCTGTTGATAACAAAGAAAAAATAACCGTCATCTTATGGCTAATATGGGAAGAGAGAAATTGAGATCCAAACAGAGTGATCGCAAATCCTACAGAGAGGATAAAAAAGAGATTCCCTGTATCTGCGTGGCAAAGGTTCATCTCCTGACATATGAAAGGTGTCATTGGAGGAAAAATGATGCGTGCCATGATGTTTAGAAACGAGGCAAAGGTAATCAGTGTCAGAAAGGGAAGAAAAGAAAAAAATGAGGTTTTCTCGGTATTATTCATTTAATAGATCCAAAATTTTATCAGCCGAGTGCTCTATGTCACCTACCCCAGTAAAAGAAATGCAGCATGAGGGGTTAAGGTCCATTCCTACACGGTCCCCAACAAGTAGAAGAACCACGCCCACTCTCTCAGCCATTAAATAGGCCTCTTTTTTATGGGGTTCAAAGAGTGAAGTATACACTAAAATACCTCTTCTGAACAAAGTCTTTTCGATTTTTTGAGCCCAATTAACAAGTTTTTTTTGCTCCGCTCCGTAAAGGAAGAATGTTTTGCCCCGATGTCCCTGCTGTTTTGCCCGCATCTCGAATGTAATGGTGGAAATTTCTTCCTTCTCATACTTTGAAAGAATCTTCTCAACAAGCCCACCACCAGACTGACGGTACCTGTGAACAAGGACAAATCGGGAGGTTTCAACAACTTCTTTCGAGAGATCGCAAGCAATTTTCCCCCCTAAATCAAGAACAATTTCGCCAACCTCATGCCTTTCAATAAATCTTTTGTTTTTTTTCTTAAGTGATACAGAATCAAACACTTTTCGAATTTCAGAAACAGTGCAGCTTACTTTTTGAGTCCCTAATTTGAACAGATAGTGATTCCCTTCTCGGATACTTTCTTTATCAAGCCAGAAAAGGCGCACTAAAAGTTTCTCTGCCACTTGAGGTGTCGATTCCTTCGAAGCCATCTCACCACGGGTAATATAAAGAGGATCTTCAAGGGTAATCCCTGTGGAATACCCCGCTTCTCCTTTTCCTTCGATAGAACGAACTTTACTTTTTTGCCCAGAAGGTGAAAATGTGATCATTTCGCCAACACGAACCACACCCGCCTCGATCCGTCCTGCAAGAATACGTCTCTCATCTTCTTTTTCGGTAAATTTATAAACGCCTTGAACCGAAAAACGAAAGGGTGCTGCAGTTGGGTCTTGGGCCCCTTCAAATAGGTCGATGGCCTCAAGGAGAATCGGTCCGTCATACCACCCCATCTCCAAAGAGCGCTTAGCAATATTGGCCCCATAAAAGCCACTCACTGGAATCACTTCCCGAGGCACTATCCCTACCTCAAGTAAAAAGTGAAGGTAATCCCTTTTAATCTTCTCAAAAGCTTCCTTTTCATATCCAACCTGGTCCATCTTATTGACCAAAACAGCAACTTGCTTCACTCCGAGCAGAGAGAGAAAATATCCATGACGCTTCGTATTTTCTTGGACTCCCTCTTTCGCATCAATAACAATTAAAGCTCCGTCGGCATGAGATGCCCCCGTCACCATGTTTCGAATGAATTCGACATGGCCTGGGGCGTCAAGAACAATATAGGGACGTTTTATTGTCTTAAAAAAGCAACGTGCTGAGTCTATCGTAATCCCCTGAGCTTGCTCCTCTTTCAGAGCATCTAGAAGAAACGCATATTCAAAGGGCTTACAACTGCGCAAGCAATAATTTCTTACCGCTTCTAACTTTCCATCTGGAAGGGCTCCGCTGTCTGCTAACAGACGCCCTAAGATTGTACTTTTCCCATGGTCTACATGACCCACAATTACAAGAGGCATCATCACATGTATCCTCCCCGCCTCAATTGTTCCAACCCTCCTCGATCCTCTTTATCTTGAGCCCGTCCACTTCGTTCAGCAATATTCTTCAGCTTTCCTTGTTCAAGCTCCTGGATCACCTCGCGCAGATCTGTAGCCTCAGAATCAATAGGTTTAGTGCAAGGACCACATCCTAATGAACGATATCTTTTTCCCTCTCCTCGATTGAAGTAGAGATCTACAATGGGAATCTTTTCTCTTTCGATATAGCGCCAAATATCAGCTTCTGTCCAGTCAAGCAAGGGGTGAACCCGCACATGAGACTTTGGAGGGAAGTCCGTATTGAATTGCCCCCAAAACTCTGGTGGCTGATCGGCAATTTCCCACTCATTGGAAGTCCCACGAGGAGAAAAGATGCGCTCCTTAGAACGACTTCCTTCTTCATCTGCTCGGATACCGACAATGAGTCCTCCATAGGGTTCCCGATTAGAGTCAACTTCGTATTCCCCACTCTTAAGGTTCATCTTGTAACGAATTCCCGTCCCTTCAATTGTGCGGCGGAGTGCCTCGGTTTTTAATGCTTTGCAACACTCAATACAGCTAACTTTCCCGTGGGGAAAGGTCTCCTGTTTTTCCAAAGCTTCTTTATTCTGACCATAGATCATTTGAAGCCCCCACTCCATGGCAAGTGTGTCACGATAGGCTATCATTTCAGGGATTTTAAACCCTGTATCGATATGAACAAGGGGGATGGGGATGTGATCGAAGAATGCTTTTTGGCAAAGCTTTACAAGGACAGTACTATCTTTTCCAACCGACCATAGCATTGCTAGGTTGGGAATATGATGATAGGCTTCCCGGATGATAAAAATGCTTTGGCTTTCGAGTTTGTCTAAATGTTCCATTTCAAGTTCGATATTTTCAACATGGTTTGTAGGAGTTCGTTTTGGGTTAGTATTCCAACAACATTGTGTTTTTTATCAAGGACAGGAACCACTTCAACCGATTGATCCGAAAAAACCTTCATGATATCTGTAAGCTCTGTTTCAGGTTCCGCGCACAGGGTTTGCTCTGCAGTCAGATCTTTAAGCTTTTTTCGGTCTCCTTCTTGCATTCCCTTCAAAATATCCCTCTCAGAAAGCATTCCGAGCAACTTTCCTTCCTCACTTAAAATAGGGAAATACTTTATCTCATGATGCTTGATTTTCTCCCAAGCTTCTGTAGCAGATAGCTCTCCCTCAAGATGCATCATCTGTTTGTTCATAATTTCACTAGCAAGGACAACAGACTTTTTCTTGTAGAGCTTCTCACTTGCTTTTAGAAATTTTTGGTGAGGATCCTCTTGATTTTGACCGAAATATTGCCCTTTTGATCCCTGATCATCGGGCTTGTCTTTCTGAACCTCTTGAACACGATAAGGTTGTCTGCCACCATAGATGTTGTTTACAAAAAATCCCATAGAAACGCATCTTATCAATAAATACTTTTTATTAATAGGAGCAAAGATTTTTCTGGAAAATTGGGTTTGGAGATCGATACCAACCACTTGTTGGTTGGCAACCGCTGCGCCTAGGCGAAGCCCTTCATCGAGCCGACACTCACCCCACACGCTCCCTACAGATTTGAGATTTGCTGCAAGGTCGATTAGAGGTTAAGTTGTATGCGGATTTCCTCCGCCTCTTGGCGCACGCGCTCAATCATTCCACGATTGCTTGCGTAGTCTTCGCATACATTCACGAATGTCTTAATCTTTGAGTGTGTGGGTCCGCCAACTTCGTATGCATGATTAAGAAGTTCATCCCTCCAAAGAGGAAGAATCGTTTTCATGTCATCTTCACTCTCTTCTGTCAGCTCAAACTCACTGAGAAATTCTTGAATTTCTCCTTTGAGAATCTCTTTGGGATCTTCTTCTCCCATTCCATCATCGAACATAAATCACTCCAAATCCTGTCTTAATTTATCGAGATCAAAGACCACTTTTTTGTGATCACCTCCCCCAAAAGCATAAGCGCGACAGTCGCGAATCATGTTCTCGACATGTCTTTGGATGGGTTCCCCTAATTCCTCCCCATCATTTTCAAGCACAGTTTCAAGCTTCGTAAGGATCTCCAGCATTGTGTCACGGGTATAACCCCCTTGCTCGAATCGCCAGAGAAAAGTTTGAAGGTCATGAATCAATTGCTTTTTTGGGTTCATAACTTCAATTCATCTCTCAAAAATTCTAGACACTCATAAACCATTTCAATCTTTCCGTGGCCATTAGCAAAGTCTGTTGATGCCTGCATAAGTTCTTGGGTGTGAAGATAGACCTTCCCCCCAATTTCTTTAGCTCTAAGAAGCATAAGCGCCTCATTTAGGCGGAGTTGTTCACTCATTGCAGATTTACCCTGCTTTTGATGCTCAAATGAATAAAATACAGATTCTAAGGCCTTTGATAGTTCATTCTTTGAGACCTTTGAGGCCCCCGGATATGGATCATCAAACGGCGTTGGCTGACGCTCAGTAGACATAAAAGTTTCCCCCTCTTCTATTCGTTCCCTATTTCGAAACTACCCTATAAAAATTTCCATTTCAAGAGGGAAAATTTCTCTCTTGACCCAAAGCGTTTAATCTAAGATATAGGGGTGTATGAAGAAAATGATAAAAAATTGTTACTCAAATAGTCTGAAGTACTGCAGTGGCTACTTCACTCAGCTTCTTATCTCTCTTGTTCTTCTATTTATCTTTCGTCCCTATGACAGAGGCCCTATCTATTTGACAATCTGGGAGTTTCTCTTACTTCTTGTATTTAGCTCTGCCATTTTCAATTGCGACCATTCCAAGAAAGTAAAAATAATCTCCATCTCCCTTGCAATCCCCGCTCTTCTCTTCGAATGGGTTAATCTACTCTATCCCCATAAGCTCTTTGTTCTGATCTTTCTGTCCTTTATGATTATTTTTGTACTTGTCACCACAACATCGATTATCAAGCGTGTGGTTATAAACGCTCGAGTACGCTTAGAAACCCTCAAAGGGGTGGTGTGTGCATATTTTATGGTCGCTATTGGCTTTTCCTTCACATACTTTTTTATCGATCTTGTGTCCCCAGGCTCATTCCATTTTTCAAATCTTGATCCAACAATGATTACAGACAGCCACTATCTCTCTGAACTCATGTACTTTAGCTTTGTAACGCTGCTTTGTATTGGGTACGGGGATATCATCGCGGTGGAGGATCTGGCACAAACCTTTGCAATCTTAGAAGGGATTGTAGGCCAGTTCTACATTGCCATTCTTGTTTCACGCTTGGTGGCGGTCTACTCGTTTTTCGAACACAAACTCCACCTCGTTTCCAAGAAAGGAAAGACTTAAGGCGTCTTATCTGTCCAAAGAAGGGACATAATCGCTGCTGCTGTTGAGATGACGGTATAGGGGGCGACTTCAACAAGACGAAGCTCTCTACGGACAATTTTTGGTCCCAGCTTGTATGTAAGAAAGGCCGTCCCAAAGAAGGTTGCAGCCATAAAGCAGATCTCTTCATGCTGGTATTGGTCACCAAATCGAGCCCTGAGCTTCTCGCCGACCTTATTTCGCTCCATAATGGTCATTGTGAGCGTTGAGGTCCCTGCTGCCATAAGCGAAGTGGTTAAAGCTCCCGATAGCGGCGCAGAAAGCTTTGTGAGCTTTCGCACTCCAAGTGCGCCGATCCCCCCAAGAACCGTCCCTATAAGGGTTGTTAATCCAAAATGAGCCCCTAATTTCTGCGTCATATCAACTTCCTCTTATCATTAAGTCTTTCCCTAATCATCGATTCCCCCATTGCATTTTTCCCCATCCATATGGGTAATTGCCGCATAGCTAACAGCCCCTCCGAAATATGTCACCTTTAAGCTCACAGGAGTTTTAATCACATACTCAGAGAGCTTGCCTGCAACAAAGGGGGCCAAAATGAACATAAAGAGTCCAGCAAAAAACTTATTCGGGGTAAACAGTGGTGGAAAAGAGCGGAAATCGCGGGATGAATACCAAGAGCGTCCATCTAAAAATGCTGTATAAAGCGTTGCGTTAGCTAAAGCTCCAATTGCAGCGGCCTTAAGAGGGTAAATAAATCTCCCTTTAAGAGCTTTTGAAGCGCCTGTCATGGCTGAATGAATTACTAAAAGGGCAAAGCCATTAAATAGCATGGATTGACGCGCCTGCACAAAGAGTGCAAACCGAGAGACTTTCATGTGCCCAAGCTCCCCCTCTGGAGGATTCACCAACTTATTTGGTGGGGTGATCCAATTTTCCGGCTTTACTGTAAACATGCTAACGACCACCATCATTTAAAATAAATTTTGTCGTTCCAGCCATCGCCAGGATTGAAAGGGCTTCCATCTTGAGCACTTCCCATTTCTTTACGGGATATCCACTAAATCTGAGAAGGAGAACCGTTGAGCCTACACTCGCCAAGATAAGAGAAGCTGTATTCACAATACGATCTTCAGCACTCCACTTTTCCTTAACCCTTCCATCTGCTAGGTCATGCCTCATACGATGCGTACCGCAAGCAGCAAGGGCCGTCATGGAACCATTGATCACACCAGGTGTGACATCTTCAATGCCGGCTAAATAGAGCACTAAGGCATTCACAGCAACCGCTGAAATTGCAAACACTCCACCCGTGACAAATAATTCTTCGATTTGACGCCCAATAGGGGCGTTTCCGCTGAAAGCGCAATTACTTCTACAAGCCATACTAATTCCTCCGATGACGCAGTAATCATACGCTTTTGCCTCTATAGAGTAAAGAAGTTTTTCCCACCCTAGTTAACGTGAATTTGATTTTGAAAGGTGAACAGGATAGAGGCACAAAAAAAGGGATGACTTTCGCCATCCCTTTTCATTATCAGCAAATGAGCTAACAAGTAAGTAAAAGATTACTTAGCAAGATCAACCCAAGCAGGAATCGTATCAGCTTGAGCATCGTTAAGTGCTGTAACTTTAGCATTAACACGAGCAATCTGATCATCATTAACAGTCGCTTTATCAGCAGAAGCCAATACTAATCTCATCGCGTCAGCAAGAGCTTGAATCGCAGGAGCCCCTAGAGCATTGATCTTTTCTTCTGAATTGAAAGCTTCTTTTACAATCTCAGCCTTAGCAGCAGCTAGCTTCTCAGCAGCAACAGCAGCAGCTCTGTTAGCCTGCCAAGTTGTTACAGCTCCGTGAGCCATCTTAATGCCTTGGATTCCACCAAATGTTAGGACAGCAGTTGCACCAGATGCAACAGCTAACGGCTTAGCGAATTCGCTAAGAGCTGGAAGTGAAGTGTGGCGTGTCTTAAGAATTGTTGTTCCTCTAAGAAGAGTCGTAACAGTTGCTGTTGTTAGAGCAAGCGCAAGCGCTTTCTTTGCAGCACTTTTCTCTTCGTCAGTTTTTGTCGATGACCAAAGAGTTTGTGCAGAACTAGCAGTCACCAAAAGACTTGCACCATTTGCTGCAGAAGCAAATGCTGTTAGGTTGGTGATTTGCTGAATATGTTTGCTACCAAGTTTTACAAGTGCAGCTGCAACAAGAGAACCAAGTATTTCTTGAGAGTGCCATTTGTTATCTTGCGTAATAGCGTTGTATGTGCCAGAAATCATTTTAATTCCTCCGTAAATTTGGAATATTTGTTAAATAGTGTGCAAAGCTTACCAGGAAACCCTGGATTTTGTAAAGCATTAACCTTGCACTTAAACTTTTAATCACCCTTCTCTTCCCTTGAGATGTCAAAGGTTTCTTTTATAAAGGGTTTGTTAATAACAAATCAAGAAAAACTTATATTTTCTTGTGCTAATCGGAAGAGGAGGGATTCGAACCCCCGGTCCCGTGAAGGACTTCTGTTTTCAAGACAGACGCATTCGGCCACTCTGCCACTCTTCCATACTGCGCGATTGTTGAGATAGGAGTATAATCTTTACTGCCTCTAAATGGCAAGAAAGTTTTACTAAAAATTAATTCTTTACAGTTTATCTGAATTGGGAGAGAAAACGGGTATCATTCTCGGTAAAAAGACGGATATCACTGATTCCATGGCGGAGCATAAAAAGCCTTTCAATCCCTCCTCCCCAGGCATAACCCGAATAGACTTCAGGATCAATGCCCCCTTCTTTTAGGACATTTGGATGAACCATTCCAGCACCAGCAACCTCAAGCCATCCCGTATGCTTACAAAGAACACATCCGCTTCCCGCACAACTGGTACATTTAATGTCGACTTCCATTCCTGGCTCAACAAAAGGGAAGTAGCTCGGCCGGACCCGAAGATCTATCTTCTGTTTAAAGATTTTTGTATAGAACTCTTCTTTGGTTGCCAATAGATCAGAAAAGGTCACATCTTTATCTATATAGAGAACGTCAACCTGATGAAAAAACACATGGGAACGCGCTGTAATGGTCTCATTGCGATAACATTTTCCAGGAGAGAGAATTCTAATAGGGGGCTGGACATTCTCCATCATGTGCTGTTGAATCGAAGTGGTATGAGAACGAAGAAGAATATCAGGAGTAATATAGAAGGTATCCTGCATATCTCTTGCTGGATGATCAGGAGGATAGTTAAGCCCTCCATAGTTGTAGTACTCAGTCTCAATTTCCGGACATTCCTGAACAGAAAATCCCATTCCAATCAAGATCTCTGTGACCTCCGTCAGCATTTGAGAAAGGGGATGCATTCCACCTAAGTTTGAGCGACGTCCAGGAAGTGTCACATCCACTTTCTCTTCTATGAGCCTAGTAGAAAGCTCTTTTGATTGAAGCGTTTCGTGATGTGTATCAATCTCCGCTAAAAGCTCTTGCTTCAGGGTATTAATCAGTTTTCCCATCTCAGGGCGCTCTTCAGCAGTGCAATTCCTCAGATCTTGCATAAGGGCTTGAATAGGACTTTTCTTTCCAAGGTATTTGACGCGTATCTGCTCTAAATCTTTTGCAACGGTCGCATTTTCAATTTCAGATTTGAAAGATTTTTTGAGAGCTTCGATTTTTTGTTTCATAGACAACTTGCCCCCGATAAACCGGGGGCTTTAGAATGTTTTACGAGGCGAGTGCTACTTTCGCGGCATCCGCAACCGCCGCAAAACTTTTGGGGTCACGAATGGCGATATCAGAAAGCATCTTCCGATCAATACGGACTCCTGCTTTGGTCAGTCCGTTAATCAGGCGACTATAGGAAATCCCTTGAGCCTTTGCAGCCACTCCAATACGGGTGATCCACAGGCGACGAAAGTCTCCTTTCTTCTTCCTTCTGTGCATGGTGCTAAACGCCATGGCTTTCATCACTGCATCTTGAGTCAGTCGGACATGATTCTTTCTGTCTCCAACAAACCCTTTTGCTCTCTTCAATAATCTTTTGCGACGCTTTCTTGAAGCGACTCTACTTCTTACTCTTACCATAATTCCCTTTCTCCTATTACATGCACGCTAGGCGCTTATATTTGTTTGAAAAGGCTTCGCTCAATACAGTCTGCTTTTTAAGCTGCCGTTTCCTCTTCGAGGTTTTCTTCGTTAGGATGTGTCGGCGACCCTGCTTTGTTCGCATGAGCTTCCCTGTTCCCGTCTTCTTAAAGCGCTTTCGGATCGCTTTCTTGGTTTTCATTTTAGGCACGTTTCTTCTCCGATTGTTACTTCTTCTTGCCCAATGGGGCGAGCACCAAACTAAAATTCCGACCCATCTGCTTTGGAGGAGACTCGGTCTGCGCGACATCGCTGAGTTCCTCAGCGATTCGAAGAGCAACCTTCTGACCCAATTCTTGGTGAGCCATCTCTCTTCCACGAAACATACAGGTGACGCGTACTTTGTTCCCTTTCTCGATAAATTCTCGGGCCCTTTTAATCTTCACTTGAAGATCATGTTCGTCAATGTTCGGTTTGACCTTCACTTCTTTAAGCTTGGCCTGGTGCTGTGCTTTTTTACTTTCCCGCTCTTTTTTTGTCATTTGGTAGCGGAATTTTCCATAATCTATAACTTTGCAAACAGGTGGCTTCGCATTCGGAGAAATCTCAACGAGGTCGAGCCCATCTTGTTTTGCTTGCGCTTGCGCTTGCTCTATCGTCACTACGCCTACCTGCTTTCCATCTTTCCCTATCAGTCGAACTTGTGTAGCGCGTATTTCTCTGTTAATTCTCAAATGATCTCATCCTATTCATCACAAACGGCCACTATACTCAATAACTCTTTTTTTTGCGATAGATCTTTTTCACTATCTTCTAAAACATGCAATACCATCTGCTGCATGCAGGAAAAAACTGAATGTACTATCGTATAGAATCCCTTGTTTTTTCTCACTGTTAAAAAAGATCCTTTTCTCTCTATCTTCATCTCTTTCCCCTTTTTCCACTCCAAGTTAAGCGCTCGAAAGGTTTCTTGAAACGTTTCGGGGGCACTTCCATCCCACTTTCCCTCAACGAGAGAGAGCTCTTCAATGATTTTCATACATTTTTGAAGGGATGGGAGTAAATCTTTTTCTAGACAAACTGTCGTCGCTAAGTCAGAGTGGCAGTCCTTTAAAAGAAAAAATTCTGCAGAGCAGCCTGCGTTTAAGGCCCCTCCGACTACTAATTCAAATTCCTCTTTTAAATGGACTTTTCGCCACTTTTCATACAGGTGGAAAAATAGAGCTTCCCCTCTTTTTCTCCAGCATAGATTGTTTTTTTCAAGGAAATCTGCGCCACGGGTAACACTTACATCGAAAAGGCCCAGTTCTTCACCAACCTTAAAGGGGTCTACAGGACTTTTTCCACCTGCTGCATGCTGCCCAATAACGCGATAAACTAGCTTTTTCTGCTTTCGAAAATGAAGAGGCAGTCGCTCTTCAATTTTGATGAGTTTAAAAGGGCCTAGCTCACCAGTTTTTTCTAAAAACTCCCCTTCAACCAAGTCAATAAAAGCGTCGATTTGTACCACCTGTACCAAGGGAGCTTGAGATTGTTGAACAAAATGGGCGGGGTAGTAACGGCGATTATGACGAAAAAATTCGAGTGCATTCGAGGGAACCATTTCATGGATCTTGACAGGATGATCTTTTGATGCGATCTCCCGCATTCGATTTTCTAGATGAGGGAGCATCACTTCTGCGAGGGTTTCTCCCATAACAATATCATAATAAAATATCGAACCTGTTCCACCTCCCTTCAAGAGATACCCTTGAGGAATTAGGTCCGAAAGCGCAGCCCCAAGGACTGCTATGGCTGTTTGGCGAATCTGGAAATTGTGACGATCTTTCAAAATAAAACGGTTGGGATATAGCTGACTCGAACAGCTGACCTCCACGATGTCAACGTGGCGCTCTAACCAACTGAGCTAATACCCCATTTGGAATTTTAATTTACAGCATTCTACATGAAAGCTAATTTCTCATCAACAATATAGTGACATCCTCGAGACCGTGGGCTTTGAAGCGCTCCTTGAGTAATGAGAAGGGCTGTTTCGCATCCATTTCGAAGAGCTAGAAGTTCTGGAGTTAATAGGGCCTCTTCATAAAATGAGTTGATTTCCCATTTAAGTTCCCTCAGCATTTTGTCTGCCCTTTTAAGGCGCCGAGAACTTCTCAAAAGACCCACATAGTTCCACATGGTTTGTTTGATGGTCATCCAGTCTTGTTGAAGCAAGGCGTTATCGATTTTTTCAACCCCCATTTTCCAGGGTTCAATTTCAGGGAATTTGACCTTTTTTATACGGATTGATCGAGAGCAGGTTCTTGCCCAGACGAGCCCTTCAAGAAGTGCTGTCGATGCAAGACGATTGGCTCCATGCAAACCACTGCAGGCGACTTCGCCAATTGCTCTTAAGCCCTGCATAGTTGTCTGCCCCTCAAGATCTACTGCTACCCCTCCGCAGCTATAATGAGCAGCGGGGACAATAGGAAGGGGGTGTTTATCCATCTCCCAACCTCGATCTTTGCAATGCTGATAGATTGTTGGAAACCGATTCTGCAAAGTTTCTTTTCCTTTAAAGTGGATATCAAGCCATACATGGGGATGATTGCTTCTAACCATCTCTTCAAAAATGGCTCGCGCTGCAACATCTCGTGGCGAAAGTGGATCAACCAAGATGTCTCCTTCATGAGACAAGATTTGCCCGCCTTCTCCTCGCAGAGTTTCTGATAGAAGGAAGCGCGGCTCTCCAACGGTATAAAGAGCTGTAGGATGAAACTGGACATACTCCATATTCATGATCCGGACTCCTGCACGATAAGCCATTGCAATGCCATCTCCCCGTGACTCCTTGCCATTGGTTGTATGAAGAAAACATTCTCCTACCCCTCCTGTTGCAAGAATCGTTTCCTCCGCAAATAGAGCATAGACTTCTTCCGTTTGATGGCTCAGAATATAGGCTCCAACACATGTTGGAGCCTTGTAGATGTCAGCCGCCATTTTTGAATGGTGAGAAAGGGTGATTAAATCGATAGCGCTCTGATTATGTAGAAGGGTAACATGGGGGTGATTCGTGACTTTTTGATACACACCCTCCATAATGACTTTCCCTGTTTGATCTCCATGGAATAAAATCCTAGGGACCGAGTGAGCTCCTTCTTGGGCAAGTTTCCATTCCCCACTTGCCTCTTTTTCAAAGGGAATCCCTTTGAGAATTTCTTCAATCGCTTTAGGGCCTAGTTGAACCAACTGATTCACTGCTTTTTCATTGCAAAGACCAGCTCCTGCATTCATGATGTCATTCTTAAATAGTCCTTTAGGCTCATCCGGAGACCGGTACCCTATTCCTCCTTGCGCACGATAGGAATTGGCAGAGTCAGGTCCTTCACCTGAAGAAATCACCACCACGTCAATTCCACGATCTCCGAGCTCTAAGGCAGAGACCAGCCCTGCTATTCCACCCCCTATGATTAAAACGCTTGTCTCTGTTATCATGATGGGTACCATAAGGTTTTTGGGAAATCGAATCAATGTTTCTTAAGCTCGCGCACCAAGTTTGGAAGGATCATTTAAAACCTGGCAACTTCGCAATCGATGCAACATGTGGCAATGGGTACGATACGGAGGTTCTCGCACGTTTTGATCTTGCTCATTTATATGTGTTCGATATTCAAAAAAAAGCTCTGAATTCAACAAAGTCTCGTGTTGGAGAAAATAAAAATATTTCTTACCATTTGGAGTGTCACTCTACGTTTTCTTCCATCAAAGGCTCAGTCGACCTTATTGTCTACAACCTTGGATACCTCCCTGGAGGAGATAAGTCTCTTACAACCAATGTACAAACGACTATCAAAAGTATTGAAACTGGTACCTTGCTCCTTAATCCAGGGGGGCTTATCAGCTGCATGCTTTATCCTGGCCACCCTGAGGGAGCTAGAGAAGAATCCGCTCTACTAGATCTAACAGCAAATTTTTCTCCGAAAAAATTTCAGATTTCTCATCATCGCTCAGTCAACCGTTCTAGAGCGCCTTCATTGCTCCTTATACAAAAAATAATATATTAAATATTTTAAACTTTGCGTAATTCAATCGATTTCTATATGAGTAAGAAATGATTATGAATTGTCTAGGAATTAGGTATTTAGTATAATAAGGGTAGGTGAGATATTAACAAACTGTTAATAAACACTCCTAAAACACACAAGGGAAAGTATGGAATTAAACAAAGTTGTTGATGCCTCTCCAATCTTTTTTCAAGCACGTCAATCAAGTGTTGTTGAGGAGCTCTATGATGCGATCCATAGCCGTGAAACTTACAATCGAAAAGATCTCTTTAATATCATCCAGCGAGTAAACAGTGTTGATGTTTCAAACCTTCCTGAAGAGACGCAGCACAAATTTCAAAGCCTCTGTGGTCGGGTTCATACTTTGAATGTGAATCATATGGTTGATGCAATCTACGAAGAAGCAACAGCCTTAAGTGGCGGGGAGTACACCTCTTCTGAAGAACTAGCACATCGCACACAAACCCTTAAAGAAATGATGGCTGATGTTTGGAACAACAATTCCCTTTCAACAGACAATTCAAATTTTCTTCGAATGGCCTCGGTGAAGCTTGCAGAACTTTCAGGTCAAACTCCTTTTTCAAAAATAGATGATATGGTACACCATTCCCAAGTCAACTTTGTTGAGGACCAGGAAATGTTACCAGAATCTGATGTTATTGGAGCAGTTGTCACCCCTGAGTGGGAAGATGCTGAGCTTTCTATTGAAATTTTACAAGTCGCACAACTTCTTCATCAGGGGCATCCTGAGGGAATTATAAAGTTTCGCCAACTTCCACAAGATGTTCAACAAGAACTAGGACCCGTCGATCATTCTGCTAAGTATATTCGCGAAATGGTCACTATAGGAATGCAAATGGTGCGCAAAGATGGATATTCTCCCTCTTATAAAGAGATTGAGCTTATGTTCGCTGAAGCTCCTCCGCCCATGGCATAATGAGCCTGTCAGAAAGTTACTATCTGGTCCATAATATAAAATGATCCTGTCACGACCGGTAGAGCCTTCTCTTTCTTTGAGTAAGCAAGCGCCTCGTCAAGAGTCATGGGCGTTCCTACCCTAAAGCTTTCTTGTGGAAGAAGCCTAGGGTGGTCGGAAGGCAGCAGAGCAATGTGGTCGGCATACTTTTCTATAACTTCAAGAGATCCTTCAACATCCTTGTCCTTCGCCATCCCAAGCAAGACATGAATCTTTTTCCTTGGGTATTCTTTTTTTATCTTCTCAAAAAGATGGGTGAAAGCTGCAGGATTATGCGCCACATCTAAGAGCATATCCCCCCTCTTTTCGAAACGGCAGGGAGGACGCTGCATCAGGCTATCGGTGATTTCGGTATCAAAGGGAAGATACTTAAGCGCTTTTCGAGCAATGTTCAGACTCCCCTCTCTAGAGAGAATCACTGGTGCGTTCTTCTTATCAGCAATATCTAGAATAGGTTGTCTAGCGGCTGACTCCCCTAACAAAACGGGGGTATTGTTTTTAATAATCCCCCCTTTTTCCTTAGCGATTGCATCAAGGGTTCCTCCTAAAATCGAAGCATGATCAATACCAATCGATGTGATGATTGAGAGAATCGGATCGATGATGTTTGTTGCGTCAAGTCTTCCACCAAGTCCGGCTTCGATGATGGCGATATCCACCTCTTCTCGCGCAAAATAATGAAAAGCAAGTAGTGTGGTAATCTCAAAAAACTTAGGGTCTTTCGCAAGGGGAAGAATCTTTTCGAGGTCTGAAACAACATCATCTTCTGAAATCATCACGCCGTTGATCTGAATCCGCTCACGGTAGGTGTGGAGATGCGGAGAGGTAAAGAGCCCCACTCGGTACCCATTTTCCTGAAGGACGGCAGCCAGTTTCAGAGCAACGGTCCCCTTTCCATTGGTCCCAGCAATATGAACTGACGGAAATTTTCGCTCGGGATGACCCAATTTTTCAGCTAAATCAAGGGGTGCAAACAAGTCCGTTTTGAGCTCTTTCGAGCGGTTTAAAGAAAACAAAAAGTCAGTAAGCTCATGATACCGGGTCATGTCTCTCCAAAAAGTTTCAAGACATCATCTTCACCGGCCCAGGAACAACCAAGCTCGATATGTGGCTTCACTGTTCCGTGAAAATCTGAACCACCACTCACAAGAAGTCCATTTCTTTCAGCCACAGCAAGCCAGCGTTTTTCATGGTTATTAAAACGCCCATAATAGCATTCGATCCCATCAAAAGGCATCGAGAGAAGAGCGTTTAAAACCGCTCCCTTTCTGACCAGATGGGGGTGGGCTATAAAGGCTTTTCCTCCGGCATTTTGAATGATCTGAATGGTTTCTTCGGGTGCGACACTCTCACCGGATTCAAAACAGGGTTTCCCTTCACCAATGAAGCGATTGAACGCTTCTTGAATTGAGGAAACGATTCCCTTTTCGAGTAAGAGTTGTGCAATATGAGGACGTCCCACCGTCCGATCCTTTGGGTTGCCAAGTTCTTCCTCATCAATAACAATTGAGAACCTCTTAAGCTTTTCTAAAATAGTGCGGTTACGGTAGAGACGCCTTTCTTGGTGCTTTTCGCAAAAATCAAGGATTTCAGGGGTTTTCTCCACCCCATATCCAAGGAGATGGACGGGATAACCCTTATGACGTGTTGAGAACTCTACCCCTACGAAAAGTTTAACGCCAAGGGATTTTGCTTCACTAAAGAGTTTTTTAGTATAGGCATCAAGAGTATCATGGTCCGTAATAGCAAGACCGCTCAGCCCTTTCTCTTTTGCTAAAAGGAGCAGCTCACTAGGAGTGCACGTTCCATCGCTACAGGTGGAGTGACAATGAAGATCAGCGCGATACATCAGCACTCCTCAATCTTGTAAGGAATGGGGCGCATTTCCATTTCAAGCTCATGTCCTGTTTTTTTCCTTATCGTTTCTTTGATATATTTGGCGAGCTCTAGAACATCTGAAGTCGTAGCTCCTCCCCGATTGATGATAAAATTTCCATGAAGAATCGAAACTTCAGCTCCACCTATACGTTTTCCTTTTAAACCGCATTCCTCGATTAGAGAGCCAGCCTTTGCAGCATCAGGATTGCGAAAGATACACCCTGCACTTTTTTCGCCATACGGTTGCGTTCGCATTCGATATTCGATAATCTTGAGTTGATCTTTTCGAGCCTGTTCATATTTTATGAGTTGAAATCGTCCTGAAACAATGATGTCCTCACTACTTTGAAAAGGAGAAGTGCGGTACGAAAATGGAGGATCTGCTATCTCCAGGTACTCCCCACTCTTATCAATCACTCCCACATGGGTGAGCGTGTCGCATGTTTCCTTCCCATTGGCACCAGCGTTCATGTAGATAGCTCCCCCGACAGATCCAGGGATCCCTGAGGCAAACTCAAGGCCGCTCCATTTTTTTCGCGCCATTTGTGCTCCTAAAAGGGAGAATGAATACCCAGCTCCCACATGAAGCATCCCTTCATCGAACTCCAAAAAATCAATTTTGTTAAGGATGATCATCCCATCAAAGCCCCTATCATCAAAAAGAGAATTAGACCCTCTTCCGACAACCCAATAAGGCATGCTTTCTCGGTTAAGAAACAACCTGAGCTCCTGCATTTCAGCTACCGTTTGAATGGAAATCAAAAAGCGAGCATTTCCCCCGATTCCAAATGTTGAGAGTCCCTTTAGGGGCTTGTTGAATTCAATACGGGTTTCGATAGACACGGAGAGTCCTCTGATTGAAAGATTGCATCTAATACAGCGTTGACAAACGCTCCTCCCTCAGGGGTTCCAAACTTTCGACTGAGTCGAATCGCTTCCGCAATAGCCACTTTGGGGGGGACCTCTCCTTCATATTTTAATTCAAAAACGCCAAGGCGTAAAATGTTGCGCTCGACACGGGAGATCCTTTTGAAATCATAATCTTTTGAAAATTTAGAAATCAAGCTATCGATCTCATCCACAATTCCGAAAATCTTTTCCACCTTTGCAAAAGCATGATGGAGCACCTTCCGCGTAACCACAAATTGATCAAGCATGGAAGAAAGAACTTTCGCATCAGCAGCGTCATTCAGATCGCGACTATAAACCATCTGGAAGACGATTTCTCTAAATTTTCTTTGAGGTACAGCCATAACTCCAAAAGTATACCAGAAAAACTCCTCCAAAAAAAGATAATTTTTTCATTTACAATTCACCAAGAAGGAGGTAAATAAAAATTATGTTTGAATATCATGAAGAATTAATACTTGCTGGACACATCCTTCTGGCTGCATTCCTCGGGGCTCTAATTGGTCTCGAAAGAGAGCGCCATGTGGGACTTGCTGGAATTCGGACCCATGCAGCCGTTGCTTTAGGATCTTGCCTATTTGGGTTCATTTCTATGAATGTTACCGGTCCTAGCTTCTCCAATACAATGACTGGAGCAGCTGATCCTTCACGAATCGCCGCTCAAATTGTTAGTGGTATCGGTTTCTTGGGAGCTGGTGTGATTCTTCGTGATAAGGGGCGTATCCGAGGCCTCACAACAGCAGCGACTGTTTGGGCCACAGCCTCGATTGGGCTTGCCGTCGCAAATAAAATGTATATCCTAGCCGTCTCCTCAACGGTGATTATCCTCGCCCTCCTTTCCATGTACCGCCTTCCTGGTTGGATGAAGTGGAAAAAGAAAATCCGAGGAAAAGCTTACGACGATGATTGACCCTTCATCTCACCCCAAATCCAAAAATTTAAATAAATAATTTGACTATCTCCCGCATGCATTAATTAAATTTATATTTATAATAAATATTAAACATAATATTTATTTTAAAAAATATAAATAATATTAAATTATGATATAATTATTACACTAACTTGGGGAAGTGACGTAATGATAGAGGCTTTAAGAACTAGCTCTCATCTCTCATATGATCGGACACTTACAGCAGATCGCACAGGATCAGTGTATTACGTTGATCAGAGGCAATCGAGCACGGAAGTAAAGTTCCTCGATGGCGAAAGAGTTCAGCATTCCTCCCAGCATTTTGATAGTAGAGATGATATGCTCTACCATATTGCTAGAGAACGGATCAATGAAAATAAAAGACTCTGGAAAAATGGAGAAATCACAACAACTGAACGCTATTCCGGGTTTGAACATGGTCTCCTGGAAAGAACGACCGGAATCTGGTCTAGAACAAAGTACATCATAGCTGCAGCCTACAAAAATCTTAGGAGAAATTTAACGCTTAAGGGATCTATTCAAAAAGGCCTCAAAGCATATGATCTTTCTCTCCTAAGAAAATCTATCACGAAAGCTAGGGTCAACTTTAGCGTAAAAGATGTTAGGGACTTTACCGTAAAACCTAATATTGAATCACTCTCTTCTAGAGATTTATCTAAAACCTATTCAATCACGCGTTGGCATCACAATGGCGAATCAGATTATTCATTTACGAATGAACGAGGACAAAGAGAAGTCCTCCAAAATACGGTCGTCTCAAGCAATGACCGGTCTGCAAAAGGAATCTCCATGATGCGCCGCATCGATGATTATACCACAGGTGAATCGATTGCTTATACAGGACGCGGAGATACTGAGTCCAAAGCTATGGAGCAGCTGAATTTTATCTTTCAAAATGAACTCGCAAAAAATCCTGAAGCGCAAAAGGGACTGGTCGAAACAGAGGATGGGTATGAATTTACATTTATGTTGAATAACCTAATGTCTTCAAACCTATTCCGCGGACTTGATGAGAGAGATTCTATCCTTAGAGAAAAAGCGATTTTTGATGCCCTTTCAGAGGGACCCATTACACTCACTGACAAAAATGGGAAAGAGCATACCGTCATGATCAAACCCCTCTATTTTAATCAGGGATTTACCCCTGACTTAGATGGAAGCTCTTGGAAACAGACTGAAATCAATCGCGAGGGCTACAGGTTGCTCTTTCCATTGATCGATGATGCGATCGCAAATAACCCCTCTATCAGCAAAAAAGATAAGCAGTTGCTGCAGGTAGCTAAAGCTCATCTCAGAAATCCTAACACGCTCAAAGCAGAAGAGGAATTCTTCTATCGCGATCTTGTGATGAAAATCTTAAAAATCCCTGTCATTGACCATTGCGCAAGTAGTGTCGACCAGACTTCTCTTGCAACATCTATTTCAGCAGCCCTGCAAAGTTGGCGAAACTTAAGGAGAGATATTCCTACTCTGAATCCCCATGACATCCTTACTGATCCCCTCTTTAAAGAGCTCTTTATTGCGAATATTCATGGGTGTCATCAAACAACCCAAACAGCTCGTTCGGCAGAAGGGAAAATTGACGGACAACAACAGCTCACCCATGCCCACGGTTTTGATTGGGCTGGCAATACTTCCATTCTCCTTCGAATGCTCCCAGATCGCTACCTTGATGAATCAGGGTTAAATCTTATGCATGATAGTCCCCTAGTTGATGGGCGCAGGCTTCTGAAGCCAGATGGAATGGAACTGTTTTATACGAATGAACACCCTCTTATTGTAGAGCAAGAAAAAGCCCTAAAGGGAACATATGTCCAGATTCAGAGTCAAACGGAAATAGACATTTCTGAAGGAAAAAAATATTTCCGACCTATAGCAAATAAGGGATCCTATGGATCCTATATCTACGTTGATTTAACAGGTAGAAAGCTTGGCGTATTTAAATCCATAGATGCTGAATTTTCATGGGATAAACGGGTGAAAGGCGCTCTATCATACATGGCAGCGGTCAGAAATCAGGAAGGGTACCTACCGCTCTCTGAGTCGCGTCACAAAGGGGCCATGATCTCGGAGCGGGCTACCTACTTACTAGACAGAGTTATCGGTACTCATTCAACTCCCAAAACCGAGATTGTTTCCGCAGACGGTCACATAGGATCATTTCAATATTTCCTTCATGGATATCGAGAGGCAGAAGAAGTGGAGCTTCCAAAAGCTGCAGATATTAATATTTCAGATCTTGATAAATATCAACGATTTGTCATTTTGGATTTTCTATTAGGAAATCTTGACCGTAAGCTAGACAATTGGATGGTGAGAATAACTCCAGATGGAAAGCACTTTAGAGATATCAAAATGATTGACAATGCTAACTGCTTTCCAAGAGGGCATCTTCCACAGCAGCTTGGCCCTCTTCCCGTTACGGTTGAAGGTTACCAAGTAGTTGGAGTCGACCTATCTATGTGGAGCCAGTACCTATGGAAAGACCTCGAGTTATCAAATTTTCAACTTACCAACGATAGTAGACGTCTTATCGCATCACTCACAGATGAAAAAGTCGATAAAATTATTCGCACCTGGAAAGAAGACCTCGGTCTAGAATATTTTGAATCCTTTTTTGGAGACGATGAAGGACAAGCCATTAAAGCTTTCAGAGACCGAGTCAAAATACTGCGCAAATTCAATGAAGGAAGGGAGGATATCTCAATGCTTGCCTCCTACAATAATTATGAAACGATCAAAGCCTTCTTGGGAGAAGATGAAATGGAAGCTTCTCAAGCCATTTTCTCATTTGCATAACTACTATCTAGATTTACCTATTTACAAGTTTTTTCCTTCCGATTAATGTGTGAATTTTATTTTTGCAACTGTATAATCGCTCGTTTGCGATTGGGAGACTGATGTGCTTGGTATCTTTTTAGACTCAGAAACCAATGGTCTTAACGTCCGTAAACACCATATCTGCGAGCTTGCTTACAAAATTGTTGATGTGGAAAGTGGAGAGACCCTTGAAGCTTTCGAAACTCTTATTCATATTCCCTTTGAAGAGTGGGAAAAAAGTGATCCCGCAAGCCTCAAGGTTAATGGCTTTACTTGGAACGATCTAAAGGATGGAATGGCGCTCCAAGAGGTTGCTGAAGAGGTGAAGATTTCCTTCAAGCGGTGCGGTATCAAAAGGGGCGGCGCCGTATTTATTTGTCAGAACCCTTCCTTCGACCGCGCTTTTTTCTCTCAGCTTATCGATGCAGACGTCCAAGAAGAGCTCAACTGGCCCTATCATTGGCTCGATTTAGCCTCGATGTATTGGATGAAATGCCTCACTGGCAAAGGCCCCAACCCCTGGGATACGGGCATCTCTAAAGACAAAATTGCTGAGGCTCTTGGTCTCCCTACTGAAGAAGAACCACATAAAGCCATGAATGGCGTTGACCACCTGATGCTCTGTTATGAAGCTGTCGTCGGCTTTCCTGCAGCTATAAACTAATTACTACTTAATTAGTCGATCGATCAACCTCAATTCTATTAATTTTTATCAATTTAAACTTATATAATTGCTATCAGCAGCATCGCAATCGTTAGCTTAGAGAATATACAATAGATTATCCTATTAATTCTGGTAGAGCATGAGAAAGAGGAAGGTTGAGCTCGGTGGCCAGAAGTGCCTTTTCAATGCGCTTCTGAATAATTTCTAAAGAAGGAAGAGGTGCAGTAATACGAGATAGAACCTCAGCCTTGTCCTGGTAGAAAAGGAGGGACGGGCTCGCACCGCTTTGGAGTAGCTGGAGATCTCGATAAAAGTAGAAGAGGTAGGAAAGGGCTTCTTCTGCATCAGCACCTTCGGGAAGCTCTTTTGCAACAGGAAGATCACCGCGGAGCAGGCGAAAGCCCACATGAAACATCTGCTCGGGAAGGGGATCCTTGTCTTTTGAAGCAAGGGTCCGCGCTTTGTCGAGGCTCCCATGAGAAAGGAGGGCAATTTTTCGCGCTTCACCAGGCTTTTTTTCAGGAATCAAGGCTGCAATGATTTCTTCTTCCGATAGAAGAGAAAAGGGAACACGAAAGCACCTTGAGGTAATGGTAGGAAGAAGAATATCAGGGCGAGAGGAAACGAGAATAATGGTGACCGGACCAAGAGGCTCCTCTAGTGTCTTTAGAAGGGCATTACTACTTGATGGAAGCATACGATCGGCTTCGTAGATAATAAAGACTTTTCGGTCGGCTTCAAAAGGGGGCAAAGCTGTTTCATTAATAAACTGGCGAATAGAATGCATTGGATGGAGATGCGCTTTTCCCTCTGGATAAAGGTGGCGAAGGTCAGGGGGGTCTTTCTTGCTTGTTTTAAGAAGTTCCCGGGCAAACCCTTGTGCAAACTCCCCTTTTCCCACTCCCTTAGGCCCTTCAAAAAGGAGAGCATGAGGCGTTTTCTCAAGCAGCTTACTTAGATGTTTTTTTACTTTTGAATTTCCTGGAAGCTCTTCTATTTTAGACATAGTAAATCGTTAATCTCTCCCATAGCGGCAGTATAAACAGACTCGACATCTTTTGAGGCGTCGATGACATGGAATCGATCGGGTTCATCCTTAGCAAGAGAGAGAAAAGCTTCTCGCACTTTTGTGTGAAAGCTGATGTTTTCCTCTTCCAAGCGATCGTATGTGTTCTTTTGCTTCGCGCGAGAAAGTCCAACTTTAGGATCAAGGTCTAGATACAAGGTCAGGTTAGGAATTAGCCCATCCGTTGCAGCTAAACAGAGCCCACGGAGAAGATCCACGTTTAAAGAACGAGCAGCGCCTTGGTAAGCTAGTGTGGAATCGTTAAATCGGTCACAGAGAACAATTTTCCCTTCCTCAAGAGCAGGCAAAATAAGCTCCTGAACATGCTGAGCACGGTCAGAAAGATAGAGGAATAATTCACTTTCCCGACAGATAGGGCTTTTCTTTTGATGAAGCAGAAGCCCTCGGATTTCTTTTCCCAAAGAAGTACCTCCAGGCTCCAACGTTCGGATCACGGAGTGCCCTTTTGCTGTAAGCACGTCATAAACACGATTGATCAGGGTCGTTTTTCCAGCACCTTCTCCACCTTCAAAGGTGATGAAGAGACCTTTATTTCGCTTCTTCACTCTCTTTTTCTTCTTCTTCGAGGTGTTCAATCTTTTGCATCGCAATTAAAGTATCGCTATTTTTCAGGTTGACGACCTTTACTCCTTGAGTAGAGCGTCCCATCACTCGAATATCTTGCATGCTAAGGCGAAGAGTATGCCCGGAGCTCGCCATCAAGACGACACTATCCTTATCACCAACAGAAAGGGCTCCAACAACTTGTCCGTTACGCTTACTGGTAATAATCGAGCGGACTCCTACGCCTCCTCGCTTAGTATGTCTAAACTGTTCAACACTAGATCTCTTTCCAAAACCGTTTTCGCAAACAACAAGGACAGTTTCATTGCCACGTACTACTTCGCAAGAAACAACACGGTCGCTGCCGCTTTTGAGTTTGACGCCGCGAACTCCTCGAGCTACTCTCCCCATTGTGCGCACCTGATCTTGGGCAAAACGAACTGCCATTCCTTCATGAGTAAAGAGCATCACTTGCTCTTCAAGATGAACGATGTGAGCAGCAATCACTTCATCACCATCATCGATATTGATCGCATAGACCCCTTTCCGACGAGGTGAACTAAAGGATTCTAGAAGAGTTTTCTTCACTACTCCCTGCTTGGTTGCAAGAAGAATTGAAGCACCTTCCTCGTCAAAGCGACGGACTCGGAGCTGTGCTGCAATCTGCTCCCCTTCGCTTAATCCTTCAAGAAGGTTAACAAGCGGTTTTCCTTTTGATCTTCGACCTGACTCAGGAATCTGCCATACTTTGACCCAGTAAACGCGACCAAAGTTAGTGAAGAACATAATGGTATCGTGGGTTGAGGCAACATAAATGTCTTTGATAGAGTCAGTCTCTTTCTTATGATCAAAACCGATCACCCCTTGACCACCCCTTCTCTGCTCTTTAAAGGTTCCAATCGGCATTCTCTTGATATAATCATCATTGGAGATAGTCAGGATCACTGGCTCATCTGCAATCAAGTCCTCCATTTGGAACTCTCCCTCAGCAGGAACAATCTGTGTCTTTCTTTCTGACTTATCAAAAGCTTGCACTTCTTGAAGCTCGTCCTTAATGATTCCCCTTACAAGGGTTTCACTCGCCAAAACGGCGCGGTAATGAGCAATCTTTGCTTGAAGATCTGCATACTCCTCTTCTATCTTCTCTTTCTCCATTCCGGTTAATTGGTAGAGTTTGAGGTCTAGAACAGCATTAACTTGTCGATCAGAGAATTCATACTTTTCGATCAGTTTGACCTTAGCCTCGTCCCGATTTTGACTTCCTCGTATCATTTTAACAACTTCATCGAGATGATCTAGGGCTCTGAGATATCCTTCTAAAATGTGAGCGCGTGCTTCGGCTTTGTTGAGCTCAAAACGGGTCCTTGCACGAACAACTTCAATACGGTGGTCAACCCAAGCAGCAATCATTTGCTTGACGTTCATGATGCGGGGAAGCCCTTTATCTAAGGCGAGCATATTGCAACCAAAGGTCACTTGCATATCGGTAAACTTATAAAGCTGATTGATAACGACATCGGGGATCTCTCCCTTCTTCAGTTCAATCACTACTCGCATACCATCTTTATCAGATTCGTCTCGAATATCAGAAACTCCGGTGATTTGCTTATCATTGACAAGATCAGCAATCCGCTCAACAAGACGAGACTTATTCATATTGTATGGAACTTCGTCAATAACAATACGTTGCTTATCTGTGTTTTTGATATCTTCGACATGAAGCGTTCCTCGGAGCATGAGCTTGCCACGGCCCGTATGGAAAGCTTCTTTAATTCCTCGGTAACCACAAATCATTCCACCTGTTGGAAAATCAGGTGCAGGCATCACTTCCATAATCTCATCGATCGAAATTTTGGGATTATCGATTAACATTTCAGTTGCTCTGCAGAGTTCTTTCAAGTTGTGGGGAGGAATATTAGTCGCCATCCCAACCGCAATCCCAGAGGATCCATTGCAAAGGAGGTTAGGGAATTTCGCAGGAAAAACTGTCGGTTCTTTCTTTGTTTCATCGTAGTTAGGAGCATACTCGACTGTTTCTTTGTCGAGGTCTTCCATAAGAGCCATTGAAGGTTTCGTAAGGCGTGCTTCGGTGTACCTCATCGCTGCAGGAGGATCACCATCGATAGAACCGAAGTTTCCTTGTCCCTGTACCATCGTGTAGCGCATTACCCAGTCTTGTGCCATTCGGACAAGGGTAGGGTAAATGACTTGTTCACCATGAGGATGGTAATCCCCTGAGGTGTCACCACAAATTTTCGCACATTTTCGGTGCTTGGCCCCCGGACTCAAATTGAGCTGCCGCATCGCAAAAAGGATACGCCGCTGTGAGGGTTTGAGACCGTCGCGAACATCTGGAAGAGCGCGGGCAATAATAACCGACATGGAGTACCGGAGATAACTCTCCTTCATCTCCTCTTCCACACTCCGTGGAACAACAGTTTCTCCTTCAAGGTAGGACATGATTTCTCCTATTAAATATCTAAGTTTTTAACTGAAAGGGCGTGTGATTCAATAAATGCACGGCGTGGTGCGACTTCATCTCCCATAAGCATTGTAAACATGTGGTCTGCAGCAACAGCATCAGGCATTGTAACCTGAACAAGCGTCCGGTTAGCAGGTTCCATTGTTGTTTCCCACAGCTGGTCAGCGTTCATTTCACCCAGACCCTTATACCGTTGAATCTCAATCCCTTTTCTTCCATTTCTTCGGAGGAATTCGATAAGCTCTTTCAAGGTGTAAATCGGTGTTTCTTGCCCTTCTTCCTCAACAATATCCAGAAGCTTTCCTTCAGCCTTCAAATACTGATCAAGAGAAAAGCTATAGTTGGAAAGTTTTTCCCGAAGCGCTTTAAGCTTTCCATCTTCGTAGAGCTCAACAAATGAGAGCGACTTTGGAGTGAATTCCTTCATCTCATCGGTTTGCTCCTCTTCAGGAATCGACGCAAGAGTGGTTTCATGCTCTATGCGTTGATTCTCTTTATTCTGCTTCTTCAACTCTGCAAACTCATCATCCGAGTAGACAAAGGTATGCTCTCCATCCAGGATTACGTGGAAGCGGGGAAGGAGCCCTTCTTCATTCTGAGCACCTAAAAATTCGCGGAAAGGAATCCCTTTTCGTTCAATCGATGCGATGAGCTGCTCCACTTCTAGAATTCCATAAAGGAGGGTTTTCACCTCATCCTTCTCCAAACATTCATTATGAGAGGCAAGCCTGAATGCAATATCACTAATCCCCAGATTAAGGAGATACTCATCCATTTCCCGTTCAGAGTGGATATATCGACTTGTCTTCTTTCGGCTTACTCGATAAAGAGGGGGCTGAGCAATATATACATAGTTATTTTCAATGAGCGCTGGCATATGGCGGTAAAAGAAGGTCAATAGCAATGTTCTAATATGGGACCCATCAACATCGGCATCCGTCATCACAATAATGCGGTGGTAACGAAGCTTTTCGATATTGAAGTTATCCTTTCCAATTCCACATCCAAAAGCAGAGACCATCGTCCCCACTTCCGTGTTTTGCAAAACCTTCTGAAGCCGTGCTTTTTCAACGTTTAGAATCTTACCGCGAATTGGCAGTATCGCCTGGAAACGTCGATCTCTCCCTAGCTTCGCAGAGCCACCTGCCGAGTCCCCCTCAACAATATAAATTTCACATTTTGTCGGATCGCTTTCTTGACAGTCACTCAATTTACCAGGTAAACGACCACTATCCAGAGCCGTTTTCCTAAGTGTCAACTCTCTTGCCTTCTTAGCCGCTTCGCGTGCTTGTGCAGCTAAAATTGCCTTGTCGACAATCGTTCGGGCAATAGGAGGATTTTCATTAAGAAACGCAGTGAATTCTTCTCCGACAAACTGCTGGACTATGGAGGCAACTTCGCTATTCCCAAGCTTTTGCTTGGTCTGCCCTTCAAACTGAGGATTTGCGATCTTTATCGAAAGGACAGTTGTAAGTCCTTCTCGCATATCTTCCCCAGTTACAGAAACTTTTGCATTTCTGAGAAGATTGTTACTCTTGATATATGTGTTGAGAGAGCGGGTAAGTGCAGCAGAGAACCCTGAAACGTGCGTCCCTCCATACTTTGTTGCAATGTTATTCACATAGGAATAGATCGATTCAGAATAGGTTCCATTCCATTGCATCGCAATTTCAAATTCAATAGGTCCATCGTGAAGCTCTTTGCCACCGGTAATATAGATCGGCTTTTCAAAGAGAACGGTTTTGTTCTCATTGAGATAGGTTACAAACGAGGAGATCCCTCCCTCATACTTGAAAACCACTTCTTCCGGGGCACCATCTCTTTCATCGCGGAAAAGAATTTGGATACCTCGATTGAGGAAAGCAAGTTCCCGAAGACGATTAAGAAGGATTCCATGATCATATTCCGTCACAGAAAAAATCTTATCATCAGCAACAAAATGAACTTTCGTTCCTCGCTTTTCAGTCTCTCCTCCCACTTTCAGCGGTTGACTGACCTTTCCTCGAGAAAACTCAATATTATGTGATTTTCCGTCCTTATAAACCTCTACGCGTAGAAGTTTTGATAGAGCGTTAACACAGCTAACACCTACACCATGCAAACCACCAGAAACTTTATAGGTACTCTTATCAAACTTACCCCCTGCATGAAGGATGGTCATAACCACTTCAACAGCAGAAACATCTCTTCCTTGTTTCTTCGATTCTTTCTCATGCTTTCCAACTGGAATTCCTCGACCATTGTCCTCGACAGTAACAGAGTTATCCTCATGCACAGTAACTTGAATAAGAGAACAGTGACCAGCCATGGCTTCGTCAATACAGTTGTCCACTACCTCGTAGACTAACTGATGCAGACCATTTGTTGCCGTATCACCAATATACATCCCAGGTCGCTCTCTAACTGCTTGAAGACCTTCAAGGACCGTGATCGAGCTAGCAGTATAGTCCTGCTGGCTAGGATCTTTATCTTTTGTCATTGTCATAATTTCCTATTCGTTTTTATCCTATCCTGAAAAAGATATCCCGAAAAGTAACTTTCGGAAATCTCTTTCGAAACGCCGCCACAAGGCGAGGTTTTTCATGCTCAACGAGCAAGCTATTAAGAGTCGAGTTTTTCACTCGCACTTTGAGCACTCCATCCTCAAAGCTAACTGCACGGGACATTTTACTAATTCTCTCCCCCACAATCTCAGGCCATGCGTCTAATATTTGGTCAGGCTTATCATTTAACTTCGCAGAAAGATTGGTCAAAATCCCTGGAAGCAATTCCTTGATCTGCCTTCCTGTCGGTGTAGCTCCGTCATAATTTCGAGGTATCCGCTTTTTCATTTACTGCCACACCTGGTGCTTTTTTACACTATAGAAAAACTGGTTCAAAAGCGCAAGCAAATTATAACAGAAAACACGATATAAATAGACTCTAAAATCACAAAGTTTTCCTTGATGCAAACTGTTTTATTTTACGACCCTGACACCCTTAATACGAGTGACCTATGAATGGTTTTTATTGTCTATTTTGAAAAGCCATTGCCTTTCTTTTAATGTCACATTTTAATGCGCTGTGGATATCTCCTTTTTCAACCTAAAAGTGAAAAAGGTTAAAGCTTTCAATCATCGAATTGCAACAGGTCTGGAATGCTCATCGTAAAGAATCTCTCTTGTTGAGCCATTGGGGAGATGCATTTTACACAATCCTAATGGGCTGTATTCATAGGTCGTGGATTGCCTAAGAGGGTCAATGGTTTTGATCAGCTTTTCATGGGAGTCGTAATCGTATTGAGTCGTGCGATTAAAAGGATCGGTATGGGAGGTGAGGTTTCCGGAAGGGTCATAACTAAAATGGTTAGATTGTTCTTGGGAGGTGATTTTTGTGATGTGGTCGCGATTATTGTAGTCATATTGGATTGTTTTCCCTTGGGCCTTTGCTTTGATTAGGCGATGTCTTGCGTCATACTCTCTAGTAATGGTGGTTCCGTTAGCAAGCTTGATGAGAGTTGGGAGCCCTTGTATATTGTAGCAATAGGTTTCTTTCCGGCCGTCTGGAAATGTGATCGACTTCAGGAGATTGGACTCTTGATCATACTCAAAGGTGGTGAGATAGCTCGGGTCTCCTTTAATCACAGTTTGGTTATTAAAGACACACATGGAGGAGAGTAAAAATGGGCGGTAGATAGCAATGAGGCGTTCTAATGAGTCATATTGGTAAATGGTTTCATTTCCATTGCCATCGCTCTCAAGAGTGACCCTTCCCTGAGAGTTATAGGAAAAACGTCTTTTCCCTTCGTATTCGTTTGTGGCTTTGATGAGGCGCCCTTCAGAATCATATTCATACTCCATTTCAAGACCATTGCTCGTGATGATTTTTTGTGGTCCGCTATCTTTTCCGTAGGTGAACTCGATTTCTCTCCCCAGGTTATCTTGGATTCGTTTGGGACGATACTCAGGATCAAAATGATGCTCATAGGAGTTTGTGGTGCCTTCAAAGTGTGCGCATCGGTCGCGAAGGTTAAAAGCTTGAGTGGTGAAATTCTCTCCAACCGTTTGCTCGATGGCACGGTGGTGCTCATCGTATTTAGTAGCAAAGACTAGATTGCCCCTGCCGTTGTGAATAGCGGTGAGCCTGTTGCCATCATCGTAGCAGTAGCTTGTAAGTGTTCCTTCAGTGTCTCGCACCTCCTGGAGTCTCCCTTGTGAATCATATTCGTAATAGAGGGGTTTTCCACCGGGTCCGGTAACGCTGTGGAGCTGAGTATCAATATATTCGAGAGTAATGACCTCTCCAGAAGAGTGAGAAATTTGGGTAAGATACCCTTGATCGTAGTGATACTGGAGCCCTCTGCCACTTAAGTCAAGAAGATGAGAGAGGCTTCCTTGAGCGTTAAAGACAAGGGTTTCATTTTGCCTGTGCCAAGTAAAGGCTCCTTGAGAATCTTGAAGGAGATAGAATGAGCTTCCTTCTTTTTTGTAGAGCGGTTGTCTTTCCTGGTTTAAGCCTGAGAGGGTGTAGATCGATTCAACTCCCTCCACCTGCACGATGATCTGTGGATAAAGGTTAAAAGTAGTCCCGTCGCTAAAGCTGAAGGGAACGAGGCCATGGTTAAAGTGGATTTTAGCGGGAACGTAATCCCACCCTCTACCAAAAGGAAATTTTTCGTCATTAAAGGAGTTGTAGGTGCGGACGAAGGAAAGGGGGATGCTTCCTCCCGGATAGGAGAGATCTACAAATGTTTTATGGACTGCGCCGACTTTAAGGGATTTTCCAACGGGCTTAGCAACAGCTGTCATGCCTCGTCCAAAGTCCCAGCTAAGCGCTTCATCATTGGGGCGCTCTCGCAGAATCTCTTCTTTGATCTGATCGACCTGTGTGTTTTTTTGAACAAGGTAATTTCCACTATCCAACGTATAGATGACTCCTCCAACGATGAGTTGTCCTCCTAGCATGTCTCCTGTAATCGGAGAGTATTTCGGAGTTTCCATATAATAGGGGGTATAGGTTTGGAAGAATGAGAGATCGAAAGGAAGATTTTTTTCATTGATCCATTTGATAATTGCTGTGATTTTCCCCAATCTCTTGAGTTCGGTTAGAATGGGATATTCTTGTGAAAAGTGATCGTAATACTGGGTGAAGTGGGAAGCAAATTTCTCTGCAGCGCTATCCTCGATAACTTCTTTTTTTCTAAGGGTCGACTCAGTGAGCACTTCCATCCGTGCTTCATTAAAGACCATAGAGGTTCCATCTTGAGACTCTGAAAGGGTAATTCTTTGAGGGACAAACCACATACGACAATTGGTGCTAGAAGGCGGACATCCTTCTTTTAATCGGATAGTCTGCAGATCTCTATAGCCAGGAACTAAAGATTTGATGGGTTTCCCGGTGATGGTGTCTTTGCCGATAGATAAAATCTTAAGGACATGATCGGCTTCAAACATGATGTGTCCAAACCGGGTATTTTCGGTTTCTCCAAAATAGGAAACAACCATACACCCCTTTTTCTTTTTTCCTTCTCTGGTGCCTGGATCCATAGACACTCCAGGGCTTTCTGGCCCTTTGCGTCCTAGACCATAAATGGAGCGAACGGCGACTGCTAAGTCATCCATATCCATCTGGGGCAGGGCGAGACTTTTCCTCCCGTAAAGGATCATTTGCCCCATCTGCTCATCGTAAATCACTCCTGAAATATCGCTCAGCTTTGTGAAGAACTCGGCGC
>CAYGKJ010000011.1:0-86014 GCA_964350675.1 uncultured bacterium | reverse complement strand
TAAAGAGAGTAGCTACCATTCTAGGGGCTACTTCGTGTGTTTCTTGAAGGGTATTAAGAATCGTTGCAACTTGAGCTCCCTCTTGATAGTTTTCAATGAAGAAGGCTAGCCGTTGAGCTTGGTTTTCTTCAAGCATTACATACTGCCCACGAGGAAGCTGTCCAAAGATTCTTTCTGCAGGGGTTTCTTCTTCTAATTCAAGCCCTTGCCAAAAACGCACGCTATCAGCAGCCGTTGGAGGAAGGTTTTGTTGAATCTCTTCCTCAAGCCCTTCTCTTAGCTCAGCTTGTCTTACCTCAGGAAGCTGCATGAAAATCCTCGCAACACTTTGAGGATTCCTGTGCTGGTCTGTCACGAGTGCATTCAAAATGGCTAAAGTCTCTCTACCACCCTCGTGTGCCTCAATATATTGAGCGCAGCGCTTAGCAGCGCCTTGGGTGAACCCATAGCCGCTTACCAACGCGCCTACAAATTCTGCAGATGTTTCTTTTTCTGAGTCAAAGGTGCTCCAAAATGCTTCGATTTCAGTGAGTGTTGCAGGGAGAGATTGTTTAATCCCTTCCTCAAGTCCTTCTCTAAGTTCAGCTTGTCTTCTCTCAGGAAGTTGTGTGAAAATCATTGCAATATGATCAGAATTTTGTTCGCATTCTGTCAGCAACTCGTTCAAAATTGTTAGAGCTTGTCCTTTGTATTGAGAATTCTCAATCGCTTGAGCAATGCGGTTTGCATTTTCTGAAGAAAATCTTCTATGTTCGATTTTATCTGAGACGTATTCTGCAGCAGACTGCTCCTCATCTTTGTGTGCCCAAAATCTTGAGGTATCAGAGGTGAAAGCTGTGCTCAAGAGTTCCCATAGCTTTTCAGGGTAGTTGTTAAATTCCTCCTCTGGATATCTGTGGGGCTTCTGATCAGAAAGGTTGCCAACTAAGATAATTGACGCGATGGTTGCGATACTTGCGTAGGAGATTGCTCCTGCCAGTGACATCTGATGTGAGCTAAACTTACTATTCGAGTAGCGAACCGCAAGAAGGGTCAGTGCAAACACACTGGTTGCCATAACAATTGAGCGGTTTCCAACCTGGTGTCCGGGCGACTTAATAGGAAACTGGTGGCTTGCTGCAATTGCGCTGTACTTATAAGTCAGACCAATTGCTGTTCCAGCAAGGATACCAGCAGATGTAGGTCCTGCGATTCCGCCGTCTTTTAAAGTGAAATGGACACCATCCATAAGGGTGTTTCCTGTCCACTTTCCGGCGCTCATCATTCCATTTCCGCAGTAAGCAGCCATGTTGTAGGCTTTGTTTCCTGCCCACATGATCCCTTTCTTTCCTGCGATAAGCGCTGCACTACCAACTACAAATGTTGCGAATAGCTTTGCGTTTTGTGACGTATTACTAAAAATTCCTGAAGTTGTCATATTATTATGCCTCCCTACAGTTAGAATTTAAGATTGTTTTCATAGCTAGGAAGGTTAGCCCCCATCCAGTAGCTTGCATTTGTGTGACGGTATGCTTCGAGAAATAGTTTGCTATACGCGGAGCCAATGTTATGGTTCCAATCATCATAACAAACAAATCTAGCTTGAAGCGGAACGAACGTTCTTTTGCAATTATGCTTCGTTGATGCCAATTAGGATTCGGTCTACTTAATGCATGCCTTACTTGTTCGTTAGCCTCATCACTGATGGAACCGATATTTGAAGGGATCATATCGGCAGCTAGAGATGAAGCGGCAGCTCCCATTGCAACGTATGTTGGCGTCTGCATGGATGGTGCTTTTTCAAAGAGCCATGGGACGGGGTTATAAGGGAGAACTTTCTCTGCAATAGTTGTTGCTTTGATTGAAACAAATCCAAAGGCTGTTAAAGCGTATCCTTGTACCCTTGTTGCAATGCGCCCAGTAATCGGGAAGGCCTCATTGAGGTCGTGTGCCATGATTTTTACGTGCTTAGAACCGAATTGATAAAGGCTTTGAGCACTTTCAACCATGAAATCAACGAAGTCGTTGATAGCAGGTAATATGTAAGTTTCGTAGAGCGCTGCGGTCTTATTAATTACGCGTGCACCTAAGTTCCATGCTCTGTTGTATAGGGCAATGGTATTGTTGAAAGCATTCTGAATCGATTCAATTGGGTGGCGGATACAGCTAAAGGCCCACTTTGTGCAAGACCAAGAGGTATTTACAGACCATTTAGCGGCGCCCCAAGCGGTGAGTGCGGTCCACTTGATTGCTGCAGGAATGTTAACAAGAACATACTTTGCAATTGAAAACCCTGTTGAAGCTGTCCATTTTGTGGCGCTCCATGCGGTTTTTCCTGTCCACTTGGTTGCTTCAAAAGCAGTATTAGCGGTCCACTTTGTGGCGCCCCATGCAGTTCCAGCTGTCCACTTGGTTGCTCCCCAAGCAGCACCAGGCGTTGCTTTTGCTGTATCCCATCCATTTCTGGCGATCCACTTTGTGGCATTCCAAGAGTGTGATAGTCCCCAACTTGATACGGAGTAAACGCCCTTGCCAACAGGCCAAGCGGCTTTTGCTGTAAGAACCGCGGCTGCTGTACCAAGAATGGTTGCCCCGCCGTAATAGAGTAAGTTTGTTCCATGAACCTGTAGATTGCTCTGAGTCATTCTAAGCCTTCCGAAATTTTGAATTTATAATAAAATTGGGAGCATCATACCAAAAGTTAAGAATTTATAAAAGGCAAAATATTAATTTATCTTAACAAGTGCCTTAGAGCGCTGAAGCTCTTCCTGGGCAATAGGAACGAGCTCAGGGTAGTTTTCTTGAAGCCAGGGGAGAAGTTTGTGATGAATTTTTTTGAGTTCGTGGTTGTAGAAGTATTCAAGATTTTTCTTTGGGTCTCGATGAAATCCTCCAATATCGAGTTCAACGGCTTTCCCATCGATAAAGCCAAAGTTCCGGATCAGATGAGGGTCTTTATCGCTAAATCCTTTTTTGGCGCGCACCTCTGTAAAAGCAAGGAGTTTTTTTAAAGCCTCTTGTGCCTCTTGGGTTTTTCCTTCTTTTTTTAGGGAGAGGAGATATTCTCCTGTTGGGATCGCCTTTTTCTGAACGACAAACTCGACATCTTCAAGCTGGATACGGTGCTTAAGGCCCACCCGGTCTTTCAAAATAATTGTATGATCAAAGGGGGTGTTTTTATTGAGGTGGACAAAGATGACCCCTGTCTCATTTTTAAAAATTGTATAGGCAATTTTGCAGCTTCCAAAGGTTGATGCGACAGTCTCCTTCTTCTTGCGCTTCCAGCGGTCCCGTTTTTCAGCAAACTTTTTCGGGAGAGGGAGCTTTTCATAGAGGGGATTCATCCGCCATCTTTTGTGCTTAAAAAACTTGAGAACGTAGTTGTTGTCTTCGCTGATAAAGACATAGCTTTGCGAGCCACTTTCTAAGTAGGAGAAGGATTGATCAAGGGCTGTTTCTAATTCTAAAAGATCTTCGGGTTCAAAGGTGATGTCCCACTTTGGATTGTAGGGGAGCGAGGAGGTGATATTAGGGTAACTAAAACCGTCTGTTAAAACGTGAGAAAGGCGCTCTATTCCCACAACTGTAGCAATGAGCAAAAGTCCTATCAGGCATTTATTGGTAAACGATTTCATTTAACTCCTCGACAAATGAGTCTAACAAAACAGGATGATTTTCTGCGATCCAAGATTCAAATGCACGGGTGATTCGGATCATTTCTGGTCCATAAACTTCTCGTTTTTTTTCTTGCTCGGATAGGGAAAGTCTTCCAAAATCTATTTGAAAAGGAGTGGTATTGATATATCCAAAGTTGGTGCTAAAATCTGGATCCTTATCGAAGATTCCTTTTTGACATCGGTTCTCAGCAAGGCGCAAGAGTGAGCGGATTGCACTTTCTGCAGCTTCTTGATTGTCCTGGGCCATCCAGCGATCTATTGCGGCATAAGCAAGCGTTCCTTTTTTCTGAAGGAGGAATTCCACTTGGTCAAGGTCCAGGAGATGTTTTTTCCCAATTTTATCAATGATCGTGATGCTTTGCTTAAGATTTGAAGTTTTTGCTAAATGGAGAGTGATGAGCCCCGTCTCTTCTTTCATCTTGTCATAGGCTAAACACAGGCTATCAAAGGTCTTTTCCAAAACAGCTCGCTTCTTCTCTCTTTTTTTTCCTAAAGCTCCCACATCGGGCAGAAAATTCAGCAGGGGAGGGGTTCTCATATGTTGGAATTTGAAAAGCTTAAGAACCGTGCTTCCATCTTCAGAAAGGAAAACGTAGGATTGACTTCCTGAGTCGAAATAGGTGAAGGTTTGTTTAAGGAGATCCCTTGGAACCTCTCCTTCGCGATGCCACTTTTGATTGTCTCCAGTTGGCGCATACACGTTGACCAGTGCAAAGCCATCGGTTGCTTTGTGGCACAAACGCTCTGCTAAAAAAAACAAAGCAGCGCTAAGAAAAATTATGAATAATCGCTTCATTACCGTATATAAAAGGTTATAGGCTCAAGGTATAGTATTAGATGAAGACCATTTCTGAAAAGAAAAGAAAACGCCTCATTCTTTTTGCGATGACGAGCTCTACCTCGCTCATCTTCTTGAATGCTACGCTCCTTCCTGTTGCGCTTCCGACGATACAGAGAGAACTTTTGGTTTCCATGAGTGGCTTGCAATGGATTATCAACGCTTATCTTTTAGCAACGGCAGTTTTTGTGATTGCTGGAGGGCGTTTAGGGGATCTTTTTGGCCATAGGCGCATGTTCTGTATTGGTGTTGCTATCTACTCAATTTCGTCGGTGATGGGAGCAATGGCAGAAACGGGGTGGTGGCTTATTATGAGCCGAGCGATTCAAGGGACAGGGGGCGCGTTGATGTCTCCAGCCGGAATGTCTATTCTCATTCATTCGTTTCCTGAAAAGGAGCGGGGACGGGCTATTGGAATTATGGTGGGGATTGGCTCCGTATTCCTTTCTTTAGGTCCTTTTATTGGCGGCGCTTTTACCCAATACCTTTCTTGGAGGTGGGCATTTTTGATCAATCCTCCTATTGCTCTTTATGGTATTCTGATGGTTATAAAGTCTGTTCCGAAATCTGAAATGATAAAGGAAAGCTTTGACTTCCCAGGCTTTATCTCCCTTTCCCTTTGTATTTCCTGTTTAACTCTCGCTCTGATGCAAGGGAAGGTCTGGGGATGGGGCTCTTGGCAGGTGGTTTTCCTCTTACTTCTTGCGATGTGTTTTCTCTTAGCTGTTCGAGGGTTGGAGCGGTTTGCTAAGCATCCATTTTTTCAATTTAACCTCTTTAAAAATCGCACGTTTTTAGGTGGATGTATTTTGATGCTCTGCTCTCAGTTTATTCTGATGATCACCGTATTTTGGCCCATATATTTTCAGAAGATTGTGATGGACTCCCCTATGATTGCGGGGCTTATCACGGCAATTGCAACCATTCCTTTGATGCTATTTGCTCCGATTGGGGGGAATCTTGCGGATCGTAGAGGGGCGCGCCTTCCGCTGCTCATGGGTTTTACCCTTCTGTTTCTCAGTCTCATATGGTTTTCATACTTTCTCTCATATCAAAATATTTCTCTTCTCTTTCCTGCGCTGTTTGCCTTTGGAGCAGGGATCTCTTTTGTGATGACTCCAGCGAGTGCTGCAACCCTTAGCTCTGTTCCAAAAACGAAAACAGGGGTTGCCACTGGGATGTATAATACGCTCCGTTTCACAGGAGCAACAATTGGGGTAGCTGTTCTAGGAGCGGTTCAGGTCAATGTTCAAGATGACCTGTTTACCGCCTCTTTAAAAAAACGACCTGATACTGCTTCTTTAAATCCAGATCTTTATGAGGGACTCCTAAATAGCTTGCCCCGTTCGATGGATGCGGCAAGGACCCTTGAATCAGAGACGCTTGCTTATGTCAAAGGGTCTCTGATTCAAGCTTCCACAGTCGCTTTTTCTGCAACGAATCTTGTGACTGCTGCCGTGGCTGTTCTTGCTTTTTTGATTACCTTGGTTTTCTTTAAAAAAGCAAAAAGGTAAGAAGAAGGTAGAGGTGATCATGAAAAGGCTTTTAGGGTTTTTTGTTTTTTTTATAGCAGCGCTCTATGGTGTTGACAAAGTAAGAGTTGTTCCTGCTGAGCCAACTCCAGAGTCTAATACGGTAGTTACGAAGATCGTATTTCCTCGTCCCTATGAAAACAAACGGAAGAGTCCTGTCAATGTGCAGCTTAGGGTGGAAGGATTCCCTTTAGGCGTGGTCACACAGAATGATCGGTCCAAAGAGATTTACGACGATCCTGAAGGGCAAGCAATCCACGTCATTGTTGATAATGAGCCTTATCTGATCTACAACCAGTCTTTTGAAGATTCTTTCGATGAAAATCGGGAATTTTATGATAAAATTGTGAGTTTTCATATCCCTTTTACGCTTAAGCCTGGGATGCATGTATTGCGAGCATTTCCTGCGCGTTCTTATGGCGAGAGTCTAAAAGGGAAAGGTCCCTTTTCTGCTGAGATTTTTTATTTTCAAGACCGCAAGAAAAGTGATGATCTTAATATCGATCTCCAAAAACCTTACCTTACTTATAATGAGCCTCAAGGGAGATATCCTTCTGGCAAAGGAGATCCTATTCTTCTTGACTTCCTCCTCTCTAACTGTGAGTTAAGCCAGGATGGGTACAAGGTGCGACTCACGGTCGATAAAGAGGTCATTTCAACTCTCACAAAATATACTCCTTATTTACTTTATGGATTGAGTCCAGGAAAACATATTGTTAAGCTCGAACTTCTTGATAAAGATAACAAGATCGTTCCCGGTTTTTTTAATGTGACGCAGCGGGAAGTGGAGATTGATAATAATCTTTCTGGCGCCTCATAATAAAGTTATAGGAGGGGTTTGTGGCGAAGAAGAAGGCGAAGAAAGATCAAGAGATGTCTATCATGGACGCCGTCGACAATCTCTCGGGAATGGCTGAGCTCGATGTAGCTGTAGAAAAAGAGGGCGAAGCTGTTGGTGTTAAGAAAAACCTCCATAAACTCAAAGACTTAGAAGAAGCAGAAAAGGAAGAAACCCTCTCGACTGTCAAAGGGACTTTCAAAACAGTCCACAAATACCTCGAACATGTTTATTCCAAAGACAAAGAGCAGCTTAAAGACCGCGATATGCAGCGGGGAATTAAAGCAATCATGGTTTTGGCTGATGAAGCTGCTGATAAGCTAGATAGGTGTACCTCTCTTTTTAAACATACCTATAAAGAGGGGAAGGTCTCTGAGATCAAGGAGTATAAAGATCTCCGCAGTTTCTACAGCAAAAAGATCTTAAAGCGTTTTGAAGAGGTTCTAACAACCGAAGCTGCTTGGCAGGAAGAGTGGGCATCCGAAGACGAGAGGATTGATATCGAGCGCCAGGGTCTCAAAGACTTAGAGATGGTTAAAAGGGATAAGGAGTACGAGCTCTTCTATATCCGCAAGGATGATGGAAAGCCGTTTTTTAACCGTAATCTTTTGCGGCACATTAAGCTTGTAAGTGATTTCGACGAGGTGATCATGGGATTTGAAGGGGAGGACCCTCTTCTTCGCATCAATATTCTTCTCGATCATGAAGCTCAAGTCGTTGCAGAAGAGATCCGAGACATCGCAAAAAATGAACTTGGTGATTTTTATGCTGAGGCCTTTCACCATAAAGAAATTCCGATTGTTGGAGATATGATCAAAATGACCATGTCTCTCATGCTTGCTTGCAATCCACAAAACCTGAATGAAAATACTATGGGGAAGGTTTGCACCCGCTATCTAAAGGATTTCCATAAATTTTTAAGGGAGACCCTTGTTTCACCTGACTACCTGCGTTTGATTAACCATGCTGTTGAAGAGACGGATCAGCTTTCCCGTGCACTCGTCAATCTTGTTCATGCTTTTTCCTTTGCCTTTTTCTGCCATAGTGGAAAAAAGCAAGAGATGCTCGATTTTATGAATGACCTTCTTAAGCGCTCTAATGATGGAGAGCTTCCTATCAGGAAGGACAAGATCGATACCAACGTCTTTTTGAGTGAAATTTATGATCTTCATGACAGCATCACCACAATGCTTAAAAAATATCCCAGCGGACCTCTCTTTAAAACACTTGATATCTTCCAAGAGAGGAATGAAAAAGAAGGGTTCGATCCAATCGGCCAGGGAAATCCTCCTTACTATCAGTATACCTTCTCGAGTAACGACTTTGATTCAAAATGTCTCAAGATGCCTTGCCCAACATTCCATGCCCATATTAATAAGGCTGAAGTGATCGATGAGTTTAAAGGGTTTCTGCGCCACTTTGAAACAAAGAAGGGGCTTGAAAGACACCTTCATATCAATCTTCAAGACCGCACCTCATGGGAAGAACATGCTAGGTGTCAGGCCTTGGAAAAACTCCAAAATCAAGCCGAGTTTTCGGAGCAACTGATTCTTGTCACTTTTCCAAAAAAGAGTGATTTCTACTTTCAAGCCGAAGATTATCTCAAAGTCGATAGTGCTAAAGACTTTCTAAAGCTATTAGAGGAGCAGGTGAAAAGTGGGGAAGAGTGTGGTTTCTTTTTCTCAAAATATCTACCTAAAAAAGAGCTCAATGACTTTGTGAAAAAGATCCTTCCAATCATTCATACCCATTTCTTCAAGAAGAAGGTGAAACTTGAGAGAAAAGAGCGTCTAGACTTCATTGAAATTTTCTACCAATTTTTTACTCTGAAAATCCTCGAACTTGCAAGACCCGATACATTTACTTTTTCATGCAAAGATGGAGTGGACGTAGGTTCCACAGCGAGTGCGGCATTTTTCACCCTTGTGAAGCTGCTCGGGAAAGAGGATAAGTGGTCTCAAGAAGAACAAGACCACCTCTATTGGATCCTTTGCGGTCCTGCTCTTACAGTTCGTGAGCGTCTAGTGGATTATCAAAGATTTAGCCGCATGGCAAGTAGCATTAGCATCCTTGCGCAGGCCTTTGCCACGGACCACGATAAGATCATCAAGGCAATTCAGCCTCTTTACGGCGCAAAGCTATTCCAGAATCTCAAAAACGAATATTAAGGGATCATCAATAACTTCCTCATCTTCGCTCTTAACGACCTCCTAGGTTGTCCATAAGCTTAGGAGCTTATTTTATTAGCGTTCTGAGGTTTCAGGAAATGTCTCTTGAGGACCAAATTTTAACAAGCTCAACGTCGCTTCAAGAAAGTCCTTTCCTTCGTAGTAGTCGATAATCAATTTTCTAGTGAAGAGATACTCCTCCTTCAGTTTTTTTGTTTCTAATGAAGTTGGATCTGCTTGAAACTGAGGATAAAACAAGTAGTTTGAAATACTTGTTATCTTTTTGGATAATGCAGGCTTATTTGACATTCTTTCACACATAAATTGTTCTATTTCTTCACCCCAGGCTCGAGAAAGCGGGATATTTCTCTCTTTTAAATTCTTTTCGAATGACCAAGCATTATTGCGACCATAACCTAGAACGGTGCCGATGAGTCCTTCATGGGCCATAAGTACTCCTTTAAGCAAGGAGGTTGTTGTTGCTTCTTTTAATAGTCCATTTACATTTATTGTATTTCTTTCTAGAACGTTCTTGAAGTCGTCTGCATGCTCATTAATAATGGTGTCAAGGCTTTGGTTATTTATGAGCAAGATAACGATTCCGTTACCAATCCAAGGGCTTTCTTCAGACCAGATCGAATATTTTGAATTTTTGAAAAGATGAGAATAGTTTAGCCAAGTTTTCCATCCATTTTTCATCCTAATATTTTCAGGAGTAAGCGCTGAATATAATTGACCAAGGGAGGTTGGAAATACCACTTCTCGATAACTACTCAAAGAAACAGGCTTTTCTCCCAATAGGGTATATCCAAAGTCATCTTTAAGAATAACTTTACGGAAGAAGCTCTCTAGCTTTTCTTTTTCCTTTTGTGTAATGGTAACAGCAAATGCAGGCCCTGAGGGGTTTGGAACATTGACAGTAACGCTTCTGTTCTTGTTGATTTCGAAAGCACCAATAAGGGCAGCAGAAACCCCAAAAACCGACAATATCCACTTAGAAACCTTTTTCATGTTCATACTACCTTGTGTTGTCAATATCTAGTCTGATCTAGGTGCTCCACAACTACCACAATACAAACTAGTGGCTGAGTTAACAGCACCACAGCTACTGCATACAAAAGGAGTCCAAGGCCATTTTTTTTCCACAATAAAGAAACCATTTTGATCTGAAAAAATAGCGTCTGTGTATACCAATTCATTATTGACATGAACAACAAAGAGATTATCTAAGGTTTCGAATTGATCGAGATTAACGTAGTGTTTGAGCTCTGAATGGCTTTGGTATAAATGAACTTTTTCCTTATGCAGTTCTAATAATGAAGAGTCATCACTAGGAAAGCATGAAAGGCATTCTTCATGGGCAGATAATCCGCCGTGCGAAAACAGGACAATCAATGTTAGTAGAGAAATCATTGTTTTTTTCATAAATCAGCCTCCTTGTACACTACTTGCTTTTTTAACATTGATCTTCCATACCTAAACTGTTTTCTGTCAAGTAAATCTGCATTTTCACAGGGTTAACGCATTAAACTTCAAGCACTATAAATGGTATTAGTTTAGATCGAGATCTTCAGGCATGAGAGAGAGGGTCTTATATTTCCCTCCCATTTCCCGAAGGAGAGTTTGCCAAAGGTTCTCTGGTGCGGTTTGAAAGAGGTGCTTGCTTTTGGCAGGGCATAGGTACCAAGCGCCCTTAAGGAACTCCCGCTCCAAGACACCTGAAGCCCATCCGCCATAGCCGAAACAAACGAGAGTGAGAGGGGGTTCCCTTTCCTCTTCTTGGAGCATTTCCATATCTCCGTTTAAATAGATGCCAGCGGCTATTTGAAGGCTTGTCTCATCTTCATATCCCTGGTTTTGAAGGAGCATGATCTGATTGGGTTGATTGGGGCCACCAGCTCGCATTTCGAGAGGGTCTTTCCCATTTCCAATTCCAAGAAAGTCATCTTCTACTTCAATGTCTAAAGGCTTATTAATAATGAGACCAAAGGAGCCCACGGCGCTATGATCACACAAAAGGACCACGCTACGGTAAAAGATTCCACTTCCAATATCTGGGCTGGCAATGAGGAAGGTTCCCTTCTTAAGCTCTGAGTAAGGCATGCTCTTCATAACTTACCGATACCAGAGGAGTCTATTATTGCACCAGTTCTTCGGCACTCTGGAGCTGCTCATTATAGAGTCTCAGGTTCTCATAGAGAGCCTGTGATCGACGCATAAGCTCTGCGAAGTCTCTTTGGAATGCATTGGTATCAAAGATCTGCTGGCTATTAGGGCTATTCTCAGCTCGTTCGACAAGCATGGAGAGTCGAGACATCGAGGTGTTGATGAGATCGACTTCCTTGTTGAAGTAGTTACGGAAACTTTGTGGAGTATTGAGAGCATTGAGAATGGTCGCCTGTTTGAGGCGTGTTCTCTGCCACTCTTTATTGAGATTGAAGAGGAATCCGTAATGATTGACATCGTTCATGGTGGTATCGAGCTTGCTGAGGATGGCTGTAACACGGAGGTAAGTGTCTTCATCCATGAAGAGTTTACCGAGGGTTCCCTTCCCGCTGGCAATAGAATTCATCACGTGATCGAAGGAGTAGCTGGCTTTCTTGGTATTTCGAAGCGTAACGGCGAGATTTCTAAAGGCATCTTCACTATTAAGATCATCGATAGCAGAGTGGATATCACGCATAGCGACAGCGAAGTTTTGAACACCTAGTTTGACCTCATCGATCAGATGGGTTTGGTTAACGCGGGTGAGGGTGATTGTAGCTTCGGTCATTGCATCGTCAAATGCCCGGATAGCGCCGCCAAGTTCATGCCCATTCTGATCAATCCAGGCAATCACTTTGTCGAGAGTTTCCTCTACTTTATCAGAGAGTTGTCCCAATTCATTAAATGCACTTTCAAGAGGGTCTACTGATTCAGCATAGATGGGAGTTTTTGAGGTCATAAGCGTGGGTTTGACTCCCTTTGGGGGAGTGCGAGGAATAATAGCAATCGACTTTTCTCCAAGTAGACCAGAGGTTTGAACTGTAATTTCATCCGTATTGTAAACATGTACGCTTGAATCAAGGTGAAGAATGAGTTGATAGAAGTAGACCTGCCCCAGCTCGTCAGTTGGCTGCTCGCGAGCATGAGGAATTTGCTGGATTGCAACGACTTCTCCCACGGGCTTTCCGGCAAACATCACGCGGGTTCCAAGAGACAGACCATTGACATTGGAGAAGCGAACGACGAGAGTTTCTTTCCCATCACCAACACTGGGCTCAAGAAAGAGGATGATACCCACAACAAGTGCGCAGGCTACCACCACAAAAAGCCCAATGAGCATGTTCTTCATATAATCAATCATCTCATTTTCTCCTAAATGTCCTCGGATCCTCTGATATGGTTTTCCGTAAAAATTCTATAATTGGGTCATCTATTTTTAAAAAAGCATCAGGTTCATCGATATACGCGATTTTTCCATCTTTGTGAAGAGCTAATCGGTCTCCAACAAAAAGAGAGGAAACAATATCATGAGTAACCACAATGCTTGTTGCTTTTAGTTCTTCTTGAGTCTTAACGATGAGCTCGTTAATCTGCATCGCCGTAATGGGATCAAGCCCCGTAGTTGGCTCATCATATAATAAATACTCTGGGCGGTAAACAATTAAACGGGCTAGGCCTGCGCGCTTTCGCATTCCACCCGAGAGATCCGAAGGCATTTTCTTTTGTGTCCCTTCAAGATCGACCATTCGAAGCGCTTCGTCAACCAGGTCTCCGATTTCACTCTTCGAATATTTTTCCCCTGTTTCAATATCTCCATGTTGTCGCAGGAAAAAGGCTGTATTGTCTTCTATGTTCATTGAATCAAAGAGCGCTGCCCCTTGAAAGAGCATGCCCATTTTAAGACTTGCTTTGTACCGCTTTTCTCCGCGCAAATCAGAGACTCGCACACCATCCACTTCAATGTACCCCTTATCGGCGTGAGAGATTCCAATGATATGCTTTAAGAGGACACTCTTTCCAACCCCCGAACGTCCTAAAATAACAAGCGTTTCACCTTTTTTAACCGTTAAGGTAAGTCCCTTTAATACCTCATTTCCTTCAAAGGATTTCCATAGATCATGAATGTCTATCATGAGAACCACCCCGTTGCATTTTGAAGCATATTGAGGCCGAGGGTAATGAGGAAGTTGGTAAAAAGAATGAAAGTGTAGCAGACAACCACGCTATTGGTAGTAGAGCGACCGACTCCTTCAGCACCGCCAGAAGTTTTGAGTCCTTTAAAGCAAGAGATTGTTACAATTAAAACCCCAAATACAAAAGCCTTCACTATACCGATCAGGAGATCAAAATTGGTGATATATATCGGCATCGGATCGAAATAAGTTGTTGGAGGCATTTTAAAGTAAAATACTGAAATCAAGTATCCCCCAAAAATCCCCATAAAAATACTAAAGACAGTGAGCAGAGGCATCATCAGCATTCCAGAAATAAAACGGGGAGCAACAAGATAACGGTTAGGATCAACAGCCATTGTTTCAAGGGCATCCACTTGCTCTGTAACACGCATAGTTCCAAGTTCAGCGCACATTGCAGCACCAACGCGCCCAGTCACCATAAAGGCAGTAAGGACCGGACCGAGCTCGGTAATCATTGCTTTTCCGACCATGAGTCCTGTCGCACCAGCAAGGCCCTTATCGCTGAGCTGAAAAAAGGATTGGGCAGCCAAAACAAGCCCCGTTGAAAACCCCGTCATCGCAACAACAGGAAGGGAGAGGACCCCGATGTTGTAGAGTTGTTCACGAATAAGGGCCCAATTGGGGGGGCGCTTGAACGTGGCCACGGTGACATTCCAGATGAGGAGAACAAACTCACCGGTTGCCTCCAAGAAATTAAGTTTACTTAGCAAAAAGCGCATGTGCCCATCTTACTATTATCAAGAGCCTCAATGCAAGTTTGAATTTTACATTTATGGTTAAATGAGTTGGGAAAGGAACGTTTTTGCTGGAACAACAACCGGGCAAGTATAGGAAAAACAATCAATCTCTCAATCTCTTGAACTTGTCTGAAAATGAAGTAGAAAAGTGAAAAAGAGAAACACCAGGGCTGAGGCCCTGAGATTTCATGAAGGATTTTCATTCTGCTGTCGGGGAGTCGTCCTCAGGTGGCTTCCCCGCTGCCCCAGTAGAGCTTCAATGCAAAAGCCATTGAAGTCGCTGGCTGCTTACAGGGGCAAGTCTGCGCCTCGTTTCCCTCCGCAGATCGATTCTTTAATAAGCGGCGGATATGTGATTGCGTCATAACGGCTTCCTATATGTTAGTGGGAATGGCCCTGACCATTTTCACATATATGTATATAATGGTCAGGAATATTACTATCTATTTGCACTCAAGTGGTTTGTGTCTTGACTAAAATTATATAATTACAAGCATAAAGCTGGCATTGAGCGGTTTGGACGGGGAACTAAGCCAGCCTCAAAGACGTTCTTATGTTTAGAACAATGTCGGGGATGGGTGGCGTAATGTCAACTGTGATGGCGTTGCGTGGTTCTTCAAGCGTTGCAAACTGCGACTCTAGAAGGTCTGGATTAAAGAAATGCCCTTTGCGCTCTTCAAGACGCGTGCGGATAAGACGGTAATCTCCCTTGAGGTAGACAAATCGGACTTCTGGGGAGAAGCGAAGGATGCGGCGATAGGAATGTTTGAGTGCCGAGCAGGCGAGGATCATTTCTCCGTGGGCACCCATGAAATCAGCGAGCGTTTTGAGCCAAGGCTTTCGATCGCCATCTGTAAGAGGAGTCCCTTCTTTCATCTTCCTTTTATTGGCTTCAGAGTGAAAGTCATCCGCATCGTAGAAAGGGATGTCGAGCGCCTTAGATAGTGCCTGCCCAATCGCAGATTTTCCGCAGCCTGAAACACCCATAAGTACAATAATCATAAAAAAAGATCCCAATTGCTCTCAATCGGGATTTTAGTGTTTTTACAGTCATTGAGTCAACTCAGTAAATCACTAAAGTCAATAATTTCGATGAAAAACCCCCGTTCTTCAATCAACGAACTATAGCCATTGATGTGTATTAGGACTGGAAGGATGGAAAATCCTTTAGGGACCTTAAGCCTTTTTATTTTTTCTGCGACTTCGTCGACGATTTTTGGAGGGATGGGGTTCTTTGAAAACTTGATTTCGCAAAGATATAGAGTGCGGAAACGCGTTTGGATAAGGTAATCAATTTGACATCCAGGTTGCTTGGTCGTTTTTCTTTGGAAAAAAGGGTTGTCATAGGAAATATCTGCGGGATCAATATGGAGCTTCTTATGGATAAGATGGCGGTTATGTAAGATTAAGTTCTCAAATTGAAATCCCATCATGCTCTCCCACCCCGGAAGAGTGCTTAAGGTTGAGTGTGCGATGCGTCCCTTTTCAATTTTGTTCCTATTAGGTTCAATATTTTTCAAATAGAATCGAAGATAATTATCAGAGAGTCGGTATTGGTAGAGACGGCTTTCCTTTGCCGTTTTTAGTGACCAGGTATGATCCTTTTCAACGTATCCGGAAAGGACTAGCTCATTGATATATTCACTCAAAGGACCACCGCTTGGATAATCGAGAGCCTCAGCTATTTCTTGATAAGTTCTAGGCCCATTCACTAGGTGTCGAACAATTTTTTGGTAGATTTCACTTCGTGATCCAAAAAGATCATGGAAGATTTGCTTGAATTCATCAAAAAGAATCCCGTCTTTCTCAAAGCAAAGTTGTCTTATATTTTCAATAGCCGATAGTGATGGATTCATAAGTTCTAAATACCAAGGAACACCACCAGTAATTGAAAGGATAAGAAGTTTTTCTGTTACAGAACCCTTAAAGCCAAGTATATCCAGCATTTGACTGCAGCTCGAAAGTGAAAGCTCCTCAAGATGAATTTTTTGACTGATTCTTCCAAAGAAACCTGTGCTGCTAATGATATTTTTTTCGATCCAAGAGGAGACTGATCCACAAAGAATGAGAATGAGCTTGGGATTTTTGCTAAACTGGAGATCCCAAGCAATTTTGAGCTTTCCTAGAAAATTTGGATCTAAAGAACCCATCCAAGAAATCTCATCTAATAGAATAATCACCCTTCCTTTTGATGTCTGTGTTGCAAGAAGTGAAAAAAGGTCCCCCCAGTCTATAGCTTTTAAGCCTCGAATGCCAACCTGCTGCTCAAGTTGTCTTGCAAACTCTTCTCTCTGTGATTGCGCTGTGGTTTGGGGCGTAGGGGCAAGCCCCGTAAAGAGATGGAAACGGCTTTTTTTTGCAAATTCCTCAATTAGACGGCTTTTGCCAATGCGCCGCCGCCCCCTGACAACAACGAGGCTGGCGGTTTTTTTTCTAGAAAGTTTCTTTAGTTTCTCGAGATAATCTCGTCTTCCAATGAAGGTATTAGTGTCCATATCAACCATAGGTTTTGTTGAGAAATTTATATCATTCACCCTCAGTGAGATTCCCAGTCATTTGAATCTTTTTTGGCTCATCAATAGCACCTGACTATTTATTGCGCCAAAAAATTTCCAAATCCCAAGGAAATCTCCTCTGAATGTTAACACCATAAATTCCTCAACAGAACCCAGGGCCTGTTTAAGAATAAGGTGACTATTTATTAGACTGGCTGCGCCTTTGTCAAATAGAGCTTCGTCGTCGTCCTTCCCTACTTAAGAATGGTGCTCCTTATTCAATTTAATTTTCCCGACGAGCCCTTACGTAAAAGGGCTCTTTATCTGTTTTGCGTAAGCATATCAGATGTAGATTATTTACGCAAAACAGTATTTTGCCTGTTTTGCGTAAATAATCATAACAATTACATCCATATCTTATTTATAATAAATGGAATACGGTTATTTAAGATAGTCATGAAAATTGGCAATAGTGATGCCTTTAAACTGGTCGCTTTTCCCTTGATAAATGAGAGTTGCTGAATCCTCCCCACGAAGGTGGTTTAGAGTATGGATCATATTCGGCTTGAGCGTTGACGATTTTTTGATCTCTATCCACTCCTTAGAGTGTTTTCGATCAATAATTAGATCAACTTCTGTCCTGTCGTGAGTTCTGAAGAAAAAAAGTTCTCCGTGAGATGCAGTATGTAGTTCTTTTTTGTAAATTTCAGAGACGATGTAGTTCTCAAAAAGAGCTCCTGATAAAGGTCCTTGGTCATACTGCTCAAATGTTTGAATTCCTGTGAAGAAACTTACGAGTCCCGTATCGAAGAAGTATATTTTTGGGCTCTTGACGAGTCGTTTACCAAGGTTTTTGAAGAAGGGGGGAACTAAAAATACGACATAACTGGCTTCTAAGATCGAAAGCCAGCGCTTAATTGTGGGGACAGATACGCCAATATTCTTAGCATAATGGGTTTGGTCAAGAGTTTGCCCAATATTTCCTGCTAGCAGTTGAATGAAACGGCGGAAGTCTCGCATATCTCCAATCTGAGCCAACGCTCTGATGTCCTTGTTGAGATAAGTATCAATATAGGATGACATCCAGAGATCCGCTTCTTCGTAGCTTCTCATTACAAGTTCAGGGTAGGATCCTTGGTAAATAGAATCTTCGACGAGTGCCTTTGGGATTTCTTTGAGTTGGAAAGGAAGAAGAGAAAGAAGTCCCATACGCCCTGCTAATGATTCTGAAGCTGATTTAAGAAAAGCAAATTGGCTAGAACCAGTCAGAACAAAGTTTCCATAATTATGACGGTCTTGATCTACAACCATTTTGATAGTCGAGAAAATATCAGGAACAAGTTGTACCTCGTCAAAAATGACTTTATGGTTGTATCTTTCAATAAACCCGATGGGATCTTCTTCAAAAAGTTGGATCTTTCTAATGTCGTCGAATGTAACATAGGTATAATCCTTAAGAAGGGAGATATTGTCAAATGTTGTGTCTGAGCGTCTAAGCATACCCTTGGTTTTCTTCATGTTTAAGCGACTTTCTTTAACTCTTCTCCGTCCTTAAATTGGACTCCATTCATAACCTTCGGAATCATCTGGCTACCACGGAGTTTTCTCTAATGGGATTCTGCTGATAAAGTCGCTATTCTCGAGCCACATCCCTTTGTTTGTCTCGACCGGTGCCTAATTGTTGCAAAGGTTGATTCTATCGGGTTTGTAGTCCTGATGTGTTGCCAATGCTGCGCTGGATAATCATAGAAAGTGAAGAGCTGATCCTCATCTTTCATCAGGCATTTACATGCCTTTGGATACTTTGCTTCATAGAGGGAAATGAAGCGATTCATCGCTTTCATTCCCTCCTCTTTTGTTGGGGACATATACATATCATGGATCATTGACTTAGCATCAACCTGAACCGATTTTGGCATCTTATCAAGGATATTGGCGGTTTTGTGTACCCAGCAACGTTGCTGAGCGCATGTAGGAAATTCCTCGTCTAAAGCAGACAGTCCTTTAGCTTGATCCCCCAATATAGCCACCAAAGCTTCACTCATATTCCCTGTGGAAACACCCTTGAGATAAAGGGCCGGAATAAGGGCATCAATGCTTGGCGCCCGTCTCATATATTTTGGCAAGATCGCACTTGTGAACCCTTCTCCTTTAACTCGAGGCTTTTTGACTTTTATGGGACCTACTCCAGTTTGGATTTCTCTTTCTGGAAGGTAGCCGTTCCTCTTCACAATCATATGGCCATTTTTATCTTTTGAATTGTTGCATTGCTTTATAAACTCTTCTACTTCACTTTCAATAGCTTGATGAAGCATCTTTCGAGCTCCTTCTCGTACTATCTCTTCTAAGCCTTGCTGAAATCCTGGTAATCTATCATACTTTTCCATGAGCGTACTCCTTTTTCTGGAACTTTTTTCAACTTCCCAAGGGTACGCTCATTTATTCTCAGACACAACATTTGACAATATCTCAAAAAACACTCCAACTTTTCTTAATTGGGAAACCTATTAGAAGGGCGAATTCCTTCCTAGGTAGAGAAAAATAGCAGACAAAAAAAAGGTACAGCTTTCTGAAACAGTTATATTCTAATAAAGCAGAGACTCAAAGGGCTGATCAAGTGCAGGATGTTGAGCCAAATGTTAGCCCGAGCAAGATAAAGAAGAAGTTTATGCGAAAAGCCCCCGCAATCGACGCTTTCGACAAGAGGTTCTAATATTATTGGTGGACATGAACATTGACATTTCTTTCAAATAAGTTAACTGTCGTTTCGAAGTGACTTTTCGCAAGCTCTAGGTGTGTTCTCGTTATCCTTGTCATTGAATCATCTGTTAGCAACACAGTAATATGAGCAATCTTTCCCCGTAAGCGCCTGTATCGAGCAGCGTTTCATAGGTGTTAGCTCGAGAACAACTCCAAAATGGGTCATCGAAGGTAGTTTAGACAAGAGTGAAGAGGTTCTTTGGGAGGCCCAGGCCTCTGAAATCTTCTTTTCCTTTTTGTTTCATTTTTCGATAGATCTAGAAATATTCATCAGCGTAGAACTACAGAAAGAGACCCTAGTTGTTTTCAACTAGGGTCTTAGTGGTTTTCACGGCCAATAGTGTAAAGGGGATTATCCGGCTTTTCCCATCAGGATCTCACCTTGAACTCTAATGAGCTGTTTTGCTGTATCAGCGGCGTTATCAACGGCTTGTTTATCAGAAGTCTGTTGTTGTGAAGCATTTTGATATTCAGATGTATGTGTCTGAACTTCATGAGAAAACATGGCTTCTTTAATGCCGACTTCATACTGTTGCATATCAGCTGTTTGTTTTCCGATCTGTTGGATACCAGAGCTAATGGAGCTATGGGCTCCTTCTACGCCTTTAAGCATCCAATCTTTGTTAGTGTTTAAATAGTTAAGCGCTCCAGCCGGTGTCCACCCGGCACCATTAGCTTGCACCCCGGCGTAGGTAAGAGCTGAGGTTGTAGTAAAGATGAGTCCATGGAGAATGTGCTTTGCTTGACCGCCAGCCATTCCATAAACCTGCCACTTCCCTGAGCCTTCAACGTTATCTTTAGCAGTTTGGTTGTTCTCAGACTGCTTATTTGAAACAGCTTCCCATTCTTTTTTAAGGAGTTTATTCATTTCTTTGCCAGAGTCGGAGGTTTTCCTGAGTGTTTCCATGACAATTTTCATGATCTTAAAGGTTGTAATCATGCTGTTTTTCGCAGCAGGGCGCGAGACTGTTTGAGTCCTTTGGGCATCCGCTTTAACCACTTCCATCAGGGCATCTTTTACACCATTAAAGTGTGTCTGAGTAGCCGCATCAAGAGCGAGCCCTTTGACTTTCTCTTCATCTCTTTCAACCGACTCAAAGCCGACTGATTGAATGGTGGTTTCTCCGATAGCTTCAGTACTAGACATGGGTTTATCCTCCTATGACAAATTAAGCTTTTGATCCTAGCGCAATGCGAGATTTCACCTCGTTTTCAGTGCGCAGGGCTTTGGTTGCTGCTCCAAGAAGATCAGAACTCTCTTTGGAGGCTTTAAGTCCTCCAACAAGCTTCCGCATCGTTGTTTCGTTCTCTTCTTTTTTAAATTGCAGCTTCGCGTTCTTGGCATTTAAGCCAAATTGATTTGCTTTGGTCTTGATATTCTTTTGACCAACAATAAGTTCTGTTGCTTTTGATGTTAAGTTTCCAGCAGTTGTTAGCGTCTTTGGGATGCTTCCAAGTGCAGCCATACCTTTGGCCATTCCCCATCCAGAGAGTAGGGTTCCGCAAAATCCAACAAAGGGGGTGAATAAGGTTTTATCATCAAAATGTTTGCCAGCAAGTTTGGCGCCGAGCGTGATCGCGCTACCAGCAAGCATTTGTATCCCAGGAAGAGCTGAGGAGCCTCCTGTTGCTACACTTGTAGCAATCATTGTCGATCCACCAACGATTCCGGTGGCAATCCCAAAATACTCGAGCATTTCTGCTCGGTAGGACCAGGTTTCATTCTGTTTTCGATTGCGGATTTGTTCCATCACAAGTTCGAATTGTTTCTTGCGGACCTCTTCTAAACTGTCGCTTGTCGCACTAAAGACTTCAAGCTGACCCGACTGGCTCATTGTTTGGTAATCAGTGATCATCCCAATCAGTTTTGCGAGGATTGCGCCTCCTTGATTAGGGAGGTGCGCAAGCTCATCTTTGTCCCTTTGAGAGGAACCTTGAGCATTGACTCGACGGTGATAACCGATTAAAGGTTCTGTTTCACTTGGAGGTGCTTTAGGTTTTTCAGCTCGAACCCAAGGATTGGTTAACGGCACATCTTCTGTTTCACGATGCTCTGCGATTTTAGTGCTTCCCTTCTCGCGACCCCAAGGAATCCATCCTGTTAGCCAGCTTTCTTTCGGAGTTTCTGTTTGGATAGATTTTGCCGTGACTACAGGCTTTGGAGCTACCCATTCGGGCACTGGAAGAGTTGGTTTACTCTCTTTTTTCTCGCGTGGTGCAGCAAAAGCTGGCTTATCAAAACTCACTTCAATTTCTTCTTCTGGCAAGGGGAGCATCCTCTGAATCTCTGGAAAGAGCTCTGTAGACTTCTCACCTTTAGAAGGTTTTAGAAGATCTTGGGCATTTTGATTTTCAATACTCCTCTTTTTGAGAGGAGTGTTGTACCACAAGTCCTGCTCGTAAGTAGGCTTATTGGTGATGAAAAGAGGGCTTTCTACTCGTGCTTCAGCCATCTATTAGGCTCCTTTTTGTTCTTCTTGTTTCCAAGAAGTATCTAATTCTTCTAGCTTTGTCAGAAGGTGGGAGTGTTCAGCTTTTAGGTAGCTTTTGCAAGCATCCATTGCTTTCCTTCCTTCGACTTCATTTCCAAGAGCAAGATAACACTCTGCAGCATGCAGGTGAGGGATGGGATCGCTCTCATTTAAGATCGATGCCATAGCCCAGGCTTTCAAGGCTTCTTGGTAATCTTTTTCCATCTGCAAGCAGGCACCTAGCCCCATCCAATTCCTTTGAGAAAGGGATTCATGGCTTGCGAGACGCTGAAAGACGCGGATTGCCTCCTCGTAGTCACCAGCCTGGTACAGAGTGTAAGCAACCGAGTAGAGAACGCTCAAGTCTTCACCTGAGTAATTCTTCGTGCGATCTTCATGGAAGAGTGGCCCTAGGTTCTGCATGGCCTGTTCCACTTTTGCTTTATCTTGTGGCGATAACATTACATTCCTCTGGAGGCTTGTGCTAGTCTTCCTAGGTGCTGCGTGTGGGACTTTTGGCTTTCATTCAGACAGTTGAAGATGGCAAGAGACATGTTCACTTTCAAGAAGAGCATTTGCGTAGAGTCTTGAGTCTTTGTTTTGTGATTCGTTTCTAAGTTGTCTACATGAGATAGGATCTCTGTAAGCTGTTCTTTGGTGACTGCTTCGAGCTTTTCTAAGTCGAGATCTTTGATGGAGAAGGTTTTCCCTTTGCCGTAGGTTTCTTCAAATAAATTCTTGAAATCCAGGATAGCGTCGACAATACGTCTTCCATCGGCCATATCTCCAGTAAGGTCAAAAGGACCGTCTTTGGTCTTTTCTTTCGATAGATGTGTTTTTAGGGGAAGAAGAATATCAACGAGTTCTTGATTGAGTTTCTCGACGTCTTTACCGATTTGTGTATACTCGCGAGTCTCAAGATCACTTTTACTCATTCCTAAACTAGCAACTGCTGCAGCTAAGCTTGGCATAACTTGTACCTCTCAAATTATATTTATAACATTTTCGAACCTCTCCTAGTAAATTCTCTAGGTGGATTTCTCATCTTTCCCCCTATAAAGGATTTTTTTTTCTCACCTATAGCGCCTACGGCTATTGGATTGTCAAAAAAACACTTTCTAGGACCAAATCTTTCAAAATCCACTATTAGAGCCTTTACTAGGAAAGGTTCTTGCAGAATCTTTTTATTGGGCGAGTTTTATTAGTTAATTTTATTAGGCTCGATCCCTGCCTGCAGTTAAGAATATAACCAAAATTCTATTTACTTGCTACGTAAATGAATAACTTAACAAATTTAAAAAAATAATTTGCACAATAAATTTCATAATCCATTCAACTTTAGTATGTTGAAGATGGCCTTTGAAAAAAAAGTGTTTTTGTGTTTTTTGGGCTGTTATACGGTTTATTGAGGTGCTAATTATAATAAATACTATATTCGAAATATAATTTATTATGATTAAGCTTCTCCAGAAGGCAAGAAGTTACTCCCTGGAAAAAGGTCAGTAAAAATTAAAATTACTTATTGGTTGCAATAGCACTTTGCACAGTTATTTGGACAAGGGCATTCTGTGTGCGTACACCCACAATCTGAGTCAGTATTGTTTATTGGGGCTTCCGTTTGGGAGCAGGCTGTGAAAAGAAAAACCAAAGGGATAAAGAAGAGCTTTTTCATAAAAAATCTTGGGTTAAGGTGTTTTTCTTTGATATAGGATAAAGTGGAAAAAATTGCAAAACTTCCTTCAGTGAAGAAATAGGTTCTAGCAGATCTTATTCGTGGAAAGAATATTTTAGCTTATGCAAAATGGCTGTTGTGTCAATCTTAATGCAGGATAGCTTGATGAGCGCGAAACTAAAGTTGAAAGGAAAAGAAATCTTCGAAAGATCTTTGGAGGTTATTCCAGGGGGAGTCAATTCGCCGGTTCGGGCATTCATTGGGCTTGGAATGGATCCTTTAATTGTGGAGAAAGGTGAGGGGGATACGATCACCGATGTTGATGGTCGAACTTTTATCGATTACTGCATGAGCTGGGGGGCGCTTCTTCACGGGCATGCCCATCCTGAGATCGTAGAGGCAGCTATAGAGAGGATCAAAGAAGGAAGTTCTTTTGGGATTGCAACTGAAGTTGAGGAGAAGCTTGCACGCACAATTACGACAGGGGTAAAAGGTGTTGATCAGGTTCGTTTTGTATCCTCAGGAACGGAAGCAACGATGTCGGCAGTACGACTGGCTCGAGGGTATACTTCGCGCCCTGTTGTGATCAAATTCAATGGAAATTACCATGGACACTCCGATGGTTTTTTGGTGAAAGCCGGTTCTGCCGTGTCTCAAGTAAGCAATGACTCTAGTTCCGACGGGGTTCCCAGAGAAGTGGTAAAGAATACTCTTTCTCTTCCGTACAATGATGTAGACACCTTCAAAAGGGTGATGCGGGATCCATTCTATTCTCAATTTGTAGCAGCTGTCGTTCTTGAACCTATTGCAGCGAATATGGGGGTAGTCCTCCCGTCTGCTGATTTCCTTCAAACTCTTAGGGTAGAAACAAAGAGGATTGGAGCGTTGTTGATATTTGATGAGGTGATTACGGGCTTTCGAGTCGCTTTTGGGGGAGCACAGGAGCTTTATGTAACTGAGCCTGACATGGTCTGTTTTGGAAAGATTATTGGGGGAGGATTTCCTGCTGCTGCATTTGGTGGCAGTCGAGAAATTATGAGTCGATTAGCGCCGATGGGAAAGGTTTATCAGGCAGGAACACTCTCGGGAAACCCTGTAGCTATGGAAGCAGGACTTAAGGCTCTTAAAATGGCTAGTGTGGATGGGTTTTACAAAGAGATTGAAAGAAAAACAAAGGTGATTACCGAGCCGGTCAAGGACGCGCTAAAGGCGAAAGGAATGGCTGCTTGTATTCAAGCTACAGTGGGAATGTTTACCTTGTTTTTGGGACTCAAAGAGGTGACATGCTTTGAAAACTTAAAGGAGCTGGACAAAGAGGGTTTTAATCGGTATTTTCGTTTTATGTGGGATCGAGGGATTTATATTTCTCCTTCTCCATATGAGGCGTGCTTTATTTCCTCAGTACACACAGAGGCTCACTTAGAGAAAACGCGCGATGCAATTTTGGAATTTATAGAAACATGTTAAAAAAAATCATCATTCTCCTTCTGCTTTTTGCTGCTCCTGCTTTTGGTAAAGATAACTATCTGTATATGCGAGGCTATCTGGGATCTGAGCTGGTTGATGCTGTCTCTGAAACCTTTGAAGAGGGTAGGGATGCGGAGCGAATTATTATTCAGGTCGATTCCTCTTCAGGAGATCTTCGGGAGGTATTCACCCTTGCCCAAAAGATTTATGATCTCAAGCTCCGGGAAGATAAATATATTGTTGTCTACATTCAGGGGAAAGCTGTAGGACCCGCAGCCATCTTCCCTTTTATTGCCGATGAAATCATTACAACCCCTCTTGTTGCCTGGGGAGATATTCCCTATAGCACGAGAAATGAAATGACTCCTAAACAGATCTCAGTTGCACTCAAACCTTTAATAAATCAGGATCGAGCTGTAGCTTCTACGCTTGAAATGCTTGTTGATGCAATGGTGGACCCTCACTATCAGCTTGTTTATGAGGGGGGCAAAGGGAAAATCGAAAAGGATGAAGCGCCTCATTTTGATCCGCTTGTTCTTAATTTAAAGGGAATGCAGTCTCTGGGACTTGTAAATCAAGTTTTAATAGATGATGCTTTTGCAAGTAAGTATCTCTCTGAGAAGCACCAAGAAACGTATAAGGCATCTCAAGAATCAAAGGAAGAACTCAATCATGATTTTCGCAAATATATTAAATATAGTGAAACGGGGGAGAACTACGTAGGCTATATCCATATTGGCAATGAGCGCTCTATTGATCAATCAACCTATATCTACATGAAGTTTGCTCTGAAAGATTTTATTGAACAAGGGGTAAGTTTCGTTGTTCTTGATCTCAATACACCTGGAGGGGAAGTCTTATCGGCACTTAAGATTGTCGACCTTCTTCAAAAACTCGATGTTCAACATAAGATTCCTGTGGTGGCTTTCGTCAATGATTGGGCTATTTCTGCGGGGGCTATGCTTGCCTATTCGTGTCGTTTTATTGCGGTGGAACCAAACTCGATTATGGGAGCAGCAGAGCCTGTTATTTTAGGGCAAAAGGGGGAGATGGTTACAGCTTCTGAAAAGGTGAACTCCGCTCTTCGCGCTCAGTTTGGAACTTTAGCGAGCTTTTATGGTAGGAATCCTCTGATTGCTGAGGCGATGGTTGACAAAGACATTGTTTTAGTCCTTCGCGATCACACAATTATTCGCTTAAATAATATCGATGAAGTTAGGAATACAGGAGCCCATCCTGATATACTGATTTCTGGAAAGGGAAAGCTATTGACCTTGAATGGGCAGCAGATGCTTGATCTAGGAGTTGCAGACTTCATGGTTCCTATTACTCCTATTGGGATAATTACTGATAAAGAATGGGAAAAAGGGGTTTGGCCGGCGAGTAAAAATCTAGTTTTTCAAGAGCCATTTTTTGCTCAAATTCCGCACGCTGTGATGATCGATTATCATGATTGGCGTGTCGGTTTCTTTACCGTTTTGACGCACCCTGTGATTGCATCACTTCTTTTTATTGGCCTCGTGATAGGTCTTTATATCGAGATCAACACGCCAGGGTTTGGGGTACCTGGCTCCATTGCATTAGGGTGTCTTGCCCTAATTTTGCTTTCGAGCTTTGCGAGTCATGCGATTAATTGGATTGAAATTATTATCCTAACCGTTGGACTCATCCTTCTTGCCCTTGAGCTTTTTGTGATTCCTGGATTTGGGATAACAGGAATCTTAGGGATTGTTTTGACGATTATTGGTCTTTTTGCTTTAATGCTCCCAGGGATTAACAATCTTAACTTTCTTGAGCCTGAAACCTTTCGACTCGTTGGCGAGACATTTGTTGAACGTTTAGCCTGGCTCTTTGGGGGGCTCGTTTTTGCCATTATTGTGATTGTTTTGATGGCCCGCTTCTTTTCCGACCGTTATTTTCGCTTTTCGAAACTGATTTTGAAAGGAGAACAGGAAGGATATGTATCTGGAATTCCAAAAGAAATGATGCCTGAAGTTGGGGCTTTAGGAGAGACTGTTACCCCCTTGCGCCCTTCTGGAAAGGTCCACATTGGAGAGAATATGTTTGATGCAATGTCTCAAGGGGATTTTGTCGAGAAAAATACTCCAGTTGAAGTACTGAAAATCGAAGGAAGTAAAGTGATTGTCAAAGCGATTAAAGAGCATAAGGATTTTTCATGATTGTTGCAATTGGGGTGGGGCTTCTTGGTCTTGTTCTTATCTACTTAGAATTTTTTGTCCCCGGGGGGATTTTAGGGGTTCTTGGAGGAATAGCTTTTCTGATCTCAACTGTTTTGTTTGTTTGGGAGTCTGGGAAGCTGTGGTCCTCTGCCCTATTTATTGCAGTGATGATTCTCCTTCTTATTCTGACAATTCGGCTGGCTTTATGGAAGATTAAGCAGAAACCTGAAATGTTTGCGCAGGATGAGCAATCAGGTTATGTGGCATCGAGTTTTGATAAGTCCCTAGTCGGAAAAGAAGGAGAAGCTTTGACGAACCTGAAGCCATCGGGTCATGTGATGATTGAAGGGAATCGACATCAAGCCGTCTCAGAAAGCAGTTACATTAAAAAGGGTGAATCGGTTAAGATTATCGGTGGCGAGGGGGCACGTTTAATCTGCAGAAGACTTTAGGAATATATTAATTCACAGAAAGGTTCACTCATGGAAGGCTCAACACTCGGTATTTACGCTCTTATTATCCTCTTAGGAATCATTGGGCTAATCTTTATTGTTATTCTCGGAAAATACATCAAGCTATGGTTTCAGGCCTATGTCTCAGGAACCCCCATTTCCATTTTTAATATTATTGGAATGAGTCTTCGGAAAATCCCTCCGCAGATCATTGTGAATGCTAGAATTAACTCTTATAAAGCTGGCCTAAAAGGGGTCACTGTTTCGGATCTTGAAACTCACTTCTTAGCAGGAGGGCGTGTCCTTGAGGTTGTCCGCGCAATGATCGCTGCTGACAAGGCGAACATCCCCTTAGACTGGCGCCAGGCAACGGCAATTGACTTAGCAGGTCGTGATATTCTTGATGCCGTGCGCACATCGGTCAATCCAAAGGTTATTGATTGTCCCAGCCCTGATCTCAGTTTATCAATTACCGCAGTTGCAAAAGATGGGGTTCAGCTCCTCTGTCGCGCCCGCGTGACTGTTCGGACTAACATCAAACAGCTTGTTGGAGGAGCAACTGAGGAGACGATTATTGCCCGTGTAGGCGAAGGAATTGTCAACGCAATTGGAGCGTCAAACACTCATGCTGATGTTTTAGAGTCCCCACAAATGATTACTCAACTTGTTCTTGACAAAGGTCTTGACGCGCAGACAGCCTTCGAGATTCTTTCGATCGACATCGCTGATATCAGCGTTGGGGAGAACATTGGAGCGAAGCTCAAAATTGATCGCGCTTTATCAGACAAGGAAGTTGCGCAGGCAAAGGCTGAAGAGCGGCGCGCAATGGCTGTTGCTGAAGAGCAAGAAAACCGTGCGAAGGTTGTCTTGGCAGAGGCGGAAATCCCCAAAGCTATTGCTTCCGCTTTTCAGTCCGGGAACCTAGGTATCATGGATTATTATAAAATGAAAAATGTCCAATCCGATACGAAGATGCGGAATGCTCTTTCTGAGTATGATGATGAGGATAAAGATGGAAGAAAAAAATAATTTCGACGCGTTTTATCCTTTCTTCATTATTATCGTTGTGTATCTTGTGACGTTTTTCAAGAAGCGCGCTAAAATGAAAAGGGATGCGGAAGAGAAAAGAAGAACGCCTCCAGTGCCCATTCGGAGAGAGGCTCCGCGCCGTGCAGCAACGCCTCCCATGCCGGTTGCTACTGTTAAAATTATTAAGCCTACAGCTCAGAAAAAGGCGGCTCCTATTGCAAGAAATAGGCAGCCGCGTATTGTCAATCTTGTTCAAGGTCTAAAATCTAAAAAAGAATTGGTTCTTCTATCGGAAATCCTTTCCATAAATTCTCGCGTAAAGTAAATTATTCCCTTTTCAATGCGAGGTGTTTATGACTGTTGAACTTTTAAGAAAATTTGTTGATGTTAGCTATCTCAGGAACGATTTTGAGTATGGAATCGGAAAAATTAAAAAAAAGGACGAGGCGCGCTTTAAGGATGTGCGTAAATACCACGGCTATCGATCACTTCCTTGTAATGATTCCCCGTACATTTTTAAACCCTACCTATTTGCCAGGGTAAAGGGAACGGACGCCTGGAGAAGGGCAACTGACCCCAGAAAAATTGGAGGGCAGTTGGGGATTCTGGCGTTTACAACCCCTGGTGTTTATTTTCTAACAACAGTTAAACGGGTTGCAGAAGCGGTTCTTATTCTTGCAGGCATTTTTTTTGATACATTTGCAGACCTTTATCCACAAAAAACAACTGACAATCTTACAAAAGCATTCATTACATGTTTAAATGCCAACCTTGAAAAAAAGAAAAAGGAATATGTGGAGCTTTGGGATGCTGTAAAAAATGACTTTCATTGCGCTGGGGTGATGGAGCTTGCCGCGGTTCATGGCCTTTTAAATGTCGAGGATGCAACACGCATGCAGTTCCTCTTTGGCGATAAAGAACGTCAGTGGAACAGATACAAGGAGGCTGAGGCGTTTAAGCATATAGAAGTTGACGAAACTCCTCTTTACGGTGTTTCTCTGTTCTTTTCAAAGTGTTATAAGACTGTGGTTCCACTGCTTTGGACTTTCATGGTGAAAGAAGCCGCAGATAATAGGTCTGTACAGCTCATGGAGATGATTTCTGAGAGTGGTGCGTATGCAGAAGTGATTGATGTGGCTGCATTGAGCTCAAAGCTTGAAGAAAAGGATCAAGAGGTTATTGCCCAAGAGCTTGCTACAAAGGCTGTGGGAAGAGAACTTACCCCAGGTGATACTGAATTTGTTCGAGGGATTTCTGATCAATTGACACTTTTTCAAGTTGAACGCACAAGAGGTCAAGCTGTCCAGGAATTACAAAGAATTTTAACTGCTGCAAAAGGAACAGCTATTGATTGGTTAGAAAATATTGTGGATCACATGAGTCAAGCTCGAATTAAAAGGAGAGATATTGAATTATTAACGGATGTGATTGATGCCTCTCCTAAATTCAAAGCAATGAATATTAGAGAGCTCACCTCTTCCGCTCGATTAAAGTTTCTGTTTTTAGCGAAGTATTTTTTAGAAATAGCAGGAGCCTATCATAGTGGGTTTATTCAATATCAGTGTGCATACCCTCCCTCTGATGAAAAACAACAGAGGGTTGAAGTAATGGAGAGGACCATTGATGACTCAATTGATGAAGCTTGGAATAAATTTCAAACTCATGTGGAGTGATTACAAATCTTTGTCGTTGCCAAGCCAGTCTAAGGTGGCGACAGTGCGCACTTCAAGTTGAGACTCAGCAATGAGAACTTGCTTTCCGCTAACTTCAATGAGGTAAAGCATCGACTTAGGGCTTAAGGGACGTTTTTCTAAGATCTTGACAGATTTGAGATAATTAAACGTTCGGATGCGCCCGTTTGAGATTCTTTTGAACATCCAAACAGTTAGAATCACAAGGACAAGGAGTCCGACAAGGACGACAATTGTCTTGATGAAAGCTGTTTCATAGGATTCAGTGGTTTTGTGGACATCTGCTTTATGTTCTAGCGTCTTTTGAATCTCATCGGGAGGGGGCGCTTTCTGCTCCGTTGTGTGTTCCACTTGCTTCTTTTCAGTGGGGGGAGGGCACTTCTCTTTATCCTCATTGGCTAGGAGAGGAAGGAAAGTAAGAATCAAAAAAAATTTCAATACGCGCATGCTGTAATCACCTATTAGTTTTTTTTATTCTGGGGCGAATTATCTTTTTTGTCTATAATAAGAGTCCAAAAGAGGTTTCTGAGTATGACTGGAACAATTGCACTAGACATTGACGGGACGATAACCGACCGGGATCATCTGATTCCTGATGAGGTAGCGCACTATTTCGAAACTCTTCACAAAGAGGGGTGGCGATTTATTTTTGTCACAGGGCGTCCTCTTTCCTTTACGATGATGACCCTCCCCAAGCTTTGTTTTCCGTACTTTTTAGGTGTGCAAAATGGCTCTGTTTTATTTGAAATGCCAGAGAAAAAGGAAGTTGAGAGGTATTATCTACCTCTTGAAATGGTCCATACCCTTGACAGACTTCATAAAAATGTCGAAGGGGATTTCCTTGTCTACTCGGGATATGAAAAGGGGGACACTTGCTACTTCCGTCCCGATCATTTTTCAGGCGAAATGCTTGTCTACCTCAAGAAAGTCGAGAAAGTTTCAGATGCGCCGTGGATCCCTTTAAAGGACTTTGACATCAAGGAGCAACATACTTTTCCCCTAATTAAGTGCCTGGGCCCAAAAAGACAAATGGAATCCTTTGATCAAAAGCTTCAAAAGCTGGAGGGGATTAAAACGACCCTGATCAAAGACCCCTTTTCCGAGAAACTCTACCTAATCTTGATTACCCACTCCGAGGCAGATAAAGGAATCGCCATTCAAAAAATCATCAAGAAATTTTCCCTTTCAGGGCCTTTGATTACGGGAGGAAATGATAACAATGACATCCCTCTTCTTCAATATGGAGACCAGAGGATTGCAATTGAGGGCTCACCAGAAGCGCTCACAAAGCTTGCGACCGTTATCGCTCCCCCAAGTGAGGAGTGTGGAATCATTGAAGGACTGAAAAAGGCGATGGAGAATTTATCATGACTGTTACTCAAGAAGGGCACGACAGGCGGCAACTCGTTGATCTTGCCATTTATGCTGCTCGCAAGGTGGAAAGCAGTCAAACAGGGTTTATTCACTATCCGACCCGTGATACGATCCCCTTTTACCAAAACTTTTGCTTTTGCTTAGCTCTTTTTCGCTCGCTGATTGGAGATAATGTCCAAGAGGCCAAAGAAAGGTTAACCCACCTCCTTTCCTTTATGGATGAAAGGGGGCTATTTCCTACCTACATGCACGAGTATCCAAAGACATGTCCTTACGCTCGCTCTTCTTTCCCCCTTAAATTAATCGAAAAGCACTTTGGCCACATTCTTGGATGTGAAATCCGCGCAAAACTGCAAACAGTGGCCCCTATTCCTACGCCCCCAAAGGAGATCCTCTCTTCTAGTGATGCAGGAGTCGCTGCCCTTCATCTTGAGGACCTTACTCCTTTGACACCTTACTGGGATCCAGAGCTAAATATTTACAATGGCCCTCTAAACGACGAAAGGCAAAATGGAGGGGAGATAGACCTCACCCTTTTTGACCTTTTTATGGGAAATTCTTCTCGTATCCTCAAGCCCCATCCAGTTCACATGGAAGCAGCCCTTGTGTTTTCCCCAAGACCCGTAGAGTTTTCAAACGCGGATCATCCAGCGACGATCCCTCATGGAAAAGGGTATCACCTCCTGCGCAAAGTTTGGAACGAGGGCGACCATTTGCATACCCTTGTTTGCCAAGAAAAGAAAATGACCCTTGAAGGCGATATTTTGATCTATCCGGAAGAGATTCCCGATGAAAAAAACCGAACAGAACTTTCCTTTTTTGTGAACTATCATCCCTCAAATACGATTCTGATTAATAAAGAGAAGGGAACCGTCTTTCGATTAGGGGATGTTATTCAGGTCGGGGATAGGTGGAAACTATCCTTTGAGAAAGTCGATGGGGAAGGAGACTTTTTGGGGCATATCAGCCGTGGAAACCGCCTGGCGCAGCTTGACACAGACATTACACACGCCCACGACTGGAAAATTTCAATCCGCACGCTGAGGCGGAGTAAAAACCTTAAGTTAAGGCTGGTTCTTCAGCAGGCTTAAGTGCAGGGCTATCAACCGCAACTCCCATCGCATGCATTCCATTGTCCACATACAGAGTCACACCAGTGATTGCCGAGGCTTTATCTGAGAGGAGGAATGAAGCGGCATTGCCGATTTCTTCCGCCTGTAGGTCTTTTTGAAGAGGAGCATTGTGGTGAGCATATTCGATCATAGCACCGATAAATCCAATCGCTCTTGCTGCCCGACTTCCTAAAGCACCTGCAGAAATCGAATTGATCCGGATGTTCCATTTGCGCCCAGCCTCCCAAGAGAGAGTGCGTGTATCACTTTCAAGTGCTGCTTTTGCAGAACTCATACCGCCGCCATAACCAGGAACAGCCCGTTCTGAAGCAAGGTAGGTAAGGTTAATTGCAGAGCCACCATCAGACATAATCGGACCGAAATACTTTACCATGCTCACAAATGAATAGGCAGAGGCGCTGATTGCTGATAAGTAGCCTTGGCGTGTTGTTTCAAGAAGAGGCTTTTTTACCTCAGGACCGTTAGCAAGAGAATGGACAATGATGTCGATTTTCCCAAAGTCTTTTTCGATCTGAGCTGCGACTTCAGAAACAGTGTAGCCATCATATTGCTTATAGCGTTTGTTTTCTTTGATCTCTTCTGGAACTTCATCGGGAGTGTCAAAGCTTGCATCGATCGGATAGAGTTTGAGGTAGTTCATCATCGATCCGTCTGAAAGTTGCCTTGAAGCATCAAACTTTCCAGCATCCCACGATGTGGTAAAAATTTTAACAATGGGTGCCCAGGTTCCAATCAGAATCTCGCAACCTGCATCTGCAAGTTGCTTAGCAATTGCCCAGCCATATCCTTGATCATCACCGATTCCAGCAATAAAAGCTTTTTTACCTTCCAAACTCATACTTAACCTCATTCATTTTGAGACTCGGATTTTAGCACACAAAATCTATCTTGACAATAGTCAAAGCGCTATCGTTACGAACGACGATCCCATCCTTCAGCAGTGAGAATACGGCCGACAGGAATAAGAATTTTAACACGCTTAACAGGTGCTGGGGGAACATAAGGAGGTGGGGCCTTTTTAGGAGCTGTAACGACCTTTTTTGGCTTCGCGACAACTTTCTTTTTTGGAGCCACTTTTTTAGGGATAGTCTTCTTAGGTGCAACTTTTTTCTTGGGAGTCGCAGCCTTTTTTGGGGCAGCTTTCTTTTTAACAGGAGCTTTCTTACGGGTAGCAACTTTCTTTTTTGGAGCGGCTTTTTTTCGCGCGGGAGCCGCCCGTTTTCTAGCGGGAGCCTTCTTTTTTGAAGTAGCAGCTGTTTTTTTTCTTTTAAAAATCTTTTTGATAACCATGAACATTTCAAAATCAATTTAATTTCGTTAATAATACACTCGTTTTGCATTAATTACAAGTTGTTAATTATTAAAATAATGGTTGCTTCTTATGTTCAGAGTTTATAGTCTTTTACTGATTTTTTTTTGAGGTAATGAAATGGAAGATATTAGCTTTCCAAATGATGGACTGACATATAGCGCAGTCAATGTTCGTGGACATGCTGCTGAGAACTATGACACTTTAAAGAAGCTCGTGCAACTGTGGAGTGAGAAAGGGATAGCGGAGAGCTATATGGCACTGCAAGTGGATAATGAACCGCTGCAGCTGGTCCCCTACACAAAGACCGAGTCATGGTTTGGCCGCGCATGGCAACAGCTTCAGGTGCTTTGGCGCTTTGCCTTTGGAGGGTGGAAACTAACGCCTGATAGAGTCAAAACTCTTAAAGAAACGTATTATGATTTAGACTTTTTAGGTGCTCAGACGACAGCGAAGGTTGAGCAGCACGCAAATTGTGCTTTTTGCCAAAGCAAAGTCATCGATTCTCAGCTTGTTTTAGATGGCAAGAGAATGCAGGTTCTCTATAACTATGCCCCTATTGGCCTCGGTGGGGAGCGCCTCCACTTTCTGATTGTTGCCAAAAGACACTGCCCAGCGTTTCACCAGCTCACAAAAGAAGAGTACTGTGAGGCGATGGAACTCACGCAATTTGTCCAAGAAAGAATCCAAAGCCATTTCAAAGAAGAGGGGACGCCAATTCAAAAGGTTTATGCCTATCATAAGACAGGCGTGGATGCTGGCCAAAGTGTCCCGCATTGGCATATGCACTTGGTCATGACGCAGAATGGAGCTCAAGAGTGGCTCGGCAAACTCACGGTACTTCGAAATATTTTAATCGGATCATTCAAATTAAGTGCTGAGGTCTTAGGAAATCAGAGAAAGAAATACACCGCTTTGCTTGCTGGAGAATAGGTATTCAGGTAAACTAGCTTAGATGAAATATGTGAAAATTGACCCTTTTGAAAAGCATTTGGAAGAAGCGCTTCCGGATCACCCTTCGCAGCTCTATTTTATTTTGATGGAAGATCCCTTTGAGCGGCGGCACTTGGCGGAACGGATTGCAATGCGTCTGGGGATTCCGTTGACCTCCTGCGAGAGTGATGAACTATTATTGCAGATAGAGTCTCCCTCGATGTTTGCCGAGAAAGGGGTGATTATTTGTGATGAAGTCTCAGCGAAGGAAATTCCTCTTGGAGAGGAATGGGTGTTGATTGTGACAGGGGCAAAACCCCCTCCTTTTTTCAAGCAGTTTGAGAAGGAAGCCGTGACTCTCGACCTAACAGGAGAAAAACCCTGGGATCGGAAGAGTCGATTGCAACGCTGGCTTCTTGAGCATGCACGAGAAAAACGGAAGACCTTAGCTGTTGATGCAGCAGCCTATCTGGTAGAGTTTTCCCATGCCGATTTTGCGCTTCTGTTTCAGGAGCTGGAGAAGGCTTTGGTGTATGCTGGAGAAGAAAAGACAGTTACCCTTGAAATGATTAAAGCAATTTGCAGTTTAGATCCAAAGCAAAACGGGTGGCAACTTTCTGAAGCTGTTGTTTGGGGTGGCCCCATCCATTTAGGAGACACCGATTTGTATGGGCTAGTAGGGCAATTACGCTATCAGCTGCAGCTGGGATTTCAGGTTGCAAGCGGAAAAGAGCCTCCCCGCGCTTCCCCAAAAAAACTCGAGAAGATTCGGAGGAGTGGGCTTGAAGCTTCATATTATTTAGAAGGGCTAAAAGAGCTCTTCAATTTAGAATTAAAAATGCGTTCGAATGTGTCAAATCAAGGACTTTTGCTTGACCATTTTCGGGCTAAACTAGATGTTATCTTAACAGCGAGACGTAAATAGTGCTTTACCTACTACCAAATCTACTTGGAGAAGACCTCTCCCACGATCCATTTTTGCCCCCAAGTATTGGTGAGGTGATTCAAAACCTAGACGGTATTATCGCTGAAAGTGAGAAAGGAGCACGCCGCTACCTCAAACGTTTCATTGAAAATTTTCGGGATATCCCTATCCGCCTCTTAAATGAACATACCAAAGAGATCGAAGAGATCGATGCTCTAATAGCTCCCTTGCAGAAAGGGGAAACTTGGGGCTTGATTTCTGATGGAGGTCTTCCGGTTATGGCAGATCCAGGTGCTGTGATTGTGAGACGTCTTCATAGTTTAAAAATCCCTGTCGAGACGTTTCCTGGACCCTCCTCTATCGTTTATGCACTTCAGCTATCAGGTCTTTCAGCTCAAAGCTTTACCTTTCATGGCTATGTTCCCCACAAAGAAGAGGATCTGAAGGAAAAGCTCCGCACCCTGCCGAAGGGGCATACCCACGTCTTTATCGATGCTCCATACCGCTCCGATAAGCTTCTTAAAAACTTAGTGAACGGTCTTCAGGACGAAACAGACCTTTCTGTGTCATGGAACTTGACTCTTCCTAACCAAGGGGTTAGAACCGACAAAATCCTCAAGTGGAAACAGGACCTTCCCACCCTTGGCAAAGTTCCAGCCGTTTTTGTCATTCATGGAAAAAAATCCTAAGATTTTGTATAATTCTCCTCGAATTTAGGGCCCGTTTAAGAGGAGAGTATGGCAGTCAGTAAAATAATTTATACCAATGGAATTTTGACAGATGCCCGCGGCGCGGCAGCAACTGCTGAGCAGATTAATCAGCTCACAGGAATCGATACAGAAGTGATTCATAACGGAAGCACATCCCTCGAAACTGCAGGAAAGATTAGTGCTCATCTTGTTGACGGAATCGCCCGCCTTGCTTGGTATGCATTCAATACTGACAGCTCTAAAATGAGGGATCAGGGTCTTTCCTCCTTGAGTAAAGCCGTAAAAGTTTGGCTCGAGGTTCAGGAAGAGAAGGCATCTTGTGCAAAAAAACTAACAGGTCGCGTGCAAGCCTATTTAGATCAAGACAAGAGCCGAGAGATCCTTCTTGTCTTTCACAGCCAAGGTGCTCATGTAGGCTACCAGGCACTTCAAACACTTGAGCAGTACAAAGGACGTATCCATGTCGTTGCGATAGGGGGAATGGTTCGCATTCCTGACGCAATGGCAAAAACAGTTGTGAACCTGGCCCACAATGACGATCCTGTTTCTAACTATGTCGCACCTGTTCTAGGACCTAATGGAGAATGGATCGATGCTGGAAATGGTGGACACGATGCGAGCAGCTATCTCAAGAACCCCTTATTCATCGACTATCTTAAAAGTCGTGTTATCAATGAGGCGGCAGCAATCGGTCAGGATCGTATGATCACCCCAATAAACCAGTCAGCCCTTCCAATCACGGCGTGCTAGTTTTTTGTGCTTATAGTGTTTTTTTTCATATAATTTTATCTGTAATTTTCATTACTTTTCTTATTATTAGTTTTAATGTATCATCTCTCCTGTTTGAAAATTTGATTCGAGAGGGAGTTATATGATTACAAACTTATTTAATGCCGGATTTTCCTATGTTCAAAGCTTTTTTTATTCTCCAGGTCCAGAGGAGAGAATGCAACAGGTTAGAGAAAATTTTTCTGTTGAGTGTCGGGAAAGCTTTGCTAAAGAATTGAATGAAGAGTCTTTCTCAAAAAGGCTACTTTTTCTAGTTGGGACCCAAGATGAGACTGAAGCAATACGCCTTGTAGCGCAAGCGTATTTAGTGGTTAAGGAGTCTCCAGAGCTCTTGGAGGTGGATGGTAAGAAAATTCTTGATTTTCGGATCTCTCTTCCTGCGGAGAGTCTTGCCCGTGGTCGTTCATTTGAAACCCTCTCTAATACATTGAATCTAAATAATTTAAGTAATTTTTTCAAGTACGTAGCATCTCAGAGCTAGTTGAAGGCTTAAGTTAATTATATACAAAATAATTCGATTTTATTTACTTATTTTAATTAACTATTATGTTATAATTAATACTTAATAAATTGGGAGGTTTGTAATGAGCATAGTCAATGCTGCAAGTTTAACGCATGATATCTATGTTGGAACGTATGAGGTCTTGGCTGAGGCTTCGTCATTCTTGTGGGATCGCCTTCCTGCGCCCTTTCCCAATCTTCAGGTGACGGCAAGAAGAGTTATTCACAACGGAGTCACTACGGTTTGCACTGGTGTCTGCAGTGGTTTTTCACAAATCATTCAAAGGACGAACTCTGCCTTAGGATACCCAAGGAATCAAACGGTTCTTAGAGATTTTCGAGGAGAGATGAAAGAACTTTCTTCTCGAGCAAAGCAAGAAACATATGCACTCTCTTCTGCGTGTTCTTATGTTTTTGATCGGACAATTCTTTTAACCTCAATACCAACAGTTGAAGAGATTCAGCAAATTACTGACAAGTTGTATCATTTCATTGAAAACCCTCCGGCAGGAATCTCAAATGCGCGATTAGCAGAAGCTAGAGTAGGCGTTGCGATATGCTTTCGTCTCACAGAAATCCATCAGGGAATTGCTGAACTAAGAGACCAAGATATCTCACCAGATGATTTTCGGGCTTTTCAAGAGTCCATTTCTCGTAACCAACTATTAAGTATTACGATCGACGCCACAGTAGAAAATATTGGCGAAATGATTGGAGGACAAATCATTGATGAGTCTGGAGGAATTCTGCCCACAAATTGGAATCCTGCTGTAGCTTTAGGAAGAAAAGTCTGTGATCATATCGCAAGACCGCTAGGAAGAAGTGCGGGAGGGTTGCTCAGCCTTACGGGGGTCTATTACTTGTTAGCAAATCTTCCTTTGATGAATTTTGAAAATCATAGGAAAAAGATCCAAGCAGCAACGCTTCTTTTGACTCTAGCTGCTGAGTACTATCAAATGAATCCTGTATCAAATTTTGTACAAGACCAAGCAGGAGAGTATGGGTATGATTTCGCGTTTTATTCTGTTGCTCTTCTTTTTAACTACTTAGGGATGTGCATGGCGGGAACAAATGAGAGTTTAGGAAGTTATGTCAGAAATATGACCCCCTCGATGATTGTGTATAAGGCTGCCTATGCTGTCTTAGAAATGGCTCATATTGGAGATTTTACAAACTTAATGATTTCATTTTATTTAAGCCATGTTGCCTATAATTTTGATATATATTCAAAATTTTCTCAAGGGCTTCTCGCAAGGAACTATGACATGGGAGAAATTGGAGAAGGATTGAATGGTCAAGAAATGGAAGCGGTAAGGTCTGCAAGGACTCAATTAACTGCGATGCTTATGCAAAATTTAGCTAATAGAATTCAAGCTGTTGAACAACCCATTCAGGCACATCAGGAGACCATTCAAGCCATTAGTCATAATGTTTTTTCAGAAGGTCAAGAAGAAATTATTGCTGCATGGCTTGATACATTTCGTCACTCTCTTGCAGAAGGAAGGGAGTTTTTAGCAGGTGAGGGTGAACGTTTTACTGTGCTCCAAGAAGCTTTGCATCATGGTCAGGAAGCAATTTTTAGGCTTAGAGAAGAATATCTGTTGGATGAAAAAGGACTTGTCATTAGAGAATTTAATGAGTTTTGCAGAATTCTAGATACAGATCTAGTAAGAGATCTCATAGATCGATATAAGAGGCAATTAGTAACAATTATGGAGCAAACAGAGATTCAAAACATAGATGCTCCCATTGGCCGCTCAAGGGAGCTAGAAGAAATTCGTACGAGAATCATAGAGGAGCTCTTAAGAGACTATTATGGTGGAGAAAGAAAAAGAGATCTTATTGAAGGAATTAAACCGTTCTTAGATTCCTATCTAACAATCGAACACGCGAAACTTGGGAGTCAAGTGGAAGATCGTGTTAACGGTTACACTTCGTCATTATACCCGCTTATCCCTAGCCCTTCAAGAGAAGAGGAAGTTTGTTCCGTCCATACAATGGATATGCTGATAAAGTCGTTTGCTATTTTCTCATTGCTACGATTCGGATCGGGAAGAGTCGATCTTGTCGAGTCCGGGGCTCCTTTAGAAAGAAGAAATTATCTTGAAATGCTCTCTAATATTTCAAACCTAACTTTTCATACAAGATATCCAACACATCTTTCAGGTGCTTCGAATGTCAGAAGAGGAGTGTGTAGGGATGTTGTGAATGCTCAACTTAGAGAATTCTAATCTCTATTTATAGTCTCATTCTCCTCGAAGTTTAGATATTCGAGGGTGCGAAGGATTGTTTTCACATACACTTTTTCGAGCTCCTCTTTTGAAAAAGAGGGAGCGCTCATGTGAAAGGTTGTGGGTCTTCCCATAGCTTCGTGATTTCCATCAGAGATTTTTGTGTAAATAGCAAAACTTAACGAGCCACTCAGGCAATTGTCCTTCAGGTTTTCTGTAAAAGCAAAAAAGGCATTGGTGTTATAGCTGACGAATAGGTCAATATCCAAGGATTGTACGATCTGTCTCATCTCCTTGAGGGAGATACAGCTCTTTAATCGCCTTTGCAGTATTCCAACTCTCTTATAGAATGCTTGCTTCATGACGAGACTCCTTTATTTTCTTCCTACTCTACCAAAGTAACAAATTATATTCAACATAAGAGACAAGTTATACTTTATATAAATAGTGAATATAATTACATGTTTAGTTTAATTGGGGGGAAGTATAGAATTATATTCATGGAACTTAAGAAATATTTAGAAAGTAACTATATTACTAAAAGAGGCTTTGCTAAAAAGCTGGGAGTGACTGAGTCGACGCTTTACAACATCATTTCAGGACGGGCATATCCCGCAGCAAAGGTTGCTCAGAAGATTGTCGAGCTAACGAATGGTGAGGTGACGTTTGAGGAGCTGTTCAAGAAAAGGTAAGGAGACGTCTCGTCTCACTCATCGATGATTTTTTCAGCAACAGTGTCGTAGAAGAGGCGTCCGCGATCGGTTAGGGTTGCGTGGTTGTCTCGGTAGATGATCCAGCCTTCCTTGTCGAGATCTGTGAGTAGGGTCTGAGTATCTAGGGGAATGTTACCCAGGGGGATTCCTTCGGTAAGGCGGAGGCCGATCGCAATCTTTTCATGGAGGCTGGCGAGGAAGGGGAGCTTTTCTTCAAAATCGACGGGGAATTTTCTTTGCTCGAGCTTTTTAATATAGCGATTCAGATGACAGACATTCTGAAAGCGTTTGCCTTCGTAGTAACTAAAGGCCGAAGGGCCGTATCCTAAAAATTCTCTCCCTGTCCAGTACCCACTATTATGGATGGAGACTTTTCCGTCGCGCGCGAAGGCAGAAATTTCGTAGCGGTGGAGGTTGGTTTCTTCGAAGCGGTTGCAGGCGTATTGGAGCATTTGGGTGGCTGTTTCTTCATCGGGAAGGTGGGGGCGTAGGTCTTCTTCTCTTTTCTTGAAAGCTGTGTGTGGCTCAATTGTGAGGTTGTAAAGAGATAGATGGGTAATCGGGAGCTCAACTGCGGCGTTAACGGTTTCTTTCCATACCTCGAAGGTTTGATAGGGGATTTCGTACATGAGATCGATTGTGATATTTTCGATCCCTGCCGCATGGGTGATGTTAACGGCGTCGACTGCTTTTTGCGCTGTGTGGGTTCTTCCAAGATGTTTAAGGAGGGTGTTGTTTAAGGATTGGACGCCGATGCTCACGCGATTAACGTTTAGAGCATGCAGTGTTTTCATGAGCTCTGGTGTGACATCTTCAGGATTTGTCTCAACTGTGATTTCAGGTGCCTGGACTCTTTGCAAGATTTGTTTGATTCCTTCAAGAGAGAGAGTTGGTGTGCCTCCTCCAAAGTAGAGGGACGCAATTTCTTTTCCTTCAATCTGGGGGAGGCGCAGCTCCCACTCTTTTAGAAGAGCTTCAATAAAAGAATCTTGATCTCGATTAGGTATCACATAGAAATGGCAGTAGGGACATTTACGTGTGCAAAAAGGAAAGTGAAAGTACAGCGAAATGTACTTAGAAATTACCATGAATCGCCATCAGGATCTTCAAGGATCCCTCGACGCCATCGATTTTTATCGCTATAAGGGTCTTCCTCATCCTCATCTTCAGAGATGGTAGTTGCAGGCTCTTCATCGTCAGCAACGGTTTCAGTCTCTGTTCCGAAAGTTGTTGGAGAATCGTTTTCAACGCCAGAGTCGGTCATCCCGCCACCGCCACTTTCTTCGAGGTCAATGCCTGGGAGGGTGTGAGGTTCCTGATAGGCGGCACGCTGCTGCTGATTGCGCTTAGGAACGGAGTATTCTTCGTTATCTCCATTCTCTTTGATGCTTTGGAGACGATGCTTCTCCTCTTCTACCCGACTCTTAAGGATTTCAATTTCGCCCTTGTGCTTTTCGATATCCTTTTTAGGGACAAGGCCCAAGTTGAGCCATTGCTCCAGGTCTTGAAGCTCAAGTTCTAGCTTTTTTAGTCGTTCGCTTTTCATAACCACAGCACTATACCCTATTTGCTCAATATATTCAAAGTACCTTTTAGATAGTATTATCAAATACTCCGTGCTGCCATTGTCCTTTTTATGAAAAACTTCTTTGTTGACCTGTTTCAAGAGCCCACTTGGGGCTCTTTCCATCGGGCGCCTTGAATTTTCTCATAAAAAGAACCCTTTCAACAAGGATTATTTGATAATACTATCTAATTAATGGGGAACAAATTTTTTGGAAAGAGAAATCATTTTTCTTTTTGAAAAGGGGGAGAATTTGATATAGCAAAGGAGAGAGGGGAGATGATATGGGCCGCGGCGATGAATATGCGAATCTATCAAATTTAAGCTATATCGAAGGGCTTTACGCAGAGTATTTAAAAGATTCTGGCAGTGTTGAACAAAGCTGGCAACATTTTTTTGAAGGGATGGCTCTTGGATCTGCTCTCAAAGGTCCTTCAGTTGAAGACGGAGGAAGTCCCGACCTGCGTGTTTTTAGGATGATTGAAGCGTATCGTCTTTATGGCCATAAGGGTGCAGCTTTCAACCCCATCAATAGTGATCTAAGAAAACCGGGTGAAGTTGAAGAGCTGAAACTTGAAACTTTAGGCTTTACAAAAGAAGAACTGGGCCAAGCATTTCCAACATGTGGATTTCTCAAAGAGCAAACGGCCCCCCTTTTTGCTATTATTGATGCACTAAATAAGACTTACTGCAATTCAGTGGGATTTGAGTATATGGGGATGCAATCCACTGAAATGGAGAGGTTTTTTCAACAAAGTATTGAACCTTTTTTTCAATTCCCCCTTTCTCGGGAAGAAAAAATAGAAGTGCTTCATCACCTAAACCGGTCGGAGATTTTAGAGTCATTTATCCATATGAAATATCCAGGTCAAAAACGGTTTTCCCTTGAAGGAGGGGAGACTCTTATTCCGATGCTAATGGAGATGATTCACCACGGTAGCAGGAAAGGGGTTGAGCAAATCGTTCTTGGAATGGCGCATCGAGGACGCCTCAATGTCTTGACGAATGTTTTGGGGAAATCCTACTCCGATCTTTTTCGGGAATTTGAAAAAACCTATGTTCCTGATACGTATGAAGGATCAGGAGACGTGAAATATCATATGGGGTATTCCTCAGATCTTTCTACAAAAAGTGGAAAAAGTGTTCATCTTGCCCTTTGTGCAAATCCGAGTCATCTCGAAGCTGTTGACCCGGTCGTTGAGGGGAAGGCGCGGGCAAAACAGGAGCAATTCTTCTGCGGGAAAACAGAGCCTATCCTCCCAGTCCTTATTCATGGAGATGCCTCGATTGCAGGGCAGGGTGTGGTTTATGAGACAATGCAGCTTTCTAAGCTGGCTGGCTATCAGACCGGGGGAACGATGCATATCGTCATCAATAACCAAGTGGGATTTACCGCGGCTCCAAAAGAGACCAAATCGACCCCTTATTGTACGGATATTGCAAAATCATTTGGCGCTCCAGTCTTTCATGTGAATGCTGAGGATCCCGAAGGGGCCGTGGCTGCAATGAAACTCGCGATTGAGCTGCGACAAAAATTTGGGTGCGATGTCTTTATCGAACTCAACTGTCACCGGAAATATGGTCATAACGAAAGTGATGAACCGGCTTTCACCCAACCTGAAGTGTACAAAGTTATTAAGCAAAAGCAGATCATTCGCAATCTCTACCGCGATGCCCTTATTCAAGAGGGAACACTTTCACAAAAGGAAGCAGACGCGCTTGAAAAAGAGTTTAAAGATAGCTTGGAAGAAGCTCTCAAAGTGACTCAAGAAGAGATTAAGATAAAAAAAGCTGGAAAAGTTAAAGAAAAACTCTCGCTCCTTGCTCCTATAAAAACCGCGATTCCTCTGGATCGCTTGATTGAACTTGCTAAAAAATTCACAACGATTCCGAGTGGTTTTGTTCTTAATCCCAAACTTAAACGTTTGATGGATGATCGGGTCAAGATGATCTCGGGGGACAAAAGTGCTCCTGTTGTTGACTGGGGAATGGCGGAGCACCTTGCTTATGCGACCCTGTTAACAGAAGGGGTGCATGTGCGTCTATCGGGGCAAGATTCTGGTCGGGGAACCTTTTCTCACCGTCATGCGGTGCTGACGGATCAAGAGAACTCAAAGCGTTACTATCCTCTCTCCCATTTAAGTGATGATCAAGCAAATTTTGATGTCTACAATTCGCCTCTTTCAGAATATGCTGTGATGGGGTTTGAATATGGATATAGCCTTTCCTACAGGAAAGCCTTAACCATTTGGGAAGGACAGTTTGGAGACTTTGCGAATGGAGCGCAGATTGTGATTGATCAGTTTATCGTTTCTGCGGAGCAGAAGTGGGGGCGGCTTTCTCCTTTGACGCTCCTTCTTCCTCACGGGTATGAGGGACAGGGACCGGAGCACTCTTCTGCACGGATTGAAAGATTTTTGCAACTTGCAGCAAATGACAGCCTATATGTTGTCTATCCATCGACTCCAGCGCAACACTTCCATGTGTTGCGTCGCCAGGGAATCAGCGAACTCTTAAAACCTCTCGTCCTCTTTACCCCTAAAGCACTTCTTCGTTACCCCCCTTCTTTGAGTATGCCTGAGGAGCTTGCAAATGGTGAATTTCAGGAGGTGATTGATGATCCTAAAGCTCCTAAAAGCGCGAAGCGCCTGATCTTTTGCTGTGGAAAAGTCTATTATGATCTTATCGAAAATAACAAACGTTCTGATATTGCAATCGTACGAATCGAGCAGCTCTATCCTCTCCACACAGAAAAGGTTCAAGCGATTCTTAAAAAGTATAGCGGACTCTCAGAGTGTTTTTGGGTCCAAGAGGAACCTCAAAACCAAGGGGCCTACTCCTATATTCAACCTCTGCTCCAAAACCTCCTTCCCGAAAAACTTTCATTAAGGTATGTCGGAAGAGATAGAGGCGCATCCACAGCAGCTGGAACAAGTGCTCTCCATAGCAAAGAACTCGAGAAATTTCTGAAAGAGGCCCTCGAATGAAAGTAGACATCCAAGTTCCCTCAGCAGGGGAGTCGGTCACTGAAGCGATTGTTGCAGCAATCATGAAAGAAAACGGCACCTTTGTAAATAAAGAAGAAGAGATTCTTGAACTTGAAACCGACAAAGTGAATCAAGTTCTTTATGCTCCAGAGGGAGGCGTTTTGCATCTCACTGTTTCAGTTGACGATGTCGTCACTCCCAATCAAATTATTGGCTATGTGGATACCGAAGGAAAAGGGGAAGCAGCTCCGCCTGCAGCTGCAAAAAAAGAAGAGAAGAAAGTCGAAGCGCCACCTCCTCCAAAGAAAGAAGCGGCAGGTGGAGGAGCTAGAAAATCTCCAGAGTCTTTCGTTGCATCTCTTGGAAAGGAAACACCCGTAGCTGTCTCGCCTCCTTCAAAGCCTGCTCAACCTAAAGCACCTCTTCAGGCAGGACAAACCCGAAAGCGCATGAGTGGTCTACGCAGGACTATTGCAAAGCGCCTTGTTGAGGTAAAGAATACCACTGCGATGCTCACCACCTTTAACGAAGTCGATATGTCGGCAGTCATGGAGATCCGCTCGCGTGAAAAAGACCTCTTTTTAAAGAAACACGACGTGAAACTTGGCTTTATGTCTTTTTTTGTGAAATCTTGTGTTGCTGCATTAAAAGAGCTTCCGGATGTGAATGGATTTATCGATGGAGACGAGATCGTTTACAACGACGGATGCCATATTAGCATCTCGGTATCGACGCCTAAAGGACTGATGGTTCCTGTTCTTCGAAACGCTGAAAAGCTTTCTTTTGCAGGGGTCGAAAAAGGGATTCAGGAGTTTGCAGCAAAAGCACGCGAAGGGAAGATTTCCATTGAAGACCTTCAGGGAGGAACCTTTACCATTACAAATGGAGGAGTCTTTGGATCGATGCTCTCAACGCCTATTATCAATCCTCCTCAAAGCGCGATTTTAGGGATGCATAACATTGTCCAAAGAGCCGTTGTTGTGGACGGAAAAATCGAAATTCGTCCCATGATGTATTTAGCACTGAGCTATGACCATCGGATTGTTGATGGCAAGGAAGCTGTGACCTTCTTGGTACGGGTGAAAGAAATGCTCGAAAAGCCCGAACGCCTCCTCCTTGGAGAAACCGATGGTTGATTCCTTTGATGTGGTGATCATTGGGTCGGGACCTGGAGGGTATGTTGCTGCGATTCGTGCTGCTCAACTTGGACTGAAAACGGCTTGTGTTGAAAAGGAAAAAGTCTTGGGAGGAACATGTCTTAACATCGGATGTATTCCTTCAAAATGTCTTCTGCAATCTTCAGAAATGTACTATCAGCTTCTCCACGAGGGGAAAACCCATGGGATTGAAGCCACCCCTAAAATCAACTTTTCCCAGATGATGAAGCGTAAGGAAGAGGTGGTTTCAGGATTTAATATGGGAATCGAAGGGCTCTTTAAGAAGAACAAAGTGACTCATATCAAGGGGACTGCAACCTTTAAGGATTCTCATACAATGACTGTTGAGGGGCAAGACTACACTTCAAAGAATTTTATTCTAGCGACCGGGTCTGAGCCCACCCCTCTTCCTTTTCTCCCCTTTGATGAAGAAAGAGTCCTCTCCTCAACAGGAGCTCTGGCTCTCAAAGAGGTTCCGAAAAAGATGATCGTTGTAGGCGCAGGCATTATCGGCGTGGAGCTTGGTTCGGTCTATAGCCGTCTGGGCACTGAGGTCCACTTCGTAGAATTCCTCGATAAGATCTGTCCAACCCTTGATGACGCGATTTCAAAAGCCTTAGAGCAAACCCTCACAAAGCAGGGGCTCACTTTCCAGCTCTCCTCGAAGGTTTCAAGCGCCGAGGTGACCTCCTCAGGGGTCAAGCTCTCCATCGAAGGGGGAGAGACTCTCTCTGCAGAACGCGTTCTTATTGCGGTTGGCCGCCGCCCTTACACCCAGGGGCTCGGGCTAGAAGCTGCTCAAATCACCCCAGATCAGAGGGGATTCATCCCAATTGATGACAGTTTCCGCACTTCTCAGCCCCACATCTATGCGATTGGGGATATCGTTGACGGCCCCATGCTGGCCCATAAAGCCTCAGAAGAAGGGTATGCGGCGGCGGAGATCATCGCCGGGCAGAGTCCACATATCGAGTATATTGCAATTCCTAGCGTTGTCTACACCCATCCTGAGGTGGGAGCTGTAGGCTTGACCGAGGCTGAGGCTAAGAGGATGGGGCTTTCCATCAAAACAGGAAAATTCCCCTTTAAAGCAAATTCCCGCGCACGCTGCAGCGGGGATGATTTTGGGTTTGTCAAAATGATTGCAGATGCAAAAACGGGGGTTTTACTAGGTGTCCATATCATCTCTGCCCATGCTGGGGAATTGATTGCTGAAGCTACCCTTGCCCTCGAGAAACGAGCGACAGCAGCCGATCTTGCCCGCACTTGTCATGCCCATCCGACGCTCTCTGAGGCTCTCAAAGAAGCCGCTCTATCCCTCACTTCGAAACCGATTCATATGTAAAAAAAAGGCCCGTGTGAATCTCACACGAGCCTTTTTAGTAATGTGCTTTAGAAGCAACTCTTAATTAGGGATTATCCCTGGTTTAAAAGTCTTCCTAGCTCAACTCTAGCAGCTTCTTTAGTCGCTTCTTGCTGAAGAAGAGTCAGCTGAAGAGAGATATCCGCAACAAGCTGATCATCATCTCCTGTAAGAGCTCTTCCTAAAGCATTTGCAGCTAAGTCGCGAGCAAGAGCTGCTTGACCTTCGACAAGTCTAGCAATTAGAGCTTCTGCATCAATTCCTGGAGGAACTACTTCTTCTTCAACATTGAGGATGACTTCTTCCTCTTCGCCAAGAACTGCACCTAATACTTCGCGATCAATAACAAGAGCTTCTCTTGGAAGTCTGCTTGCCTCAACAATGCTCTTAAGGTGGGCAGCTGCACCGCCTCTTTGATCAGGTACTGCTAAGTTAGTAAGGTCACCTTGAATGTTAGCTAGAAGATGTCCTTTTGTAGCCTCATCTGCACCAGGATTGATTGCTTCTACGATCATCAGAGCAATAACAGGAGTGCCCAGTGTATTAACAGCGGCAATTAAACCATCAACATTGTTGTTATCGATCATGTAAACAGGAGTCTGAACTTCAGCCATGTGCCGAGTCAGTGCTGGTTGAGCCGTATCTTGAAGGTACGTTCTGAACCCATCGATTTGACCAGTGAATCGCGCTAGAGTAACGCCTTCTTCAAGACCTCTTAGCGTCATGCTGATGGTGTCGATGCCGTGTGCATCAGAAGTGATTCCATCAAGCATTTCCATGACTCTTTTATCAGCAGCTTTGACTGCTGCAGAGCTGTTGTAAAGATCGATGTACTCATCCCTAGAGATTTTTCCTTCGGTGATGAGTAGGTATGCTGCCTGGCTATTTGCATCATTTCCCTCTTCCTCATCCTGAGCTTTAAGGTGCGTTAGCAATTCTCTTGTAAGTGTTGCAGAACCTGTAGTTTCTGCTTCACGTAGTCCAAGAGCTTTACTTAGCATGCTGTAGTAGTCTTTAGCTTGTAGGTTGAATCGACCTTCAAGAGGATCAGTATCAATGGCTCTAGTTGCAATGAGCCCTAGGCTTTGAGCATAAGGATCTGCAAGCTCTAACTCTAGAGTGTCTGCTTTAGCATCTCTAGCTTCTTGTAGCCCTTCGCTAACAGTTCCCTGTGTTGCAAGGCCTCTTAAGGCAGCAAGATGGCCGCTAAGTGCATTGATTTCTTCTTGCTTTCCAACAGCATCATAATGCTCAAGTGCTCGCGTAGAAGGAGCATCTTCAACTCTCATGAAGTCAAGAGCATTTTGGTACTGCCCCATGATTCCACCATTAGAGTATCCAACCCAACGATTGAATAGAGCAGCTTTTGCTTCAGCTTCAGTACTTCCAGCTCTTAGCATCTCAGTGGTTACTGCGCTGTGTTGAAGAAGTCTTGGATCTGTAAATACTCCGAAGACGTTTACTTGTGCTGGTTCTCCATTAGTATGGTCTCTAACAACCTCAGCAAGAAGGACACTAGAGGGAACCATCTCTTTTGGAAGGGCAGCAGATCCTTTAACATCAGTAACAACAGCAGATGTGTCTACCATTTGTGTAACAGGATTAAAGTTAGCTGCGATGACTTGCGCCTGATCAGCAGGAATGCCAGCATGCTCTAAAGTAGCCTGTAAAGACTCGCGACTTGCGTGTACTAGGCTTTCTTCGTATGGAGCTACTGTTCTAGTTTGCGCATTAAAATTCTCTACAAAACGTTGTACTTGTGTATCATGCCAACCGGCGCGTGTTAGAGTAGCTGTAAGTGTTTCAGGAGTGAATGCTTTATTCCATCCAAGCCTTCCTCCTACGATATTTCTTCCAGCTTCGTCTGTAGTAATGTCATATCCCGCTAGAACAGTATAGATGTCACCACCTGCTTCCTGAGACTTGATATCATTTCCTTTCGCTGATTTTTCTATTCCCATTGCAGTTAATAGGTCAGCAGAGCTTATAGGTCCACCTACTCGAGCCAAGCTTGGGTCGATTGCGTGGAGGCGTTCTAAAGACATTGTTTCTGCAGCTTTTTCTTCAGGAGTAAGGCTGTTAAGAATGCTGAACATTTCGTTAGGCATTCTGGTTCCAAGAGCTTCAAGCTGCATGTTAAAGAACTCTTCTCCAGACTGGTTGCCTCGGTTAGATTCTGAAATTTGTTGGAAACTTCCAACAACTGTCTCTGCAATCGTATCGGTTGTCAAAGCGTAGTTGTGAAGTCTTGTGTGCTCTGCAGTGATGTTTCCAACAGCGGACTTCATCTTAGCTGTGAATGTGTCGTTTGCCTTTAGAGAATCCCAGATCTGAGTCTCAAATCTAGCTGCAGTGTCTGCTACTGCTGCAGTGTATTCTTCAGCGTCTACTTCTTCACCTGGCTTATTTGTAAGCGAAGCTTCAGCGAAAAGTTGTGCATGATTTCTAACATCATCATAAATTGCGCCGAAGGATTCAGGCTTAGTCGCATCAAAGTTTGTTGCAATTTTGTCTGCAAATTTAGTCACGGCGTATGGAGTTGCATTCTCTCCAACAGGAGCTGATTGAATCCATAGGCTACTCATTTGATCGACTAGGAAGTTCATTCCTTCTTGATTGGTGATTTCTCCAGCTGGAGTGATAATACCAGCTTGCATTGCGATGTTGTGTGTAACAGCAGCAACCATCTGTCTTTGTACATCAAATGTTGGCGCAAGGGCCGAGATTGCGTTCATTGCGTTTTCAAGCTGTGCAATGGCAACCTGTCTTCTGGTAAACTTGTCTTCTGTATTCCCTAGCTTCGCTCTAAGACCTTCTGGAAGTTCGTCAATAATATCCTGGCGAGCTTCAATGACTGATTCTTCTCGAGTTTGAGCTCTTAGAACATCTAGTTCATCACCTTGAGCGTTCTCAAGCTTATTATCGCGATACTCCGAAAGGTCAACTGTTACACCTTCGCTCTTGAGCTTAGCTAGGTAGGCAATAGCATCAGTTGCTAGAACAGGGTTCTTTAGAAGTTCTTGATTAGCTTTTGCATCTGTAACGAGTTGAGACCCACTAAAAACAAAATTCCAGATGGATTTTAGTCCAACTAGAATTGTTTTACCAAAGCCACTATAGGTTGTGTTTGTTTTGGCAGCTGTTTCTGAGAGATCCCATCTAGAAAAGTCTTGATTTAGAAGAGCTTGTCCATCTTTTAGTGATGAAGGTCCTGCAGCAAGCTCGCTGGTTCCAATTCCAAAAGCAGTTCCAATTTGTTGCTTTGATGGAGTTACTATAGGGAGAACCTCTACAGCCCTCATATCGTCCATAGAGTTTGCTCTACGCATTCTGCCTTGAGGTCTCTCTAGGCCTTCAGCTCTTGGTAGTTGTCCGCTAAAAGAAGCGCTTCTTGTTACTCTTGCTTGTTCCATTTTTTTCACCTTTTATGTTTTTTAATATGTTTTTGTTTGCTTTATCAACTATTATAACATTTTTATCATTAAAAATGAATTATTTTTAATTATCACGTAATATACTGAATGTAATAATGTAGCGTTCTCAGGAGCTTTGTGTTAGATTTGGTTTATTAATAAAAATATTTAGGTTATTAATAATTTGGGGTTTTATTTGAGAAATAGGGACAAAAGTCATATAATAGAGGGTATATTAATAACAAAATAATAGCCTAAGGAGGCTTCAAATGGATAAAAACCTTAATAATGAAGAGCTTAGAACGCGTGTCGCTACTCTGGAGAGTCAGGTAGACCTTTTAGAGGCAGAATTGACCTATTTAAATGGTCTTCTTGTTGAGGTCGGGTTCCCTGAGGGAATCGAGACCTTAAAAGCAACCGCTGAAGAACTTCTCGCTGAAGGGGCTATTGTCCCTCAGGAGCATTTAAAAGGGATCTAATTTTTATTTGAATCATTCTTACTTGTAAAGGCAGGCTCCTTAGGGAGCCTGCCTTTCTTTTTCTTGAGTTTTTTCTCCTAATCGGTTTTAATCTCCCTTTAAAAGGTATAGATGATATGGCTAAGCTAGTTCTGAATGATGATGAGGTGGAGATCGAAGATGGCTCTCCTCTAAAAGACGCTTGCGAGGAAGCGGGGGTTCCCTTTGCTTGCACAGAAGGGGTTTGTGGGACATGTGTGATTGAAGTGAAAGAAGGGAATGAGAACCTCTCTGAGCCCACTCAAGAGGAGCTTGATTTCTTAGGGGAGACCGATGAAGAGCGTCTCGCTTGTCAGTGCACGATTAAACAAGGAACTGTTAAAATTGACTACTAAAGGCCAGATCACACGAGATATGACGATCGACTCTATTTTGGGGAAGTACCCCCAAAAGAGCCAGAGAATTGCTCAGGAGCTCTCAAATGCGGGATTGCAATGCGTTGGATGCCAAGCTTCGACTTGGGAGACCTTAGAGGTTGGAATGCTTGGTCATGGCTATTCTGACGATGAGATTGAAAGCCTTCTAAAGAAGCTGAATCAGGTGATTGAGGAGAAAAGCGACCCGACAACGATCTCTATGACTGAGAGGGCCGCTGAAAAATTCAAGGCGATTTTGGCTGCTGATAAAAAAGAAGGATGGGCGCTCCGCTTTGCTGATAAGCCTGGTGGGTGCGGCGGCTTCGAGTATATTCTTGATTTTTCTGAAAACCCAACAGATAATGATGAAACCTTTAATTCTCAAGGGGTTAAGATTTTTGTGAATCGAAAGATGCTTCAACGGCTACTTGGATGCGAGATTGATTATTTGGAAGGCCTGATGGGATCAGGGTTTAAGGTAACAAATCCTAATGTGAAAGGGTCTTGCTCTTGTGGAAGCTCACAGAGCTATTAATGTCCTTCAGCAATAGTGTCTAGCCCACCTAGAATCGTTGTGAGCTTTGAGTTATAATCTCTTCCATCCATAAATCTAGCGTTTCTAGTCATTGCTTCTTTGATGATCTGCCGTTCATCTTCAGTAAAGGCTTGGATGTCTTTTTCTTTTCTTATCTTTGCTCTGATTTTATCATGAGCTGTTCTAGCAACGGCTTGTTTGCTTGCTACTAGGAAATTTCCTTCAGGAGCTCCTTGAGCTGCTAGCGTTAATTCATTATACACTTCTCGTGCTGTAAGGGGTGCGACATGGATCTCTTCATGTCCATGAACAGAGTGTAGCTCAGGAGTACCTAAAGGATGAAAAAAGTCTTCCTCTTCATCGCTGCTATAGTCTGAGTATTCCTCTTCACCACTGCTATAACCTGAGTCTAGCTCCACAATAGGGGGTCTTCGCACTGGTTCTAGCTCAAATTCTTCTTCAACGCGTGAATTAGTGGTTGATCCTGAGCCTCTAAAGGATGGTACGTAACTATAGGCAGTAGATCCCCAACGCGAGAACATCGCTCCCCAACCCTCTTTAGTGGGTGTTGGAGTTACGGATGCAAATGGATCTAACTCTTGTTCTCTATCTCTAAGCTCAGTTGAAAGCTCTTCTCTTGGTCTTAGGGGGTCAACCTCCCTTGAACCCAAAAGATCTGAATTTAAATGTCCAAAAGGATTAGTTTCTACTGGAGGATCTTCTTCTTCACAATCAAAAAATTCTTCCTCTTCCTCGGGATCTCTAACAAAAATGAGTTGTTCTGGAAGGAGGACGTTCATCATTGCTTTCCAGACGGTTTGCGCGGTCATATGCTGTTTAAGCATTGCACAAGCTTCGTCTAACGCCTCTTCCAGAGTACAGTTGTCTGACTCTTCAATTTCTCCAAAACGCCTATCTATTTCTTCTCGGTTTGCTGGATTTGCACTTATGACAAGGTCTTTGATGCGATTTAATCGAGAAAAAGCGTAGCTTTCGATTGCTGAATCGACTGCACCTTCGTCGTATAATCCGTCTTCATCTTCATCCTCTTCGTTCAAATAGGGGCGATATTGCGCAGGAACTGCTTCTTTAGCGACTGGGTCGGGTTTAGCTTGAGTATGGTGTTCAACGATAGCATCCTTCTTTGAGACAAACTCTGCCATCAGAAGATCCTCTGTCTCTTCATTTATCTCGGTTTCATCACTGAACTGAGTCTCTCTTCCTCTAAAGTGTATTCCTTCGGAGTCAATATGTGTAATATCGCTATCGTTTAGATCGGTTCCTGAGGCGTCTTGGTGAGCGCTGAAGAAGGCTTCAGAGAGGTTTTTGAGTTTTTCTGTATCGTGAGCTTGCATGCGGGAGAGATCTCCACCTTGAAGGACCATGACAAAGTAGTTTTTACCACCAATTTTTACTTTTTGGTAGTAGTCTCTTCCCATGGTTTGAGCCTTACTGAGGTAAGCTGCTTGAACTGTAGGTCTTGTTTCTTCCATTATATGTTATTACTCACGAGTTATTTCCCTTAATTATAGCATGTTTTACAATTTAATTTAACTAAATTATATTATGCTTATAATGAGTGAGTTGTATTATTTCCTGGATTAATAATTAGGGTATGTTATGGTTAGGTTTAGAGGAGTTGGCATAAATTGCTACTTATTAGAGTGTTATGAACGAACGAATTCTCCCTCAGATTGAGGAAAAATTTCAGTCTGTACTCATTTTTGGTCCTCCGGGGGCTGGAAAGGGGACAATGGGGAAGTTTTTGAGCAGCGCGGGGAACCATTTCCACCTCTCTTCAGGAGACGTTTTTAGGGGGCTCTCACCAGAATCTCCGGCAGGAAAGCTCTATCACAGCTTTGCGGGAAAGGGGCAACTCCTCCCAGATGATGCGACGATTGAGATTTGGCACCACTATGTGATGGGGCTGATTGCGACAAACCGGTATTTTCCCAAAGATCAGCTTCTTCTTCTAGATGGAATTCCAAGGACGGTCAAGCAGGTTGAAGTCCTGCAGCGGTATATCGCTGTGAAGAAGATTATCCTTTTGGAGTCGAAGCATCCTGATACTTTGATTCAGAGGATTCAACGAAGGGCTTTGATTGAAAAAAGACCTGATGATCGGGATGCTGAAGTGCTCAAAAAGCGGATGGAAATCTACGAAAAAGAGACTTTTCCTGTTTTAGAGCACTATGATGAAAAGTTGATCATGCGTTTTGATGCGGAGCAAAAACCTCTCGAGGTCTTAAGAGACATCCTCGTCTCACTATGTGACACTTTATCCTAGTTTACGCTATGCTTGAAAGGCATGAACTGGGACCCACGAATTCACGATTTTTTATCTTATATTGCTTCTGAAAAAGGGCTCTCTGTAAATACGATTCAGGCGTATGAAAGAGATATTCGTCGTTTTGTCGAAGGTCTAGATCGGGAGGCAGCGGAGGAGGGAGTTGTGAATCACATGAGCTCTCTAAAGGAGAAGGGGTATGCGAGTAGCTCCATCTATCGAACGCTCATGGCGCTCCGTGTTTTTTTTCGTTTTTTGAAGCGAGAAGGGTACGTTGAAAAGGATCCGACGGCTCTTTTAGAGTCACCGAAGATGTGGCAACTGATTCCTGAGGTACTCACAAGCGAAGAGGTTGAAAGACTCTTAGGAGCTCCTGGAGATGGAGAGGAGGAGATGCGCGATAAGGCAGTGCTTGAGACTTTGTATGCAACGGGAATTCGGGTGTCTGAACTGTGCAATTTGGATATTCATGATGTGGGGGAAAATACTGTTCGAGTGCTTGGAAAAGGAGGAAAAGAACGCATTGTTCCTATTGGGGAGGAGGCAATTGCTGCGATTGACGCGTATCTTGGGAACTACCGTCATGATAAGGGAGACCATCGTCCTCTTTTTGTGTCTAAAAGGGGAAAGCGTATGAGTCGAGTGACTGTTTGGGAAAAGGTAAAGTTTTATGCGCGAAAAGTGGGGATCAAAAAAGAAATCTCTCCTCATACTTTGCGCCATTCATTTGCAACGCATCTTTTAGAACATGGGGCGGATCTTCGAGTCATTCAGGAAATGCTTGGTCATGCCGATATCGGAACGACGGATCGCTACACTCATCTTTCAAAAAAGCGTCTTTTTGATGCATTCGACACATTTCATCCTCGTCAGTAAAAAGCATTTGTTTTATACCAGTTATATATCGCTATATCCTTAGGTTTGGAATTTGTCTTATGAAAAAGTCTTTGATTGTCCTCTTAGTAGGAATTGCAATTGCTCCTGCGTTTGGGTCACCTCATGTTGAGCCTGCCCCTTTTCCTCGGCCTCCTCAGAAAGAAATCTCAGTGGAGGCGCAGCCTTGGGTTCGAAATTGTGTTGCAGAGCCCTATTTGGTGGCTGATTTTATTTACTGGAAAGTCCGAGAGGATGGCTTGGATTATGCACAAAAGGGAGTGGGTGATACCGCAACCCCTGTGATATCTAAAGGAAAGGTTTACGAACCTGATTTTTCATTTGAGCCTGGCTTCCGCGTAGGATTGGGCCTTAATCTGGCGCATGATGGCTGGGATCTTTTGCTTCGTTATACGTGGATGAATACACACGTGATAGATACGGCGAGTGTTGATCCAGCACTTGAAAGGCTAGAGCCTCTATGGACTCATGCTTCTGATAGTTTTCTAACTGGTGGACTTCAACGGGCGCGTTCTGATTGGGACCTTCACACCAGTGTTTTGGATTTTGAATGGGGGAGAAACTACTACATCAGCCGTTTTCTAACGCTTCGTCCTTTCTTTGGACTAAAGGGGTTTTGGCAAAATCAAGACGATCAATTGGATTATGCAGGCTTTGTGGACCCTGCGCGAACCATCTTTGGGGAGAGTAAAGTTCATTTAGACCAAGATTCATGGGGGTTTGGAATCCGGTTTGGAACGAATACCGCTTGGTATTTTTCCCATCATTGGAGTGTTTTTGCGGATCTAGCCTTGACAGCGGCATGGACCAAGTTTGACTTAGAACGGCGCGATCGTGTGATTATCGGTGCAACGAATACCGATAGCGTCGTTGTCCATCTGGATTATGATCGCTACAGCATGACTCCTATAATGGAGTTAGGTGTTGGACTCCGGTGGGAAATATGGTTTAACGATGACAGTTATCATGCATTGATCCAAGCAGGTTGGGAAGAGCAACTATGGTGGAGCTTTAATCGTTTATATCGGATCGGCGCTCCTTATGCTGCAGGGGGAAACCTGCAATACCAAGGACTCACCATGAAGTTTCAGTTTGATTTTTAGATCATGTCGTTAAAGTGCATGAGAGTAACAAGTCGGACCTGTCAGGCATATGACTTTTCTCAATTTGACATCATTTCGTATTCCGTTTACCGTCTCCTAAAATTTTCACTTTAGGTAGCTATGGAACCAGTAAGCAACGATGCAACAGAAAATGTAGAAACCTTTGAACATCCTTTAGGTAAAACACTAACCCTATGGAATGGAAGAGAGGTAAAAGCTTTTCCTGCTTGTTGCTCTCCTTTAAATCGACAAGGGGAAGGTAGGTATTTTAATATCAATTGCAAGTCATAACGTCCTCGCAAAGCGAGGAGCTTGACGATTGTGAGCAGCCCCAAGGGCTGCCAAATTATTTCAACTCTTTATTTTTTTTAGCGGCTTGACGGAGTGGAGCGCCTCAAAGGCGCCGCTTAAAATGATCCTTGTTCATCGCAGCACTGACTATCGTCAAGCTGTTCCTGATGTCTAATGTAATTTCTAACCTGTGCTTCATCAAAACCAACAGTTGACACTGCATAGCCTCGGGCCCAAAGCCTTTCTCCATTAAAATTTCGTTTCCTACCGCCAAACTGCCTTGCCACAGCAATGGCACTTTTCCCTTTTATGTATCCAACTATTTCAGCTACAGCATATTTGGGGGGAATTCTTATCAACATATGCACATGATCTTGCATCATGTGCCCTTCCTCTATCTTAGAGCCTCTTTGCATCGCTAATTCGTGAAACACTGGGCCTAAAAATTTTCGGACTTTCCCATAGAGTGCTTTTTTACGTCCTTTCGGAATAAACACTAAGTGGTATTTACAATCCCATCTAGAATGGGCTAAACTTTCATAGGACGATGTCGCCATATATTCTCCTTTGTTGACCCGTCAAGCTAACATGGAGAGTATAGACATCGTCTTTTACACTGAATCTAAAGGCCAAGCCTTGAGAGTCCACTAGTCAAACTAGTGGCTTACCTTTCGAGTTATGTGATTCTGAGCTTGTAGATTATGAAAGAGATGGGAACTTACCAAGGTATATAGTGAATGTTATTACAAAGGATGGGCATGTAGATAGCAACACACACCCGATAGGAAAAATCAGGCATGTTTCGGTCATATTTTTCAGAACCTGCCTGAATTGTTATGGCTCTAAAAAAGAGGGGATATTTGGGAAGAAATTTACCCATGTTGTCGAGAAATATGCCGTGCATGTTGGTTATACCGACCGCCCTTATTATAGTCCTCCAATGGAAAACGAGATAAAACCTAAAGATACTTACTTCAATAGGCTGCAAACGTTTATCGATAACTTTGACGCTTTTCAGGTAGATGTTAATGAGGCTATTTTAGCTGGGTTTTTCCGTTCGTTCGGCGCTATTCGAGACTCAGTAGACTTTTTCACCGCTGTAGGCGAATTCTTGAAAGAGAAGTTAGGTGTAGATAAGGAAACAGAAAAGCAACTACTTTCTAAAGAGATAGAAGACGACGATGACGACTGGGACGACTTGTTTGAAGAGGAGGACAATTACCTTGAATCATCTCAGGAACTAGGGTTATCGCCTGAAACCATATTCGCGTTGAAAGATGTCTCTCGTGCAAGCCCCTTAGAGATGTTTAGGAAAATTTTTCCAACCGGAGAAGAATGTCAAAAAGCCTGCTCAAACTTTCTAGGGATCAAACATGAGGCAAATACCCCTTTGAAAAGGGTCTTGGAAGAATTTGGGGCGGCTGGTCCTTTTGGTCCTTTATGGATGGCTATTAGCGCCGCTGGGCAAGTTGCCGTTGAATCGGGACTGGTCAATGCAAAAGAAAAGCCCTTTTATGAAATAGCTCTTGCTCTGCTCTCTCACAAAGCTGCAAGAATAGGAAAAAACACTCCAATCGCTTCAGAAGTGGAAAAATTGAGTAAGTCTTTGGAGTCGAGCATTGACCTTGGAAAAGTCTCCTCGGGAAGTTCCAAAGAAATCCAAAAAGCAAGCCACGCAGTAGAGAAATTCCTTGATATCAGAGATCTTAACCCTCCGAAAGCTGGAAACATAACGCTCGATACTGCTAAACTATTGTCAACACAAGCAAATAATGTTTGTGGCTGGAGAGTGGGACAGGATGTTACAAATAGAACGATTTTAGGAGATGTTCCCAGTTGGAGCACCGTAAGGGCCAGACATTGGAAAAATAAGGCTCTTGATCATAAACAGGGCAAAGTAGCAGGGGAGCTTAAATACGAACCAACGCCCGAAAACATCAAGAGAATGGAGAATGGGCTTGCGCCTCAGTATGAAGTAAGAGAAACAGGAAAAATTGAAAGTGTTGAACTGCACCACGAGCCACCCCAAAGAGCGGGCGGTTTGTTTGATTTTGAAGAGCTTACGGTTAAGCAGCACATGGAAAAAGACAAAGAAAGAGCAGCGTTTATCGCAAACCAAGGACCACCCAAGCAATGACAATTGAAAGATGCCCTAAGCCTGTGAACTTCAAAGAGCTTTTTAGAACCATTCCGGGTGAGACATTTCCACAAAAAAGAACCTACAAGGGAAAAACAATCTTTTTAGTCGAGAGATTCCCCATCGAAAACAAAGAAAGGCTTAAATTCACTATAGAAAGCACAAACAGCCGCTACCGCCAAGGGTTTTATATTGGGTTCTTAAAAAAGGGATATTTAAAACTTGATAACGATCCAAAAAAATACAAAAGCCCTAATAAGCTTCTTTTGGATGAAGACGAAGAGGTTGAGGTTACTACAAAAGATGGCTGCATTTTTATCGGGAATTTTTGGGAAGAAACTATTTATGAAGAACACAAGAGCGGACATTTTCAAAAAGCAGATGGAACTTTTTCACACTCAAAAATTGTTGAATACCCAGAAGGCAAACCGGTTATTTGTTATGTGAATAGTGGACGTTGGAATGCTGGATTATGTAACGGTGCTGCCATGTACTCCGAAGAGATTCCAAACGGCAAGCGTTACTTTTGCAATGATGGTGTTGAGGATGATGATTTTGATGATATCGTCTTTACGGTGACTAGGCAGAATTAAAACAACTAAATAACCAACTATTATCCCCCCAAATTTGATCATTATGCTGACTTTAGTAAAAACCAGATTTTGAAACACGATCAGTATATCTAGGCTTCTGGCACATCGGTCTTTTTCTTGCGACCTAGATGGAATTTTTGTCGCATTCCTTCGAGATAGGTGAAGATAATCGGGGTGAAGTAGAGGGTGAGGATTTGAGAGATAATCAATCCTCCAACGACAACCATTCCAAGGGGGCGGCGTGATTGCGCTGTAGATCCTCCGATTCCAAGGGCAATAGGAACGGCTCCCATCATAGCGGCAAAGGTTGTCATCAGGATGGGGCGGAAACGGGCGCAACATGCTTCGTAGATGGCGGTATGGATATCTTTTCCTTCATGAATCCCTTCATTCGCAAAGTCGACAAGCATAATTCCATTTTTCAGAACGATTCCAAGAAGCATGATGATACCGATAAAGGCATAGAGGGAGAGGGGCTGTCCAAAGATGATGAGAGTGATGATTGCGCCAAGAGCGGCGGGAGGAATCGCAGACATGACAGTGAGGGGATGGATAAAATTTTCATAGAGGATTCCAAGGATTACATAGATTGCAAAGATGGTGATCACAAAAAGAAATTCTAGACTTGCAAAGGACTGTTGAAAGATTTGACTCGAACCGATTTGGATGGCATGGACATCGCTAGAAAGCGTACTATCCGCAATTGTGTTGAGCTTGGAGAGCGCGGTTCCTAAGGGGACTCCTTTTCCTAGATCGTATGAAATGGTAACGGCGGGAAGTGTGTTGATGTGAGCGACACTTAAAGGACCGATGGTTTCTTTCCAAGAGGCGACTGCGGAAAGGGGGACTTGGGTGGGGAATTTTGTTCCGACGTTGTTGTTGGCATTGCGATCATTAATGGCGGTATTGGTAGAGGCAGAGACGTAGAGTTTATCTAGAACACTGGGGTTTTTATAGGCGCTTGGTACGGTTTCGATAATGACATAGTATTGGTCTTGAGTGCCATTAATGAGAGAAAGTCTTCCTCCTGAATAGGCATATTCGAACGTTGATTCAATGGCATTGGCTGAAACGTTGAGCTCATAGGCGCGGTCCCGATTAATATGCACATCGAGATAAGGGGCTTTGTTGTGCATATTACTAACGACTTGTCTGAAGTCGGTGGACCTTCGCATTTCATTGAGGATTTTGTCTCCATCCTCATAGAGAGCATCAGTATTGGTAGATTGAAGAGTATACTGATAATTCCCCATACTCATAGAGGTTCCGACATCGAGGTTAATGAGAGGAAGGGGGCGGAGGAATGCCCTAACTCCTGGAACTTCTTGAAGTTTGGGCAGAAGTTCTTGGATGCACTGAGTCATACTGGCCCTCTCTTTAAAAGGCTTCAAACGGATGAACATAAGGGACTGGTTAGGATTTGGAATGGCTCCGACGGCCACATGATCTTGAACATTGGGGTCGTTTCTGATAATTTCTGAGAGTTTATTTTGATAATCGATCATCTTATAGGGGGATGTGGGATCTGATGCAATGGCAAATCCGTTGACAAATCCTAGGTCATCTCCGGGGATAAAGTCTGTTGGAAGAGAGGCCCCTAGATAAATGGTGGCAGCAACGGAAGCACATCCGGCAAGGACGGTTATAAATCGGTGTTTAAAAACGACATTAAGTCCTTTTTTATAGACATTAAGAAGAGATGTATTGAGTTTGTCGGAGATTTTCTCGATCCAGTTTTTCTTCTTATCATGGGAATTTTGAGAAACAAAGCGGCTACAGAGCATGGGAGTTAAGGATAGGGAAATGAACCCCGAAATAAGAACGGCTGTCACGATGGTAATTGCAAACTCTCGGAACATTCTTCCCATGATTCCAGCCATAAAGACTAAGGGGATAAATACACAAGCAAGGGAGAGGGTCATGGAAAGAATCGTAAAGCTAATCTGTTTAGACCCATTAAGAGAGGCTTCCCAGGTTGTCTTTCCCATTTCAACATGGCGATGGATATTTTCGAGGACGACAATAGCATCATCAACAAGGAACCCTATTGATAGAGTGAGGGCAAGAAGTGATAGGATATCGATACTGAACCCAAAGACAAACATTAGAGCGAAGGTTCCTACAACTGACATGGGAAGGGCCAGAATTGGAATGACGGTATCTAGGAATTTCCCAAGGTAGAAGAGAACGACTAAAACAACAAGAATGAAGGCAACAATAAGAGTGAGCTCAACATCATGGACAGATTCCATGATAAAAACGGATTGGTCAAAAAGATATTCAAGCTTAATAGAGGCGGGGAGTTCCCACTTGATCTCTTCAAGCATTTCTTTAACGCCTTCAATGACCTTGATGGTGTTGGCTCCAGCTTCTTTTACAATCGCAATGACAACACAGGGAACCTCTCCTTCTTTAGTGATATAGTTGAGAGAGTACTTATCATTTTGCAGAGAATTAATCGCATGTCCAAGATTTTTGACTTTTAAAAGAGCTTGATTATTGTTTCGGACAATCAGTTCATTATAGCCAGCAGCAGTTTCCATCTGTCCATCAACCTGAATTGTATATTCTGTATCAGGGCCATAGAGGTTTCCTACGGGAAGTTCTGGGTTACTGTTGACGATTGAATTGGCAACTTCATTGATTCCAATTTGATGAGCAGACAAATAGTCGGGATCGACTTGAACACGAACGGCAAAGGGCGATCCATAGACATCAACATCTGAAACTCCATTGACCATTCCTAGTCGACGGCCCATCAGTGCATAGGCATAATCATAAAGGTCACCAAGGGACATAAGATCAGAGGAAACTGAGAGAAAAAGAACGGGGGTTTGTGAGGGGTTTGTTTTTTTATAGGTAGGATAGTTTGGCAAATCAGCTGGGAGATTCGGTTGAGCCTGGTTAATCGCTGATTGAACATCTGTTGCGGCGGAATCAATGTCTTTGTCGAGATTGAACTGAAGAACGATTGTTGAGCTTCCGTTTGTGCTGGAAGAGGCGATAGTTTCGATTCCATCAATACTTGTAAATTGCCGCTCAAGAGGGGAGGTTACAGTGTCGGCCATGGTTTGAGGTCCAGCTCCAGGATAACTTGTTGTTACCTCAATTGTGGGATACTCAACGTCAGGAAGATCACTAACTGGAAGGCCTTGATAGGCAAGCATTCCCAGAAATAGGATTGAAGCCATGACGAGTGTGGTCATCACAGGACGGCGGATAAAGGGTTCAGAAAGACTCACGACTCATCCTCGCTCTGTTTTTCAATCACTTTGGCTCCGGGGTAAAGGTTAACTTGTCCCACAGTAATAACCTTTTCGCCCGCCTTTAATCCCTTAGTCACAACAATGGTATTGTCTTCTTGCATTTGTCCTACGGTAACATTTCTAAGCTCTACTGTCTGGTTCCCTTTAAGGACATAGATATATTTCCCCTTGGGGCTGGTTTGAACCGATTCGAAGGGGACAATGACTGCATTTTCAAGAACATCGAGGACTAGCTTCACTTTGACATATTGATTCGGCCATAGGACTTTATCATCGTTTGCGTGACTCGCCTTTAATTTGATCATTCCTGTTGAAATATCGACACCATTATCGATAAAAGTAAGAATTCCTTCATAGGTTGGCGACTCTGGATCGTCTACTGTGATATAGACTTTTAAATCGTTGTATTTCGCTTTGTATCTCTGGACAGCCGGAAGATCTTTTTCGTTGATGAAAAAGACAGAGTAGATGGGAGAGATTTGGTTCAGAGTCACAAGAGTTGTTTCTTGGTTTTCTAAAATAAGGTTTCCGTCATAGATTTGAGTTTCTCCAGCACGCGCATCAAGGGGCGCATAAATTGTTGTGTATCCCAGGTTGATTTTTGCATTTTCTACTGCAGCTTGGTTTTGTTTGACTGTAGCATCATCGGCCATGACTGTTGTAACCAGGCTATCAAATTGGTCTTGTGAAATATATTCATCCTTTACGAGCTGTGAGTTTCTCTCAGCGGTTCTCTCAGAATATCCGAGATTTGCAATGCTTTCTTCTAGTGCTCCCTCTGCTTTCTCAAGGTCTGCTATATAGGGACGTTGATCTATGAGATATAGAAGATCTCCCTGCTTCACATCTGCTCCGTCTGTGAAGTAGGTTTTCATAAGGTATCCATCAACTTGAGCCATCACATTGACGATTTGGTAGGCTTCCATATGCCCTATTGTTGAAATATACTTGGGGACATCCTTGGCAACAGATTTAGTGGCGTGAACAGGAATGGCCTTTGGTTCATGCGGGGCTTGTTTTTTTGAACACCCTACAAGAGCTAGCATGAGCGCTGCGCTAAAAAGAAGGCTTTTCATGGCGACTTTCCTTATCTTCTATAAGTTGTAAATAGGGGGTTTGTTCCTTATCTGCTGGACGGAATAAGACTCCGGTTGCATAGGCAAGGTTGGCAATTGAGGTGTACCAACCATTTTGAGCTTGAGCGAGTTGGGATCGAGCATCGGAAACCGCAGTTTGGGCATTGATCAAATCGATAATTGTTCCGGTTCCTACGCGATACTTCTTTAGGTTAACCTTGAAGTCCTCTTCAGCTGATTCTAGGTAAGCTTTTGCATATTCAATAGACTCTTTAGAATACCCAACATCACTTCTATAGTTGGAAACTTCTTGAATAATGCTTAGACGAACAAGATCCAATGAAGCTTCAGATTCTTCAATTGTAGCTCGCGCTTTTTTGATGGTGTTTTCAATGAAAAATCCTTGAAAGAGCGGGAATGTGAGGTTCACTTGCGCAGTAAAATCGTAGTGGTCGTCGACTCCATGTTGAAAGTACTTTCTCCCAATATCAAACTCACCTGTGACTACAGGCATTTTTTCTAGACGGGCGGCATTATAGCTTGCGATACTAGATTTCACTCCAGCCTCAGCAGCTAGTAGGTCTGGGCGGTTTTCGTTCGCCTTGAGAATGAGAGTGTCAAGAGTCTCCAGTTCAAAGAAGGCTATTTCATCTGGGTAATCCTGAAAATAGATTGCTCCATCAGAGGGGAGCCCCATGTCATTAAGTAGCTGAGTATAGGATGTATGGAGGCTCTGCTTTTGATTGACGACTGCGAGCTTATTGGACAGGTATTGCGTTCGAGCTTGAACGATATCTGAAACGTCAGCAAGTCCTTGACGGAATTTTTCCTCAGTAGCATCCAGAGAAACTTTGGCGTTGATCACATCTTGTTCTGTCGAGAAAAGGAGCTGTTTTTGGTATAGATAATTGTAGTAGTCTGTCATGACAATCTGGATTGTTTGCTGAACTTGACTATTATGGGACCAATCGGCATTGAAAAGAGATTGAAGAGCTGCTTCACTCGTCATTCGAGTCTGTCCAAAGTCAAGAATTGTATAGGTGAGCTCTAGCTCTCCACCATATTGAGTTTCATAAACAATAGAACGGGTCGACCCAGTAAATTGTGCAAAACGTGTTCGAGTGTAGTTGCCTGATCCTTCGGCTAGGATAAAGTAATCTTGAAGAGATTGCCCATACTCGGCAGCGCTCACACGAGCTGCAGCCCAACTCTGCTTGGTATCTGGGTTCCTTGAAAGCGCGATATCTATAATTTCAGCAAGAGTAATAGGCGCTTCTTTTGAAAACTCGTGATAGTCCTCACTTTCTTTAGCAAGATCTTCCATATTTGGAAGACGCTTTTGTGCTTTTTTAGGAGGTTGCCAAATGGAATCAGGACTGCGAGGGGCATAAGAATAGGGATCATTAGCTCCTTTGATGTCACATCCCTGAGTCATCAAGAGCAAAGAAAAGAGAATAAAAAAACCAAATGCTCGCAGCATTAAAAAAACCTAATTCGACTTCCTTTTTTGTTTATTTTAAAAAAGGTTTTTAATCAAACTAGTTTTAATGAATCTAAGATTTTTCTTGTGCCTACGAACCTATTTTGTATGCTTTCACATCTTGAAACAGCGCAAGTTGTCTATCGCTGCTAGAGGGATGAGAATGAAATAAGGACTGAATTTTCTGAAAAGATTCAGGTAAGAAGGAATGGATACCTTTGGACTCTTGTTTCAAAATCTCTTGCAGAAAGAGGGCGCCTGTTGGGTTATAGCCAGCTGCCACCGCCATTTTTGTGCCGTACTTATCCGCTTCTAGTTCGTGGCTGCGACTTCCGGCTAGGAAATAGAGTTGAATTCCTAAATGCGTTAGGCGTCCAAAAGCAACACTATGGATATTTCTCCAAGCTCGGATTTTTTGCTTTTCGTCTCTGACACCCTCGGTATCAATGGAGCGAGTAGATTCTCGATTAGCAAGGTCTACTTCCCAATTGTCAAGGATGCTTTTTGTGTACCTATTCAGTCCAAATATTGCAGCTTGAGCAATAAAACTCATCTCAAGGCGACGTGCTGAATGGCGGGCATCTGCATGTGTCATTTCATGGCCTAAAAGAGCTGCAATGACATCTCCTTTTCTGACGTCAGCATAGCTGATAAACTCGCCAGACTCAGGATGGGTATAACCACTCATGCCAAGGCGTTCTTTGTTGTGGACGTAGAAATCGATTTTCTCAAGGAGCGTTTTGTATACGGCGATCTTTCCACCTGGTAAACACCAAGCATTAACCTGATTATTGTTTAGAACAGAAACTTCATACTCAAACTCTCTTTTGGAGTGGACTGCAAGTTTCTGCATGATCTTGCGACACTTTTCAGAAAATAAGTGTTCTGTTTCTCCACCTTGACTAGCCTTCATGATCGGATACATGATCCGTCCCATTAAGGTTTCAAGAGGTTTTGGTAGGTACCAAAGCTGACGACTTCCAGTCACAGGATTTTTAGGAGCAATAAAATCGAGAGTTGCAATAAATGGCGCTGCAAATGTATTTATAGTCTTACTTAGAAAGCTAACTTCTTCTTCGCGATCCTGAGAGGTGACTTCAATAGCAACATCTCCAGAACTAATCTCACTAATTTCTGACACAATCTCGCCTCCGTATGTGTTTCAATAGCAATGGTAAATAAAATCTTCTTAAATGAAAAGAGAAGATTGAAAGGTAGCGCTGTGTGCTAAGGCTCCCATAGACTCAAACAAAGAAAGTTAAGAAATTTTTTTAATAATTAGGTCTTTAACAACATCTGGAGATGCCTTACCCTTAGAGAGTTTCATGACCTGCCCCACTAAGAAGTTGAAGGCTTTATCCTTCCCATTTCTAAAATCTTCTATAGATTGCTGATTAGCACCGAGGACGGCGTCAACGAAGGGCTCGATGGTAGAGGTATCATGAACCGCCTGAAAATTGGGATTTTCCTTGATGATGAGCTTGGGATCCCTGCCTGGGGTCTTGGCCATGATATCGGCGACTTCCTTGGCAATACGTCCTGTGATCTGTTTTGAATCGATAAAGGAGACGAGAGCTGCAATGTGCTCTGGAAGAATACCCGACCTGTAAAGGGGAGTGCCGCTATCTTTAAAGCGTCCGACAAATTCTACAGTTACCCAGTTGCAAAGAGCGCTTGCATTTTTACATCCTTTGAGAGCTTCTTCATAATAGTCGGAAAGTTGCTTATCGTTGACCAAAATGGAGGCGTTGTATTCTGTTAACTTGAGATCGTTGATATAACGCATAAATCTTTGATGGGGGAGCTCTGGAAGATCGCGCTTAATCTTTTCGATATATTCCTTTGTCAAGATAATGGGAGGTAGATCGGGCTCAGGGAAGTAGCGGTAGTCTCTCGCTTCTTCTTTAGAGCGCATAAGAACTGTCTCTTTCTTATCGAGATCAAGACGAACGGTGCTACTTGGAACGACAATATTAGGGTCTTCATGGGGACGCTCAGTATAGGCACGAACCTGTCTACGAATCTCCGATTCAATTCCTATTTCCATATAGCTAAAGGAATTGAGGTTTTTAATCTCGACTTTATTTCGAAGCGTTTTATCTCCCTTGGGTCGAACAGAAATGTTGGTATCGATTCGCATCGATCCTTCTTCCATATTGCAGTCAGACACATCGAGATATTCCATGATCGCTTTTAGCGTTGTTGCAAACGCTATTGCATCGGCTGCAGAGGTCATACAGGGCTCAGAAACGATCTCTAAAAGAGGAACACCTGCTCGGTTATAGTCAACTCCAGCAAAGTCTGAGAAGTGCTTCAGCATACCCGCATCGTCTTCAAGATGGGCGTGATGAATTGCAAATGTTTTTGATTTCCCCTTAACATCCGCTATGACCTCTCCCCCAATAACGATGGGCATATCAAATTGGGTGATTTGAAAGTTTCGGGGAGAGTCTGGGTAGAAGTAGGATTTTCGATCAAACTTACTAAATTCAGCGATCCGAGCATTAACAGCGCATCCAAAACGAACAGCGATCTCTACAGCCTCTTTATTCAGAACGGGGAGAGCACCAGGTTGCCCGGTATCAACAACCTCAATATTTGTATTGGGCTCGTCACCAAATCGGTTGGGAGAACGGGCAAATATTTTCGAACGGGTCTTTAGCTGCGCATGAATCTCAAGACCGATAACGGGTTCCCATTCTTCATAAGAGATATGACTCATACTGCAGACTCCTTGTCAAAGAGGGGAGGAATGAATCCTGTTAAATTGAGCGCTCTTTCAAATTGGTAGGCAAAGTGCATGACTTTTCCATCAGACATTTGCGGTCCCAAAAACTGCAGACCATGAGGAAGATCGTTGCCATCTTTTCCTGAAGGAACGCTAATTGCCGGTAATCCCGCCAAATTTGCTCCAACTGTGTAAAGATCTTGCAAGTACATTTCAAGAGGATCACGAATTCCAGCAATTTCAAAAGCAGACGTTGGCGTTACTGGCATTGCTATAAGATCACAAATCTCAAAGGCCTTCTTATATTCCTGAATCATCAGCGTTCGGATTTTCTGAGCCTTTTTGTAATAGGCATCTTGAAATCCTGAAGAAAGGACAAAGGTTCCAAGAAGGATTCTTTGCTTCACCTCAGGTCCAAAACCTTCTTCTCGAGATAGGTCGTAGATCTCGTCCAGACTCTTTGCATTTTCAGAACGTTTTCCAAAACGGATGCCATCAAAGCGGGCTAGGTTAGTTGAGGCCTCAGCGGTCGACAAGATGTAATAGATCGGAATCGAGTACTTTAATTTGGTGAGTTTGATTTCAACAAGCTTCACACCGGTCTCTTTTAGGACGTCTAAAGCCTCGTCAAAGACCTTTCGGGCGCTATCAGACAGTTCATCCAAAAAGCCCCATGGTACACCAACTGTTTTTCCTTGAATCGAGGTTTCTAAGTGATCAAGATAATTTTCTGGAGTTTTTTTTACATTTGTTGCATCAAAATCACAAGGGCATCCCATCACTTCCATCATCAGAGCGATATCTTTTACGGAGTTTGCAAATGGACCGACTTGGTCGAGTGAGGAGCCAAAGGCAACAAGGCCATAGCGGGAAACCCTCCCATAAGTGGGTTTGAATCCTACAGTACCAGTAAATGCGGCAGGCTGACGAATCGATCCACCTGTATCACTACCGAGTGCTATCGGTGCAAGTCTTCCGCCAACGGCTGCGGCAGATCCTCCTGAGGATCCTCCTGGAGCGCAGGAAAGATTCCACGGATTCCGTGTCGTTTGATATGCTGAGTGTTCTGTCGATGAGCCCATTGCAAACTCATCCATATTGGTTTTGCCGATAAGAAGACCATCCTGCTCTTCAATCAAGCGGATTGCTGTTGCGTCAAATGGAGCGACATAGTTTGATAAGAATTTGGAGCCACATGTTGTGACTTCTCCCTTAATCTGGATGTTGTCTTTGATGGCAATAGGGATCCCAGCTAATTTCCCAACAGGGGCACCAGTTGCGCGCTTCACATCAAGTTCTTCAGCTTTTGCCATAGAGCGATCAGAGAAAACATTTAAAAATGATTCGAGATCTGAATCCAATGTCTGAATGCGTTGCAAATAATAGGAGGTGATTTCAGAGGCAGTAAGCTCGCCTTTTATAAAGGCATCATGAAGTTGTAGGGCAGATTTACGATACATGGCTACTCAAAATTTAATGACAGTAGGAACGCGGATCATCCCGCCAACGTGGGAGGGACTATTATCGAGGAATGTTTTTCTATCGAGAGATTGATCTGGCTCATCTTTTCGCATAACAGATTCCATCTCTTCACCAACATGGTTGCACACAGGGACATCTTCAGTATCAACCTCTTCCATCTGGTCGATATAACGCAAGATAGACTGGAGATTTTCAAGAAGCGTCTCCAATTCCTCTTCGCTGCAGTTAATCCGACACAGCTTTGTCAGATCGATAAGTGTTTCTTTATCTAGCTTCGTCACAATGCAAAATGATAATTGAATTCTTCTATAAAAGTCAACAACGGAAGCCCTCTAAAGAACTTCCGTTGTTATGGAGAAAGATTTCAACCGCTAATAATGATTTAGGTTTCCCAGTCCCCAATCACATTCAGGGAAGGGTGTTCCATTAGGAATAGTGGTGAAATCATGCAGGACAATATTGTTCACAGGAGTTTCCCACTCTCCTCTTAAATTTTTAAATACAGGCTGCATTAAAAAGCCAAAACTATTCCTTTGGTTTTTATGGCTAAAGCTTAAAAAATCAAGGAAGTTCTCAAGGCTCCAGTTTCCAAAAAAGCGTCCCTCATTTGAGTCAAAGTCTGTACTAAACACGTAATAGATCCTTGTCCTAAGGAAGTTAGAAACGCTGGGGGTAATCCATGAGATTGGAGTTGCAGTCACATAGTAGTCGGCTTTTTCTACATTCTCGGTCGTGCTAAACGTCGAGGTAATCTTTAAGCGTTTATTGCTTTCAGGCTGAGTTGCAATGACTTTTCGAATTTCTTTTGAAACATGAGGGGGGCGCACTTCAATTGCTCCACCTTCTATAACCTGTCCTTGCATGTATTTTCCTCCTCCAGTTCGGAAAAAGGTATACAGACCGGAAACTTCAGAAGTTCCCTTAATATTAGAGATTTTTCCAGGTCCTTTTACAAATGGAACTCCCCTAAAGTTTCTTCCTAGGCTCATCACTAAATCACGAATAGCACTTTGATTGTGACTTGAAGGATCTGGTAATACGGAGTGGTTTTGGTAGATCGATTCTACAAGACGTTTATCAGCCATTTTTAAGTAAACCGTATCGAGTAGAGGGCTGTTGATATCGCTGCGCCATTCTGGAGCTAAATAAGAGGTTCCCTCAGATGGGAAGTTGGTTGGAGGGGTTACTCCAATGTCGCCTGGCTTTTGACCATGCAGGTCTGTCCTTAACGGGAAGCGTCCTAGGTTGCAAAGTGCCATGTCTTTTTGATCTAAACCAAGGTAGACGGCCATTCGCACGTCTGAATAAGGGTTCTTTGGAAGATCTTCAGATGCGTTGTATTTGTATTGATCAAGGATATTAATGACCAACTGTAAAGCTTCTTCTTCAAGGTTCTTTGGATCAATTGTAATTCCTCTGATCAAGTATTTTATTTTGCCAGAAGGGTCAGACATTTCATTCAAAAATGAAACCCAAGCAAGTTTTTGCTTTAAATTCCTGAAGTCTCCAAGAGGCCTTTCGATTCTTAGCCAAGTAGCGGCGTACCCAAGAATTCGGTCTGTCCAAGACTGAGTTCCGATATCAAACGCTTCTATATCAAAAACCGCTTCAATTTCCGCATGCTGACTTAGTTGCAATGCCCAATAGTAGAAGTTGTCATCACGAGTAGCATCGTAGTTTTCAGTATTAAAGAAATCAAATTCGGCAGGATTTAGAACTTTGACAAGAACACGTCTTGCATTGTAAGTCTCTGCAAATTTGACTTTATCTTCGAATAGTTTCTGTAGCTTGTCGGTTTTCTCTTCTTGAGAAAGTCCATCAAACTTCATTCCTGAATAATCAGTCCAAACACTAAAGTTGAACCGTTTAAGGGGATTTGCCTCGGCGCTTGCGGTCAACGCAAGAACTAAGCAAATCATTGAAACGAATGATTTAAAGGTTTTCATAAGCTGCTATCTGCTCCTTCTTGTTATGGAATCTCCTTCAAGTAAATGAAAAATTTTATTTACCATCCCATTAAACGTCAAAACATTTTTACAAACCATTCAAGAAAGAGGTGGTAAAATTGAAATATTTTAGATATATTGTGGGTGAATAGGATAGGAGGTACCACCTATGAAAATAATTAACTTTATTGCACTGATTCTTATTCTGGTAGGAGCTCTTAACTGGGGTCTCTGGGGTTTTTTTCAATTCGATATAATCGCTTGGCTTTTTGGAGGCGATGCCTCTTGGCTTTCTCGTTTAGCTTACGCCATTGTTGGGCTTGCGGGTCTCTGGGGACTTGGTTTCTTAGGGAAATGTAAGACTCTATGCTGCAGCTCTTGTAAGAAAGGCTAGTCTCATAAAGCGCAAGCTATTAGGTGTTTGCGCTTTTTCTTTTCAGCTTGTATTAATCTATATTTATATCTATACTCTCTGCAAAAACACTAACGTGAGGATGGTACAATATGAAAGATTATTTTTTAAATATCCAGGATGCTTATAGACAGCCGATCGAGCAATTTACGCAGGCTAAAGAAAGCTTTGCTAAAGCAAAAGAAGGAATGAATGTTGAAAAGAACTCAGGCGTGGAGGTCTACGCAAAATCCTTCGCATCTGCATCTGTCAAAGAAGCAGATGTATATCGTCTAGGAACGACTGCTCTGAAACTCAGTGCGCTTCCATGGCTTGCAGTATCTGCATACATCATTGGTAAGGTTGCTTATACTAGATGCTTTTCTTATAAGGGACTTCTTTTAGCGGGAACGACATTTTCAATAGGTCACGACCTGTCAAAAATGGGGCACAACATTCAAAGAGCACATGTCATGAGCGAGAGCGATATTAGAGCAGAAGATGAACGCAGAAAGTTGGACTGCAGCCTGTCACCGAAACAATCAGAATTTCTGCTAAATGTTCTTACTTGGGTTGTTTCAAAGCCTATCGAACTTAAAGTCGGTGCTGAAAAGATGAGTCAGGAATTTGAGATTCTAGAAGATTCTCTTCAGGGGCGTATTCAGAAGGATGCAAAGTCAGCTCTTGAGGGAACTGTTGCTCAAGACATCGAAATTGCTGTTCGAATGAGCATAGTTTCTGCACAAGACTGGATGTTCGGATAAAGAATCACTTTGCATTAAATCCTAGGACCTTGTAATAATTGCTAGCGCAATGGCAGGGTCCTATGGTTGAAAAGACAAAGATTTGCTTTCGGTCGTTAATCAACAGATCATCTCAAGAGATTTACGATTGGCATCTTAGAGAAAGTGTGGTGGAGAGATGTATTCCTCCTTCAGAAAAGATTGCTGTTATTTGTTCTAAGGGGAGACCCGATCACCCTGGTTCAAAGGTTTCTGTTCGATTTAAAATTCTAAACCTTTTCTGGGTTAAGCAAGTTCTGGAGTACGACCCGCATATAGACAATGAATCATTTTCTCTTCATCAAACTGCGGGGGTTTTTGATGAATATAAATATGAAACAGTCATTACACCTCAAAGTACGCACACAGCCGAAATAATTGATAAGTTCGAGTTTACCCATCGCCTTCCTACTCTTTTCAACCCGATTATTAATTATTACCTGAAACGAAGGATAGGTAAACTCCTTTCCTATAAACATGAATTGATCGATCACGATATTGGAATGATTCAGAAATATCTTTTTGAAAAACCCTTCAAGATATTGATCAGCGGTTCTCATGGCCTTATTGGGAAAAACCTTGTGTGTCTTCTGGAGTTTATGGGCCATGACGTTTGGCACCTTTCTCGAAACGGTTCAGGGGAAAAGAAGACTGTGATCTGGAACCCTAAAACGGGGGAGTGCAACCTTTCTGAATTTGAGGGTTTTAATATTGTGATCCACCTGGCAGGGGAAAATATTGGCAAGGGGTGGTGGACTCGGCGAAAGAAGAGTCGGGTTTTAAAGAGTCGGGTCAAAGGGACTGAGCTCCTCGTAGAAGTGATTAAAAAACTGTCTCATCCTCCACAGGCTTTTATCTCTGCCTCTGCGATTGGCTATTATGGCAACTGTGGAACTAAAATGGTAAACGAAGAATCAGGCCCTGGAAAGGGTCTTTTTCTTTCTGAAGTATGTCAGCAGTGGGAACGTGCAGGAAAGGAGCTGGAGGAAAAGGGAGTTCGTGTTGTGTATACCCGGTTTGGAATGGTTCTAAGCTCTGAAGGAGGAGCTCTCAAGCAGATGCTTCACTTCTTTAAGTGGGGTCTTGGTGGCAGAATGGGGAACGGTCATCAGTATATGAGTTGGGTTGCAATTGATGATGTCGTTGGGGCCCTTTATCATGTGATGATGACACCTAAATTAAGTGGGGCAGTGAACGTTGTAGCTCCTCATCCTGTGCCAAATGATATTTTTACAAAAAAATTGGCCCATGTTCTTAATCGATGGTTGGGACCACCTTTTCCTGAGTTTGCTGTGCGCCTTCTTATGGGACAAAAAGGGGAAGAACTTCTTTTATCAAGCACTCGAGTTGAGCCTAGGCGCCTTTGTGAGAGTGGTTATAATTTTCATTATCCAAACCTCTGCCAAGCTCTAGAGCATGTGACATAACTCTTGCGTCAAATTTTTTAGTGTTGTATACTGCGATGCGTTATGGAACCAGTAAAAAATGTACACCTTATTTCCACTCGAGTAATTATTGTGCGCCTTTAGGCGCATGTAAATCCCCCCCATTCAAAATCTAGTATTATTAATTCGAAACTTAAGGAAAAAAAGTGAACAAATTAAAAAGCACATCATTATCAACAGGACTTGCGATGTTCTCCATGTTTTTTGGAGCAGGAAATATTACATTTCCTCTGATTATCGGGCAGGCTGTTGAAGGGGGATTGATATGGGCTCTACTCGGTCTAGTTTTGACAGCTATCGTGATTCCATTTAGCGGTTTATTATCCATCAGTCTCTATGAAGGAGACTATGAAAGTTTCTTCAGCCGGATTGGCAAAGGACCTGGACTTTTCGTCATCATACTCCTGCTTGCTATGATTGGTCCTTTTGGGGGAATTCCCCGTTGTATTACGCTGACTTATTCAACTCTTAAAGTCTATTTTTCTGGGATGCACCTTCTAACCTTTAGCTTAGTTAGCTGCCTGATTGTCTTCCTCTGCTCGTGGAAAAAGAACAGAATTTTAGATCTTATTGGTTATGTTTTGTCTCCTATACTTGTTCTCTTATTGGTTGTGATCATCATCAAAGGGGTTTTCTTCTCAAATTCAGATCCTGTGGGATCGTCTCACGTAGCCCATCCTTTTTTCTATGGGCTAAGAGAAGGATATAATACTATGGATCTTCTAGCAGCCTTCTTCTTCTCCTCTCTTGTTTATAATCAGCTTAAGGAGCAGCAAGGGGAGCGAAAAAGCGTTTTGGTCCCTGTATTCAAGGCCAGTCTGATTGGTGCAGGTCTTTTGAGTATGATCTATATCGGATTTAGCTATGTTGCTGCCCATCATAGCATGGCTCTTGATGGCACTGGGGCCGACCAACTTCTGGGTCGGATAGGTCAAATCGTGCTCGGTCAACATGCAGGCCTTGTTGTGTGCATGTCAATTGCTCTAACTTGCTTAACCACAGCGATTGCATTAACGGTTGTTTGTGCTGAGTTTTTGCAAAAACGTATTACAAAGGGGCGGCTATCATATGATTGGTCTCTTGTAGCCGTTTTAGTTACCACAGCTTGTGTTTCAACACTCGAGTTCACAGGAATTGTTAAACTATTGGCGCCTGTTTTGGAAGTTGTTTACCCCTCCATGTTGGTTCTTTGTGTCATGAATGTTTTTCATAAACTTCTAAACTACCAACCAGTTAAAGTTCCAGTTTTTGTTACACTTTCATTAGTGCTCTATTTCCAGTACTTTATATAAATCACTAGGGGGCAGCTGCGGCTGCCTCCTTCTTTTATGCGGAAAATATTTCCTCTTGTGCAATTAATTTTTTCGATCTAGATTTAAAGATGAGAGCGGCAAATTGAGCAGGGGACTTGATTTTTGCCTTTCATCAATGGAGGGGGGGAAATGAAAGAGAAATTAGGACTCAATCCTTGGGTCAGTATTTGGGTTAAGCCTAGAAAGACAATACGAGCGCTTGTTGATTATGATGTGAGTTTTCGCTTCATCGTGATGTGTGCAATTTATGGCTTCTTGTATATGTTGCAAACAAGTCAGTTTCTAGCACTTGGGCAGTCATCGTCATTATTGGTTATTATCATATTATCTCTGGTTTTAGCCATTCCAGCCGGCTATATAGTCTTCAATATATCGAGCTTTTTTGCATTCCTGCTTGGAAAACTTATTAAGGGAAAGGGGTCATTTAAACAAATCCGCGCGGCAACCTATTGGTCTACAGTTCCTATGGTTGTGACGCTTTTGTTTTGGATTTTTTGTATTGTTATTAATGGTAACAGCTTGTTTGTTCCAGGCTACGAAAAAAGCCTTGTTGGATCAGCTTCAATTATTAATCTTGTCATAGGCATTGCCCAGTTTATTTTGGCGATCTGGGGATTGATTATTTATTTACATGCATTGGGGGAAGTGCAAGGGTTTTCAGCATGGATGGCGCTGCTAAATGCTTTTTTAGCAGGGCTTTCGATCTTTATCCTTCTTTTCCTCGTTAGTTGGGGCATTGCTGCTCTAACACACGTAACTTAAACGAAAAGAAGTAGAGAAGGGGGAAAAAGATGCTGAGTTTGTTTAAAAAGAAGGCGTTTGCGGCGCTGGGAGCGATTTTACTAACGGCAGGGGGCGGTCCTGCGTTTATTGGGGGAGCACCTGTGAAAATGGCTGTTCAATCAAAGGCAACAATCCAAACTGCTGAAGGATGGAAGAAATTTCATTCTGTACATGGCAAATGTATGGTTTCCCTTCCTGAATCTCCTGAGCATGTAAAACAGATCATGCCCTTTCCTGAGGAAGGGTATAATCTCCGCTATGATGTGTATGTTTCTGCACATGAAAAGAAAGCGATCTACATGATGCTTATTGCACAGTATCCTCCGTTTATTAATGAGTCTCATGCTGAGATGAGCCTAGAAAGCTTTCTCAATGGGTTGGTCACACAAAACCATGACAATGAGCTGATATTTGCTGATTTAGTCGTTATTGATGGACATAAAGCGCTTGATTTCTTCATCCAGGCGAAAGGGACTTACTTTAAAGGGCGTGCTATCATGGCGGAAAATCACCTCTATCTTCTAGCAATGGAATGCGAAGTAACGAACTACCTTGAAGGGAATTTTGACCACTTTATCAACTCATTTGAGCTGGTTAAATAATGCAAGGTGTTTTGGATCTGATCTATCTAACACTTATACAACTTGTTGTAACCTGGGTTGTTGTTGGAATCATGTGGTTTTTGCAAGTTGTTCATTACCCACTCTATCGGAATATTAAGGAGGGGTTTGTGGAGTATGAGCGCGCCCACATTAGGCGGGCAGCGCTTTTGATCGGTCCTATTATGCTTATCGAAGTGATTACTGCGATACTCCTCATCGGGGCGTCAACGGAAGGGACTCTAACGAAGCTTGCGGGAGCCAATCTGATCCTTTTGATCTTGATTTGGCTCTCGACCTTTCTCTTTCAATTGAATCAACACCAAAAGCTTAGCGTTAGGTTCTCTCTTAAAATTGTGCAACGGCTTATCCGCTGTAATTGGATCCGCACTCTTCTGTGGACTCTTAAGGGTTTGGTTATGGTATCTTTCTGCTACCACCTCTTTCATTTAGGCACGATCGCTAGAAAGTTCTTCAATATGTAACTCCGATATTTTCGATAGCTAGTATTAGCGAACATATGCTACTTAGTGGGGTAAGGGGAGCTTACATGCATGGTCCAGTCCTTCCAGATGTGAAAATGGTTAATATCAACCACCGAGAATCGTGGGAGGGAGCTGTTTCACGTCACTTCCGCGTTCAATTTAAAGCAAGCTCACTTAAAAACTTATGTCTTTCGATCATTACCTTCGGCGTTTATCCTTACAAAAAATACAAACAATCGAAGAGATCGGTTGCTCAAGCCCTTTCTGCCCGCAAGCTCTTTTTTTTTAGAGCACTACAAGAACATATCGAGGAGCGCCGCAAGGAACAAACTCACCCAGATCCAAGACAATCCCTTAACGCAATTTTTATGAGCGTTCAATCTGAAAAAGTGGATGAAACAGAGGAAGCTTTAGAGTTTAAAGCAATCTATTATCCCAATGAGCTTCTTTTGTTTATCACCAATCCTATTCGTGATAATCGGAGCATTCGCCTTCATCGTCATAAGTCACGTAAACATCTTGATTATTTAAGAATGTGGCATGAGCTCAAGAAAAAGGCACGTATAAATCAATACCGGCAGATCCAAAATATCAATTACTGCAGCCGGACGTTGAAGGAAGAGTACTGTTTGGCTCCCGCTGGAATTCATGACCGATTGACGCGCACATCTGTTTGTCGGAAAAACATTTATCTCACAACGAAGTTTCGTGAGCTTGGAAAGGCATTTCAAGAAGTGGTTCTTGCATATCAGGATTTTGACGAGCTAAAAGAGACAAATCCTGAGCTTTTCCACCTTCTTGCTACCCTTTCTAAAACGTCCAAAAAGGATATTGAAATCCTTCAAACTTATCTAGCTAGTCGGTATTTGCCTCAGGACCTTCCACTGGCCAATCGGAGACAGTTGATTCAGCTAGCAAACCAGCAAGAGGTCCTTTACCATATGAGTGAGGAGCAGCAGTTTGGCATATGCGCTCTGATCCTCAATAAATATCAGTGGGAATTTCTTCTCTCGATTCAAGAAGTTTCTCAGGTCACTTTAGGCCTTCTCGACTGGGCTTTTGAAGAATGTCCCTCAGAAATCCAAAAGGAATTGTCCTTTATAGAACACATTTATGAAGGGGTTGATAAGAAGATAAAAGATAATACCGAAGCATTTCCTACCCTTAATGAAAAGATTTCTGAGGATCAGGCCCTTCGTTTTATGACTGTTGACTTTGCTAAAGAACTCAATCGTGAGTGGCCCTCTCTTTACCTTTACAATCACGATAAACTTCTGTTTCATGCAGGCAAAACTGACTCTTTTTCAATGGAAAAGCTTATTGAAACTTACAAAGAAATGCAAAAGTTATGTCCAGTAGACGAAACCCTTTTTTCTCTTTTGCAGCAAGCGTTTTCACAAGTGGGAAGACAAGCCTTTCAGTCCGCGATTGAGGATGGGGTGCTGAAGCTTCTAGGAGAAAAACCCCAATACTTTCTTCCTATTTTATCTAATACCGACATCACGGTTGTTATGGAAGACGAAAATCATCTTAAACTTCGGTATACTTTTGAGCAGCTTATCACGAAAAAGGGAGAGGTACAACACCCTTTTGAAAAGGAAAAATACATGATGATTACTCAGCCGCTCATTAAGCAGGATGGTCGTTGGTTCTCTCCAGAAGCACAAAAAAAAATCGCAGTGAAGAAGAGGTCTGAATGAGAAAAGTCCTGCGCAGCGTTATGCCGCCCTTAGTGAGTCTTGTGGTTGTGATGTTAGGAAATGGATTCTTCACGACATTTACAAGTCTACGCCTTGCCGTTGCTGACTATCCCAATTGGATCATTGGGCTGATTAATGCATTTTATTACGCTGGAATTATGCTTGGCTCTATTTATATCGAAAGGCTTATTGAGAGAATTGGGCATATTCGAGCTTTTGCAATTGTTGCGTCCGTCAATTCTGTTTTGATTGTCTTGCAAGGGGGAATAATTAGCGTTGTCTCGTGGTCAATATTTCGGTTTTTTATGGGGTTTTGTGTCTCGGGGTTTTTTATTGCAATTGAGAGTTGGCTTCTCCTGTCTACTGGAGTTAAAAACAGAGGAAGACTCCTCTCTTTCTATATGCTTACTCTCTATATGGCCCAAGGATTTGGACAATTCATTCTTAACTTTTCACCGATCAATAGTTTATTGCCCTTTGTTATCACGGTTATTCTAAGTTCCCTGTCTGTCATTCCTGTCTGTATGATGAAGAGTAGCGGTCCTATGCTTCTAGACTCCTCGATTACCAACATCTTTCAAATTGTAAGAAAGGCTCCTCTTGGCCCGATTGGATGTTTTGTCTCGGGTTTGATTTTAAGCTCTTTTTATTCCCTTGCGCCAATTTTTGCTAAGGAGATCAATCTTTCAGTGCTGCAAATTTCTCAAATCATGGGATTTACTATCCTAGGGGGGCTCGTTCTTCAATGGCCTATTGGCCATCTCTCTGATATCTTTGACCGTCGAAAAGTGATTATAGGTGTTGCCTTAGCTTTAATGTGTGTGACGTTTGCACTCTACCATAGCCTTCACTTCCACTATTACCTCCTCCTTGCTTTGACAATCCTATTTGGAGGGATCTCGTTCACTTTGTACCCCCTTTCAATTACCTATACGTGTGATCATTTTTCAGATAAAAAAATTGTGGGGATCACTTGCGCTCTTCTGGTGATCTATGGGGTTGGGTGTATTATCGGTCCTCTTGTCGCCCCGTTCTTTATGAGTTTTTTTGGTCCTAGAGGCCTCTTTCTCTATATGAGTATTCTGTGCGGCGTCTTTACCCTTATTTGTCTTTGGAGAGTATTTCATGCTAAATCTCGCGGCGATGAGGAACAAAGCGATTACCTCCCCCTCCCTAGAGCAACGTCTCTCGCCTTTTATATCGATCCTCGAAGCGATGCTGGCGATGAGGATGAGTTCGATGAGGATGATGAAGATCTCTACCCCTTCAGTCAGGAGTATGAAGATGAGGATGAAGATGATTAGTTATAAGTTCTTTAGGACTCCAATATTCCTGTTTACTTCATAGAGATATTTTGGTAACATCTTGTCCAAAATAGTCAATTTATGAAGAGTAATGACAAGTCAAAATATTCATTTACCCTCTGTTGGAGTGAACTGCTTAGTTGCTGGCGCTTATTACTATATCAAACAGAAAAAGTTTCTTGCGGCTGTGGGAGGGCTCATCCTTTCCTCGATCATTCAAGGGTACCGCCCACTCGTCCCTTTTAAGCAGAGAAATTGGGAAAGCGATATCAAGATTCTCAATTCAGCAGCGCTTATTAGTCTAGGTTTTGCATTTTCAAAGACTTCTTTTAAAACAAAGCTGATTTCTGGTCTGATCTTGTTTGCATCGCAGATTTGCGTCAAAGAATTGTTTACCATGAATGCAGGCAATTACCAGCAACCGAATCTAAGGGTTTGTAAGCCGCTTGAGCAAAAAATAATGGATTGGGCTGCCGAGGCAAGACGTATTCGTCCAGGTCCGGTGCAAAGGTTTGATCAAATGGCCCTATTTAGGCAAGCGTTTCAGGCTTGCAAAGAAAAGATTGGGTTTGCAAAAGCCGAAGCACTCACTTGGGTTTACCAGCAATTCAACCCTTTTAGAATCAGTTTTGGGGATCAAATACGAGATGATTTGATCGAGCTCATTCAAGAAGCGAGTGTAGATGAACAAGATAGCTACTATCAAGAAATACAAAAAATTGCTGCGTTAAAAAACGTGCGTATCACAACCCTATTTTCAATATGTGAAGCATTTATCGCAAAATTCTATTCAGCTGAGGGAGGAGTCGGTAGTACAGTTGGCGATGCCCTTCTTCTTTATGAGGATCTGATTCATGCCCGCTTGAAGGGTAGCGATCAAGCCATAGCCTCTGTACAATATCTAACATTCCTAGATTCTCAAGGACTTCAAAACCGTACTTTTTTTGAAAACTTTAGAGATGGAGTGGGAAAAACTTATAAACAATCATGGTTAAGCCAGGAAGGGCATGCCATTTACCAAAGATGGAGACAATAAATGACACAGTACAATTCCGTAAGTGGGGTCCGGCTTGGACTGCAAATTGCAACAGCAGCCCTTTTCTATGCAGCTGCTAGATATAAAAAAGTCGATGGGCTCACCAGCGCCGCCTCGCGCATTGGAATTGCAGCTGTGGTGCAGGGCGTTTCGCAAAAGCTCCACGCTCCTCTTGGAGAGCGCACAAAAATGAGCTGGCTTGCTGATGGAATCTCCCTTGGGCTTGTTGCCTATGGAATGAGCTATACCGATCTCGCTAAAAGAACAAAATACCTTGCAGGCGCAGCGATCTTTGGGTCTCAGCTTGTCATCTCAAATCTCAAGCCTAACACAGCTCTTGCACGCATTGATAAAATTGAGACTAAGGAAGAGTGCACTGAGGTTTATGCAGAACTTATACAGCTTTTCGACGAGAATAAAGAGACGATTACTCCAAAGCAAGGGATTAAAGCCTGTAAGGCGTTCTTCCAGAAGGCGCGCCCCTTTTCTAGGGATGGTTGGCAAGACTCTCCAGCTAGTCGGGTATTAGGTGTTTATTCAGACTTTCTAAATAAACTTCAGGGATTGGGGAAAGTTAAAGCCCAAATGGACTATATCGAAGTGATGAATGCGGCTGGGGTTTACAACCGCAATTTTGTTGGATCTCGATATTTTACCGAACATCTAGAGGGCGAAGACCAGGCACAATTTGATCTTTGGATGGAAAAGACGGGGAGACCCATTCAGCTCCGTTGGTCAACTTGGGATATGGAAAAGGCTGGACACCAAGAGGTCTATGAGACCATTACTGAGTATATTGGTGGTATTGGCGACAAGGTTACATTCGCTCAAAAAATCGATTTGTGCGACCAGTTCTATATTAAATCAAGAGGTGATCACTTTGGTGAGGATTTCGAGGGTTCGCCACCACAGAACATGTTAGTTTTTCGCGAGAGACTTATGGATACTCTTGAAGGGATGGAAAAAGCCAAAGCTTACATGGCCTATGCCGAATTTTTGGATGAGAACCACACCAGATATTGTGATTTATTCAATCGGATTATCCCAGAAATTCGAGGAACACTTGATGAGGATGGTCAAGCTGCAGTGGATGCTTGGATGGATGAAAAAGGCACTGCAATCCAAGAAAAATGGAGATAGTGATGGCACAAACACTGATCGGTAAGTAGAGTCTGCTAGGAGTTTACTGGGGTTTTGTCAACCAATTATTTTGAAAATAATTGACGATTATTCATGAAGTGAGTATAACGCCTTCCCTCGGGAAGGTGTTTGGGCACTCTTATTAGTTTCAATGATCCCTCATTGAATGTTCAACTATCATCTTTATTGCCTATAACAAATCTTGAGAAGAAATCTAAGTGATCAGAGCTTAGCTAGAGAAATAAGCTCTGTGGTAATTCTAACAAAGAGGAGTCAATAATGACACAGTACAATTCAGTAAGTGGAGTCCGGTTTGGACTGCAAGTCGCAACGGCAGCCCTTTTCTATGCGGCAGCGCGCTACAGCAAAGTTGATGGGCTCACCAGCGCAGCATCGCGCATTGGAATTGCAGCTGTGGTTCAGGGCGTTTCGCAAAAGGTTCATGCTCCTCTTGGAGAGCGCTCAAAGATGAATTGGCTTGTCGATGGAATCTCTCTTGGTCTTGTTGCCTACGGAATGAGCTATACTGACCTTGCCAAACGAACAAAGTATCTCGTGGGTGGAGCACTATTTGGATCTCAGCTTGTCATATCAAATCTTCAACCTCATACAGCTTTTGCTCGCATTGACAGGATTGAGACTGAAGAAGACTGTCAAGAGTTTTATGCAGAGCTTGATCAAATTTTTATCGATCATTTTGATCACATCTCTCCCGGGCAAGGAATCAAAGTTTGCAAAGCGTTTTTCCAAAAGGCTGCTCCATTATTTGAGAGGACTTTTTCAGGGTCACCTGCTGATCAGATTTTGCCTCGTTATGCAGAATTTCTAGATAAACTTGAAGGATGGGAGAAAGTTAAGGCGCAGATGGAATATATCGAGGTGCTTAACTTAGGTGTAGCTTTGAATAGGCCTTTTCTTGAAGGGAGCCTATTTCCCACCAACCTTGAAGGAAGTGAAAAAGAGCAGTTTGATCTTTGGATGGAAAAAACAGGAACACCTATCCATTTAAGGTGGTCAATATGGAGCATGGTGCCTGAAGATCATCAAGCTGTGCTAGATCGAACGAGTGAATATCTTAGAGCTGTTGCAGATAAGATTACCTTTGCTTGGAAAATTGATTTATGTGAGCAATTCTTTAAGAAGTCAATTAAGTATTATTCGCGTGATGCGTTTGGGGGCTCTCCTCCAAATCAGGTTTTGTACCTTCGAGAAGAGGTCATGAAGACTCTGGAAGGAATGGAGAAGGCTAAAGCATACATGGACTATGTTGAATTTTTAGACGGAACAGTTGTTTCTCATAAAAAAGTCTTTGGAACGATTCAAGGCATCCGAGAGACTCTTGATGAGGATGGTCAAGCTGCAGTGGATGCTTGGATGGATGAAAAAGGCACTGCAATCCAAGAAAAATGGAGTAAAGTATCACATGACACAGTACAATTCAGTAAGTGGAGTCCGGTTTGGACTGCGAGTCGCGACGGCAGCCCTTTTCTACGCGGCAGGGCGCTATAAAAAAGTTGATGGACTCACCAGCGCTGCAGCGCGGATTGGGGTGGCTGTTGTTTTGCAGGGCATTTCTCAGAAGTTTCATTCTCCTCTAGGAGAACGTTCAAAAATCAATTGGTTAGTAGATGGAATGGCTCTTGGGCTTATAGCCCACGGAGTAAGCTACACTAACCTTACTAGGAGAACAAAGGTTCTTGTTGGGGGAGCAATCTTTGGTTCTCAGCTTGCGGTATCGAACTTCCAACCTCATACAGCTCTTGTTTGCATCTCTAGGCTTGAGAGCGAAAAAGACTGTCGAGATCTATGTGGAGAACTTATAGATATCTTCAGGAATTTTGGAACATCTATTTCCCCTCAAAAAGGCGTCGGCACATGCAAGGCGTTCTTCGAAAAATCATTTCCCATGTATCGAGAAACGCCTTTGATTTTGGATGCTTATCGATTTTTTCTAAATAGGCTAGAAGGATGGGAACAGGTTAAAGCTCAGATGGAGTTTATTGAAATGCTCGATGGAATTGACCACATTGAAAATCAATTTCTTGAAGATCGATACTTTGCTACTGTTCTAGAGGGGAAGGAAGAAGCTCAACTGAAGCTCTGGATGGAAGAAGTTGGGACACCGATTAAACTGCGTTGGCTCACTCGGACAATGGAGAAGAGTAGGCATCAAGAAGTTTCTGATGCGATTACCCAATATATTGGACTCATCGGAGATCGGGTTACAGTTGCTCAGAAAATTGAGCTTTGTGAAGAGTTCTTTACGCACTCATGGAGAGCGTACGCGTTTGATGAACATAAAAAATCTCCCGCTGGAAGAATGTTAAAATTTCACAAGAAATTTATAGAGGGTCTTGAGGGAATAGAAAAGGCCAAGGCTCATATGGCTTATGCTGAATTTCTATCAAAGCTTTGCAACAGAAATGCAGAGCTTCGCCAGCGTGTTGTCATTTCTTTAATGGGTGGTTTTTTTGCTATCCCAGGAATTAGAAAAACTCTTGATCAAAGTGGAAAGGCCCAGGTCGATGCTTGGATGTTAAGAACAGGAAATGGAATACGCGCGCAATGGGAAGGAACTTATCGAGAGGCTAAGAGCAAGAGATAGTACGTTCTAGAACTCGAAGCATCCTTTTATACCGCCGTAGGCGGCTGCGTCGAAGTGGAAGTAGGTGGGCTTAGCCCCATGTTGATTGCGGATTTGAATCCATCCTCCAAAGTTGGCGCCTCCAAAGAGACCTGCCGAGAAGTGGCGTGTATTGAGGTAGATGCCAAGGTCTATACCGTTTGCATGGACGGAGACCATGGATTCTGGGTTGCTTTCTCTTTTTCCCACGCGGTGGAAAGAACGGTACCATCCTCCGAAGCTGCGGTAGCTAAGGGCTGAAGACCAGTGCTCTGCAAAGAAATAGTGAAGAGAGAAGTCTAGGGGAAACACAGCATTAATTTTCCATTGCTTATGGAAATGCCAATCAAAGCCTAGAATGGGGAATAGGTAGGTGCTTTTTACTCCCGTTTGCCCAACAACTCCGATATGAATCCCCAGTGGTTTGCTATAGGCGAGTCGCCCCCAAATCA
>CAYGKJ010000010.1:0-86224 GCA_964350675.1 uncultured bacterium | reverse complement strand
GTTTACCAAAAATCAAGGTTTGCCCCGTTATGAATAAACGTTTCCTCCTCTTTGTCATCTCAATGTCAGTGATCTTATTCTTTGTGAATCAATATTTCACCTCCAAGAAGCAAGAGGAATACGATGCATACCAGCAAAAGCAGCAGGTAGTGACTGAGGAGAAAAAGTTTGATCACGAAATCAATGTCAAAGAAAGAACAGCTTCTGTTGAAAACCTTCCTCTTCTTCGAGCCTTTACAGATATCAATGAAAAGCAGCCTCTGACTTGGGTTGTTGCTTGTGGTAATGGATCGTATCTTTCAACCTCCTGGGCAGAAAAATGGGCCGAAGTTCTCTATGTAAATGGTAAAGCAGCCCACTTGATTAATACCGATGACCATTTTGCTCTATATAACACAGGTGGAAAACCTGAAATCGATTCAACATATCTTCCTCAGATGGGAATGCATGATGTTCAGGTGGTTTCAATATCTGATGATCTAAGCCCTTTGATTGTTCTGGGAGAATATGATGAGGGTCAACTGTTTTTCCCTTCCTATCTTCCTCATGCAAATGGAATCGTCCTTTATAATTTAGAGGGAACCTACTTACCTGTTGGAATCTATGAAAAGCGATCCGGTTCTTTCTCCCCACTTTCAAAACTCGAGCACTTTGCTGACCTGGTCAATTATCGAATGGAAACGTTTCCTGAAGAAGCATTGAGCCAACAAGAGTATTTTGTCTTAGAAAACGATACAATGCAAATCGTCTTCTCCAATTTAGGAGGAGCAATTGCTGAAATCAACCTTCCTTTTAAAAATGAGAACGATAGTGAAAGCATCGTATTGCCCATAGGTTTTGACCGCACGATTGATAAAAGTTACCCCAGTAATGGAATGTTCCCTAATCATTCTTATCATGTGGTGGATGCTTCCGGTCAAACGATTGTAAAAGATCCTATTTTAGGCGGCTATTACCCCCTCCTTCGAAGAGGAATTAAAAAAGATAGTGGGTATCCCCCACACTCTCTTCCCCCACAGTACTATGCATTTAATACAATTTCTGAAGATCCAGAAACTTCTCAGACATTTTACAAACTCCTCCGTTTTGATGATAAAATGATTCAGTTTGAAGCAAATTTCCCAAACAGACGCATTATTAAGACTTATACCTTCCCCGAAGAGGGCAACGAAGCCCCTTATTGCCTAAACGTCTCTATTAAGGTCGAAGGAGACTCTAGAGGGCTTTGGGTCGGGTCAGGGGTGCCTGAGGTAGAACTTATTTCCGGAAGCCCTGCTCCAATCATTAAATACAGTACTGTTCGAAATAGCAAACCTGTTGTAGAAAAGCTGTCTCTTCCGAAAACTTCAACAACAATGAGCTCATTTCAACCTGATTGGATAGCAAATTCTAATGGTTATTTTACGCTGATTATAGATCCTCTAACAGAAGTAGGAATGGGTTTTCAAGCCAATAATGTTCCTGGAAACATGGATCCATCAAGGATTGTGGTTATCGATTCAGTCCATGATCTCTACCCTGCAAATAAGTATCCAGGATATGAGGTGCACATCCCTCTCAGACGCTCGTCGCAACCGATGAACTTCCGCCTTTATGCAGGTCCAATTGAAAAGCAGGTCTTGCAAAAAGTCGATGATACCTATACAAATCCTGTTACCGGCTATAACCCTAACTATACGCAAACGCGTAGCTTTCACGGATGGTTCTCCTTTATTTCTGAGCCCTTCGCAAAATTTCTCTACTTCATTATGAGCTTCTTTTACTCAGTGACTGGGTCATGGGGCTTTTCGATCATCTTATTGACGGTTGTCCTTAGGATCATGATGTACCCATTAAACGCTTGGTCGATCAAGTCGACACTGAAGATGCAGGAGCTCGGACCAAAACTCGAGAAAATGAAGGAAAAGCAGAAAAAGGCCAAGGATCCAAAGCAAGCTCAAATGGAGATGATGGCCTTCTATAAGGAGCATAAGATCAATCCTCTTGGAGGATGTCTCCCTCTTATCATTCAGATGCCATTCCTATTTGGGATGTTTGACCTCCTAAAGTCTGTTTTCCCTCTCAGAGGAGCGAGCTTTATCCCTGGATGGATCGACAATTTGACAGCTCCTGATGTGGTGTTTTCATGGGGATATCCTATTCCTTTCATCGGAACCTCGCTGCACGCTCTCCCTATTCTTCTTGGAGTGGTCATGTTCTTCCAGCAGAAACTGGGACAAGCTCAAAATAAGAAAAAAGGACAAATTTCAGACCAGCAGCAACAGCAACAAAAGATGGGAATGATCATGACCCTTATTTTTCCCCTCCTTTTTTACAAGTTCCCATCTGGATTGAACCTCTACTGGCTTTCTTCAATGGTTCTGCAGATTGTACAACAATGGTATATGTCTCAAAGGAAGCTAAAGCCCACTAAAAACTCGAGAGAAATCCTTGTGAAGCCAAAAAAAAAATGATGCGCTTAGGTAAATGAATCAGTGGAGTAATTTCCTAAATCAACTTGATAGAGAGCTAGGAACAGACACGGTTGACAAATGGCTCCGCACGCTCAAAGTGGTGAAGTTTGACGCCGGAAATATTTTTCTAGACGCTGCAGACTCTTTCCAGATCAATTGGTTTAAGGAGTATGTTTCTCCCCTCCTTCCACGCAAGTTTTTAATGGGAAGTGGAAGGCCCATTAAGGTTCATTTTTCAATTAGGGGTAAGCCCTATGATGTGAAAGAAAGAGAAGCACAGAAGAAAGACGATCCTTTCGCACCCAACTCTCTTGAACCTCATGCAACGTTTGACAATTTTATCCCCTCATCTGAAGAAAACCTCGCATACAATATCATTAAAGAGCTTCTTAATGGAAAACTTGCTTTTGGAAACTACAATCCTGTTTACATTTACGGGCCAAAGGGAAGTGGTAAGTCTCACCTCTTAATGGCTGCAGCTAAAGCTTTTTGCGAGATGGGCAAAAAATGTTGTTATGTCCGCGCTGACACCTTTACAGAACACGTCATTCGTGCTTTTCGTTCGACCTCTCTTCAAGAGTTTCGAAATACCTACCGCGATATTGAAGTTCTTATTATTGATGACGTCCAGCTTTTTTCCCGGAAAGCTGCAACACAAGAGGAATTATTTCATACATTTAATCGCCTCCATACAACAGGTTTTCAAATTATTCTAGGATCAAATGTTGCTCCTCGTCTTCTAGAGGAAATAGAAGAGCGACTTATAAGCCGGTTTGAATGGGGAATTACTCTCTCGATTACACATCCAAGCGAAGTTATAAAAAAAGAAATTTTAGAAAAGCGAGCCGACGCACTTACTCTTCCAATTACCCCCCCTTTGATCGAGTTTCTTCTGCATTCGTTCAAAAACCTCCACTCACTTATTCAAGCGTTAGAAGCTTTAGCTCTTCGCCTTCCCCATGCAAACACCCCACCAGACTTAGAAATTGCCAAACATTACCTCAAAGACCTTTTAGAAAAGGAAAACGAAACGCTCCTCACACCTGAGAAAGTTCTGAAGATCGTCGCCAACACCTTTGGAATCAAAATAGAGGATATCCTAGGCAAAGGACAGACAAGAGAGCAAGCTCTTCCAAGGCAGATTGCTATGTACCTCTGCCGAAAACAACTGAATATGCCCTTTTTGAAGATCGGACGTCTCTTTTCTAGAGATCACTCAACTGTCATGACAAGTGTAAAACGGGTAAAGGCAGGAATCGAAAAAAAAGAGGAAGGATTCCTCCTTCCTCTTTCAGATATAAAGCGAGTGCTCTCTTAGATCTTAATAAAACGATCGCCTGGTTTAGGATCGTCACCTTTCTTTCCAGGTTGATGCTGCGGCTGGCCACCAGGAGTCATTGGGCCACCTCCAGGAATGCCTGTCGCACCTGGATCGCGTCCTTCAAGGATATTTTTAGCTCTTTCACGCCACTTCTCGACAGACTCGACAAAAAGAGGAGCAAATCTTCGAAGAGACGAAGCATCAGCTCCAGATCCCATTTCAAGAACGCAGTGCATCAAGATCAGTTCTTCCTTGACAGCTACGCCGACACCACCGCCAGCCATCTGGCCACCAAGCATCGAACCCTCAAGAAGAGCTTCATAAAGTTTCAACCTGGAAGCATCATCCTTTGGAAGGCCATCCAGAATCGGTGAGTAGAGATAGAGACGATCAGAATTCGGCTCGTAGGTAAGGTGAAGCGAAAATGTATTATCGATCCCCAGAATACAGGTGTGATTTTCATCAAAGGCTAGCCCTTCTAAGTTTAGCTCTTTTCCAAACTCATTGAGATTTGCTTCAGCGTTTTGCAGTGACATTAATGTCTCCTCCTTAATAAATTCTTATCTAGTTCTTTGAAAAGAGTTTTTCAGGCTCGGATAAAAAGTGCAACAAAAAATTCATACAAAGAACAACTTTATAGCCTCATGATAGTCCCTATGGCATAGAAATGCAATAGACTTTTACCTTTCTGGTCAAAAATCTTGCATATAGCTAAAAGGGGGATATGACAGCTCTGGGAGTAACAAAATCAGGCAAAGAGACAACCTTTGCGCTTTATTCGAAGCATGCAACACAGGTTTGCTTGCGCCTTTATGAACTGGAAGGAAGTGACCCATTTCATGTAGTTGACCTGAAGCGCCAGGGAAACATCTGGGAAATAACCCTCGAAAACCTTCCCAAAACTTATGAATATACCTACCGATGCGATGGACCCTATAAACCTGAGGAGGGACATTTTTTCAATAAAGAGATGGATCTTGTTGACCCTTACGCAACGCTCCTAAATCAATCATCTGCTTGGAATGACCAAAGGAACTCTCCTCGAGCAGTTATCACTCCACAAGAAGCATTTGATTGGCAAGGGGATTCTCGCCCGATGATTCCTCCTGACGAACTAATCCTATACGAGCTCCATGTTCGGGGCTTTACTCAGGACCCTAGTAGCGGCGTTGAAAAACCTGGGACGTTTTTAGGAATTATAGAAAAAATCCCCTACCTAAAGGACCTTGGAATTAACGCGATAGAGCTTCTTCCCATTCACACTTTTAATGAAAATGAAAATCAAAAAACAAAACCTAAAACTGGAGAAAAACTCCTAAACTATTGGGGTTACTCCACGGCAAATTTTTTTACTCCTATGCGCCCCTATGGCTCTCAAGAGGAACTAAAAACCTTAGTCAGGGCTCTCCACCGTGCAGGAATTGAAGTGATTATGGATGTGGTCTATAACCATACGAACGAAGGCTCGTTTACAGAATACTACTACTCGTTTCGAGGTATTGATAATGCTTCGTACTACATAGTCGATAAGAATGGGTACCATAACTATTCTGGATGCGGAAACACGTTTAACTGCAATCATCCAGCAGCAGCTCGGCTTATCGTTGACTCTCTTCGTCATTTTGTCACTGAATATCACATTGACGGCTTCCGTTTCGATTTGGCTCCAATTCTAACACGTGGACAGGATGGAAAACCGCTAAAACGCCCACCAGTCCTTGAAATGATCAACCGAGATTCGATATTAGGACCAACAAAACTCATTGCTGAGCCATGGGATGCTGCGGGTCTTTATCAAGTTGGAAAGTTCCCTTCCTACCGTTTCGCAGACTGGAATGACAAGTATCGCGACGATGTACGCCACTTCATCAGAGGAGATGGAAACCTTGATAACATAAAAAAAAGGATCTTAGGCTCTCCTGACATTTATAGTGCTCCCTCAAAGAGCTGCAATTTTGTCACCATCCATGATGGCTTTACCCTTTATGATCTTGTTTCATATAACGAAAAACATAATGAGGAAAATGGTGAGGGGAACCAAGATGGTTCTAATCATAACGTCTCCTGGAATTGTGGGGTGGAAGGTCCTGTAGATGCACCTGAAGTTCTTTCTCTCAGAACGCGGCAAATGAAGAATTTTTTTCTGATTTTGATGGTTTCTCAGGGAATTCCTATGCTCCTTATGGGGGATGAATATGGTCATTCTAAACTAGGAAACAATAATACATGGTGTCAAGACAATGCCTTGAACTACTTTCAATGGGAATGCGTTGGAATTCAGACGTTTCTTTCTAAACTCATTGCATTTCGAAAATCTCATCTTAAAAAAGTAGAAAAAACTGCATGGCTAGATCTTCCTTTTCTTGCTCTTATGATTAATGATTCAATATTGGTGGCATTCAATCCTTCGAACGAAACTCTCACATGGACCCTTCCCAATGGGGGGTGGGAACGGATTATAGACACGCACGGAGAAGAGGGTGAGCATTCTCAAGAATATGTACTTCATCCCTTTAGTAGTGCCCTCTTCATTGCCACATAAATCTACATCGGTTATCCTCATTTTTTTACACCAATGGAGCTCTTATGATGTTAAAACGGTTAGGACCAATTTTTGCCCTCTGCCTCGCCCTTTTTGGGTGTTCTTCGAATAGTAATTATGATCAAGTAACTCGCTTCCATGATGATGGGCGTGCAAAACCTGTTGTTGCATTTATCCCAGTGTTTGATCGATCAAATGCTCAAGTAGGTTGGAGTCTTTCTGACGAATTTACCGATCAGCTTCGTGGACGTCTCCACAAACAAAATAGCTTTTACCTCAACACTCCCGACGAAGTTAACCAGATTGTTGCTAATTTGAGCGCTGAAGATAATCCCTTTAGCACAAATATTGACTGGATTAAAGATGCTTTTGATCGTCATGAGTTTGTAATTTTCGCAGAACTAGTTGAACATGACATTCATTCAAAGCCCCTTAAGGGAAGTTTTGTTGATAAGATTACTCCCTCTTCTGAACTTTCACTTTCCATGCGAGTTCGTGTGTTTGATTTGCGAGGATCCCACCCTGAAGTCATTTTGCAAGAATTTATCCATCAGGATCACTTGATTCCTAAACCTTCAAATCTCAATGATCCAAGCCCTGAAAAATGGAAAAAAATGACATTTATTGTCTCTCCTATGGGGCTTGCTCACATGCAGTTTAGCAAAGAGGTGATCAAGCGAGTCGAGGATTATATCCTCCTCTCCAAGAGCCAATGAACCACCTAACATCGGGGCTCTTTCTAGGAATAGTTGGAGCCATTTTTTTATGGGTGGCAGCACGCTTCCACTTTTTTCGCGTCAAAACATTGCCGAGAGTTTCGGTAGACCTTCGGTATCCAATCATTGGAGTTATTGGCTACCTCCTCCTTTTTTTTATTGTTGCCCCGTTCAGCGTCCGTATGGTGGGAAAACACTTGCAAGATCTTGCTGAGCACTCTCCAGCTCTGCTCATGACCCTTCTTCAAATTGTTTCTCTTGTATGGGTGATTGCTTATCTTTTTTTTCTCTCGCTATTGCAAGATAAAACTACTCTTCATACAATGTGGATCCATCCAAGTCGAAACCGGTTTTCTTGTATTATTGAAGATTTTGGTCTGGGAATCTTAACCTGGCTTATCGCCTTTCCTGTTGTGGGTGCAGTGAGTCAAATTATGGAGTTTATCACTCTTGTTCTGACAGGATTATCACCCGTCGACCAGCTTGCTGTCCGCTACCTAAAGATGGCAAAAGAATCTCCGGTTCTTTTGTCAATCGCTCTCTTTACAATATTAGTGGCAGCACCAGTTATTGAGGAGCTTGTATTCAGGGGGTTTCTATATACTTACCTTCGTAAAAGATTTTCGATGGTTAAAGCAACGACTATTTCTGCTCTTATCTTTTCGCTGTTTCATTTTTCTCCTGATCAGGGAGCGAGCAATATTGCCCTGCTGTCTTCGCTCTTTGCCCTAGCTTTATTTTTAGGATTTCTCTATGAAAGACAACGCTCTCTTTTTACTCCAATCGCTTTACACATGACATTCAATTCAATAAGTGTTATCCGTATACTTTTGATTTCAACTTAGTGGAATGTGGTATGCGCCCTTTGTTACAAGGCCTTTTTTTGGCCCTCATCACTCTAGGAACACCCTTACGAACTTATGCTGTTAATGAAGAGCTGGCAGAAAGCATTAATCACACGGGAATGTTCCTCTACTATATTATGGATAAGTCTCAGAACACCGTAATGTCCCCCCTGGCAATCAGCACTTCTCTTTTAATGACATATATGGGAGCTAAAGGAAATACCGCTCACCAGATCGCAACAGGCCTTCATTTGACCATGTCGCAAAAAGAAGTCCCTTCTGCATATTTATCCCTGGCCAATCACCTGACTGAAGGTGGGGATAAGGTCCAGATTGGCACAACAATGTGGATCGATGAAAAATCTAATGTGTTAGGCTCTTATAAGTCTCTTATTTCAAAAGAATTCGATGGATCTATCCATAGCGTCAACTTTCACAAACCTCTAATTGCCGCGAGAAGCATGAACGAGTGGGTTTATGAAAAATCGGATGGAAAAATCACAAAATTTATTGATTCATCCACTCTTTCTAGCTCAACTCAAATGATTCTCATCAATAGCCTCCTTCTAAAAGGCTCATGGGAAAACCCTTTTCCCACCCAAAATACGGGACAACAGCCATTCCTAAAAAAGGATGGAAGTTCAGTTCCTTGCAAAATGATGCGCCAATCTTCCGAGCTTTACTACTTTGAAAATGATGATTCACAAATTGTTGCTCTTCCGATTGAAAACATTAACTCGCACCTTGCTTTTGTGATCTTTCTTCCAAAAAAACACCCTGAAGACCTCTACAACTTTTATTACTCCCAAGGTGAGGAAAAGCCTGAAGGTTTTATCTCCTATCTTCAATACCTTAAAAAAGCTTACATCAACGTCTCAATCCCGAAGTTTATTGTTTCACAAAAACTCAATCTAATTCCTCTTTATCGATCATTAGGGATTAGTGAAGCACTCTCAACTAAAGCTGATTTTTCTGGAATCGATGGAACGAAGAATTTAATGATTAGTAAAGCCTTTCAGCAAAGTATCCTCTCAATAGATGAAGGAGGAATTTTTGCAACAGCAGCAGCAAGTTCATCCTTTAGCTTAAAATCATCTAGAGGGGAAGATGCAGCTCAATTTGTTGCCAACCGCCCCTTTCTATATGCCGTTTACGACTTTGACACCAAACTCCTCCTTTTTCTTGGAGAATGTCAAGACCCATCTCAAATGGGAATTACTAATGCAACTGGAGGGAAATCATCTTGAATCGCTACGCTTTTCCACTATCTTGTTTTGGACTGACTGATGTCGGCCATGTCCGTACAAACAACGAAGATGTATTTCTTAATCTCCATGAATATGGCTTTTTTGCCCTTGCCGACGGAATGGGTGGGCATAATGCTGGGGAAGTCGCAGCAAAGGAAGCAGTTCGCTTTGTCTGTGCTTCAGTTGAAGAGCTGTTTGTTTCTGCAGAACGGGAGTGGAATATTTTTGATCTCTCCTCTTTTAATAAGCTTTGCATTGAAAATGCCAATAGCTGGGTTCACCATCTAGGCAAAAAGAAAAAGGATTACTCAGGGATGGGAACCACCCTCTGTACCCTTCTTTTTCACGAGCATTCACTCATTTATGGTCACGTAGGAGATAGTCGTATCTACCGCTTTCGAGAAGGACTTCTTGATCAGCTGACCCTTGACCACTCCCTCACAAATCAAATGATTGAGAAAGGACAAGTGTCAAAAGAAAAATCGCAAAATCTTCCCTACAAAAATATTTTAACCCGAGCGATTGGAACTCAGATGGATGTGGAAGCAGAAATCCATATTGCCCCAGTAAACCCTCATGATATATACTTGATGTGCAGTGATGGTCTCACTGATCAGGTCTCGGATGAAGAAATCACCAAGATTTTGAAAAATAGCAAAGATATTAAGAGTGCAACTACGCAGCTTGTTGAAAGAGCCAAGGAACAGGGTGGGCTGGACAACGTAACTGTAGTGATTGTGAAAACAGATGATGAGAATTTACCTCGATAATAATGCCACAACACAAATCGATCCTCTAGTTGTAGAGGCTATGGTTGAGGAACTTGTCGCCCCCCCTCGAAATCCCTCAAGCGTCCACCACTTTGGCCAAGAAGGCAAAAAAGTACTCTCTGACTGCCGCTCTCAAATCGCTTCCTTTTTAAATGTGAAACCTAGCGAAATCCTCTTTACTTCAGGAGGAACAGAGGGAATGAATCTTCTGATTCGGGGCGCACTAGATGATTCCAAGGCACACATCATTGGATCCCCCATTGACCACTCGTGCGTGCACAGTACATTAAACGATCTTCAAGCAAAGGGAGCTGATGTCACTTTCCTTCCAGTTGACACCTACGGAGCTCCGCATCCTGATGACCTACAAAAAGCTCTGAGCCCTGATACAAAACTCATAGTTCTCACAGCTGCCAATAGTGAAACAGGGATCAAAATCAATCTTGAAAAAATGGCTGCCATTGCCCGATCAGCAAAGGTTCCACTCATCATCGATGGTGTCTCATTCATTGGAAAAGAACCGTTTTCTATCCCTGATGGAGTATCAGGGGTCGCTTTTTCTGCTCATAAATTTCATGGCCCAAAAGGAGTGGGTTTCATTTTTGCTCGCTCAAGCTTCAAACTCTCTCCCCTTGTTACAGGAGGGGGCCAAGAAAAGAAAATACGAAGTGGGACCGAAAACCTTCCAGGAATCGTCGGCATGACCCGGGCACTCACTCTAATCGATGAAGATAAAAATGCAGTCAACCTAGCATCTCTTCGTGAGCTCTTTGAATCAGAAATACTTTCCGCCTTTCCAGACGTAGAAATCAATGGAGAAGGCCCCAGGGTTTCTAATACTTCTAACCTATTCTTTCCTGGAGTTGATGGAGAATCTCTTTTAATTGCGCTTGATATGCATAAAGTTGCAGCCTCTCACGCTTCAGCTTGTGCTTCTGGCGCTTTAGAACCCTCTCGAGTCCTTATCAAGATGGGTTACTCTCGTGAGCGTGCCGCCTCTTCACTGCGCTTCTCCTTCTCCCGCTTCAATACTCGCGAAGAAGTCAAGCAAGCAACCAAAGTGGTCATCTCACTCGCAAGTAAAATCCGCGCAGCAGTATTATCCTAATAGAGTATTTAGTTAGAATTCTATTGAATCTAAGCGATGGGTATAAGGAGGAAGTTTTTTAATGTTTAAGAAATCTGGCACACAATAGGGATACTCTTTACCTTTCTCACACCACTGATTTTTAACGCGCAGCTGATAGAGCCAAGAAAACACAGGATCCTGTTTATAACCTTCGAGAATAAATGAAAGTTCATAGAAGGGAACAAATGCATTAGGGTTCCTAGTTAAGATATCCAAAATACTTGGAATAGAGCTTGTAGATGAAGGAATGGGAATCCCTTCCTTGTAAAAAATTGTAAAGGGACTTCCACCAAAGCTACTGGGAAAATACATTCCCCATTGCTCTGTGGCACTATCAACAAGGTATGACCCTGGAGTAAATGTTGATCCATTGAGATTCCCCGTTCCCACAATCATGTTTTGATCTCTGACTGCAGTGAAGATTCTAACAGGACCTACTCCAAGGGCTGAGACAGTCCCTAGGGCTGAAAGAGAAAAAGCTCCCACACCAATCATTGGGGGTGCTGGGAAATTGTTATCAACGACAAGGGTAAGACTCCCTGTGCCTAAATTTTCAATCCGCCCAAAAGCATTCACTTCAATACATTCCCCTGCAATTATTTGAAGAACACCCGTGGTGTTTTCAATGACCCCTTCATTCACTGCTGAAACACCTCTAAGGTATACATCCCTTCCTGCGGTATAAATTCCGTTCCCAGCTGAACTGATGATTGCGCTTCCAGTCCCAGCTCCCGTAAGAGCAATATCCCGCGTTGCAGCTACTGAGATAGTTCCACCTGAAGAATTGACAAGGGCACTGTCAAAACAGACAATGTCTCTAGCACTGCTTACAGAAAGATTTCCCACCGAGGTTGCACTGCTGGCGCTTGAAATCGTCATATCTCCAGTTGTCGTACTAACAGATGAGATCCCCGCCCCACTATTCGTGATAGCCCCTCCACTAAAGGCTAGAATCTCTCCCCCAATAACATTTAATTCCCCTCCACTAGCTCCCACATTTGAAATTCGTGTAAAAGCAGAAAGAGTAATAACCCCTTGAGCAGTTACATCCAAATTCCCCGTGGGATTTTCAATAAAAGCACTAAACCCTCCAGCGACACTCGGTGTAATATTTCCTACGACTTGAATTGTTGTATTCTTTGAAGCAACCGTCCCACTTCCATTCACAATTTGAGCAACAGCACCTGTTCCCGCATTGATGAGCAGATCTCCTCCAATATTCATTGTCAGGTTCGTATCAGAGGTCCCAAAGTTTGAAAAAACCCCGATCGTAGCATCTGTCTCGACCCCTATACCACCTGTCAAGGTCAAATCGCCTCCTGTCCGAATACTCACAGAGCTCAAGTCCATACTGCTAAGATGAGAGGCTGTATTGAGTACTCTGCCACCAATAGAAACAATTCCGTTATTCATCGCAGTCATTGTAATTGTGGTATCACTAATTACCTCAACAGAGGAAGTTGGAGCTATAATTACTGGGTTCACCCCTCCTGTTTGAGCTACAGCAAAGAATCCAATATTCGCAAAACAATCTGTACTTGTTCCTCCATCGAGTACAATCTCATTTGCATGAACCCGAATATTTCCCGAATAGGTCTCTAAAGCATTACTATCTCTTCCTCCATGGCCAAACAAAGAGAAACAAGTGGTGTCATTGCCTCCTGTCAACCGAAGAGCCCCTGAAATTAGCGCTGGAGAACCTGCTGCTGTTCCTCGGATGTCTCCAGTGAAACTCGAGATTCCACTTGTAAACCGCGAGTACCCTATCTGAGCAAATTTTGTTGAACCTACAACACCAGTATCTCCCGTGATATTCACATCCCTTCCAACAAAATTAATAATAATATCTCCTCTGTAGGTTCCAGCCGTAAACCCATGCCCAATAATGGCAATACTATTTGAGTTCCCTCCTGCAAAAACATTAATATCTCTCCCAACTGTCAAATCAATGTCGCTATCTACCAGGGCATTGTTGAATCCAATTTGTGACCGATCGTTTGTCCCTGCACCTCCTTCCACCTTCAAATCTCTCCCAGCATTCACTGTCATTGTCCCATCACGGGTCCCTACCTGCGCTAGAATTGTTGAAGGTCCAATATTTACGTCGTTCGTTGCATTAAAGGTGATATTTCCTGATGTTGTATTGAGAAAGGTCGTCGATAGATTGATATCACTGCCAGCTGTGACGATTGTATTAGCTCCAGGGACATTTGTCGTCCCTCCAACTGCAATTATGACGTCACCCGCTGTTGCGGTGATATTTACATTCGTGAAGTTATTCGCTGTAAAAGGCTCGTCACTCATGAAGTCATTTCCTGCAGTAAAGGAAAGCGTTGTCCCATTATTCGCAATGATATCAGCAGCAGCACCTGTATGAAGAATATCTCGACCTGCAATGACAGATACTGTCGTTGTCTGGTCAGGTTCAAAGTCTTGATTGAGTACAAAATCTCGAGTTGCTGTTAAGGTCGCAGAGTTGAAGTTGTTGATATCGATTTGAGAATTGATCGTAATATCTTGATTCGCATTGAGGAAAAGATCTGTATTTTGTCCTGAAAGATCATTAAAGAGATTGGTTCCCCCCTGATTGATCAAATCAACCCCGCCATTGAAGATTAGAGTATCGGTCCCCATGCAGGTCACCTGATTATCTACTAAGAAGTTCCCCGTTACCGATGACGCTGTAGCTGTTCCCCAATTATTGAATCGCATCACTTCAGTCTGGGTAAATACCGTTCCAGCTGTCATACTCAGGCTTGATGCCGCCCCATTTCCTGTAAAAGTAATATCATTCGTTATCGTAATTCCAGCTGCTGCACTGATCGTGCACTGACCAGCGGTTAAAGTATTTGTACCAGCTCCAGTACTCGTTACAGCTCCACCTGAAGTGATGTTTACTGTAATCCCAGAGGCATTGATGGCGTTATCAAGATCTATGGTTCCGGATGCTGTGGTCAAATTAATAGAATCTAAGTTGGAGCCTGTAATAGAACTATTTAAGTTGATTGTGCCCGTACCCAAAGCATTCATGTTGAGAACAGATGTCCCCCCAGCAGAGTCAATCATCGTTAAAGGAGAGTTTACGTTAATATCGTTGTCAGCTCTCAAGGTCAGTGTGTGACTCGTAGTGAGCAAGTTCAAATTTGTCGTCCCTGCAATGGTGATATTCCCCGCAGAACCAAATGCAGAAGCTGTTGTTACTAAAACATCATTTGACTGAAGTGCTGTATTCAAATCGCCACTGTTCAGCGTGGCTGCAGCCCCTCCAAATGCTAAAGAAAATGTATCTGTAGGTGAAAGGCCGCTGAACGTTCCCCCTCCAGTCGCCGCCGCCGAGATTGTGATGTTGGTTGGATCAAGAATCAAAAGGCCATTTTGCCCATTTGGCCCCTCAGTATTCACCAATCCTCTAAACACTAAGTTTTTATATCCCGAGACTTCTACAGTCCCCCCTTTTCCAGTTCTATTTCCTCCCATTGCTCGTATAGTTCCAAAGTAGGCCGCAGTATCGGTTCCAAAAACAGTTACATTTCCCCCATCCCCGATCTCAGAAAGATTTGAGTTAATCATAACATCTGAACCAACCGCGGTATGTGTGGCGTTCATACTCCTTTCAGGGAGTCCACCCAAAATAATATCTCCAGACTCGTAAACACCTAACTTAGAATGATCTAGCAGTACAACATGCGTTCCCAACACTTCGATTCTTTTGCCTGCTAGCAAAGAACCATCTTTCTCAACTCTTGTCTCTCCTCCAAAAGCAACAAGATAAATTTCACCCTCTCTTTCAGCAGTTGCAACAGCCTCTATTTTCCCCGTGTGACGGACTGCCAACTCATATAGATTCCCATCAGAGTGTATTTCCACATGCCCTGCTTCAATCGTCCCAGTATGATCCACACCAATGCCCTCAGAAGAGCCTTCCAAATCTGGCTGAATATAGATATGCTTATCATGAGTTTTTAAGAGGATATGACTCCCTGCTCCAAAGTGAACCTCTGAGGAAACTGCTAGAATATCCCCTTGATTCACTAGATGGCGCCCAATCAAATAAACACCATCATCTCCTCCTTGAATCAACCCATAGTTTTCTACTGCGGCCTTTGAATCTCCAGAAAACAAAAGGTCCTCTCCTTTAAGGAACGCACCATTACTAACGTCTAAAGTAGATGCCACAAGCCCATTTACATCTATTTGTCCACCAGGACCGACTAAAATTCCATTTGGATTGATGAGAAAAAGCACTCCATTAGATGAGAGACTTCCTAAAATTTCACTAGGGACCGCTGAAAGAACGCGATTGAGTGTTGCGGCATGTTTATGAGGTTGGAGAAAGTGTGTGATCTCGTTGGCATTGATCGAAAATTGATCCCAATTAATGATTGTTTTATCGGTCTGCGTTTTGATTGTTAATCGTTGTCCCTCCTGAGTGAATTGAGCCATCCCCTTAACAATATCGGGACACGAGGGGTTAGAGTATAAACAACAACTTAATAGACAGAGGCTTAATATAAAATAAAAACGAAACAAAACCATCTCACATATTAATTAAATTAAATATATAACGAGAGATTATTAATCAATAACTAAAGATTATTGAGAAGTTGAAATGACTTCCAGTTTGAGAGACATGTTTTTGAATATGACGATGCAAAGGGATTCCCCAATCAACTCGACCCGTAACATGGTATTTAAACCGATAGCGAAGGCCCAGCCCTGTACTCAGCAAATAGAAATAGTTTCTCCCCCCCATAAGAGCCTCATGATTCACACCAAATCCGTAATCAACAAATACTAAAGCCTGAAGCATTTCTACTGAGAAAGGTGTCCCTTTTTTTGTGAATAAAGGCATAGGAGGAGATCTCACTTCCCCTGACATAAGAAAGGCATTATCTGTATTCAATATACGCTCATCATACCCTCTAACAGTATAGAGTCCCCCCAATCCAAATTGCTCGCTCGATAACAGATTTTGAGTCGCAGCTTGAAATTCAGTTTTTAAAACAGCTTCAAAATCTTTTGGCAGATGAAACACTGGGATGATTGCAGCCCGGAAATAGGCGTAACGACTTTTTGCGTTTGGGCGAAGAGAGGAATAGTCCTTTTTGCTTTGATGAGGAAAAATATCCCCAGGGGATGCGAACCATTGAAATTCAAGTGAAGTATCGGCAATCTTATGCTCATAAGCCCCAAAATACCCGAAAACAAGCTGAGTCACAACAGCCTGGTTTCCCAAAATAGGAATGGCATCAAATACAAGATTTACATTGGTCTGCTTATAATCAAACCCTACTTTTAATTCATGAGTATAAGCTCTCGCCGGGGTCAAGGGAATGATGTACCTTGCGCTTGCTTGCCAAGCATTGCCACTGCTACTCATTCCCTTAAAGGGCATGAGTACATGAATTCCAGAATACCCTCCATAAAACTCTAGAATATGCCTCCAGGGAAGAGGAATCACATACTGACCAGTATGCGCATAAAAATTCCCCCATTTTGTGCTGACTGTGTACTGGTATGAGAGACGTTGATCCAAGTGGAATAGGTTTCCAAAATTGACACCTGCAAAAAACCGTCCTTTTCCCGTTGCATCAAACCCAGTATTGTCTCCTCCAACGTAGATCCGATAGGGAAAGTGATCTTCAGAAACAAACTGAAGATCTGTTGTTCCTTCTTCATCCCCAGGGTTCAAAATCATGAGCGTATTTCTGAAGGGGTTACGGTTGAGCCAAATCAAATCTTTCTCTAAAAGATTTGTATCCAAGGTCTCCCCCGGTTTCTGATGCAACCCCTTTTCTAGCTGCTTAGTGGGAGTCCATTCATTTCCGCTGAATGAAACCTTTCCTATAAGTGCTTCCGATACAATATACTGCAATATCCCATCGCTAATCTTTTGCTCAGGAACTCGAACTGTTACAAGAGGGTGCCCACTCATTTTGTAGAATTGCAGTATTATATTCTCCCCTTCAGCAATCGTTTCTTTATCTATTGCCTTGCCAATCAACTCTGCTAACTGTCTTTCAAGGGTGAGGGCATTCCCAGGCAGTTTCAGCCCAAGATGGTGAATTCCCTCGTAAGAACTGTAGTCTTCTTCAATTAGATCTTCCTTGCAGCCGAGCAACACAATCCCTTGGATGTCGATTTTAGAAACCATCCCAAATAATGGGTGATGACAAAGAAGAACTAGTGCTATAACTAACACAGCATTAAGGAGTAACAGATTTCTTTTATACATTCTTAGAAGATGTTCAGTTTTCTGCCAATATTCCATTCCTTATTTTTTAAGTAAAGAAATTGCTTGGCATTTCTTAGATAATCTGAAGTATTATCTAAGAGACAGAGCTGATAAGAATCGTGCGGCCTGCGATAAAGGAAGTTTCTTCGACTGAAAGCTCAAAAGAGTCTATGCGCACGGAATCACCAAGATCAGGGCGACGTCCAAGGGAAATCTCCATGAGATCTTCAAGGGTTTCTCCATCTTCCTTAATGGGAAGGTCGATGTGGAGCCATTTGTTAATATCAGCAATAGCAGTGTCTCCTGGGAAAGATCGATCAACGAGGACCTTTCGTTGCTCGGGAATATACTCTCCAAATGAAATCCAATCATCACGGTGCCCAAAAATTTCATCCACAACAGCATCAAGGGTAAGGCTTCCTATAGCCTCCCCTTTTTCATTGAGAACAATAGCCAAGCTCTGATTGTTTTGTCGAAACTCTTTCATGATTTCAAGGACCGAGTTGGCCTCTGTGATAAACCATGGGGAACGACAGTAAGCGCGCAGGCGTGTATCATCCGCGTGACGGAGAAGATCCCGGGGGTAAGCAACAGCAACGATGTTCTTGGGACTTTTATGATAAACTGGAATGAATGGAAATGGCTGGTAATTAAGGAGCTGCTTAAGATCTCCAATTGTTTGTTCTGAAGGGATGCATTTCATCTCTTCAATAGGATCCATGAGATCCTTTGCTGTCTTGTTTTTTAATGAGAAAATATTCATTAAGACCGAGTCAAGCTCTTCTGAAGGAGTATCATCTCTTTCTTCAATGGCCTTCTGAAGCTCTTCTCGCGATAAGTAGAGACCTGAACGACTCTTCACTCCAAAAAGGAAATTGATGAAGCGACAAATGAGGTCAAGGAGAAAAACGATGGGACGCAGAATATAGGATGTTAGGTGCAGAATAGGGATCCCCAACATACACACATTTTCAGCATAGCGGCGCGCTGCAAACATTGGCGCAAGTTCAGCAAAAATAAGGACAATGAAAATTTGGGAGATCGGCGCCCAGTCAGGACTGAGATCAAGTGAAGAATAAAAACGGCGTGCACACTCAGAACCAAACTGCATTGCAGTGTTTACCCCTATAAGTGTAGTCCCAAAAAGCCTCGTCGGATTATTAAGAAGCTTGCTAAGCCATTTTGCCCGTCGATTCCCCTGACTCACATAAAATTGAAGGCGGACCCGATTAAAAGAAACGGCTGCCATTTCGATCATCGAGTAAAACCCTTGGACAATCAGGGAAACAACAATTAAGAGGAGGAAAAAAGTCCAGTTAGCCATCTTTTTTCCTTTTAATGGATTTAAGATAGCGGATATAGACACGTCGAACACGGTTGTTATCTGAAGCTAGGACATGGAAAAGGAAACCGTGGCGCTCGATTTTAGTTCCACTCTTCGGAATATCTCCAAGTTGTTCTGTAAGCCATCCTCCAATTGTCGCCATGTTATTTGGGCTTTCTAAGTGATAGTCAAAAATCTCCTCAAATTCAAGCAGTTCAAGCTTACCACTGGCTATAATGATATCAGAAGAAGCCCTAGTATAATGGCTTTTCTCATCCCGCCGATCGGCGATCTGTCCAATGACAGTTTCTACAAGATCTTCAAGGGTAATGAGCCCAGAAACAGATCCATATTCATCAACAACCATGACCATCGTTTCTTGCAACTTGTAAAAATGCTCAAGAAGAGCCCTACTAAGCATCGATTCTGGGACATAGTTTGGCTTTCTCAAGAACGGGATGATGTCATGACTTGACTTTAAGTGATTACGATGAAGAAAGAAACTTCCACTTGTCATGATTCCTAAAACATTTTCAATCGACCCATTACATACCGGGATACATGTACATTCTTCATCAACAAAAAGGCGAAGGAGATCTGAAAGAGAATCGTTAATATTAAAAAATAAAACCTCATTCCGAGGACACATCAACTCTTTTACAAGATCTTCTTCTAAGTTGAGATATCCCCGGACTAGCTTTGCTTCCTCACTACTCACCGCTCCTGTTTGTTGAGAAGTACGCAGGGCAATTTTCAGTTCTTCAATTTCAATATCGCTCTCTTTTCGAAGATAAAAGAAAAAGAACTTTGAAATTCCTGTTGTAATAAATGTGATCGCGTCACGAAGTGGCTTTAAAAAAATCTCAACGCCTCGGATGATGGGGGAGACGCGGCAGGCAATCCAGGTGTTTTTGGGATAGGCAATCGATTTGGGAATAACCTCTCCAAAAACGAGCGTTAATGCAAGTGGTACACCAACAGTTAACGCCCAACTAGTAAATGTCCCAAAAATCCCAGACACCACATTTTGAACTAAGATGTTCATCACTACATTCAACATTAGAATTGTGACAAGAAGTTTTCTGGGCTCAGAAAGGAGGCGCGCAATGAGACGCCCACGTGAATCCTCCCCAAGGCGGAAAGCTCGTACCTTCATCGAGGAGAGGGAAAAAAGTGCTGTTTCTGAAGCCGAGAGAAAAGCAGATGTGAAGATTAAAACGACAAGGATTACAACGAGAATTGGCAACGTCATTGAAATACCACTTTTAGTTCTCCCTCAGCCGTCACACCAAGTTTTTCCTTAAGAATGAGTTCAATAAAATCGGGATCATTTTTGCTATTTATCCGAAGTAGAAGCTCTTCTTTTTTCTCCATTGCGTCCATTTTTGCTGCAGCAAGAGTATCTACCCTTTCCTGCAGTGTAGCAACTAATTGATTTTTCTTGTGAATCGCCTGAATATAAATCGCCCCAGCCATCAAAATAAAGGCAATGACCCACCAATTTTTAAGTAAAATAAGATGGACCCTCATGAATCTATCCCACTATTATAAATATCGGAATTTTGAGGTAGGTTCATACCGATGGGACAGTGATTCCTCTTTGCTTCATGTACTTGCCTGCACGGTCAGCATAGGAAGTTTCACACACTTGCTTCGCTTCAAAAAAGAGAACTTGAGCAATCCCCTCATTCGAGTAGATTTTCGCTGGCAAAGGAGTGGTATTAGAAATTTCAATCGTCACATGTCCCTCCCATTCTGGCTCAAATGGGGTAACATTGACAATGATTCCGCAACGAGCATAGGTGGATTTCCCCAAGCAAACAGTGAGACAATTCCTAGGAATGCGAAAATACTCTATGGTGGAGGCTAAAGCAAAAGAATTCGGTGGAATAATACAATAGTCCCCTTCGATATCAACAAAAGCATCCTCTGTGAAATTTTTTGGATCAACAATCGAGTTATGAACGTTGGTGAACACCTTAAAGTGATTGCCCACCCGAACATCGTATCCATAGCTAGAAAGACCATAGCTGACGATCTTATGATTTTCGATGCTTTTAACCTGGGAATCAACAAAGGGTTCAATCATCCCTTCTTCAAGAGCCATTTTTCTAATCCACTTATCTGCTTGTAAACTCATTTTATCACCTGTTTTCGAAAGAACCATCCCTTAGTGTGCTTCGATAAATAGAAACACCTTTAGGCAGAACCTTTTTTTATGTTTTGCACTTTAGATATAGCGCTTGAATTCCTTTTCTTGCTAGTATTTTTTCATATGGCAAGCATCTTAGGAAACACAAAAATATGACGAAACCACCATTTGTACAGTCGTCTTGGACAAAACGAGACCAGAAACTTGAGCTAAAACTACGCCCAGGATCTTTAGGTGAGTTTATTGGGCAGTCTTCAGTACGGGAAAAACTAGATGTCTTTGTAGGCGCTGCTAAAAAACGGGGCGAAGCCCTGGGCCACTCTTTATTCTACGGCCCCCCAGGGTTAGGTAAAACTACTCTGGGTCATATTATTGCCCAGGAGATGGGTACAGACTTAGTTGTTGCTTCAGGTCCGTCGATTGACAAGCCTGCCGATTTAGCAGGGATACTCACTAATCTAAAAGAGGGGGATATTCTTTTTATTGATGAAATCCACCGCCTTAACCGAACTGTTGAAGAATATCTTTACCCTGCAATGGAAGACTTTTCCCTTGACCTGATGCTTGATTCAGGACCTCAAGCTCGGAGTGTTCAGGTGAAGCTGAATCATTTTACATTGATTGGAGCTACAACTCGCATGGGTCTTTTGAGTGCTCCATTGCGCTCCCGCTTTGGATTTACCTGCCGACTCGATTATTACCCTTCCGATCTCTTAGCAAATATTCTTTCCCGTTCCTCCTCGATTCTCGGCGTTGACATCAACGATGAGTCGATTTTTGAAATCGCCAAACGAGCTAGGGGAACGCCGCGTATTGCAAACAATCTCCTAAAGTGGGTTCGCGATTATTCTCAGATGAGAACCGATAGTAAACTAGATAAGGTCTCAACACGAACTGCTTTAGAAATGCTAGATATTGACTTCCGCGGGCTCGATGAAATGGACAAGAGAATGCTTGAACATATTATTGACCACCATGAGGGGGGCCCTGTCGGCATTGGAACCATTGCCGCTGCGTTGGGAGAAGAATCCTCTTCTCTAGAGGAAGTTAATGAGCCCTTTCTAATTATGCAAGGCTTTATTCGCCGCACACAGCGAGGAAGGGAAGTAACAAAACTCGCCTATCAACATCTTGGTCGCGTGCCTGTGACTAATCAATTTTCTGGAGAAACGCTCAATGAAAGTTAAGCACCTTTTACTCTTTATTTTTATTCCCCTCTTTGTCTTTTGCAAGGAGAGCGTGAAAATACCCGAGAAAGAAACAGGAAAACCTGCAACAATCAAAGTTCTACTTGAAAGAGATTCTGATGGAATCCTTCTAGAAGCACGGGGACCATTTGTTGTCTATAATCCAGAAAATGGAAAAAAAGTAAGCTCAGGACGCCGTGGAAAACGATTTTATCTCTATCCTCATGAAGAAGGAATCAAATGGGGAGAGAACTTTTTAGGGATCTTCCAGCTGCAAATTGCTCCAACGAGTGCCAATACTACTTTTTTGGTAGACGGTGTGCAATACCGAGGGGCAATCGAAATCTACCATATCGAGGGAAAACTCAGCGTTATTAACGAAGTTGATGTGGAAAGCTATGTAAAATCCACTCTAACGGAAGAGCTTAATGGGAACAGTTTCCCTCCTAATGTGATGGATTCAATCGCAATTATTTCTCGAACCGATGCCTATTATAAGGCCCTCATGAATTACGACGCTTTTTGGCATGTACTAGCAAAAAAAGTAAACTACTATGGCACAGGCCTCACATTGCAGAATTTAGATATAGATAAAGCAGTCGATAATACCCGCTATCTTGTTATGACTTATGAGCAGCAACCCTTTCCAGGGAGTTGGACTGAAAATTCTGGAGGAAAGACTGCTAGCTATGCCTCTATTTTTAGAAAAAACACTTCTACTCCAAGTGGTGTGGAAACCCCTTTCGCCATGAAATCCCGCGCCGATACTCATTGGTCTCTGACCATCAATACTCAGGAACTTGCGAAAGTTGTAAAAACCAACCGTGTGACTGGAATTGATCTTTTCGTCGATCATTTTTCTGGGCGCGTCTATGCCGCTCGATTGCACGATGGAACCCATCAAGAGGACGTCGATTTTATGGCGCTTCAAACAGCGCTTGGAAGCGACAAACTCAAAAGCAATGACTTTACTGTATGCATCAAGGGAAATGTTGCCGTCTTTGAGGGATATGGAAAAGGACCAGGTGTTGGTCTATGCCTCTATAGTGCAAAGCAAATGTCTGAGCGGGGCGATGATGCTCCTGAAATTCTTTCTGAGTTCTTTCCAGGAACAGCGATTGAAAAGATGCGAGCCTACCCTGAAGCAATCGTTTCGGCACATAAAAGCTCTTTTGTTTCTCCGAAGCAAAAACAAGTAGCAAAGAAGAAATATAAACTACTGCACTAGGAGATAGATATGGCAAAACCCCTGATTGCAAAGAATAAGGCTAAAGCTCTCTCAACGGCACTCCTACTTGTTGGGGCTGCTATTATGTTTTTCCTTAATGATTGGTGGCCTGCTGTTATGATTGTTATCGGCATACCTCTATCTCTAAAGCAATTCCTGACAGGACGCTTCAATGATGCAGCCATCAGCCTTTTCGTCTTCGTAGGCTTCTTTATCATTGCCCAATTCAACATCTCATGGAAGGTCCTCGTTCCGATCTTCTTCATCATGGCAGCGGTCTACGTCCTCTGCAAAGAGTGGGTAAGCACATCCATAGGTGAAGATGACGATGAAGAGACCCCAAGTATTGAGGTCGATAATGAAGATGATAAAAGATCATAATGTCCTAATCGATACTAAAGTAAGAAAAATTGGTGACATAGGGCTTCTTTTGGGGAGGGACGATCCATGGAATTCAGCTCTGTCAGTTGTATAATGGTTTAAAATCTTTTAAATCTTGATATAAAAATTATTCTGAGTGAACTGGGTAATTCCAGATAAACAGGGATTTGAATTTCTCCCAGAAGTTTCCCCCTAAGATAAAGAAACTGAGAACAAAGGCAAGGTCGGCCCCCATAAGAATAAAATGCCTAAAATTCTCGTCTGCAGGAAGAAGATGCTCTCCATAAGCGTTGAGATATAGGGGGGTAGGACTCGCAAAAAAGATCACAAGACCAAAGTAGTATCGGAATTTCGAGACTGCCTTATACTTCCGTCTCTTAAAGAGACATTTGTATATTTTCTGCTTATAATAGCTGAGGGTTTCCTTTCCTAAGAAAAGTACAGCCAAAAGAATCATTACCTCAGGTCCGCCAATGGTTAGAAACCCTATGAGAATCGCGGTAAAAGCTGGGTGAAGCCCCAAAAAGGGAATCGCAAAACCAAAAAGAGGGAGGCCCAAGCTGAGAATCAGACAGGTCATCCCAACATAGTATTTCCAGTCTTTATGAATTTTTGGAGACTTCATGAGGAAAGAGAATCCGGTTCAAAATAGTTTATTCCGATTGCCGCGCGTACTTCCTGAAGGGTCTGAGATGCCGTTTCGTTGGCTCTTTCAGTTCCCTTCCTAAGGATATTCATCACTGCATCTGTATCTGCTCCAAATTGGGCCCGCCTTTGCTGGATAGGCTCAAGAAACTCTAAGAGAACTTCTAGGAGATACTTTTTAACACTCCCATCTCCAAGACCACCTCTTTTATAGTGAGCTTTTAGTTCATGAATTTTATCGAGATCGGTGCCGAAAGCATCGAGATAGCTAAATACGGGATTTCCTTCAACTTTTCCTGGGTCTTCGATTTGAAGATGATTTGGATCGGTATACATCTTTTTGACTTTCTTGGAAACCTGATTTGGAGTATCCGAGAGATAAATGGCATTATTGAGTGATTTTCCCATTTTTGCTTGTCCATCAGTTCCTGGCAATCGAGCAATTTTGGGGATTTGTGCTTTCGCTTCGACTAAGACATCAGTGTTATAAGTGCGGTTAAAGGCGCGGACTATTTCATTTGTCTGTTCAATCATCGGCTTTTGATCTTCTCCAACCGGAACCAGATCCGCTTTAAAAGCTGTGATGTCGGCAGCCTGCGAAATGGGGTAAGTCATAAATCCTGCAGGAACGCTTTCTCCAAACCCCTTTTGAACAATTTCTTGTTTTACAGTCGGGTTATGTTTGAGGCGATTCCATGTGACCAAATTGAGGTAATACATGGTGAGTTCAGAAAGTGCAGGAATAAGAGACTGGATAAAAATTGTAGTCTTTGCAGGGTCAATTCCAACGGCAAGATAATCTAAAGCGACTTGAAGAACACTTTCGCGCACTTTTTCTGGATTTTTGGCATGATCGGTCAAAGCCTGTAGATCAGCAATCATTACGTACTGATCGCAGCTCTCCTGAAGCTCTACACGAGCTCGCAATGACCCCACAAAATGCCCCAAGTGAAGAGGTCCTGTAGGACGGTCTCCCGTTAGAATGGTGTGTCTTTTTGTCATAAAGTTCAGTGTATCATGATTTTTTCTTTGGAGAAAGTAGAAAAATTTTGCTATTGTGCGAGAAAGAGACATTTTCAAAACACAATCTAGAAAAAATGGAACGAGAAGAAAAACCGAAAGACGAAGATGAAATCCCCGTGTATGAGTACCCCTTTCAGATTGGGCGATACACTATTCTGAAATTGATTGGAATGGGTGGAATGGGTGAGGTCTTTCTTGCTGATGACCCTATCTGTGGTCGTCAAGTTGCCCTTAAAAGGGTTACGCCTAAGCGAAGGAGTAAAGAAAAGGCATGCGATCGATTTAAAAAGGAGGTGCGGATTACAGCGCAGCTAGCACACCCAACCATTGTTCCAATCTATGACCTTCATGAAGATGAAAATGACCTCTACTACACAATGCCCTACCTTCAGGGTGAAACGCTTCGGATGATTCTCATTAAAACACGGATGGCCAATGACAATGGCCTCCCTCCTCATATCATGGGAGGATCGATTCCCTCTTTAATGCTGGCCTTCCTCAATATTTGTCAGGCGATTGAACACACTCACTCGAAAGGGTTCCTCCACCGCGACCTCAAACCTGAAAATATCATCGTCGGAGAATACAACGAAGTCACCATTCTTGATTGGGGAGTTGCTACTGAAATCGTCAATGTAGATGAAGTAGAAGATGAAGAAGGCGACACTTCGGGAAAGGACCAATCCAATATCCGAGCTGCTGCTGGAACGATCGACTATATGTCCCCTGAGCGGGCATTCCGTCAACCTGCAACGATTAAGAGTGATATCTATTCTCTTGGGGTTATTCTTCATTTTATGCTGACATTGCAAATTCCCTATAGACGTCCTCGAGAACTCAAAGAATGGCGGCAACAACTTCGAGACGACGGGTTTGAGCCCCCTATCGACCCTCAAGCAGTTGCTCCCTTTCGAGAAATCACCCAACAACTCACACGCATTACCCTCAAAAGTCTTCACCCTGATCCTAAACAACGCTATGACTCAGTAAAAGAAATCATCACAGAAATGCAACGCTATATTCAAGGGCGCCCAGACTGGGTCCCCATGCAACAACTTGATATTAACCGAGCCACAGACTGGGAATTCCAAGAAAGTGTCATGTTAACCAAACAAATGGCAATTTCCCGTTATGCAGGATTGATGGAATGGGTCTTGATCATGCTTTCAAAAGAGTCTTACTCCGGAAATATCCAAGTCCAAGCCCTTGTCCGTCCATTAGAAAATAGCGGAGGCATTGGTGTCATGTTATGTATCCCAGACGACAGCCGTCGAGAAAGTTTGCAAAAAGGATTTCTCGTATGGATTGGTTCAAAGGAAACTCCAGGATGTAAACTTTTCCGTGACAATGTTGAAGTCACTCGCGTTGATGACATTTTCTTGGAACCTGGAGAAGCTTATAATATTGCCGTGGAAAGACAAGATAATTTTGTTCGACTTCTCATTAACGACGCACAGAAAATGGTCTATATGAGCCACACTCCACTTGTGGGTGGTCATTTTGGGATTGTTTCAAAAGATGTCGAGTTTGAAATCTCTCCTATTCAGCTCTCCTCAGGAAGCCAAAACGTTCTTGTTAATTGCCTTGCTGTCCCCGATGCCTTCCTCTTGAATAAAGATTTTGATCGAGCAATTACTGAGTACCGACGGATTGCTAGCTCGTTTAAAGGGCGCCCTGAGGGAAGAGAGGCTGTATTCCGTGCGGGCTATGCGTTGATCAAGCAAGCCCAGGATGACAAGAGCAGATCGAAAGAGTATTTTCAAAAGGCCCTCGACGAATTTGAAACCCTTCACCAAACCCCAGGGGCTCCGATTGAATACCTTGGAAAAGCCCTTGTCTATCAGGCTGAAAATAATCTGGAGGAAGAGCTTAAATGTTTAGAGCTCGGAGTAAGAAAATTTCCCAAGCACCCACTCCGCTATGTCTTAGATGAACACATCCTTTTTCGCCTGCATGAAACAGCTCAAAAAGACCGGATTGGAGCTTACGCATATACCCTACTGACTCTCCGTCACATCCCTAAAATTTACAACTTAAAAGAAACCAACCGCCTAACCAAAAACCTTACAATAAGCTGGGAAGACCTTCCTTTTATCACTACCCCCGCAAATTTTTCTGACGAAAATGAAGAACACCTTCAGCTCTCTATTCAACTCACCTTTTGGTTAGCGCGCCCCAATATTCTCTATGAGCTCGTTCAAGCTATTCCCAAAGAATATAAGCATCGAGAGACCCTTCTTCAAAATGGCCTCTTAGCACTTTTTGAGCTTCGATACCCTAAACTTATCGACTTTATCCTCTCCGTAAAGTACCGCAATGAAGATTTTGGCCCCTTGAAGGAATTGTTTGAAATAGCCATTGATGAAGAAATAACCCTTACCCAAAAACTCGATCGACTCCAAACCAAGGGACCTGATCAGCTCGTTGCCGCTCTTTTCAATCAGGGTCTCACAATTAAGGAAGCTCCAAGGCTTCTTCCTTACTTCGATAAGACCCCCAAGTTTGATATTCAGCACATCTGGGCTCTCCTCCTATCAGGAAAAAAACGGGCAGTCGAAAAACTTCTCGAAAAAAAACCTATAAACGACCAGTCTTCGATTTACTTTATGTTAGAAGGATGCCACCTAGCCCAATCAAAAGGAGAGGCTGCTGCCCTTAAACATTTCGATCCCCTTTTGGAAGCAACCTTCCCTTCGACCCCCTCACTTCTAGCACACTTTCTCAAAGGCCGTATCGACATCAAAGGATCCTGGTTTAATCAATCCTTTCTCTGGGAAAAACTGCAGCTCTACCGCCAGCTTTCCCTATACTTCACATGCCTCGATAAACCTCGCAAAGCCGCCCAATATGAAGCTCTCATCGACAAAGAGTTCACCAAGGCTGCCATCCCTCTCAATTTCATCTAGGACGTGCCCTGAAATTCTTTTTCTACAGATTGTGCGGATTTTTCTGGATTTCACAAAGTATCCAAGATATAGTTCTTGCCTATGGATGAAGAACTTCCAAAGGCGTATAGCCCCGACTTAGTTGAAGAAAAATGGTACTACTTTTGGGAAAGAAAAGGGTTCTTTCATGTTGACCCCCTTTCCGATAAGAAACCCTACTCTATTGTGATGCCTCCCCCTAACGTGACGGGGGCGCTCCACATGGGACATGCCCTTATTAATTCGCTTCAAGACGTGATGATTCGTTGGAAAAGGATGCTTGGATATGAGTCTTTCTGGGTCCCAGGCCTCGATCATGCAGGAATTGCAACACAGACAGTTGTCGAAAAAGACCTCATTGCCAAGACAGGGAAAAGGCGCTCCGACTTCGAAAGGGAGGAGTTCCTAGAGCACGTCTGGAAGTGGAAAGAAAAGTCAGAAGGGCGGATCATTGACCAATTAAAAAAACTGGGCTGCTCGTGCGATTGGATGCGCAAGCGATTCACCATGGATAAGGATGCTAATCTCGCAGTCCGCACACTCTTTAAAAAAATGTTTGACGAAGGGCTAATCTATAGGGGAGACTACCTGGTAAATTGGGATCCTGCGACCGAGACGGCTCTTGCTGATGATGAAGTTGAATACGAGGAAAAAGAGACCAAGCTGTGGCATTTCCGCTATCCCCTAGAGAATGGCAGTGGAGAGTTAACCATTGCCACCACGCGCCCCGAAACAATGCTAGGAGACGTTGCTGTTGCCGTCTCTCCGAAAGATAAACGTTATCAAGCACTTGTTGGAAAAAATGTGATTCTGCCAATCGTTGGTCGGAAACTTCCTATTGTTGCTGACAACTACGTCGATGCAGAGTTTGGAACTGGAGTGGTTAAAATCACCCCTGCACATGATCCCAATGACTGGGAGCTAGGAAAGAGACACAACCTACCTCTGATTAACATTTTGAATCCTAATGGAACCCTCAATGAAAATGGACTAGAGTATGAGGGGCTCTCAATGGAAGAAGCCCGTCGCCATGTCGTCAAACGGATGGAAGAGCTCGGTCACCTAGATAAAATCGTCCCCTACACCCATAGAGTGGGTGTCTCTTATCGTTCAAAGGCAATCATTGAGCCCTTCCTTTCAAAACAGTGGTTTATCCAGATGGAGCCCTTTAAGGAAAAGCTGATCGATGCTGTAAAATCTGGAAAAGTCAAAATTATCCCCAAAAACTGGGAAAACACCTACTTCCATTGGATAAAAAACCTTCGAGACTGGTGTATTTCAAGACAACTTTGGTGGGGCCACCGCATTCCTATCTGGTATCATGAATCTGGAGAAATTCTTTGCTATGAGGGAGAAGGCAAACCTCCCGAAGTTGAAAAGGATCCTAAAGGATGGATCCAAGATCCCGACGTATTAGATACGTGGTTTTCATCCTCTCTTTGGCCCTTTAGCTCTCTTGGCTGGCCCCACAAGACAAATGAACTGAAAAAGTTTTACCCCAATACAACACTGATTACGGGTCACGACATTCTCTTTTTCTGGGTGGCTCGGATGATTATGATGGGAGAATACATCACTGGAGAGGTCCCTTTTGCTGAGACCTCTCTACAAGGACTCATCTTTGGAAAGTCTTTTTGGAAAGAAAACAAAAATGGCGGGATCACCTACCTCTCAGAAAAAGAAGCCGAGACAGAAAAAAATGTCCTTTCTAAGTGGGAAAAAATGTCAAAATCAAAGGGAAATGTGATCGATCCTATTGAGATCATTAACACCTATGGAGCAGATGCAATGCGAATGGCTCTTGCTGCAAGTGCCACCCACTCCCCACAAATAGATCTCGATCGCCGCCGCTTTGAAGAGTTCAAGAATTTTACAAATAAGGTGTGGAATGGTTCACGCTTTGTCCTCATGAATCTAAAACTCTCTTCTGAAGATTTTGAGAAAGGGTTAGGTCCATTGACATTGGATGACGAATGGATCCTTTCTGTCCTGAATCGTACCATTGAAGAGATGAATACCCACCTCGAAGGATACCACTTCGATCGAGCGGCAATGCGCTCTTATACCTTTTTCTGGGATGAATTTTGTGCCTACTATGTAGAAATGGCCAAGCCAACACTTTTTGGAAAAGGTGGAGACTCCATCAACAAAGAGCGGATATTAACCATTGTCCTGCTTGCCTCTATCCGTTTGATGCATCCAATCGCCCCCTTCATTACCGAGGAAATCTTTCAAAAATTGAAAGAACATTTCCCTCATCTCAAAGAGTCAAAGGCTGACCTCTATACAGCAGAGGCCATTAAAGCCTTAAGATCTCCAGCCTGCATCACCGCCCCCTATCCGAAAGTCATTGATAAAAAGGCTATTAATCCAGACATTGAAAAGTCCTTTGCTTTTCTCAATGAAATTGTCTACGCCATCCGCAATATTCGGGCTGAAATGCAACTCCCCCCATCAGCTGCAACCGACGTCATCTTAGAAGGAAAAACTCGAGATGTCGAGCCTCATAGCGCCATTATTTCTTCTTTAGTCCGTATCAACATGCTCTCCTTTAATCCAGTGGAAAAACCTTCAGGATTCACCTCTTCAGCGCTCGTGAAAGAGATAAAGATCACTATTCCCCTTCCAATAGAGCTTATTGAAAAAGAAAAAGCGCGCCTCAAAAAAGAGCAAGAAAAACTGAAAGGACAAATCACTTCCCTTGAAAAGCAACTTGCAAATCCCAACTTTGTTGAAAGAGCCCCGTCAGAGCTTATCAAAAAGACAAAAGCATCTCTCAAAGAAACACAAGAGAAGTTGAGCGCTTCAGAGACTAAATACTCAGAGCTTTGAAACCAAATAACTATCGATCTCTGTTGACAAGAATGAAGGGATTTTTAAATATCTTCGCTTCTCAATTATAAACTTGTTTAACGTGAGATTTTGACATCTCGAAATATTTAGGAGGAAGGCTATGATCATTGAAAATGTTGATTCGGGAAATAATTGCTTAGATGAATGTGTAGATTATGAGCCTTTTTCTTCAGATTCATGGAATGGTCGATCGGTCACGATAGTAAAAGCGGTTAACACTACTGTTGTTGATAGGATGGTTCTTTGTGGAGAACGGTGCAATGGAGAAGCAACGTTTCATGGAATGGTCGATACTGATGAAAACAAGAGCGTCGACGCAGAGGTTAAAGTCGAAAGTGAAAATGGACAATTTTCTGGATCTGTTAGCGGCGGTATCAATCAAGACAGGGATGGGGATACAACAGGGAAAGTAGAAGTCGAAACCACTTTTAAATTTTGATTGCCCATAAGCTAAACAAAAAGTGGGGCATTTGGAGTCTGTTTCTTATAGCTCTTTCTATCGTGGTTGCTACTCTCATATGGTTTTATACTCTTAAAAATCAGAATTATTACGAGGAGATAACTTTAGGTTTTACTGCAAGTGAACTTCCTTATATTAACATTTCTATCGGGTGTGAACAATATTCCATGGTTGTTGACTTAGGGTCAAGATTTGAAATAGATATGAAATCGGATACTTTAAAACACCTGCCGAAGTCGCGACTAGGAACAGAGAAATGGAAGAATTTTAAAGGATCTGAATTTATTCGCCCCAGCTACATCCTTCCTGAAATAAGAATTGGCTCGTTGGTTTTTACAAACTCCTCTGTCGTAGAAGTTTTTACTACTGATAGAGAGGATTCCGTCATTTGGCGTGATCAAAAGGGAAGTAAAATCTCTCCAAAAACAGCAGGTAGTTTGGGTAGAAAACTTTTTAAATCTTTGAACCTACTTTTTGATATTCGAAAATCAAAAATGGTTATCTCAAATGATTTGAAAAAACTGAAGAAGCATGGCTACGACCTAAAAACGTACGCAAAAGTTCCTTTCACCCTACATCCTAAGGGAATTATTTTAAATATTGATACTGATATCGGTGGGTTGAATTTTATTCTCGATACAGGATCTACGTGCACAACTATTCACAATTATCTACACCCTGTTAATAAATCTAAAGTCTTTGACCATCGAAACCTATCCAATTTTTGTTCAAAAAAGTTTGCTGTTGGAAGCACTGATTTTGGCCCCAAAAGATTATATTTCCTGAATATGTCTAAGGATCTCCAGGAATTTGATGGCCTTCTTGGCATGGATTTTATTAAAGAACACGTGATATATGTTGACTTTTCAAAGAATGAAATTCATATCCGTTAGGCGAGTTGATCCCTCATTTAATTTTTTCACCAACACTATGCTTTGATGCTGCTTTCCAGTGAGAATCAAGCATCAGTTTTGTTGCTCTCAAGAGCTAATTTTGAAGCAAGCGATCCTTCTTAAAGGCTGAAATAACTTCAGGTTTAGCGAGCGGAGCCTCTGGGCAAACATGGGGAAAAGCCACTGAATAAAATTATGATGGGTTTCAAGTTCTTCTTCAGAAAAGGTGAAAATTTGCTCAATGGTCATTCCATTTTCATTAGGATATTTTCAAATAGAAATCAATAAAGCTCTTTGTTTTTGACATATATGCACGCAGTGCGTCCTTTAAAGATCGTCACCTTTTCTTTCACGAGTCCATTTTTCTCTGCAACACGTATAGAAGCGCTATTTTCTGGGTCGATAAGAGAGATAATACGATTACAGCCCATCTTATGAAAACCATACTCCATGCATGCCCGTGCAGCCTCTGTAGCGTATCCTTTTCCCCAATGATCTCGGACGAATAGGTAGCCCACTTCTATTTCATCTTTTCCTTCTACATTTTTTTGCTCAAGAAGGCCACAAATTCCTACAAACTCTCCTGTCTCCTTTAACTCGCAAGCAAAAAACCCCATCTTTTTTTCTTGATAGAGTGCCTCTGCTTTTGAAATCCACTGATTTGCTTCTTCAATTGTTTTTGTCCGCTCATAGAAATGCATAGTGGCAGGGTCAGAAAAGATCCTCATTAGTTCTTTCTGATCACCATCGACGAGAGGGCGGAAAATGAGACGGTTAGTTTTTAAGACTACGCTGCTTTTTCTTGAGGGCACGTTCTTGCCTTTCTTTCTTTAGTAAGTGCTCAAAAAAGCGTGTTTCCTTAGCGATTACCCCAGCCAAAACAAAGAGGGCTATCAAGTTAGGAAATGCCATAAGACCGTTCATCATATTTGCAAATCCCCAAATGAGTTTCAGACCAAGAACGGCACCTGGAACAACGACTAAGGTGTAGATAACGCGATACAGCTTCGTCACCCGGTATCCGAAAAGATATTCAAGACATTTTTCCCCATAGTATGCCCATCCAAGGATCGTGGAATACGCAAAAGGGATGAGAGCAATTGTGACAATAAGCCCTCCGTAAGGAATAATACTATCAAAAGCTCTAAGAGCCATCGCAGAGCCATCAAGCATTTTCCCATCCGGTCCTATCTCACCAAGAACACCTGAAACAGCGATCACCAGCCCGGTAATCGTACAGACAATCCCCGTTGTGATAAAAACACTACACATTGAAACTAGGGCTTGTCTTCCAGGAGTATCTGTCTTTGCAGCAGCCGCGGCAATTGGAGAACTTCCTAGCCCTGCTTCACTTGAGAAAACTCCACGGGAAATCCCCATTTGTATCGCCATCATTATTGTAGCACCGGCGAATCCTCCGACTGCTGCCTGCCCTTGGAACGCCGATCGAAGAATAAGACCAAACGCTGCAGGAATCGCTTCAATCTTGAAAATAATAATGATGATTCCTCCAATAATATAAAAGGCTGCCATTGCAGGGACCAAAATTCCCGCGACTCTTCCGATACTCTTAATTCCCCCAATCAAGGCAGCCCCTACAAGGACCATAAGGCCAAGGCCTGACCAAATTGGGCTGAGATTAAACAAGTCTTGAAGGGCAAGTGAAACAGAATTTGCCTGAACCATATTCCCTGTTCCTATCGCTGTAATAGCGCCGAGAATAGCAAATACTGCTGCAAGCCACTTCCACTTCATCCCTTTCCGGATGTAATACATAGGTCCACCACACATTTCACCCAACTCATCGGTCTCCCGATATTTAATCGCGAGAATTGCCTCTCCATATTTGGTAGCCATTCCAAAAAGAGCAGCTCCCCACATCCAGACGAGTGACCCCATTCCCCCAATTGCAATCGCTGTAGCAACACCTGTAATGCTACCGATACCAATGGTGGCCGCCAAGGCTGTCATCAGAGCTTGAAAATGACTGATGTCACCTTCTGCATCATTATCCTGGCGACTAAACGCCAGCTTATGAGCATAGATGAGATAACGAAACTGAAGCGCCCGTGTACGAATTGTCAGGTAGATTCCTACGAGAACAAGAAGAATCAGCAGAGGAGGACCCCAAATCCATCCATTGAGGATATCAATAACATGTTGCAGTTTTTCCATGGAACTATTGGTGTTTTCTTAAAAAAGCCTTCGCCACATCGTACACAGTCTCTCCATTCTTTTCCACCTCATAATTCATCTTCTGCATGGCTTCATTTGAAATCTTTCCTGCAAGGGTTCCAATAATAGCTTCAAGACCTTCGTACTTTTTGAGAATCTCTTTACGTACGATCGGTACCGCTTCGTAGGATGGAAAAAGTTCAAGATTGTCCTCAAGAAGTTTCAAGCCACAGCAAAAACCATCAGTAGAATATCCGTTTATAAGATCGCATCCTTTTCTACTCAAAGATAAGTATAGAAGGACATGGTCCATCATTTTGAGATGATGAAATGGAATGCGATACTGATCTTTTAAGATCTTGAACTCTTCTCTTCCACAAAACTCCTGATCAAATCCCACTTTTAGCTCTCCTCCCTTTAAAGCTAAATCTGAGAGAGTAGAAATTCCATATTCTTTAGCCACTTCAACGTCCATCATCAAGGCATACCGATTCTGGAATCCCAAAGGAGAAAGAGTCGTAATATCCCACTTTGATAACCCTTTTTGAACCTCATTATATATTTCCTTTCTAGATTTTTTCTTCGTCTCTTTTCCTAAAATTGCTGTCAGAGCGGTTCCTGTATATTCAACATATAAGTCTATTTGCTTTCCCCGCAGAGCTTGAAAAAGAATAAATGTACCATCTAATTGACACTTTCTCTTCACAGGAATTCTCAGATCTCTTTCGATGCGTTGGGCTAGGATCTCAGAGAGAATTTCCCCTTCACTCCCTTTTCCACCGATAGCAATTCCTTCCCTCATTTCTCTATTCAGCCACAGAGTTCCGATAGCAAAAAAGGCGAGAAGAACGACACCTCCCAAAAGAAGCAAAAGTTTTCGACGAATGCTATCCATAATATTTCTATTATGCTAGCCTTGAAGTTTATTAGGAAAGAATAATGTCATTTTTAACGCCCCTTCCAACCCCTAAAAAGATCCATTCAAATCTCCCTTTAAATACTGAAGGAAAAAAAATTGTCTCTGACCTCCGCCGTACTGCAGAGCACGTCATTAGTGGGGAAGATGACCGTCTGATTATCATTGCAGGTCCTTGCTCGATACACGATGTCGATATCGCAATCGAATATGCCTCGCGATTTAAAGAGCTCTCAAATAAGGTAAATGAACGCATTTTTCTCATTATGCGGGTTTTCTTGGAAAAACCTCGGACACAATTCGGATGGAAAGGATTTCTTTACGACCCTTTTCTTGATGGAAGTTATGAAATTGAAAAAGGACTCTTTGCTTCACGGGAACTTCTTTTAAAGCTCACTGAAATGGAGATCCCCATCGCTACGGAATTTCTCGATCCTGCCCTAACCCCCTACAATGAAGATTTGGTGACATGGGGGGTGATTGGCGCTAGAACCTCTACTTCTCAGGTCCATCGCCAAATGGCATCTCACCTCCCCATGCCAATTGGCTTTAAAAATGAAACCGATGGCAATCTTGATAATGCAATATGTGGAGCCCTTGCAGCGCGCCACCCGCAAGCCTCCGTTGGGATTAACTCTGAAGGACAAGTCTGTTCTCTAAAAACTCCGGGAAACCCTCATACTCACCTTGTCTTGAGAGGGTCCCAAAATGCCCCCAACTACGACCACTTAGCCATATCGGAAGCAATCCATAAACAACGCCTCTATGGTCTCAACTCTCGCCTTATGATCGATTGTGCCCATGGAAATTCTCAAAAAGATCCAAAAAAACAACAACTTGCCTTTTGCTCAATATTGGAGCAAATCGGAGAAGGAAACCATCTCATTATGGGGATGATGCTCGAAAGTCATCTTCAAGGAGGCAACGCTCTTTCGATTACCGATCCTTGCCTTGACTGGAAAACAACAGAGGAACTCATCCTCTGGGCTTACCAGTCTCTCCCTACTCACCATCTTATTCGCTGACAAAAAAAACTTCTTTCGCTACAAGGACAATTATGAGCAATAAAAATCGATTGATCGAGCATCCCCGTCCACTCTATGCGTGGACCGTATTCGTCCTAAGCATTCTTTTTAATGCATATTCAGTAACACTTAAATTTTCTCCATCGGTTGAAAATATTGTCGGTCAAGATATGGGGAAAGTCACATCAACTGTCTATGCCTTATCGGGCTTTTATTATACCTTTGCAATATTCCAAATCCCTATTGGCATTCTGATCGATCGCTATGGATCGCGCCTTCTTCCCTCCATTGGGATACTCCTTTGCGCAGTTGGAGCAATCATAATGTCTCGAGCAGAAAGCAATTTTGAAATACTCATTTCACGAGGAATCATTGGAATCGGAGCCGTCTTTTCTTTTCTAAACGGACTCAAAATCATTAATAATTGGTTTCAACCCAAGCGTTTTTCCTACCTGCTTGGATTGTTTATCGCCATCAGCTCGCCCGCTGTTCTTATATTTAAAGCAGGCTTCAATCAGCTTGAAAAAACATTGCAATGGCATGGTGCCATGATGACCTTCGGCCTTGCCGGACTTATTTTTGCCTGTATCTTTTTCTTTGTCGTTCAAGACGCCCCGGGTTCAAGGTTTTCTCTTCATTCCCCTGTTACCGACAAAAAAGAGTTTTGGAAAAATATTCGCCACGTTTTTAATTCTTCTCATGTTTGGGTAATAGGAATTGCAGTAGGCCTCATGATTGGTCCTCTGATGGCATTTGAAAGTGTCTGGTCCATTCCCTTTATCAAAACTGCATACAAAACCACTACATCATTTGCTGTTATGTTCAGCCTTCTTTTTGTTTTTGGCTATGCAGCAGGAGCTGTATTTTTTGGAAGGGTTTCAACCTCTCTAGGGAAAAGAAAAGTCTTTATCATCTGGGGAACCGCTATTTCCCTTTTGATGCTCATTATCATTCTTTATCCTCCCTATCTCGGGGTTCAGATCACATCAATTTGCTTTTTTGTTCTAGGCTTTGCCGCCTCAAACATCAATATTGGCTACACCGTCGTCCATGAACACAATGTTCCTCAGGTAACAGCAACAGCAGTCGGTGTCGTGAACACCTTCTATGCACTCTTTGCCGCTATCAGCCAGTCTCTCATTGCGGTCTTTCTTGAATTAGGAACAAAGCTTCACGGCTCCTCTGAATATACTACGTGGGATTTCCAAATCTCACTCATTCGTCTCCTCGTATACATAGCCATTGCGCTGATATTTTCTTTCTTCATCAAAGAAACTTTCTGCAAACAACGCCAGACGTACGATTAATCGATCACGATTAGATCCGTCCAGAGCTGCTGCTTCCACTGTTTGATGACGCTGTCATCTTTGTTGAGGATCTCAGCTTTGTAGGTCAGAAAGCCATCGGTTTCTTTGTAATCACTGCCAAGAACAGAATAGGTGATAACACCTCGACGACGATCGATTGGATAACAGATTTTTTCTTCGGTATGGTTTTTATAGATAACACTCAGGACCAAAACGAGTTCCTCCTGAAGAGCCTCCTCAGGAAGGCGCCACTCTAGAATAAGCTCTTGCCCTTTTGGTGGATTTTTTTGAAGCGGATCGGGACTTCCTACAAAGGTACTTGCAAGCTTCATCCGGTCTACAGCCTCCCGTTTCACAGAAAGATAGTACTTCTCGCAGCTAAAGCAGAAAAGAAAAAGAAAAATCAAACATTGACTCAAGCGCATAACACTTGTAGAATTTATCTTATATGTCAAAAAGCTATCAAGAAGAAAGTGTCAATGGGATTGTCTTTTCGCCTGATCGGACAGAAATTCTTCTAATCAAACGAAGAGACGTTCCCGTCTGGGCTCTTCCAGGAGGGGGGATCGATGCTAATGAAACGCCCGAACAAGCCGTCCTCCGTGAAATGGAAGAAGAAACGGGGTACACCGTTTCCATTGTTAGAAAGATCGCCGAGTACACTCCTCTCAACCGCTTAGCCCGCTTTACCCACTTCTTTGAATGTCAAATCACTTCCGGCTCTCCGATACTCACAGCAGAAACTCAAGGGGTTTCCTTTTTTTCCTTGGAGGAGACTCCTCCTCTTCCGCCCCCGTATCCTGATTGGATCTCCGATGCCTGCCAAAAGGATGCCCCACTCTTCAAAAAAAAGATCCACAGCGTTACGTACCTTAACCTTTTGAAACACTTCATCTTGCATCCTATTCTTGTCTCAAGGTTCATCCTAGCCCGCTTAGGGCTTCACATCAACGATTAAATTATTTTTTAAAACGAGACAAATAATCTCTTCACTAGGTATACTCTCGCAAAATTAACCGCCCAAATGGGGAAATAGGAGAAAAAAAATGGCCTTACAAGATGTGTTATTTACCAATAGAATCTCAAACCCAAACCCGCTTTTACAGGAAGATAACATGAAAGCTACACTGCTAGTTCTAGGTGTCGCAGCAATTGCCACTGCAGGGGTTGGAAGCAAGTTTTTTGAAATGGATAAAATGACAGCTAGTGTCGTTGCAGGATCTGGAACAATGCTTGCTGCATCTGCAGTCACCGAACGAGACGCTTTTCTTTGTATTCTAGCTACGGCTTATATCACTGGAACTGGAGTCGCAATGGTCCAAGCATTTAGAGACGGACGTTTCTACGTCAAAGTTGACATTGCTGATCTATTACGACTTGCTTTCGATATTGCAAATAAGAAGTAATTTTCTTTCTTATAGGCCCGTTTAACGCGGGCTTAACTTTCTAGTGGACATGTCATCTTTTTAGGGTCCACCACTTCATCAAACTTTTCAGCCGATAAATATCCCAATTCTAACGCCACTTCGCGAAGGGTCTTTCCTTGCTCGTGGGCTTTTTTTGCAATCTCAGCCGCCTTGTCATACCCAATCACAGGATTAAGAGCAGTGACAAGCATAAGAGAGCGCTTAACAAGGTTATCAATTTGGTCCAGGTTAGCCTCTGTTCCCTTCAAGCAACGATCGTAAAAGTTCTTTGTGCTGTCTCCAAGAAGTTGCATTGATTGAAGAAGGTTATAGATCATTACAGGGCGGTAAACATTGAGCTCAAAGTTCCCCTGTGATCCAGCCGTTCCAACTGCCATATCATTTCCCATCACCTGGATACAGATCTGAGATAGAGACTCGCATTGAGTGGGATTCACTTTCCCTGGCATAATGGAAGACCCTGGTTCATTACTCGGGATGATAAGTTCTCCAATCCCAGATCTTGGTCCGGAGGCCATCCAACGAATATCATTGGTAATCTTGAGAAGAGAACCGGCAAGCATCCGAAGGGCTCCACTCATCTCAACCATTCCATCATCGGCACCAATTGCTTCAAACTTATTCGGGGCTGTTGTGAATTTAGTTCCTGTGAGCTCAGAGATCACTTCAGCAACTCTTTCAGGAAATCCTTTTGGAGCATTGAGTCCCGTTCCTACAGCCGTTCCTCCAAGAGCAATTTCTGAAAGGTGAGGGATCGCATTCTCAATAGCGCGGATTCCATATTCAATCATCGCTGCGTAACCTGAAAACTCTTGACCCAGCATCAGTGGAACAGCATCCATCAGGTGTGTCCTCCCGATCTTCACAATGTCTTTAAAGGCCTCAGCTTTTTCTCTCAGCCCATTCAAAAAGATTTGAAGGTTGGGAAGGAGAAGATTTTTTGTTTTGAGGATTGCTGCAATATGGGCTGCTGTCGGAAAGGTGTCATTTGAAGACTGCGATTTATTGACATCATCATTAGGGTGAATGGGCTGTTTAGATCCCATGACCCCTCCTGCCTTTTTGATGGCATAATTGCTGACCACCTCGTTGACATTCATGTTGGTCTGGGTACCAGACCCCGTTTGCCAGACAACCAAGGGAAAATGCTCATCGAGCTCACCCTTTAAGATAGCATCAACAGCATCCTTGATCATAGAGCATTTGTCATCAGGAAGAAGTCCCATCTCGTTGTTAACAATCGCAGAAGCCTTTTTGACAATGGCCTGTCCATACACCACTTCGATGGGAATCTTCTCCCCCCCTACAGGGAAGTTCTGGCGGGAACGCTCAGTTTGAGCACCCCAATACTTATCCTCAGGAACCTCAATGGTCCCCAGCGAGTCTTTTTCTTTTCTCATACTCGCTGTATACTGCTTAAATCAATAATAATGCAAATACGAATGCGAAAAGTGAAAAGGATTCCACAATCCCAAGAGCTGCTAAACACTTACCATAAACAGCAGGTTGCTTAGCCGAAGCTTGGATTCCTGTTGCTGCACACATTCCTTGATAAATCGCAGAAAGCATAATCGCTAAACCAATAGAAGTCCCAATTCCAATTCCATTCCACGCTGTCAAGGTATTCGCTATGATAGCATTTTTCATAAGGAGCATAAGGACGAATCCATAAATCGCTTGTGATGAAGGAATGGCCGACATACCGATAAATTTACCGTGATTTTCATCAACGCGAGCCATGACTCCATGAGATGCCATCCCAGCAATTCCACATCCAATAGCGCTCCCTAAACAGGCAAGGCCAAGAACGATAGCGGGACCTATCATTGAAAAGTTCATAAGTTATTCTCCTCTAGATTTTAAACCCAAGTAACGGCCTTGGGATGTTTAGATGATTTTCAATTTTTTTTCAGGTTCAAAGTGGGGAAAACACCTAATACTTTGATCAAGTAGGGGTGGTTTCGCCACTTTGAAGCTGGGAAAAAAGAAAAATCCAGATAAATATTCATAGGTTGTTACTTGGGTTTTAATAGTTTTAAAGGGTTAAAAAGTCTTCCGCCTCCTTCAAAGGAGTGGTGGTACCATTCGATAAAATTGAGACGAAGGCCGTGAATTGTTCCTCCCATAATGCCGACTGCAATATTGATAATATGGCCGATCAAAATGACGAAGAACCCAGCGGCAAAGCCAAGGCGCATTCCCATGTCATTAAATGTTCCAGCCAATATCATCGCAGCAAGTCCTAAGGCATAGAGACGAAGGTAGGATAATATATCTGCAAAAAGCTCAATGGGTTTAGTGAGCTCAATAAGACCTGCCCATTTGTTCTGAATGAATGCCAAAATAAGGGCTAGAGCAATCCCTCCCCAAAAGAGTTGTTGTCCTACTTCAAAACCTTCTACTCTTGGAATAATACCCATGAAGTGAATAATTGAAGTCGCACTTAAAATTTTTGGAAAGAACATATATCCCCCAACAGAAGCGAAGATCCAACCAAGTCCAGCCCAGTGACGCCTAGAGTGGCGAAGCAGAGAAAGACTGATATGAAGCACTCCAACAAGGAGAGAAATCTCCATAAAAATGCTATCTTTGAACTCATCTAAAACAATATATTTGGTGAAGCCATCTTTTTTGACTTTTGCTGCTTGTAAAAATTCCGTTCCATCATAAATATACTCAAGATCTGGGAATTTTTGGACAGTTTCTTTCCAGGTTTCGTCCCTCTTAGCAATGTGATAGTCAGCCTTTTTCTCGGCCATATAGTTAATAACTGAGACTTTACTTAATGGACTTGTTGGTGAAAGCTCAAGACCAAAGTACGATCCTGTTAGAATACCCCAACCAATGCAAAACGATGAAAGGACTGTAAGAAGACGCAGGGAACGTTTTCCTGTCGGATTTATATGTTTGAACTTCATGCGAAGGAAGAGCGCTAAAGCTAAAAAGATCGCTCCATACCCTGCATCAGAGATAATCATCGCGAAGAAAACAGCAAAGCCCCAAAACACCCAACTTGAAGGATCTTTATCCCCCGTTGCAGGAGTATCAAAAATATGAACAAGGTCCTCACCAACTTTCGCATAGCTTTTGTTTTCCATGTATGTGGGGATTTTCTCTCCTTCTTCAATTGCTACTTCTTCCGCGTGGATACCCAATCCCTCTAGCAATGGAAAAAGACCATGCAAACGGTTCTCTGGAATCCATCCTTCAATCGCGAACAGATGGCCATTTATATGGGTGGTAACATCGTCAGAAGCACTTAGCAGGTGATAGTGGTTCAGAGCATGGGTCAAATGCTCCTTCAAAAAGTCGATATATGCCGCATCTTCCTTAAGTTCCTTAGTGCATTGCTCCATCTTAAGATTCGCAATCTCGAGCTCATTTTCAAGTTGAGAGAGGGATTTCTCAAAATGCATTTCGATCATTCCCCGAAAGCTCTCCACCTGATGACTTATTGTCATGAAGTATTCCATGTCATATTCTGAGCCAACAGGAATCATGACTTCATCAAGCTCAAGTGTTTTAAGCTTCGCTTTTTTTACGCAGAAAAATTGAACCAGGCGGCCTGTGTCTCTCTCAATTTTTCGAATTTCTTCGAAGGAAAAGTCTCCCAAAGGTTCAATTCTTGAAATCTCAGACGCAAGAAGCCGCTTCTCCTCTTCTAGCTTCTCAAGCCACTGAGCATTCTCCACAACACTATGTGCAAGTTTTTGGGCATCGAGATCCTTTGTAAGCTCTGCCATTTTTAGCACAGGTTGCTTGCGCAGAACCGCTAAGGCTGTCATAAGCTTTTGAACATTCTCAGGATAGTCAAGGGCTCTTCGCACTTTTGTAGATAAAAATTCAACAAAACCTTTCTCTTGGGCTCTCGTAAAAAAGGTATCAATGTCTTCTTTGACACCAATAAAAAGATATTTTTTTACCTTAATGATCGTCAAACTAAGGCCTCCTCTTCTTTTCTCTTTTCAATCTTACCCTTAGCTACTTTTGCTTGAGCAACCGAGGCAAGCTCTTGATCTCCCAAAAAGACTTTGATCTTTTTAATGTTGGCTTGAGTGCGAGGAATCAATATTTTTTCAAAAAGGTTGACCCGAATCGAAACTTCACGAAGCTCTTTCTCTAGAATTTTTTTCTTTTCTTTCACTACTTCGATTTTCTCTCTGGCAACAACAAGCAATTTAACCTGCTCCATTGCAGAGTCAACCCAAAGGGGTGATTCGAAAAGAGAATAGTCATGAGGTTTGAAAATCACTTTTTCAAAGAAGGGGATTTCTGCGCCGGCAATATTCTCGTACCGCTTTTCGACTTCATCTACATAAGAAGCTCCATATAAAAGATCAGAGCTAGGATCGCTAAGCAGAGACTGAAACGTTTCGCAAGTTCCTTTTTGCTCAAAAAATTCTCGAGTAAGCCCTTCAATTTCATAAATTGCTTGATTCACCTCTGTCTGGAGCATCGCCTTCTTTAATTGAAGCGTTGGGAGATATTTTTGGAGCTGTTTAAGCTTATATTGCTGATCTCTCAACTCCATTTTGGTTAGCTTGATTTGAGCCATGCGTCCCTACTTGGGCCAGTATTTGTTGATCATACCTTGCTTGACACCCACTTCATGTGGGTCAAAGCATTCTGCTAGGGTTTTCCATCCTAAATTAAGAGCGTCTTCAATGGGGATGTTTACCTCTAGATCCATCATCCTATCCTCAAAAAGAAAGGAATACTCGAGCAATTTCTCGTCCCAACGGGAGAGTCGGAATCCCATGCTCTGGCGCTCACGTGCCTTTTTTGATTCTGCATAGAGGCGGATCTGAGCATTCGCAATATCTCCATGATCTTCTCGAGTTACACTTCCAATCACCTGCTGCTTAAGTCGGGAGAGAGACCCAAAAGGATCTATCCTTCCTTCATGGAGGTAGAATTGCCCCTCTGTAATGTATCCGGTGTTATCAGGAATAGGATGCGTCACATCCCCACCAGGCATCGTTGTCACAGAAATCAGTGTGATAGATCCACTGCCATCGATATCAACTGCTTTTTCATACCGCGAGGCCAAATCTGAATACAAAGAGCCTGGGTATCCCCGATTTGAGGGAACCTGGTCCATTGTAATCATGATCTCTTTAATCGAGTCTGCAAAGGCAGTCATGTCGGTTAAGAGAACGAGAACGTTCTTATCTTTTATGGCAAACTGCTCAGCGCAAGCAAGAGCCATATCTGGAACTAGCAAACATTCAACAGCTGGGTCGGTTGCCTTATGGATGAACATCACTGTTTTTTCCATCGATCCCGACTTTTCAGCGTTATCAATAAAGGCTTGATAATCATCATACCTAAGTCCCATCCCCCCGATAATAACAATGTCTGCATCAGTTTGGTTTGCAATCCGCATGAGCAATTGATTATAGGGCTCTCCAGCAATTGAAAAAATCGGGATTTTTTGAGATTTTACAAGGCAGTTGAAAACGTCAATCATCGGAATATTTGTGTTCACCATTTGGTGAGGAACAATCCGCTTCACAGGGTTAAATGAGGGTTGATTAATCGGAATCTTCTTTCCAACAACTTCGGGACCATCATCTATAGGTTCACCACTCCCATTTAGACGGCGTCCCAAAAGAGATTCCCCTGCTGTTGCCTGCATAGCATGTCCTAAAAAGCTCACGCGATCTCCGGTCGAGACTCCCCGCGGGTTGGCAAACGCCTGCAGTGTGACTTTTTCTCCGTCAATGCTCAAAACCGAAGCAAGGGTCGTATCACCAGATTTTCGGTGGATTTTCCCAAGTTCTCCCATCTTCACACCTCTGGCGATGACGGTAATCAAGTTTCCACGGATGTCGATAATTCTATCGTAAATCTTGTTCATACAATAATCCCTGTAGCAGTTTCGATGCGATGCATAATCGAGTCATGAGCCTTCTGATATCCATCAGATTCAAAAGGCATAAAATTCATATTTTTTATGTCACTTTGGAGGGTTAAGAAGAAGTTTCGTGCTTCATCATGTCCATTAAAGCTAAAATTTGCATGAAAAACACGCTGAATGAGCTCGAAAAGAACAATCTGCCGATCAAGAGGGCAGTAAGCATCTTCCTTATCAAAAGCGTTTTGCTGCAAGTATGAGAAGTCATACAACTCTCCCTTAAGATAAACCACAAGGTCATCGATCGTAATCCCCTCTTCTCCAACAACTTCCATCCGCTTCCCAATTTCATCTCCCTCTTTAATGAATTTGAAGGCAGTCTGATTTTTTTTATCCCACTCTGTAACTTTATCTTCGAGATCCACACTCACATCTTCGATATACTTTGACCACGAGATCAGTGGATCAATAGCTGGGTAACGTCTAGCATCTGAACGAGCTCGCGAAAGTCCCAAAAAGGCTCCCACTACAGCAAGTGTTGCCTGTGTCACGGGTTCTTCAAAGTTTCCTCCTGCAGGAGAAACCGTTCCAGCAATCGTCAACGACCCATCTTTTCCATTCTTCAATTTGATCACACCAGATCGTTCATAAAAAGCAGCGATTCGTGAACCTAAATAGGCGGGGAAAGCTTCCTCACCTGGAATTTCCTCTAAACGCCCTGACATTTCTCGCATTGCTTGTGCCCATCGAGAGGTCGAGTCGGCAAGGAGAAGAACATCAAGCCCCATCTGCCTGTAATATTCAGCAAGTGTTGCTCCCATATAAACCGAAGCTTCCCGCGCCGCTACTGGCATTGAGGACGTATTACAAATAATCGTCGTTCGGCTCATGAGCGATTCATTCGTATGCGGATCTGTTAGGTGAGGAAATGTCTTGAGAACCTCAACAACCTCTCCCGCTCTCTCTCCACAGGCCGTAATAATAACAATATCAACTGAAGAATATTTTGATAAATGGTGTTGGAGTACCGTTTTTCCTGCTCCAAAAGGGCCTGGAGTACAGAAAGTCCCTCCTTTTAGGATGGGAAACTGGGTATCAATAACTCGCTCACCAGTATCCATCATTTTAGAAGCTTTGATCTTCTTTCCTTGGATGAGCGGCATTTTTACCGGCCAGCGCTGCACCATGGTCAGCTCATGCTCCTTTCCATTTTCATCCTTTACCTTTGCAACAACCTCATCGATTGTGTAGGACCCTGCATCAGTAGTCCATGAAATCGTATGTTTACCTCTCATCGCAAAAGGGAGCATAATAAGATGATGGAAGCGGCCTTCCATTGTTGTACCGACGGTGTCTCCCCGTTCAAGAACATCCCCAACTTTAGCAACTGGCTGATAATTCCAGTGCTTTTGCCGATCAAGTGATGGGAGGTGAACACCTCTTTGCAAGAAAAGTCCTGAAGCATCTGCAACACGTTCCAATGGACTTTGCAGACCATCGAAAATTGCGCTGATTAATCCAGGCCCGAGCTCTGCTTCAAGGAGGTGCCCTGTAAAAGCAACCTTAGAGTCCAGTTCTATTCCCAAAATATCTTCAAAAACTTGGAGTTTTGCAACATCACCAGCAATTTCGATGATTTCTCCCTTTACGGAGATCTCACCAATCTCGACCATCGCAATCTCTCCCTGACGCACATTTCCCTCAAACTTTACGTGAAGAAGGTTTCCAAAGGCCTTCACGACTTTTCCAGTTGCATTACTCATATCGATCCTTTCACAATTTCACTTAACATTTGATTTCCCTGTTTTTCATCCAAGACATATGCATCTTCAACAATCATTAACTGCACCAAGTAACCCAAAAGATAGTCCGCAGAAAAAGGAGTATCTTGCACCTCGTTGCCAATTCGGTTAAAGCGGTAATTTGCCATAACCTCATACTGCATTTTTGGTTTTCCATGAGCATCCTTCAGTTTCTCTCCGAGATCAGCATACTCAAAAGGAAACTCGAAAAAGGGTGCATCTTTTTGCGCTAGTACCTGAGCAACAAGGGGGTCATGAAAATCTTCATGCTGCAGCTCTGCTCCTGGATCCAGTCCCAACTTCTTTGCTCGATACCCTGCAAGAAGAACTCTCCACTCGTGCTCGAAGCGGAAATAACCTTTCAGAAAGCCCCGATATTTTTTTTCCATCTCCTTAAAATAGGCGATAAGCACCTTTGAAAAGTGGCGCAGCTGCTCTTGAACAGATTCAGTCTCCCCCATGTATTCAAAAACATACTCAGGAAGTCCCAATTGATTCACAATCGCTTCATCGAGTTCCTTCTCATTTAGGGTTCCTCTCTGATCAATTGCCTCTTTCTTAAGCAGAGATTGGACATTTTTGATATCGATATAGGTCAAAATTGCTTTGACCTTTTCAAGATCAGTAGCGTTCATGTTGTCCCTAAAAAGAGTCATCAGGTCTTCAAAAATAATCCCGGGTTCATTTCCTACCTTTAGAGGAGGAAGGACGCTCCCTAAAAAGAAATACTTACTCATATGCAAAGATTACCGAACGAAAGTCATCCCTAACAAAATTTGCTAAGAGGCTTTTCAGAGCATCATCAGACATATCGATTGTAAGGTTTCGGTTAAGAATTTTGACTTGAGCTCCTCCTTCTATCTCTCCCAACTCAACACTCTTTGACTCAAGTTGTTCCACAATGCCTTTAGAAAGCTCTTTATTCACTGCTTCCGTATTCACTGCCTTAGAAACAAGGGCTCGAAGATCTCCATTGATCCCCTCTTTATTAATACCATTGATGATGGCTGTAATGAGTTCAGCAACAACCTTTGGATCCTTCGTTCTCTCACCCACAAAGGCCGCGAGCTGTGGGTTAAACAGGTTTTTCTCAATTTCTTGCTTTAGAGTATCAATGCTCTTTTTGCATGCAAGGTTGATAGATGCTTGGAAAACGTTGCGCTCTTCTTCAATTTTCTTTTTCGCATCATAGAGAAGGCGTGTCGCTTCTTGCTTCGCATTGGTCACAATCTTTTCACCTTCATTTCGCGCTTTGGCAATAATTTGATTCCCCTCTTTCTTTGCGGGGTCGATGGTTTCCTTTCGCAAAACTTCGCAGATCTTTTTGACTTTTTCTTTACCAGTATCGACAGATTTCATCATGTACCTCACGTTGCTTATGGAGAATATAGACAAAAAAGATTAAATTTTCAAGACATAAGGGTTTTTAGGGTGTTAAAAACAGACGGAGAAGATACTAATCCAACGTGACCAACACCATTAATTTCTACTCTATGATGTGCAAAAGAAGGCTCTGGCATATGAATATCGTCAAGTCCACGAATCTCCCAAAGCACCTTTTTCATTGAATCAGATAAGTGATCCCATTCATCCTTTAAAGTCATCGAACCAATCCGTATCACTCGATTAACTTCAGGGCGCCAATAATCCCAGCTCTCGGTCTGGTAACAATACCCATTATGGATTCTATATGAATCTCTGGGCAGCGCTGAATACAGAGCTTCCTCGGCCCCCAAAGAATATCCCAATAAGTCAATCTTAACGTTATGACCATATAGCGTTTGAATTTCAGCAATCTTCTGATCGACAATCTTTCGGTTTTTTTCTGTAAGTTCTCCAGGGCAGAGGTTCACAGTGAAGAGAGGGCCGATTCTATTCCTTTCAAAATACTCCCCCATCTTTAGGAACATTCCCTGATTTCCATTTTTACCATGCAAGGCAAGAATGGGAATTCGATCCTTTTGCCACTCCATAAGTCTTGTCGGGTTCATTCCAAAATGAAGAAACGTCTGTTCCTTTCCAATGGAAAGCGCATTTCCCGCTCGAATAGCTTCTCGAGGCTCCCATAGAAGAGCTCCAACCACACTTGCAGTCCAAAGCCACTCAAGACGGCGCAGAAACTGCACAGACGTTGCGGCAAGATGTTTGTATATACAGTACGGACTTAAATAATTTTCCAAAACAGGATAACCACTGAACCCTGTGGGTTCTCTCAAACATGCATCTCCAGGTATCATAATGGGGAAGATGGTATGATTTATGAAGAATCTTTGGAAGGATAAAAAAACTCTTGGCGATAAAGACTATTTTCGGCAATACTGGTAGTCTTAATAATATTTAGTTGGTGTGTGCTTAATGAAAAGAGTCTTTGCCGTCCTCATAGCCCTATCTGTTATGCTTTTGAATACTCCCGCGTACGCTAATGATGAAGCATTTTCCGAGTGTGAGTATGGTGTCAATGATGGATACGAGAAATGTGAACCCCTTGGACACGGTTCATCCAAAGCATCGCATTCTGCAGTCAGCGCATCAATGGTTGGCTGGGGACTTGGACTTGCCATAGCAATTGCCATTGTTGCTGGTGTGCTCCATCAAAGTGTTGCAACCCATAGCAGCAGCAATGGCAGTGGTACTTCTGGTGGCTCATCATCATCATGAGATGGCTAGTAATTTTCCTTCTTCCCCTCACACTGCTTGCTTATGAACCCTTTTTTACTGTTATTGATCCCCCCAAAGGATGGCTTTTCACTGATCCCTCTAAATATGAAGATGGGGTCAAGGTGGTTTTCATTGCCTCCGACAAGAAGATGTTTACCCCCTCCCTTACCCTTACAATTGAATATGTTGGAAATGCTTCTATTGCGCAGTACACCAAGGCACTAGAAAAAATCTATCGAAGAGATGACTTCCAAGAACTTGGAAGTTTTAAAACTTCAGCTGGAACTGCACACCTTTTTCAGATCGACAGAAAAAATCAATGGGGAACCATTCGAATCCTTCAAGCTATCACACTGTATGAAGGCTTTGCTCTTATTCAAACAGGTGCATGCCTTAAGAAAGAATTTCTAGAGGTTCATGAAACCTATTTAAAATCATTTAAGTCGATCCAAACAACTCCATCCATCTTAGACTCCTGTTCCGACCCCTCTCTTGAAAAGCGGCTTGAAGAAGTAACAAAATGTTGGAGAAAACTCTGTCTAACTTCCAAAGATAATAAAGAATCCCTTTTTACTTCCTCATTTTTTCAAAATAGCCACTGGAAACCATTTGTAAATTATATAGAAAGCGCGTTAGAATCTGAGGGAATATGCTGGCAGTTCCTTGCCATCAAACACATCCAAGAAACCCTATTATCGGAGAACGCACTATGAAAAAATTCCTTCTAATCTTTGCCGCGGCGACAACCCCTCTTCTTGCTACTACCCCACCTATTGAGAGCACCGATACCGAAAGTCCCCCACCCCCAGCCCTTTCTTCTCCCGTATATGCAGCTCCCGATGCTCCTTTTCGAGACCGCACTGAAAAATCCGAAGTTTCTAATACTAAGAAAGCCGCCTTTGCAGTCGTTGGGACAATTGCTGCAATCACGATTGGACTTCTCGTAAGTGGTTCAAATACCGGAAAACATATAAAGTCTACAGAGCTTCTAGATAAAAAGGCTTCATGAGGTATTTCCTTCCTCTTTTTCTCCTCATATTATCTGGCTGCCATAGAGATGGATGGCAACACGCTTCAATCCAGAACGGAAATGCTCATTATGATATGGCTAAACTCTCCCATCCACCTACCTCACCAACCAATGGTCTAGAACTGGAACTTACCCGCTATGGAAAGGAAATCCATGGATATGTCAATGTCCACACCTTTGAGCTCCCAATTTTTGAGGAAGATATCCATGCTACCACTCTTACTATCTCCACCAATTGTGCCTCTGAAACTTTTGTCATTCCTCTCCTTGAAGGAGGTCAACGAGCTCGACTCTCTGATAGCTGCCTCGATTATCTTCTACAAACCCTAGAGCTTAAATCCTCCGTTATCCTCACCTCTGGTCATTTTTCTGAAACCCTTGACGCCTCTAATTTCAGAAGGCATTATGACGCCCTCATCCGAGCGCCAAGTCGCATTCTCCCCCAAAACATGATCAACTTTGAACTTTATTGATTTTCTGTTATATAGTGCTTTAAAGGTAAAAAACGCACAAAGGTTGGTATATGAACAAATTCGAAGGGTTAAAAGAGCACACTGTCATCGTTGCAGACACCGGTGAAATTGATGAGATAAAAAAATACCACCCCACAGATGCAACAACAAACCCTTCTCTAATTCTGAAAGCCTCAGAAATTGAAGAATACAAGCCCCTTATCGAAGAGGCAATTCAGTATGGAAAATCTAAAGGAGGGCAAAACCCTCTTGAGCTGATTATCACCAAAGTCTTCGTGAATTTTGGAGCTGAAATTCTCAAGCATATCCCAGGTAGGGTTTCGACAGAAGTCGATGCTCGCCTTTCTTTCGACGTGGAAGGAAGCTTAAAAAAAGCTCATGAGTACATTGCCCTCTATAAGGAAGCGGGAATCGAGAAAGAACGCATCCTTATCAAACTCGCCTCGACATGGGAAGGGGTCCTTGCCGCCTCTCAGCTAGAAAAAGAAGGAATCCATTGTAATATGACCCTCATGTTTGGCCTGGGCCAAGCAGTCGCATGTGCTGAAGCCGGAGCCACTCTCATCTCACCATTTGTTGGAAGAATCCTTGACTGGTATAAAAAAGCTGAAGAAAAAGAATCCTATCCAGCTGATAAAGATCCCGGTGTTCTCTCGGTCACTTCCATCTTCAATTATTACAAAAAGTTTGGCTATAATACGCAAATCATGGGAGCCTCCTTTCGAAACGTCGACGAAGTCCTTGAGCTCGCCGGATCCGACCTCCTTACAATTGCTCCTAAGCTTCTCAAAGAGCTTACTGAATCAGAAGGAGCTGTCCCCAAGAAACTCTGTGCTGATAAAGCCTCTAAAGTTGATCTCAAAAAGATCCATGTGGATGAAAAGACCTTCCGCTGGATGCTTAATGACGAAGCAATGGCCACAGAAAAACTTGCTGAAGGAATTCGCAATTTTGCAAAGGATACAGTTAAGCTCGAAAAGCTTATCCAGTCCATGCTTTAAAGCTTGTTAGCCACAGTGGCCGCGAGGACGATCAACGTCGTAGCTTGTTGTTAACGTGATATACACAAAGTACCCTGCCATTGGAATAAGCGATACAAAAGCGTTACTGAATGCCTTAAGCGAGTAAAAAGCAGCTCCATTGACAACTTTAGCGAGGCTTTGGCTTCCCATCAGAAAAGCTAAGGCTCCTCCAAAAGCTGGCAATGCAAATTTGTATGCACAATTCACTTCAACTGTCATTCGGTACATTAGCGAACCTGCAAAACAAACCAGAAGTTTTGTCTGCATTGGGTTGCGATTATATTTTAGAAAAGCCCACATTGAAACTGCTCTGAACAGATGATTCGCAATGAGGACCCCTTTATATTGCTCAGGGTGTTTCTTAAAATATTGCTCCAGTTGTTTTGTAGGGATTTCCAGCGGATTATATTTAGTAATCTGATTATGAAAACTTGTTGCACATGACATAGACGAACTCCTCTAAATATTAAAATCCTCGTATTGTGAAGGTAAAGAGGCTATTTTATCAATAAATAAGTTGAATTTAGAGCGTTTTGATAGGTTCTCTCTTGAATGAAACTTAGAATCATTATACAACACCAAATATGAGAACGATTCACACCCAAGAAATTATTGACGCGGTGAAACAGCTTTGTATTGATGGGTGCTGCACCCTAAGATGTGACACAGTAAAAGCCTTAAAAAAGGCCCAAGATGCAGAACCCTCTCCCGTTGGAAGAGAGGTCCTAGCCCAACTTGTTGAGAACAGTGAAATTGCTGCTTGCGAGAAACTCCCCTTTTGCCAAGATACCGGCTATGCTGTCTTATTTGTTGAAATGGGACAAGAGGTCCGTATCGAAGGGGGTTTTTTGACTGAAGTGCTCAATGAAGGTGTTAGGCAAGGATATAAGGAAGGCTATTTGCGGATGTCAATATTAGACAACCCACTCTCCCGGAAAAATACTGGGGACAACACTCCAGCAACCATCAATTACGATCTTGTTCCTGGAGATAGCTTTAATATTTCTCTCCTTGTGAAAGGAGGGGGATGCGATATGAAAAGTGCCCTCAAGATTTTTGATCCCTCCTCAGGACTCAAGGCTGCTATGGATTTTATCGTTGACACTGTCAAAATAGCAGGACCTGAAGCCAGCCCTCCCATGACACTTGGGATTGGAATGGGAGGACCTTTTGCGCAGGCTGCACTGCTTGCACAAAAAGCGCTGCTTTGGCCTCTTGACAAGCCCAACCCAATCCCTGAGCTGCGCAAAATAGAAGAAGAGCTCCTTGAGCGAATCAATAAGCTAGGAATCGGTCCTGCCGGGTTTGGAGGAAGAACAACATGTCTCGGAGCTCATATCGAAATGGGACCCGCTCACATCGCCCATTTCCCCGTTGCAATTAATATCGACTGCCACTCTCACCGAGGTGCGGAGGTCTCGCTATAATGAAGCGAATTAATGTTGAACTTCCTCTATCAGAGCAGACCATTCAATCGCTAAAAGTTGGTGATCAAGTTCATCTTTCGGGAATCATTTTTACAGGGAGAGATGCGGCCCATAAACGATTTGCAGAAGCAATCGAAAAAGGAGAAAAACTTCCTTTCAACCCTCAAGGACAAACAATCTACTATGTAGGACCCACTCCGAAAAAACCTGGTTATCACATTGGCTCTGCCGGCCCAACAACCTCAACACGAATGGATCCTTATACTCCTTTACTCCTTGAGAGAGGTCTGAAAGGAATGATTGGAAAAGGACGCCGCTCTATTGAAGTGAGAAAAGCGATACAAAAGCATCAGGCAGTTTACTTCGGAGCTATCGAAGGAACAGCTGCTCTTCTTTGCAAACGCATTATAGAATCTGAAGTCATTGCCTACGACGATTTAGGCGCAGAAGCCGTCTTTCGGTTGAAGCTAAAGAATTTCCCCGCTATCGTTGTCAACGATATCAAGGGAGGAGACATTTACGAGGAAGCCGAAAGAAAGTACAAACAAAATTAAGGGGCTGAAAACAGCCCCTTATAAGAATTAAGATTAATAGTTTGAGAAAGCGAAGTCGAGGATATCCTCTTCTTCCGTATCAACAAGCTTCTTAACCCGCTGCTCGTAATCTTGGAAACCGGTTCCTCCCGGGATCATATGACCCATAATGAGGTTGGCTTTAAAGTCGAGAAGGTAATCTGTTTTCCCTTCACAAGCCGCATCGGTAAGGACTCGAGTCGTCTCCTGAAACGATGCCGCAGAAACAAACGATTCAGTACCGAGTGAAGCTTTGGTAATCCCTAGAAGGACAGGCGCCGCTTGAGCAGGCTTTCCTCCTTCGTCGACAACTTTAGAGTTCTGCTCGTGAAAGATCTTCTTATCCACATTCTCACCGTATAGGAAGGTTGTGTCACCAGGGTCGGTAACACGCACTTTCTGGAGCATCTGACGCACGATAATCTCAATATGCTTATCGTTGATATCTACCCCTTGAAGACGGTAAACTTCTTGGACCTGATTCACAAGATACTTTTGAAGTTCTCGTACTCCACAAATATCGAGGATTTCTTGAGGCACAACTAAACCATCGGTCAGCTGCTGACCTTTCACTAAGAGATCACCCCTTTGAACGATTAAGTGCTTGGTAAGCGGGATGAGGTGTTCCTCTTCCATACCAGTATCCTCGTCCTTTACAACAACGATCCTTTTGCTTTTCTGCACACCTTTGAAGTCAACTACTCCATCAATCTTTGCGATCTCAGCAGCATCACGAGGACGTCTAGCTTCAACAAGCTCTGCCACTCGAGGAAGACCTCCAGTGATATCCTTTGTCTTGATTGCACCACGCGGCAATCTGGCTAGGAGATCCCCAGCGTGAACCTGCTCTCCTTCGGTAACCGAAATAATCGCTCCCGATGGAATCGCATAAGTCCCCACAAGCTCTTCAAACTCTTTATCTGCGTAGATAACAATTTGTGGGTGCAACTCGCCGCGGTGTTGTCGCACTACAAGCTCAGCTTGCCCGGTTTGTTTACTCACATTGCGAATGGTTGAAATCCCTTCAACTAAGTCTTCATACTTGACGAATCCAGGTTTTTCACAAATAATTGGAATGTTATGTTGCTCCCATTGTCCCACTCGATCTTTCTTCTTCACTTTAGTACCATCGGCAAGAGCAATCTGTGTCCCCAGCTCAACAGTATAAGTTTGAAGAGGCTCAATCGATTTTGTACTAAGAAGCTTCTTGTATTCTTCCATAGAACGCCCCTCATCACGAACAACATGGACAAATCCATTCTTGTTGAGCGCTAAGTGCATTCCCTCTCGGTTCTGAACAGTACGAAGATCGGTATAAACCACGATTCCATCGTGCTCTGCAATCAAGTCAGGTGTTGCATGCGCAGATGCAATTCCACCCAAGTGGAAGGTACGCATCGTGAGCTGTGTTCCAGGTTCACCAATTGACTGCGCGGCAATGACTCCAACAGCTTCCCCAAGGGCCACCTTACGGCCATTGGCAAGGTTGATGCCATAACACTTCGAACAAATCCCACGTTTTGCCTCACATGTAAGAGCAGAGCGCATCCGGATCGTTTCTATCCCGGCATCATCAATAGCTTCCGCTTGCTTAGTCGTAAGAGTATCTCCTGCTTTTGCAAGAAGAGTTGCTTGGTCTCCAGGAACATATACATCATCACAAATAGTTCGACCATAGATTCGGTCTTTGATAGGAAGTAGCTCTTCCTGTCCTTGTTTGATGGCTGCAACTTCAATTCCATTGAGTGTTCCACAATCCTCTTCTGTTGCTAAAACATCCTGGGCAACGTCTACAAGGCGCCTTGTGAGGTATCCTGAGTCAGCGGTCTTTAGCGCCGTATCAGCAAGACCTTTACGAGCTCCGTGAGAGGAAATGAAGAACTCAAGAACACTCAATCCTTCGCGGAAGTTCGCGGTAATTGGTGACTCGATAATCTCCCCTGATGGCTTGGCCATCAGTCCCCTAAGAGATCCAAGCTGCTTGACCTGAGATTTGTTACCTCGAGCACCAGAATCCATCATCAGAAAGAGAGGATTAAGCATCGTACCATCTGGCTTAGAGATCATCTTGAAGAGTTGATCAGCAAGAATCTCTGAGACATCTGTCCAAATACTAATAATCTTCGAGTGTCTCTCCCCTTCAGTAATAATACCATCCTCGTATTGCTTAATGACGACTGCTACTTTCTTCTGGGTAGCTTGGACGATCTTTTGCTTATCCTCAGGAATCGCAATATCTTTTACTCCCATAGAAAGAGCAGCTTTCGTTGCATGAGAGAAGCCAAGACTCTTTAAACTATCTAGAAAGCGAACACTTGCCTCCAAACCTATATTTTTGTAGGTGTTGAGGACTAATTCACTCATCTTTTTCTTGCGAAGAGCATAGTTTTGGAAGCCAAGCTCTTTCGGGACGATCGTATTAAAGACAACACGTCCTGGAGTGGTTTCAATAACCCCTGAGTCAAGACGAACCTTAATCTTTTCATGGATATGAAGACCAAGACCATAATCGTCTCGTCGTCCCTCAATTACTTTATCCTTTCCAAACCAGTTATAACTTCCAGCCCCATATAGAGCATGGAGAACTTCTTTCGTTGAGCCAAAGACTTTTGTCTGTAGCCCATGTTCTTCTGGGAAGTAAATTGCATCATGCATGAGATAATAAAGACCCAAAATCATATCTTGAGACGGTACAGCAGCAGGTTTTCCAGATGATGGCAGGAAGATGTTATCAGGTGCCATCATAAGGATTTTAGCTTCAAGCTGTGCCTCCACTGAAAGGGGAACATGGACTGCCATTTGGTCCCCGTCAAAGTCCGCATTAAATGCAGTACAAACAAGAGGGTGAATACGAATCGCTTTTCCTTCAATTAGGACCGGCTCAAAAGCCTGAATTCCTAATCGGTGAAGGGTCGGAGCTCTGTTTAAGAGGACTGGATGTCCTTTAATAATTTCTTCGAGAACATCCCAAACTTCAGGATCGCCCCTTTGAATCATTTTTTTTGCCGAACGGATTGTATAGACAAGCCCCCGACTTTTTAGTCGCTTTACAATAAAGGGCTCGAAGAGTTCAAGAGCCATTTTCTTTGGAAGTCCACATTGGTTAAACTTAAGTTCAGGCCCAACAATAATCACAGAACGACCTGAATAGTCTACCCTTTTACCAAGAAGGTTCTGACGGAAACGCCCCTGCTTACCCTTTAACATTTCTGAAAGGGCTTTAAGAGGTCGGTTTCCGGCACCCATCACAGGGTGTCCATGACGTCCATTGTCAAAGAGAGCATCAACTGCCTCTTGAAGCATGCGCTTCTCGTTGCGGATAATAACTTCAGGTGTCTTGAGTTTAAGAATCGACTTCAAACGATTATTTCTGTTAATCACCCTACGATAAAGGTCGTTCAAGTCAGAAGTTGCAAACCGACCTCCATCAAGAGGAACAAGGGGACGAAGATCAGGTGGAATCACAGGAACACAAGAAATTACCATCCAGTCGGGTTTATTAGGAGATGAAGCAAAGTTCTCAATGATTTTGAGGCGCTTGGCCAGTTTCATTCTTGCTTGCATCGATCGGGTTTTACGGAGCTTTTCTTTAAGCTCAGCAATTACAGTTATAAGATCTTCTTTTTCCAGAAGTTCACGGACTGCATCTCCTCCCATATTTGCTTTAAAACCATCTGGACCCCATTTCTCTTGAGCTTCACGAAATTCATGATCATTCAGGAGCTGCTTTCTCTCAAGCGTTGTAGAGCCGGGATCGGTCACGACATACTCTTCGTAATAGATAATCCTCTCTAAGTCCGAAACAGACATTCCAAGAATATTTCCAATTCGAGAGGGTTGCGTTTTGAAAAACCAAATATGAACTACAGGAACAGCTAGCTCAATATGAGCCATCCTTTCCCGACGTACCTTTGACAGAGTCACTTCAACACCACATCGATCGCAAATAATTCCTTTATGCTTGATCTTTTTGTACTTCCCGCACGCACATTCCCAGTCTCGGGTAGGTCCGAATATCTTTTCACAGAAAAGGCCACCTTTCTCAGGTTTAAACGTTCGATAGTTGATCGTTTCGGGTTTTTTAATCTCACCACGCGACCATTCGTTGCGCACAACGTCGTCAGACGCAATTTTGATCGTTAGTTTATCAAATTGAGAATCATGAAATTCATCTTCTTGCATGAAATTTCTCCAGGGAGCTCCTATAAATTATACTTCTTCTTCTGCGCATTCGGCGCGGACATCAAGACATAAACCTTGCATCTCTTTCACTAGAACGTTAAATGACTCTGGAGTACCCGCTTTAAGCGTATTGTCACCCTTGACAATAGACTCATAGATTCGAGTTCTTCCAGATACATCATCCGACTTCACTGTGAGCATCTCTTGGAGAAGGTGGGCGGCGCCATAAGCCATAAGTGCCCATACTTCCATCTCACCGAAGCGCTGACCACCCATCTGTGCCTTACCACCAAGCGGCTGCTGAGTGACAAGTGAATAAGGTCCTATCGCTCTTGCGTGGATCTTATCAGCTACTAAATGAGAGAGTTTAAGCATGTAGATATACCCAACAACAACCGGGTTATCAAAACGCTCACCACTACGTCCATCATAGAGATAGGATTTTCCAGTCTCAGAAAAACCTTGTTCTTTCATCATCTCCCAAATACGATCTTCTGGAAACCCTTCAAAAACGGGACTCTTCACATAGATACCCGCTCTACGAGCCACAAGACCCAAATGCGTCTCAAGGAGCTGACCCATATTCATACGAGAGGGTACACCAAGAGGGTTGAGGATGATTTCAATTGCCTGGCCATCAGGAAGATATGGCATGTCAGCAACAGGGACAATATTTGAAACAACCCCTTTGTTACCGTGACGTCCCGCCATCTTGTCACCCACCTGCAATTTACGCTTGGTAGCAACATAGACTTTTACTTGGCGGATAATGCCGGGATCAAGTTCTATATCCCCCTTACGCATGTATTCGACTTCTGATTTGTGTTCCATATGAAGATGCTGCACAGCCGTTTCATAATCACGGAGAATTGTGCGAAGCACTTCATAGGTATCATTTTGAGGAAGGATCAGATGATCAGGATTTTCAGACTCAAGCATTTCGAGCATTTCCTGGGTAATCTTATCCCCTTTTCTAATGAGAACATCCCCTGTAATACGGTGCATAACAGGCTCAGGCGCTTCTTCTCCAAGAAGAAGTGCTCCAAGCTTTTCATGGAACTGCATCAAGATATCGGATTCTTTCTCTTTAAATTCTCTATGAACATCTTTAATACGTGTTGCCTCTTCGACAAGCTCATCGTCCGTTTTAGACAAGCGATCACGTCGGCTAAAGACTTTCACATCCATGACGACCCCTTCCGTTCCTGGAGGAGCTGTTAAAGAAGCATCTTTAACGTCTGCTGCTTTTTCACCAAAGATAGCTCTCAAGAGACGCTCTTCAGGGGAAAGTTCAGTTTCTGACTTAGGAGTAATTTTACCAACAAGAATGTCGCCTGGCTTAACTTCAGCGCCAATACGGATAATTCCATCTTCACCAAGGTCAGCAAGAGCTTCTTCAGAGACATTTGGAATATCCCGTGTAATCTCTTCTTTCCCTAACTTGGTATCTCGGGCTGTAAGTTCAAACTCTTCAAGATATACTGAGGTATAAGCATCATCTTTGATGAGCTTCTCTGACATAATGATCGCATCCTCATAGTTGTAACCACACCAAGGCATGAAAGCTACAAGAACATTTTTCCCAAGAGCAACCTCTCCTTTATCTATCGCAGGACCATCTGCAAGGGTATCTCCAGCAATCACCTCATCCCCAATATTACAAAGAGGGGTTTGGTTAATCGAAGTTCCAGCATTTGAACGCATAAACTTATTTAAAAGGTAAGTCTTCTTGCTCATTCTGTTTGCTTTAGAAGCAACTACAATCCTGTAGCCATCGACATATTCAACAAATCCATCTTCTTCTGCAATAACAACAGCGCCAGAGTCCCGGGCAATTCTCTTCTCAAGACCCGTTCCCACAAGAGGTGCATCTGTCTTCAACAGTGGTACTGCTTGACGTTGCATATTCGAACCCATCAAGGCTCTGTTAGCATCATCATGCTCAAGAAATGGAATCAAACCGGTTACAACCGAAACAAGCTGCTTTGATGAAACGTCCATATGAGTGACTTTTTCCGACTCAATTTTGAGTGGCTCAGTCCGGTAACGAGCCCAAACAATTGGCTCCTCAAACATACTATGATCATCTAGTGCCGCTGAGGCCTGAGCAATGACACACTTCTCTTCCTGATCAGCTGTCATATATTCAATCTCTTCGGTAACAATTCCATCGCGAACAATGCGATAGGGGGTCTCAATAAACCCAAATTCGTTAATCTTAGCAAAAGAGGAAAGAGATGTGATCAAACCAATGTTTGGTCCCTCAGGTGTTTCAATCGGACAAACGCGCCCATAATGACTCGAGTGAACATCTCGGACCTCAAATCCCGCTCGTTCACGGTTTAAACCGCCAGGTCCTAGAGATGAAAGACGCCTTTTATGGGTTAATTCCGCAACAGGATTTGTTTGATCCATGAATTGAGAAAGTTGAGAACGTCCAAAAAAGTCCTTCAAAACTCCAGCAAGTCCTTTTGCCGAAACTAACTTACCTGGAGTTAAAGTATCTGAAGAGAAATCAAAAAGGTTCATTCTTTCTTTAATAATTTTCTCCATCCGAGCCAGACCAATGCGGCACTGATTCTGGATCAATTCACCTACTGAGCGCACACGTCGATTTCCAAGATGATCAATATCATCTACATGAACATCTTCATTTCCTTCTTTCAGCTTAATCAAATATTTCAGAGCGTCTACAAGGTCTTCCTTCTTCAAGGTGACGACCTCAAGATCTTCATCAGTTGTTTCTCTTCCAATCTTCCTATTAAGCTTATAGCGACCTACACGACCAAGATTATAGCGCTTAGGATCAAAGAAAAGCCTCATGATCGTCGAACGCGCATTCGAAAGCGTTGCGGGCTCGCCGGGACGAATCTTTCGGTAAAAATCTTTTAATGCAGACTCATATGAATCAGTAGGGTCTTTTGCAAGCATCTTGATAATAGGACTGGTCTCATCCGCGTCTTCTGCAATTCGGACAGCTTTAATTCCTGTATCAAACATACGCTTAAGCATCGCAGTTGTAAGTTTTTCAGATGCTTTACCAAAAATCACCCCTGTGTCTTCGTCAAGAATATCTTCAGCAAGGATCTTACCAACAAGCTTGGGGAAATCCTTATCTGATTTAATCTTCACACGGTAGGTGTTAAAAAACTCTTCGATAATATCAGAATCGGAGGAATATCCTAAAGTACGGATAAAAGAAGTGGCAAGGACTTTCCTACGTCTCTTTTTCCGGTCAACGTAGATATAGATAAGGTCATTAATATCAAAAGAGGCTTCAAGCCAACTTCCTCTATAAGGGATAATGCGGAAAGAATACAAAATGTTTCCTTTCGCATGTTTAGCCTGTTCAAAGGAGACCCCAGGTGAACGGTGAAGTTGAGAAACAATCACCCTTTCAGCACCATTGATAATAAATGTCCCCTGGTCAGTCATAACAGGAATGGTTCCCATATAGACTTCTTCTTCTTTGATCCCTGTTTCGTCTGTAAGTCGGAACTTTACTTTCAACGTTACATTGTAAGTAATTCCACGCCTAATACATTCTTCCGGAGAGTATTTAGGGACGCCTAAGTTATACAAAAGATACTCCAGAACAGTTTTCTCATCATAAGACTTGATAGGGAAAATCTCTCTAAAAACTTCCTCTAGTCCCATATTTTCACGTTCATGGGGCAGTTTATCTTCTTGGAAAAACTGACGGAAGGATTTAAGCTGAATTTCAATTAAGTTTGGAAGATCGATAATTTCTTCTCGGCTTCTAAAACTCACCCTTTCTGGGGGTCTTTTTAGCATGCAAATGCCTCCGTGAAATGGTTGATTCTTTAACTCGCTTTTGAGTCTTTATACTTTAAACTTTGTATGGATGCGCAAAAGCAGAAACCTCATTTGAGGTTTCTGCTTGCAGCCTAATTGCCTAATTTAGCAGCTCTTAGACACCTTTAAGTGCAACCTTTGCACCTGCGTCAGTAAGCTTCTTCTTAATCTCTTCAGCTTCAGCCTTAGGAGCACTGTCCTTTACAGCCTTAGGAGCTCCCTCAACAAGTTCCTTCGCTTCTTTCAGACCAAGACCTGTAACTTCTCTAACAATCTTAATAACTGCGATTTTTTTATCAGCTGGAAACTCTTCAAGCATGATCTGGAAGTCGGTCGCCTCATCTGCAGCAGCATCTGCAGCAGCAGGAGCAGCAGCCATCATAACAGGTCCACCTGCTGCTGCTTTAACATCCCACTTGTCTTCGAGTGCTTTTTTAAGTTTAGAAAGATCTAGAACAGTAAGTTCGCTTAGCGTATCTACTAATTTTTCAATGTTTGCTTCTTGTGTGGGCACGGATATTTTCCCCTTTGCGTTATTGTTTTGATTCTTCGTTCTGAACCTTTTGGTCCATACAGCTAACGACACCTGACATGGTAGCTTCCATAGCGGAAACCACACCTGACATAGGTGCTTCAAGAACTCCTAAGAACTGAGCTCTCATTTCCCCTTGACTTGGGAGCTTAGAGATCTCTTTAAGATCTTCAGGAGAGCACATCGTGCCTTCAAAAAGGCCGCCAAGTACATCGAGAAGCTTGTCGTTTTTATTTTTAAAGTCATAGACTGCTTTTGTCGTAGCAACAGTATCTTCTCCAGAGTAGACGATACCAATATGCCCCAAAAGCATCTCTTTGTTGATAGCAAAACCTGCCTCTTCTGCAGCCTTTAAAAATACTCGCTTTTTAACGACACAAAAGAGCCCTCCGCTATCAACGACACATGTCCTGAAATCCGAAGTTGTATTCGGATCCATCCCCAAATAGCTCGTGAGAACAAATGAGGATGACTTGCTCAGTTTTTCTTTAATCTCATCTAAGAGAAATTGCTTTTCTTTTCTCATACTTTTCTATATTCCTAACTAAGAGAGAGTGAATTTAATTCGATCTTCAGCCCAGCGCCCATCGTCGATGAAATAAACAGGGAGCGCATAAAGTTTCCCTTGGCAGTAGGAGGCTTCATTTTTGAAATAGCGCCAATTAGAGACTCAATATTTTCTACAATCTGTTCCTTAGAAAAAGAGAGTTTACCGACAAAATTGTTAATCACACCGTTCTTGTCGACTTTGAATTCAATCTTACCTTTCTTTAAGTCCTCTACAGCTTTCTTAACATCGGTAGTCACTGTTCCAGCCTTGGGAGCCGGCATTAAACCACGAGGACCCAAAACCTTCCCTAACTTTCCTACTTCACGCATCATGTCAGGGGTTGCGATGACAGCATCAAAGTCTGTCCATCCACCTTTAATCTTGTCAATTAGCTCTATATCTCCAGCCTCATCAGCTCCAGCCTCCAAGGCTTCCTTAGCCTTGTCACCTTTAGCCAAAACAACGACTCGGATTGTTTTACCGGTTCCATGCGGGAGAAAAACAGTACTTCTAACTTGTTGGTCTGACTTCTTAGGGTCAACTCCAAGACGAAGAGCAACTTCTATCGATTCATCAAACTTTGCCGCAGGAGATGTCTTAAGAACCTCGACGGCTTCGCCCAGTTCATAACTTTTGTCCCTATCAACAAGCTTTTGAATTTCTTTGTATCGTTTACTTCTGTGTGCCATGTCAATTAACCTTCTATGATATCCACTCCCATCGATCTAGCAGTTCCTTCAACAATGCGGCCAGCGGCCTCATCGGATCGAACTCTTAAATCAGGGCGTTTTTTATCCACAATTTTTTTCACTTGTTCTTTCGTAAGTTTTCCTACTTTATCGCGGTTAGGAACTCCCGATCCCTTCTCGATCCCTATTTCTTTTAGGATCATTCTCGCAACAGGAGGCTGCTTTGTAATAAACGTGAAGCTTTTGTCAGAAAAGACAGAAATTTCAACGGGGAGGAGGTCTCCAGCCTTGTCTTGAGTCTTTGCATTAAATTCTTTGCAAAAAGCCATAATATTCAGTCCTGCAGAACCAAGGGCTGGACCAATTGGTGGTGCTGGACTAGCTTTTCCTGCTGGAATTTGTAGTTTGATCTTTTTTGTAAATTTCTTCGCCATGTCGCTTCCTTATTCAACTCCTACGTCTTCTGTAACTTCTTCTACTTGCCAAAATTCTAAGTCATCCACCCGAGTATCCCGGCCAAAGATCGAGACCATTGCGCTTAATCTTCCTTTCTCATGGTTAACTTCTATGACTGTTCCGATGAAATTCACGAAAACGCCATCAATAATCTTTACATTTTCTCCCACCTGCAATTTGTGCTTGTAGGCTACTTCACCTTTACGAGATTGGAGGTCCTGAAGAATCTCTCCTACCTCAGATGTGGATAGAGGAACGGGTTTTCCTCCACCCAGAAAGTCAATAACACCATTTGTCTCTTTAACATACATCCAAGAGTCATCTGTGAGAATCATTTTAACCAAAGCATACCCAGGCCAAAGACGCTTTTCGCTAATCTTCTGCTCACCACGCTTCACTTCAGCTACATTTTCGGTCGGAACAACAATCTCCTGAACGATATCAATCATCCCAGCTGATGAGCGACTTTCCTCAAGGTTCTTCTTTACCTTTTTCTCTTGTCCTGACATGACTTGGATGACAAACCACTGACCTTCCATATCTAATTTAAGCTCCTATTAATCGCGCTAGGTTGCCTATTCCATTCAGAACAAGGCGAATCAATAAATCAACCAAATAAATCCCAAGCCCTAGAAAAAAAATGGCTCCGATAACAATCTTCCCACATGTGCGAAGCTCGTCTTTAGTCGTCCAAGTGACTCTTTTCATTTCCTCTTTCATATTATGGAGGAAGTTTGTCTTCTTGGCTTTCTTCTTCGCCACGCTTAGTTCTGCTATTTTCTGTGAGACCGACATATCTGGCTTTTTTTTCATTGATCTTAATCTAATTTCTATCCGAGTGCGGAGGGATTCGAACCCCCGACCGTCGACTTTGGAGATCGATGCTCTACCAACTGAGCTACACACCCAAATGACTCTTCCTAACAAAGAGCCTTAAGGGAACTCATTAGAGCTCCCCATTTAAATCTACCTTCGTCTACTGAATGATTTTTGAAACCGTTCCAGCGCCGATAGTCCGACCTCCTTCACGAATTGCAAATCTCATTCCTTCTTCCATTGCAACAGGGCTAATTAGCTCACCAGTTATTTCTACGTTATCACCAGGCATGACCATCTCAGTACCCTCAGGTAGAGTGACTGTTCCGGTTACGTCAGTGGTACGTATGTAAAACTGAGGTCGATATCCAGTAAAGAATGGCTTGTGTCGTCCACCCTCTTCTTTTTTAAGGATATAAACCGTTCCCTGAAACTTAACATGGGGTTTACAGGTCCCAGGAGCTGCAAGTACCATTCCACGCTCAATGTCATTCTTGTCTACTCCACGAAGAAGAACACCAACGTTCTCCCCAGCGCGAGCCTCATCAAGAAGCTTATTAAACATTTCTAGGCCTGTAGCAACGCTCTCACGAGTATCGCGAAGACCAACGATTTGAATTTTATCGTTAATTTTAATAATCCCTTTCTCTACACGTCCAGTAGCGACAGTTCCTCGTCCAGAAATTGAGAAAACGTCCTCAATTGGCATTAGGAATGGTTTGTCAACCTCACGCTCTGGGGTTGGGATTTTTTCATCAACAGCTTTCATTAGCGCATCGATTTTCGCTTCCCACTCAGCATCTCCTTCAAGAGCTTTTAGTGCAGAACCACGGATGATGGGGCAGTCTTTATAACCCTGCGCCTCAAGCATCTCAGAGATTTCCATTTCGACGAGGTCAACGAGTTCTTCATCACCTGCACCGATCTGGTCCATTTTGTTAAGAAATACAACGATAGAAGGCACACCTACCTGACGAGCAAGAAGAACGTGCTCTTTTGTCTGAGGCATCGGCCCATCAGTTGCACCTACGACAAGAATAGCTCCATCCATTTGAGCTGCACCCGTAACCATGTTTTTGACATAGTCGGCGTGTCCCGGACAGTCTACGTGTGCGTAGTGTCTACTTTCTGTTTCGTACTCAACGTGACTTGAATTAATAGTAATCCCACGTGCTTTTTCCTCAGGGCTATTATCGATTGAAGCGTAATCACGAAATTTTGCACCACCTTTCTTAGCAAGACAGTTTGTAATTGCTGCGGTCAGTGTTGTCTTCCCGTGATCGACGTGCCCAATAGTCCCGATGTTAACGTGGGGCTTATTCCTTTGAAATGTTTCCTTAGCCATTGTAGTTATCCTCCGCTTAGGGTCGAGTCAGTTTCTATATGCTTTTGTGATGCCCAGAATAGGAATTGAACCTACGACCTTTTGCTTACCATGCAAATGCTCTACCCCTGAGCTATCTGGGCGCTTTCAACGTAAAGGTTAGCGCCTTTTCACTCCACCTTTATCCCTCAATAAAAGAGATGTGGAACGGCGCACACGCTTACAGTTCTCAAGCGAATGCATTAAAGCTTAGCTATCAACTAAAAAAAAAGCAACACCAATTATATATGAAGGTGAATTTTTCTACCAACCCCTCTATTAAACACAGGAAAATTTTCATAAAAATTGATATCATCAAAACAATATTCTCGAATCAATTTACGTCGCTACCGAAATCAATTTTGATTATTTTGAGCACAAAAATAGGCGAGCAGCAAAAAGACCGGAATATAAAAGACTCTTTAATATGGGACGGAAGGCATCTGAAAATTAAGTATCACCCCTGATTGCAGGCAGGGGCATTAAGAGATCTTCTAATAGTCAAGAAAAAGGAGAAAGTGATGGATAAATTATCTTTGACGATAAATAATTCTTGCTTTTGAAAGATCATAAGGTGACATTTCCACCTTTACTGTATCTCCCACAAAAACTCGGATATTACGCATTCTCATTTTCCCACAAAGATGAGCTAGGACGGTCATTCCATTTTCTAGGCTTACTCTAAATGTCATATTAGGGAGGAGTTCTTCGACCTTCCCCTCAATCTTAATCGTATCTTCTTTAGGCATATCTTCTCTTATTCAATATCAGTAAAAAATTGTCAACACATCCCAGTGAGGGGTGAGAACAGACGGATTCTAATAGAGATGGCAATTATTCCAAAGTAAAAAATTTTATATATATATTAAAAATTTAATTATTACTTATATCTATATATTAATTATTTAAATATACAGTTTTATATAATTTTATGTTATAATATACATATTAAATAGCATAAGACTAATAAGGATTGCTATGGAACAGCTACCAGCAAGAAATATTTCTAGACCTGAGGCAAACTCATTCCAGGTGAATGGGTCTCAAAATCGATATGAAGTTTTAAATCCTTCTGAATTAGCTACTTCAGAACGATCTAATGCTAAAAATTACAAGATCAAAGCATATGTAGCACTAGGAGTCGGTTTATTCATCTTTGCGGTTGCCATAACACTTACAGCTGTTCTTATTTCTAATCCAGTTACTGCAACTATCGCTTCTATAGCAGTATTTTGCTTCGGAGCAGGAATCTATAAAACCGTTGTTAAAAACAAAATTTTTACCCACTACAAAGATCTTCAGGGGCAAACTGAAGCGAAAGCCCAAACCTATGAAGGATACGCAGAGTCAATCAGAGGGCTTAAAACAAAGCTTCAAGAAAATCCTCACACCTCTAATTGGTCTCAAAGAGAATGGAATCTTGCAGGAATGGCCTCATACTGGAGCCAGCAAATAAAAGTGGCAAATACTCAGATCGATGCTCTAGATGCTAGTATTGGAAAGTTGCATGAAGTCCTTAACAGTAGCCCGATCGCTCTTAAGCCTGAGGACCGAAAAAAGCTACAAGATGAGCTTACTAAGAAACGCTGGGTTCAACACGACCTTAGAGAAGGGACTCACCTCAACGCTAAAGTAAATGCGGCTTTCTTCACCTATTTACTGCAAAATCCCCATGAGGCAAGAGAAGAAGGTGCATTCATTACTGTTCACCCGATTTCGCTGCTAGAATCCGATTCCCATGAAGTAGATAATCTCCATAGACGGCAGCAAGGGCGGCCTTTGGTTAAAGAAAGAGCCTACCTGACCCTCAACTCGAATCCCAATATAAAATTTTCTAGGGATGAGCTCCGAAATATGAAAATCCCTGCCTTAAGTCAGGCAATTTTTGGGAGACAAAAAGCAGCATAAACGATAGAATCTCTGGCAACAAATTTTTGAATGTGTGCCATGGAATTCCAAAGCTGTCTTGAAAAACAACGCAAATTTCTAGAGACTTTTTCCTCCCTATCTACTCAGGAAGAAAAATATCATCATGTGATAGAGTTGGGACGCTCTGCTGCTGCTATGGACCTTGAGGATCAAGTCGAAAATCATCTTGTTCAAGGTTGTCAAAGCCTTCTTTACTTGAAAGTTGTATGCAAAAATAAAAAGCTCCTGATTTCCACCCACTCCGACGCTCTGATTTCTGCAGGGTTAGCCTTTCTTTTGACACAAGTTTACAGTGGAGAACCTCCGGAAGCTGTGTTCAAGTGCCCCCCAACATTCATTAAGAAGATGGGACTTCTGAGCGCACTCTCCCCCTCCCGAGCCAATGGGTTAAATAGCCTTTACCAAAAACTGCAAAAAGAGTCTCTTAAATGGCTGTCTTAAATCCCATCCTTTCTTGGAATCAAAGAACCCTAAGAATTTTGGTTAGAGATAGTAAGCAGCAGAAAAATTTCTACGAAGCCCTTTCCCTAACAGCTCATGCTGGACTTGTTATTTTTGGCACTGGAGCGCTTACAACGTTTGGAATGACAAATCCAAGTTATTTTTCAATCACCGGGTCCCTCCTGATCGTTGGGTATGGCCCAGCCTGTGAAGTTTCAGTTGAAGCTCTTAAATCACTTGCAGATTCTGCAGCTGCGCAATGCAGAAAGTATGAAGCAATTTATCAAAATCTTGACGCGGAACTTGATGACGTCCCTGAGCTTTTAGATAATAGAATTCTTATTGCTCAGTGGCACGCCCTTTCTCCTATAGAGATCGATGCTTTTGCTCTGCCCGAATACCTTTTAACACCAGAAGAAGGAAGCGAGACATTTGCAAGATTTGCCAAGTTTCGAAGTGATCAAATAGAGAATATGAGAAGAAAGATTTTTAGGGCTTATCTTATCCACGTAGTTAACAATCCAAATGACCAAAGAAAGGTTTCAGAGTTCGGAGAGTTCCATAACTGGAACTCAAAGCATCTGTGTGGAAGTATTCCTTACGCAGTCTTCGGCAATATATCGAATACAATGATAGAGCGCGAATCTCCAGCAATCTTAGCACAAGAGATTTTCACCCAAGGGTAACGAGCTCTTCTTGTGGAGAAAGCGTTATTTCGATTTTTCCACCTTCATGAATAAAAATATCATATTCTAAACGGACACCAAACTCCCCCGGAAGGTAGATCCCTGGCTCATTAGAGAAACAGGTTCGAGGGATTAGAGAGCGGTTATCTTCTGTTTCTCGATTGTCAAGATTGGCTCCAGGCCCATGGTTCTCTGTATGAATGTTATGACCAGTCCGGTGGGTAAAATAATCTCCATACCCCTCTTTTTCAATCACGCTGCGTACCTTTGCATCAACCTCGGCCCCTTTAATCTCCTTTCCCTTTGCATATCTTTCAATGATGAGGTCAGTCCCAGCTTTTTGCGCCTTCCTTACAATATCGAAAATTTCTTGGTGTCTTTGGGTAGGTTTTTCAGAGGCTACTCCCACACGGGTAATATCGGCAAATACGGCATCCTTTTTATTTTTTTTGCACCAAAGGTCAATCAAGATAAAGTCCCCTCGATGAATCGCTGTATTTTTCTTTTCTGTAGGGCAATAGTGAGGATCAGCGGCATTTCCATTCACTGCGCAAATGGGAACACCTTCTGTCAAACAATGATTCTTTTCAAACTCCCCCAATATGAATTGCTGGACTTGATACTCATCGATCAATTCTCCGTTATCCAGATGGTTTTTAATGAGTTTCCAAGCGTCTGTCACAGCATTTTCAAGAACCTCCGCTGCCTCTTTATGGAGTTTGTATTGCTCATCGCTCCATAGACAGGTAAAGGATTGCAAGAAAGGCGCAGAACTGACGACTTTAGGTCCAAACCCTCTGATCAAATCAATGAGCCCCCCATCAACTAGCGATACAGTGGGAATGGCTTGATTAGGAGAATATTCCATAGCAATTTTCTTCTGCCCATGGAGGAGCTCTTCTAAATGGTGGTGCATTTCTTTCCATGAAGCATAAAGGTTTTTTTCACCAGGCAAATGGTCTAAGTTGTGGGCCTCAATCTTATGAACGAGTTTTTGGGGAACTCCTTCATAGGGAATCCAATAAAAACACCGACGGGTCATGAGCATCTCTTTCGGCACCTTCATTACCTCTAGAGCAAGAGGATTCTTTCCATGAAAGTCATAGAGTAACCATCCATCGATATTATAAAACTGAAGTTGTTTTTGAATTTCTTCGATGTTCATGAATTTACCTACAAATTAATGGTACACGCATTGAATGAGAGCGGAAGCCGCCACCACTTTTAATATCTGATACGGCTGCTCCATCTGCTGTATTAGAAAGGGTATCGAACTCTTATCGCCTATATACCCCAGAGCCCCTAAAATGTTAACCTTCATTTCACGGTCAACAGAAAAATATGCTTCCTGAAGCACTTTTACTGCTTCCGATTCTCCCCCTGAAAGCGCTAGAACAAGTGCTGCCTGCACTCGAACATTTTCATCCTCTTCATGAAGTAAAGTGCGGAGAATTTCGATCGCCTCTTCTCCTCCTTCTTCAAGAAGAGTGTTCGATGCAGCATAAGTTACACCAAGAGCATGTTCTGTCAAAAAGCTTTTAACTGCATCCTCAGCTTTTGGATGTTTTAACGCTGTAAGCATTCCTAATATTTCTAGGCGTGTGAGATGATCCACCATTGTTGGATATTGCGGGACCTGGGGAACGTGACAAATTTTTGAGGGCGCCAAGACTTGGAATATAGGGGATTGTGTTCCATCCCACATTACTTTTCCCCTTCGAAGCATTAGGAAAGTATAGAGTATATCAGAAAGTCTCTCTGGGTTTCCTCCCTGACCAATCCCACCTAATGCTAAGTTTGCCTTCACAAAAGGATCTGGGGTGATTTTCAAGACTTGATGAGAAAGATTCATTCCAACACGTCCCAGCCTTCCTAAAACAAAGGCAGCGAGCCGCCTAGAAGATTCATCGGTTGAATAGACCCATTGACGAACAACTTGCAGCGACGTCTCAGGAGCAAACTGGGAAACAATCCAAGCTGCAGTCAGGGCAACTGGGGGATGGGAATCCTCAGTCATATCAATCATCTTCACCAAAGTTGCTGGGCCTAAATTATTGATACCCATAAAGTAAAGAGTTGTTAAAGCAGCCATTCGAACGTCTGAAGTGGGGTCTTCTAAAAGAAGCTCAATCATTGAAGTCTTTTGACTAAGATCAAGGTGCGATACGATTTGACAAGCCAAATGACGCAATCCTGCTCGTTTTGAGTGAATCAGTTTTAGTAGTTCTTCATCGCCAACGTCTTCATAAATATTGACAAGAGAAGCAATAGCTGCTCCTTTTTCTTCTGCTGTTGTCCGAGATCTAACAATAAGATTTTTTAGAGGCTCTTTAATCTCTTTTACTTCCATGGCACCAAGTGCTTTAATCACCTCTAATCGAACAAACCACGTCTTTTCCTGACTAAGGAGTCTTATGAGCTCTTCGATCAGGGAAACATCGCGATAGTGCGGCGATAGCTGCGCAGCCATGGAGCGGAGTAGTGCATTGGAAGAGCTTAATTGATTACGAAGCATTTGCACAGCACGGACGTCATCAGTGTAATATGCACTCATAAGAGAAGCGATATTGACAACAAACTGAGGAGAATTTTCAGAACGCATCAAGACCCCCCAAGCCAAGGTTTCAATAAGATCAGAATTTTCTTCTTCCTCATTAAGTCCAAGACGCTTCCACCCCATAATTGCTTCATCATCTTTTCCATTTTCTGCAAGAGTGCGAACATACACTCTCTTCAACCCACCAGAATCAGGGTGCTCTTGAAGACCTTCCTCACAAGTACGAAGGGCAGAATGGTAGTCATGAATCAAAAGATGCGAATGGATCCTTTTGATAACTTCTATTTCCGTCGCACAAAGAGAGGATAGAAAAAGCAAAAATACGATAAATTTCATAGGGTCATGCCATTGGGCCGAGAGCCTTTCCACCAATTAAATGAAAATGAAGGTGGAAAACCGACTGCCCTGCTTTAGTTCCAATATTTGTCAGCAATCGGTAATTGTCCGCAATCCCAAATTTCTCAGCAAGGGATTGAGCAACATCTATAATTTCACTCACCACATTGAGATCTTTTTTTGGAACCTCCTGAAGCGAAGGATATTCTTTTTTGGGAATCAAAAGAAGGTGAACAGGTGCTTTTGGACTAATATCCTTTATGACAAGAAGTGTATCGCTTTCAAAGACTTTAGAAGAAGGGATGTCTCCCTTGATAATCTTTCCAAAAATTGTACTCACCGCGTTTTCCTCTGGATATATTCTAGAGCTTTTTCAGCATCTTCCTTAGTTTCCCAAATAGAGATAAACCTTCCCTTATGGCAAAATACCGCTCCTGGAATGCCTGACTTTCTCTTAAGTTCCTCGTTGATTAGCCCTGCCCATTCTTCTGGCATGGAAACTCTTACCTGCATGCGCTTATCATAAGAGGGAGGAATCCCTCGAAGTTTCCATTGATCTCCTGCAGGCATAATAATGAATTGTGCTACATGTTTACTGCCTCCTAGATCAAAGAAGGACTCAATCCAAGGCATAGCCTCATCAAAATACATTACTTTTTGCCGTTTATCCATCTCTGACTTAATCTTTCCTCGACACTCTTGAATGTATTTATACCTTGCAACTAAACGAGTTAGGTGACCCAAACAAAAATCAAGGGCTTGAAAAAAGGCCCCTTGAAAAATCTCTTTACTCGCATCGTATCGAACAGGAACAAAATTGGCGATCACAGAAGAAAAGGAACAGTGCCCCATCATTGGCGCAGCTTTCCCATTGTCAATTGCATCCACCCCCATCACAAGAGAGCCATTGATATATTGATACAGTTTAGCATCAAGGATTTTCTGATTCTTCAGATACTTAAGAATCATTCCAGCACTACTAAAGTTTCCATTATAATTAGACTGATGGTGGTCAAAACGCTTGATAGACGAATCATATATTCCACCAACATCGCAAACGTATTCACACCTGGCAAGTAATTTTTGATCTCGCGTGCGAACGATACCTTCCATATCGATGAGATCAAATAAGAGCAAAAGAGCACATGCTGTCACCTCATCTGCGTGAAAGCTACCATCGTGAGTACCAAGTGTGCGATGCTTTATCTCTGCATTTTCCATGAACAGACTGATGTTACTCCTTAAAAATTAATTGCTCAACAAGAAAGATTCCCCTATAGAGAAACTATGAGAGCAACCTTATCATTTATGCATCATGACCTAGTCTCCCCTGATGGGAAAATTATCTCTATTTCCCCTATCGACCAAAAACGAATAGAAGTAAAGGTACAGATAGAAAATATTTCTCCTTCATTTTTAGGGTTTGACATTGATCAGAATCGAGTTTTATTTAACCTAAAAAGTACTCTTGCACAACTTGGAATAAACTCTGCATTAAAGGAGATAGATCTCTCAAAAACAAAACGAAGCGGCATGCTTCTTATTGAGCTTCATGCCCTCTCAAGTGAGGGGGAAACCATTCTCTCTTATCTTCAAGAAGAGAGCTATATTGGTAAGCTATTCGCTGCCGATGAACGAAGAAGGGTCCGTGAACCGATCTATCTGTCGCGAATGTTTGGCCGCAGCGACCGCACTGGCAAACCTCTACTTTCTCTTGGAGAACAGGATGGAAAATCCAACTGGACTCTAGAGCAAATTGATGGAAGAATGATTGCATTTCTCCCCCTCAAGAAGGGCGTTCAAACCTACAAAAGCCAAGTAAATGGGCTAATACCCATTCTTGTTGAGGCTCTAAAACACCCCGATATTAAGGTGAGAGAACTCATCCATCTTACTCAAAGATGGGAAGAAAAAAAACGCGTTGTGAATGGAGGGCTCCTTCTCGTAAATACCCTTCCCCTTCACATCCGAACAGTATTTGGCCATGTTGTTAATGACCTTCTTCCTGAAGGAGTCAAACACACAGCCGCATCCATTCTTCAGCCCGATACCTTCGCCTCCGGAGATATCTATGAACTCTATGGAAAGAGTTCTGAAGAAGTCACACAGATCCCTCTTGAATTTTACACTCTCGATCCCTATCGAGAACATGTCTTCTTTTCGGATAGAGACCAACTTCAAGCCTCAATTGATGATCCTAAAATTCTCTTCAAAGCACTCAAGACCGCTCCAAATCCTGCTCACCATAAGTGCGCTACCTTCGTTGTAAAGGGAGATCAACTTCATAATCTAACCCCGAATGATTGGACCCAAACTGAATCAACGCACAAAGCATTTCCTGGATTTTTCCACCCAATTGAGCAAGCAGAAAAGGTCGAAAAATATATGCATGCCCAACCTTCCTATCCCTACCTAGAAGCGATCGAAAAAGGGACGATTACAAGCCAAGGAATCCTCCTTAGTCGGTTTTTTCCTTCACCTATTATGAAACGCATGCTCCTCAGTGAGCAGGTCTACGACTGTTTAAAGGGAATCTACTTCGAACAGCCCTCTCGCTCTCATGGAGAATACTTTTCCCATGAAGATCGATCCCTACTCCTTGATTTAGCAAAGTTTGGAATATCGATCTACTGGTTGGATCGTAGATGCAATGAAATCCTCCGATATGTTCCTAAGCCTGGGAGAGATTCTGGGATGTTCGTTCCCCTTTCTAAAGTGGAGATCTTCATTGCAGCTACCATGGTTGGTATCTATGGCTCAAACCTGATGGAAGGGAGCTTCGAACCCCTCATTCAAGACCTGCTTAAAGGACTTCTTCAAATGAAGGAAGATTGCAGTCATCGACTTCTAAATCCTGAAACTCCCCTAGCCCTTGTCACTGGAGGAGGACCTGGAATGATGAGCGTTGGAAACAGAGTAGCCAAAGACCTTGGGATTCTTTCATGTGCAAATATCATTGACTTCCAAACAAACAAAAATCAGGTTGTTAATGAACAAGAACAAAACCCTTTTATCGAAGCAAAAATGACCTACCGACTCGATCGCTTAGTAGAAAGGCAAGCCGAATTCCACCTTGACTTCCCTATCTTTCTTACAGGTGGAATTGGAACTGACTTTGAATATGCCATTGAAGAAATCCGCAGAAAAACTGGGGTCAAATCCCCTAGCCCGGTCCTCCTTGTGGGCTCACCACAGTATTGGAAACATAAAATCACCTCGCGCTTCGAATGTAATACAAATGCTGGAACCATCGCCGGCTCCGAATGGGTGAGCAATTGCTTCTTCTGCATTCAAAATGCTAAGCAGGGATTAAAAGTTTACGAGAGTTTCTTCACAGGGAAACTCTCGATTGGACCTCAAGGCCCCATTTATCCAGAAGGGTTTAAAGTTATTGACCACTAATAATCAAAATCAAATATATCCACGGAATGGGCGAAATCTATGCCAGAAAAGGTTTGGATCAAAAATCTAGAAAGATAGCAACAATTGTTTCCCTAATCACTTCAGGAAATACCCCTCAAATCAAATGGCATATCTCAGGTGGTTTGGATTCGGGCGTGATTACCAAAGAGGAAGTAGAAGAGGTGATCATCCAAATGGTTCTATATATTGGGTTCCCTCAAACACTCAATGCAATGAAGGTTTCTAAGGAAGTCTTTAAAGAAAAAGGATTAGCTGATCGAAAGTAGAGAAACAAAATAGTAAACTAAAAAGAAAAGAATCAAAAGAATCAAAAGCCCAATTACAATATTTTTGTTTGTCTTTCTTGGCTTCATATTTTTCTTTCCTCAACCTGTAAGTGTTGGAAGCCACCCTTGCGTCGCAGCAATTTGGAAGAAGATGATTGCCAGAGACCCTACAAGCATGATTAGAAGTGTGAACTTGCCACCGAAGACACGAAAATTCTCTTTTTTCTTTTCAAAATAGCGACCATGCCAGACCATAAAAGCTGGAAGCAGACCATATAGGATCGCCACAAAAACTCCAGCATATCCTAGAGCTAAAACAAATCCTCCTGGGTAGAATAGAGAAAAAAGGAGGGGTGGTGCAAACATTAATATAAGAAGAAATGCTTTTCCTTTGATCGTCTTCTTAATCTTGAAGCCATCAGCTAAAAAATCATACAAGCTAAGAGCCACACCAAAAAATGATGTCACAAGAGCAAAAAACGAAAACAGACCCACAACAATTGCAACCCAAGGAACTCCCAAAATAGCATTCAGAGCATCCGTTAAACCTGCAACCGGATGAGGGGCACCCCCAATAGTTTCAAGGCCATACTTCCCGGATAAAGGAAGTATTCCAATGATTAAAAATTCCCACACTAAGTAGAAGAGAAGAGGAATCAAACTCCCATATAAAAGAGCCTTTTTGAGTTTTGCAACATCGCCACCCAAATAACTCCTCAGACTTGGCACAATAATGTGCGAAGTAAAAGAGAGAACTACTACAGGTACAGCCGCCCACAGATATTTTGGCTTTCCTCCACTATAGTTGCTCGCCTCTACGTGAGGAGTCACAAAAATGAGGAGAAATAAAAACGAAAGAGCTAATCCAACCATACAAATGCGATTGATGGCATCAACTGCCTTAGTTTCAAAAACTACAATGAATCCAAAAACGGCCAGGAAAATAAATATCCCAATATTTGCAGAAATGTTCATGTTAAGGCTTGAACTCAAAACATCTGCGATCAATGACCCTCCACCTGAGAGATAGGCAGCAGCCACAGAGTATAGGAGCATCAAAAAAGAGACCCAGGCGGTAAATTCACCCACAGAACCTAAACGTTCTTTACAAATCGTAATCAAATTAGCATTAATCTTCTCTGACATCAAAGTTGCTTCGAGCAAGAAAAAAAGGCTCATAAGCATAAAAACAAATGCAATAAAAAGTAAGATACTCGAAGGGAAAAAACCTCCTGCTCCGGTCGTCAAAGGGAGGGCAAGCATTCCTGCCCCAATCGACGTCCCACCAACCAAGAGGGTACTTCCGAACGTCTTATTTCGATAAATACTCATAACAGGAGCGGATTATCCATTTTCAAACAATATTAAGCAAGAGGCTTAGATAGTATCATCAAATACTCCGTACTGCCATTGTCTAGAAGCCCCAAGAAAAACCGAAACCAGTCCATGAGGTGCGATCCTTGAAAAATTGCCCTTCAGAGTAGCCGCGGTGATAATTAACAAAAATCCGCATTTTTCTCCCCACCCCTTGAAGCTTACTGATTTCATATCCTGCCATATACGTCCCATCAAGGTTCCAGTGATTAACCTGCCAATTTCTAAGATAGACAGATAGAAATGCTGTTCCATAGAGGCGATGGTAGAAAAACTTGCGACCAAGTAGACGCACTTCTCCACCCCATTCGAAGTAGAGAGGTGGCTTAATAGGATAGGTCTTGTCACTATGAAAAACCCAACCAAATCCACCATAGACTCGAAGTGCACTGTTCACCTGGTATGAGGTAAAAAGATCAACCGCTTCCATACTGGGATTCACTCGCTCAACCCCTGGGTTATGAACAAGATACTCATCTCCTAAGTGAGACGAAACGTGATATGCACGGAGACGAAATGCCCATTTATCAAAAGCATAACTTAAAGGAAACCCAACAAGGTAGTCGGTATTAACGAGTTCAGAAATCTCCCCGTTAAAATCTACACCCATCTTGAACACAGACCAGATACCTGCCTGAATGTCAATTTGCATATCTCCTTGCCAAGGAAGAACATTGCGCCATCGAAAAATCGGAAAGTTATCTCCCAAGGAAACAGCGATGGATTTTTTTCCAATGACGTTATCTCCGATATGATATGCCGCTGAATAGATCGTTGCTCTCGGATTAGCAATCATTGGAGGATAGAGAACGGTTTGCTGAGGAAACCAAACTCCTTTAATCTGAGGCTGAACCTCTCTTTTTTCAAGTTTTGCTAACTTTTCATTAGGAAACTTATCAACCGGAGTTACAGACTTCACATCAGGAATATCGCTCACAAAAGAAATGATACTATTTTTGATCAGCGCATTTTTCGGTAAATTGTAAAGATACACGTCCCCATTTTCCACATACACAAGGACATCAAACTCATAGTAGTTGGCATTGACTAGCGCCTGAATATATCCCTCCAAATAAGCATCTTCTTCACTTTCAACATGTTCACGTGGAATGCTATCCGAGCGTGTTGGTGGACCCGCAGAAAAAAATGGTTCATCTGCGTAACCAAAAGAACAAATCGAAAAGGAGATGGAAGTAACTATTACTAAATTCTTAATACTCATTTTTCACTGGTGTTTGGTCAATAGAAGACCTCTTCTTTTCTATATACCCAGTCATAAGAATTATGATCAAAAAAATTTAATGAATATGCTATTTTAAAAGAAAAAGGGGGAGATAATGAGTCACACACCAGAAGAAGATCTAGCGCGTCATTTAAAACAACAAGAAGGAGAGATCCATGGCAATCTCTTTATGCTCAATCAACTATTCCAACTCTGCGCAGATGCATCTCTATCCGAAAAAGACCTTTTAAAACAGGCCGTTCCTATCGTCAAAAAACTATCCGAAACCAACCCACTGGTTGCTACAGAGATCAAAGAGGTTTTAGCAACAGGAGACATGAAAAAAATTGAGGCGTATTTTGAGCAAGAAAAAGAAGCCCTGATTCATACCCTAACAACTGAAATTAAAGAACATAAAGGGATCAATTCCCGCATTAATAAAGAGTCCGACAGAACCCGACCAGCAGGTTCATAGTTGCAGATTAATTCTTCTGTAGGTTAAACCAAAAATTTTAGTGGTTTAATTCATGGAGAATAATGAGCGATAAAACCTCGAAGCACTATCTTCCCCACCCCCGTCCATACTACCCATGGGTGGTATGGTTGCTCTGTAGCTTTTTCCTTTTCTACATTTATTGCGTTCAATCAGCAACACTCTCGATTCGACCTGTCAAAGCACCAGACACAGCAACCTTTCATAACATATGGAGATTCTTAAACCCTTATGCTTATTGCATTATCCTATTCCAAATCCCTATTGCGATTCTAATCGATAAATTTGGCGCTCGAAAAATGACCTCTCTAGCAATTGTAATCTTTGGCTTAGGTTCGGTTTTCTTTGGGTTTGCTACAACAGATTTCCACTTATGGATTTCCATTTTCATCTTAGGTATTGGTTGGTCAACAGCTCTTGTGAATGCTTTAAAACTCGCATACAATTGGTTTGTACCCAAACAGTTCGCTTTAGTTGCAGGACTAACCCTTTCTATCTCAGCACTTGGTGTAGCCACCGGCCAACCTATCGCTAGAATGTTTCTTCAGCACCTTGGGTGGAGACAGATGATGGTCGACTTTGGAATCATCGGAATCCTTTACGCACTCATCTTTTTCTCACTCATTCGCGATTCTGAACCAGGTGCACGTTATTCAGTCCATAATTACGAGAGTAAGATCCCTCTAAGCAAAGCAATAGGACAAGTATTCTCAAGCAGTCATAATTGGACGGTTGCTCTATTCTATGCATTCTTCTCTGCTCCTTGGCTAACCTATTTAGGACTTTGGCATGCTTCATTTTTTGAAATTACCTACGGTGTCTCCCTAAAAGCTGGGACAATCCTCAACATCATTTACGCTTCTCTTTTTGCTATCGCATGCCCATTTTTTGCTTATCTTTCTAATCGTTACCAAAACCGTAAGCGCTTCCTATATATAGGGGTCATTTCAAGTCTCATCCTCAGTGCATGCACAATCTATATCCCCAACCTTCCCTTTCCTCTAGCTGCACTCTTTTCGATGCTTACAGCTTTTGCTTCTGGATCTCTAGCTCTCTCATTCCCTCTCATTATTGAGCGCAATATCCCCATTGTTGCAGCTACCGTTTTTGGATTTGCCTACACCCTGCACTTTATTATTAAAATCCTGTTTGACAACTCCGTACACTCTCTCATTCAATCTGTCCTACCAGAGGGTATCACCAAACCCACAACCCAGGGGTTCCAACTGGGGTTTCTCCTCATTCCTGCTGTGACCTTTCTTTCCTTAATCGTCCTGTTTTTTATCAAGGAAACACACGCAAAACAGAGGTACGAATAGTTTTCTAGAAAATTGCCTCTTCCTCCCTTTATGACTAAGAAGAGGCAAACTGCAAAGACCGTTACAAATAATCCTTCAATTGCTACAATGGCCCACTTGTTCTTTCCACTCGGGGGCAGTAGCTCAGTGGTTAGAGCCGCGGACTCATAATCCGTTGGTCGTAGGTTCAAGTCCTACCTGCCCCATCTTTTAAGCTCAATAACTTAAGCTTCATTTTGAGTCTCCAAACGAGTGGCTTTTATTCAAATGCCACAAAAATGCTCCACTAAGCCACAACTACAAGTTACAAGCGGTTTTTGGGGCGTTGTTGAATAAATCGGCAGAAAAAGCTTGCTAAAAACTTCTTAAAAAAGAGAAGTTCCTTTCGAAGCAAAGAACGATTAAGCTTTGCCCAAGTAGCAAAGCGTTTTGGAGTAAGTGTAAATAGTGTGTTTCTTTGGTCTAAGAGATTGGAGCCGAGGCACACTAAAATCAGACCTGCAATAAAGATTGATAGAGAGATCTTGATGGAGGATATCAAGAAATACCCTGATGCCTTCAACTATGAACGAGCACATCGTCTCAACGTAAGCGCTTCAGGCATTCGTTGTGCCATGAAGAGGTTAAGAATTATCTATAAAAAAAACACTCAACCATCCCAAGGCCTGCGAAACAAAAAGGCAAATCTTTCGAGAAAAAATTGCAAAATATAAACGTTTGGGAAAACCAATTGTATATATTGATGAAAGCGGGTTTGCCCATGATATGCCCCGCACCCATGGTTACTCCAAAATAGGACAGCGCTGTTTTGGCACTCATGACTGGGGAGCAAAAGGAAGAACAAATGCAATAGGGGCACTACTTGGAACAAGCCTGCTTACACTTGCGTTATTCGATTGTAATATTGATACAGATGCCTTTTCCATTTGGGCAGAGCAAGACTTGCTACCGAAACTTCCCTCTGAAAGTATTCTGGTTATGGATAATGCTTCATTCCATAAAAGCAAATCTATGCAAGAGAAGATCCAGGCTGCAGGCCATACCTTGGAATATCTTCCTCCCTATTCCCCTGACCTAAATCCTATTGAACACAAGTGGGCGCAGGCAAAGTCTAAGCGAAGAAAATATCAATGTGGAATAGATGAACTTTTCAAGGAGTACTTCCTATAACTAACTTAAGTCACTTTAGCTATACATGGAGCATCGAAGCGAAGAAAATGGATCAAGCTACACATTGCCATCGATGCTACAACACAAGAGATTATCGAGCTAGAAGTCACCCATGGGCATAGGGCCGACTGCACAGTCGGCCCTAACATCATTAAAAAGCTTCCTAAATCAACAAAAACTGTGATGGGTGATGGGGGTTATGATACCAAGGGCTGCAGAAAGGCAATTCACAACTTAGGGGCTCAAGAACTTATTCCTCCTAGAAAGAATAGCAAAATAGCCAGAGGTCTTGAAAGAAGAAATCGAGCATTGTTAGAGATAAAAGGGCTCGGGAGAGACAATCTTGCTAGGGAAATCTGGGGGAAGTTAACGGGTTATTCTACAAAGGCTCTTGTGGAGACGAGCTTTTCAAGGATGAAAAAACTTTATGGAGAAAGGTTTTACTCTAAGAAAATGGAAACTCAAAGGGTCGAAGGGTTGATCAAATGCAAGATGTTGAACCAAATGCTTGTTCGAATATCCTAAAAAAGGAGTTATCGAGAAGAGAAGGGCTCTGTTGAAAAATGATTTTTTCAACAGAGCCTGCATTGACTTGAAAACTTCTAAATATGTTAATTTTTCTTCCATTATTCAACTAAATTATTAAATAAACAGATTGCATTTATTAATCTTCCTTTATTATCAAGAATTATAGTTGCCATTTTTTGTTACTTTTTCTATGCATTCCATCCATTCATGCCAAGCAGCTGGATCTCCTGTCGAACCATCCTCCCACAAAGACAATTGCGTATCACTCAAGATGTCTCCAATATCTTCAGACTCTGTATTTTTATAATACATCTCTAGAAATTCTCTCATACATTTGAATGCTTCTAAATAAGTAAGCTGTTTTTTCAATCTCATTCCTTTTACTTTGGCCTTTCTGGACTAGATAGGCCTGTTTCCCTGTCAAAGTTCTTAGGAGCTTTATTTAAACCTCCATTCCTTATTTCTCCATTTCTAGAGCATGTCCAGACTTGAGTTCCGTCTTTTTGCGTTTTAGCATGCCACGTTTTACCATATTTATCCGTGCCTAAAAAATTTTTCGAATCTCCAGAAATTTCCAACAATAGCTGTCTATTAGCAGGTGTATCTGGCAAATGTCCTGGCTTATCTCTAAAAATATGCTTCAGGCTTCTCTCAAAGAACTTAGAGGATGTCTTTGGCTTTCCAATCCCAGCTCCTGGAAATGGCAAAATCCCTGTTGTGATTTCTGCTTCTGCTGCCCTAGCTTCGTCAGAATACAAACTTGCATAATCCGTATGAAAAACTTCATCGATTTTTTGATGACCTTGTGCGACTTGTTCTTTAAAAACATCCCTGGGATTTTCCTCGAAGGGAGAGATATCGCTTAGGTTAGTGGAAACATTTTCCAACAAATCCGTAGCAACTCCTTCAATCTCCACTACAGGCTCTAATTGATCAGTGATAAGACCATAGACCCCGTGTGCAAATTGAGACGTCAGCTCCCGCCCTTTTTCTATGACTTGATTCCATAAGGAAGGCTCTTCTTGTGGCACAATATTGAGAGCTTCATTTGGAAACTGCTCGAAAAGCTCTGTCTTTATTGGATCTGCTTGCTCAACAAGAAATGCAGCATACTCTTCTGCATTTTCGCTTTGCAGCTCGGTTGAATGAGCTTGATGAAGATGCTGATTAGAAGAAGATCGTGTATCTTTAAAAATGCCAAGATCACCTGGTGAAGAATGCTCTGGCGCAATACCGTTTTGGGTAGCAGAATTAGAGGATGGTGGGTAATATTCCCCATCATCTACATAGACTTCGCCAGGTTTATTTATATGCTTATCAGATTCGCCATCTAAACCACTGATTAGCCCCCCACCCACTGCTGCTGCTGAGCTTCCTCCAACACCCCCAGTGACAACAGCTACTGTAACAACACCAACAACCACTGCACCAATAATGAGCGGCTTCTTATGCTTACTGCACCAATGACCAAAGTGATGTACCTTCCTTTTAAGCCATCCTTTACATAGAATAAATTCAGCATTTTGAAAGCATACAGCGGGGGTGACCTTAAAATCTGAGTTGGACTCAAAAGAAAAGCTTAATTTAGCCTCTCCATAAAGGTCTTCCATTAGTTCATCTATCGCATGCTCATACTCCTCTTGGAGATCTGGTCTACCTTCTGGAGCACTGGACCGAACAATTTTGGTTACAAAGTCGACAACAATATCAAATTCTTCTTCCGTAAGAGACTCTAAAAACGCTTCATCTTCTGTAAGTTCTATAAACTGGAAGTAACGATCAAGCGATAAATTCTCTGGAAGGAAAAGGATCCATGGATTCACCCGACCAAACTCATCCCTTGGAATTTCAATTACTCTACCTGCACTGTCAAAACAAGGTACTAAATGCTGTTGAGGCGAAAAAGCAGTAGACGGAACTGGGCTTAAAAGAAAAGCCGGTAGACAGAGCACTAAAAGAATGCGCCATAAAGTTTTCATAAGGCGAATTTAAATTATAATAGACTTTATGATCAAGTACTCTCGAATCATGGCATCAATTCTCAGTGAAGGCGCGTTGTTAGAGCCTCATGCCACACTTTTGCTACACTCAGGGGCAAATCAACACAAAAATTGGCAAACCTCAGCAACTGTGAAAAATTCATAAACTTTTAATTCTATTGTTGCTATGTTTTGTGGGTAGTTGTGGATTATTGCGAGAAAGGAGACTCATAATCCGTTGGTCGTAGGTTCAAGTCCTACCTGCCCCATTTTCTAAAGCACTCTATTTCAGCAAATTTCCCCTAACTCACATCCTTTTGTTCATCCAAAAAGCCATTATGTCAGGATTGAAGTGTTTTTTACTCAAGAGCCCCAACACCTCACAGTAAGTGCCCATCTTATCCTCATAAAGATCCAAAGAAGGCAAGACTTTACACTTTTAGTTCAATCAACTAAATTTTTTCATTCTTAGACAAACGAGGTAGTCGACATGAAATTTGGAAAACTTCTTTTCTTTTTCTGTTTGCCAGCACTCATTTGGAATGCTCCCCTTATTAGCTCTACTCCACCCCAAAAGCGCGCCTCCTTTTCTCCTTGGGACCTCCTCAAGTTTGAGAATCTCTCTTATGACAATATTACTTCCTTCGTTGAAACAATAGAATATGGAAACCCTAGTCAACTTTTCAACGAATCTGAGGCTTATGAAATCTTAAGCTTTGTGACATTTCTTGCTCGAAATGGAATCTCAAGTTGGAATACTGAAGCTCAAGAAGAACTCGAAAAAGACATTGAGTGGTTGTTTTCAGATGAAGATGAGGACAGTGCTACCCCGTGGTGGTCCCTTTCCTCTTGGACCTCTAAAGAGATTTCGATCATCCCCACCGTTTTTCAATCGAATGAAAAATTACAGATTATTCAATGCAAAAGTTGGTTTTCTAAAAAATGGGATAAAACCAAAAAATTTGTCAAAAAACATAAAAAACCGATTATCATTGCTGCTGCCGTTGTTGTTGTGGCAACAGTTGTAATCGTTGCTACAGGTGGGACTGCCGCCGCTCCAATCGCTGGGGCAGCTGCAGCAGCTGGAGCAGCCAGTTCAAATTCTTCTAACGAAGAGGATCATCCACATATTAATAAGCCTGGTGACGTCAGGGTTCAAGATGACACGCCTCCTCAAGAAACCAACCAAAAAGACTCCTCTTTAACGAATAATCACCCAGTAATCAGCTCTAATGCAAATCAGTCTACTCCGCTGTGTCCTCAAGTGGAACCGTTAGGAAGCTGGGATAAAGAGACCCTTTCCAAGACGATTCAGCATCATTCTGAAGTCATCAAGGAAACTCTTTCTGAGGAATTACCTAACGAAGCTTTGAATATTCCTCCAAATGAAGCCCCAACCTTTTGGGAAAATGCTGCTCAAACAACAAAGGAAGTCACCTCTTGGATTGCTCATGATGCATTAAAAGATACCGCTGAATGGGTTGGGATTTCGAATGAAACATCTCATGAATATCATGAAAAAATAGATGAGATTTTTGGAACAGACTACGCTGCAAAATATGCCCCTGAAGCTTTAGAAAAAGAGCCTAAAATTGTTAAAGGAGTGATTCCTCCCCCTGGAGGGAATCTTCCCGCAACAACAGGAAAAGTTGTAGCTATTGCTCGTTCATCAGGAGTCATTGCTGGAGCAGCCGTCGGTAGTGCTATCACAAAGGTCTCACCTCCTCCCCCTTTAAGTCAACCTCCCACAAATGAGAGATATGTTGATACAAGGCTTCCTCAAGACCCTGATAGTTTATTAAAAGATTCTAGATGGAAGGAGATATCCCATCCAGATGCTCGAGAACAAGGTCATCGCAGCTTTGAAAACCAAGAAACAGGAGAGAAGTTAAGATATGATGAGGGGAAGCCTGGACAACCGGGTCATAAAGGGCAATCACATTGGCACCGATACAATCCCAATTCTCAGATGGGAAAGAAAGATGAATATTTAAATGCAAAAGATTCCCCTGTTGCAAAGGATAGTCCAGAATCTCACCTTTATCCACCAACCCCAGAACAAAAGTGATGCTAATGAAGTTTTTTGAATGTACAGCTTA
>CAYGKJ010000009.1:0-91444 GCA_964350675.1 uncultured bacterium | reverse complement strand
GCAGTGATGAAGCTTTGGAGTTGTTTCGCTCGAAACCTGAGAAGAAAGAACTTCTAGAATACATCAAGGACTGGGAGTCTCGCGTCGGGGCTAAGTAGCCCAGACACTTCCTCTGCCAACGGCAAATCGATTAGCGAGAGTATCATTGACCGCTCTCATGTGTCTAATGATAGGAAGTTTGCAAACTTAATGCTCAAGTGAGGGAAATGCTGATCCTAACTTTAGATAGTGTCGTCAAATACTCTGCATTATTTTTGATATCTCTATGGAAAGCTTAAGTCGCTAACTCTCTTCCTTATCCTTCGTGGTTGAAGACCCGGCGAGCTTTTTCTTTTTCTCTTTTTTCTTCTCTTCTTTAGGAAGATCTTCATCGGTGAAGGTGATCTTTTCATCTTTAAAATCGATGACGATCTGTCTAGGCTCATCACCTTCAAGAAGAAGCTTCTCAGCAAGAGGATCTTCAAGGGATTGCTCGATGCACCGACGCAAAGAACGAGCTCCCATTGCCGGCTGATGTCCTTTGTCAACAAGATGTGTTTTTGCATCAACGGTGAGCTGAATGATAATATTCTTTCTTTCGAGTCGTGCTTTGAGCTTTGCAACCTCAATCTCAATGATTTTCATGAGGTTATCCTTATCAAGAGCTCTGAAGATGACAAGATCATCTAGGCGGTTGATAAACTCTGGCTTAAAGTGTTTTTTCACCGCTTTATCGATCTTATCTTTCATGGTGTCGTAGTCGGGCATTCCTTCCTCAACTCCAAAGCCGACCTCAGTCGTGCGGCGGATTAAGTCAGAGCCAAGATTGGACGTCATGAGGATAATCGTATTGCGGAAATCTATTTTACGGCCCATAGAGTCGGTAAGTTTTCCATCTTCAAGAATTTGAAGGAGGAGGTTCATCACATCAGGGTGAGCTTTTTCAACTTCATCAAAGAGGACTACAGAGTAAGGGCGACGACGGACCTGTTCAGTAAGCTGGCCGCCTTCTTCGTGTCCTACGTATCCTGGAGGCGATCCTGTCATACGGCTCACCGCAAACTTCTCCATGTACTCAGACATGTCAACTTGGATAAGGGCGTCTTCACCACCAAACATATGAATGGCGAGTTGCTTGGCAAGGAGAGTTTTACCGACTCCAGTTGGTCCGAGAAGAAGGAATGCCCCAATCGGACGATTGGGATCTTTGATATCGGCTTTGCTGCGACGAAGAGATCGACAGACGGTATCAAGTGCTTTTTCTTGTCCTACAATATAATCTTTTAGAATTTCGTGCATTTTGAGAACTTTTGATGCCTCTCCTTCTGTCAAACGAGACATAGGAATGCGGGTGTGTTTTGCTACGACAGATGCAACATCATCCTCATCGACAACGACTTGATTCTCTTCTTTATTCTTTTCCCAAAGGGTAATTTCCTTGGCGAGTTTTTCGCGCAGATTTTTCTCATTATCACGAAGGTTTGCAGCTTTTTCATACTCCTGCTTACCAATTGATTCCTCTTTAGCTTTGCGAAGTTCCTCAATCTGAATTTCGAGCTGATGAATCTCTTGAGGCTGGTGAAGCATCGAGATCCGTGCTTTTGCACCCGCTTCATCGATTAAGTCGATCGCTTTATCTGGGAGAAACCGCCCTGTAATGTACCTGTCAGAAAGGTAAACAGCACTTCGAATCGCTTCTTCGGTATAGATACACTTATGGTGTTCTTGATATTTTTCTTTAAGCCCGGTGATGATTTCTGTTGCTTCTTCAACAGAGGGAGGAGCTACTTGAATTTTCTGGAATCGACGCTCTAAGGCAGCATCTTTTTCAATATGTTTTCGGTATTCATCAAGAGTTGTGGCGCCAATACACTGAATTTCTCCTCGTGAAAGAGCAGGTTTTAAGATGTTTGAAGCGTCAATTGCTCCTTCAGCAGCTCCTGCTCCCACAATCGTATGAAGCTCATCGATAAAGAGAAGGATGTTTCCATGCTTCTTCACTTCATCCATGACCGCTTTGATACGCTCTTCAAACTGCCCTCGGTACTTCGTTCCTGCAATCATGAGGGTAAGGTCGAGAGAAATGAGCTTTTTCTTTGTCAGATGATCAGGGACTTCTCCATTCACAATTGCGTGGGCAAGTCCTTCAACAATTGCCGTTTTACCAACACCTGCTTCTCCAATAAGAACAGGGTTGTTTTTTCGGCGACGGCAGAGGATTAAGATCAGGCGCTCGACTTCGTTTTTTCTTCCAATCACGGGGTCAAGCTTACCTTCTCGGCAAAGTTCCGTTAGGTCATGTCCATAAGCGCGGAGCGCTGCAAGCTTTTCTGATCCAGGTGCTGAGGAGGCTCTTTCTTGCCGAGGCGTTGAAGGAGATCCTGACATTCCCATTGGAGGAAGTTGAAGGTTAAAGGTTTCAAGTTCTTTGAGAACTTCTTTTCGCACTTCTTTAAGATTGATATTGAGGTTTTCTAGGATTTGAGTGGCAACACCATCAGTCTGTCTTAAGAGCGCAAGGAGAAGGTGCTCCGTTCCTACATAATTATGGTTAAGAGCAGCCGCTTCTTCGTTGGCATATTCAAAGACCTTTTTCACTTTTCCGGTGAGAGCTGGATCGCCATAGACCTGAATCTCAGGTCCAAAGCCCACGAGGCGTTCCACTTCAGCTAAGACAGTGTCGTAATCGACGCTGAGATTGCGTAGGACATTCACTGCTATCCCTTGCCCCAGCTTGAGGAGACCGAGCAGAATGTGTTCCGTGCCCAAGTAATTATGATTGAGGCGTTGAGCCTCTTTCTTGGCGAGTTTTATGACCTGCTTGGCCCGGTTTGTGAACTTATCAAACATCATGATGCCCGTGGTTTTATTAGTCTAAATTGAAACACTAATCTCATTAAAGATTAATATTTTAAGCTAAACTAATCAAGTGAATATGTTCCCCTTCCACAATTCGTATTCTGCCCATGTTAGCATTTTTTTGGGAATTTAAATTGTGCCCTGTTTTTTTATCTCCTTTTCTGGTACGTTTTAACCTCTTTACCAGGTGTGATTAGCAATGTGGAAAATTTTAGATACCGGCACCGCTTCTGCTCAAAAGAACATGGAAATTGACCGGGGCCTTCTTGAGAAAATGCAGCCAAACGACGCTCCTATTCTCCACTTCTATGATTGGGAGGGAGATGCGGCGACTCATGGTTATTTTCTAGATCCTGGCAAGTTCCTAGACTTAGAGGCTGCAGGTCAAATGGGCCTTTCTTTAGCCCGTCGTCCTACCGGTGGTGGGATCGTATTTCATGTTAGCGACTTAGCTTTTTCAGTCTTAGTTCCTGCCGATCATCCTCATTTCTCACTTAACACACTCGACAACTATGATTTTATCAATAGTGCGGTTAAAAGGGGAGTAAAGACTTTTTTTGAAGACGAGCCTTCCCTTCTCCCAGAGGAGCCGACCCCTCTCGACGAGAATTGTCGTCACTTCTGCATGGCTAAGCCCACAATCTATGATGTGATGCTAGAGGGGCGAAAAGTGGCTGGAGCGGCCCAAAGACGGCAAAAACAGGGATATCTTCATCAAGGAAGCATAGCAATCGCTCTCCCTAAAGAAAATTTTTTAAATTCTATCCTCCTTCCTAATACTCAGGTTCAGAAAGCGATGCTTTCCAATACCTTCTCTATTTTAGGGCAAGGATGGACTCAAAACGATCTAATACAGGTGCGAGAAACTCTCAAACGCCAACTTCAGAAGGAACTGACACAATGAATAAGCCAAGGACTGCAGTAAGCCCAACGCGGGAAGAAGACTATCCAGAATGGTATCAACAGGTAATTAAGGTGGCGGAACTTGCCGAACACTCTCCCGTGAGAGGATGTATGGTCATCAAACCTTGGGGTTATGCTCTGTGGGAAAACATCCAAAGAATCTTGGATCGTCGGTTCAAAGAAACGGGGCACCAAAACGCTTACTTTCCTCTTTTCATTCCTTTAAGTTATTTAGAAAAAGAGGCAAAGCACGTCGAAGGGTTTGCTAAAGAGTGCGCCGTTGTGACCCATCACCGCTTGGTGCAAGGGGAAGACGGAAAACTCGTTCCTGGTGGAGAACTCGAAGAACCTCTCATCGTCCGTCCTACTTCTGAGATGATTATTGGGGACATGTTCTCTAGATGGATTGAGTCTCATCGCGACCTGCCTCTTCTCATTAACCAGTGGGCAAACGTTGTCCGTTGGGAGATGCGCACACGTTTGTTCCTACGCACCACGGAGTTTCTTTGGCAAGAAGGGCATACCGCGCATGCGACAGAAGAAGAGGCGAGGGAAGAAACCCGTCGGATGCTCGATATCTATGTCGACTTTGTAGAAAACAAGCTTGCGATTCCTGTCTTTAAAGGGGAGAAAACCGAGAGCGAACGCTTCCCAGGGGCCGTTGCGACCTTCACTTTCGAAGCAATGATGCAAGACGGAAAGGCTCTTCAGGGAGGAACCTCTCATTTCCTTGGTCAAAACTTTTCCAAAGCGCAGAATATCACCTTCCAAGACAAGGAAGGGAACCAAATTCCCGCTTGGACGACCTCTTGGGGAGTGACCACCCGCATGATCGGAGGGATGGTGATGGTGCATGGGGATGACGATGGCCTGGTTCTACCTCCTCGCATCGCTTCAGCTCAGATTGTGATCCTTCCTCTCGTCCACAAGCCCGAAAGCAAAGAAAAGGTTCTTGCCTATTGCCGCGAGCTAAAGAAGAAATTGCAAGCAATCCATTACTGCGAAGATCCTCTTACTGTTCACCTCGACGAGCGCGATGTTCGGAGCGGGGAAAAGGTGTGGTCTTGGATTAAGAAAGGAGTACCGATACGTATTGAAGTAGGACCTCGCGAGCTAGAGCAAAATCAGCTTTCTATTGCTAAGAGAAATAAAGGACATAAGGATTTCGAAAAGCAATCAGAAGAGGAACTCCTTAATTCTGTTGTTGATCAACTTGAGGAGATTCAAAAGAACCTCTATCAAAAAGCGAAAGCTTTTCGCGATAGCCGCGTGAAAGAGATCAACACCAAAGAGGAATTCTATAGCTTCTTTAAAAAGGATACGGGGTTTGCAAGCTGCCACTGGTCGGGAGACCCTGCAGTTGAAGAAATGGTTCAAAAAGACTTAAGTGTGACGATCCGATGTATCCCACTAGACGGTCCTAAAGAAGAAGGAACGTGCCCATTCACTGGGAATCCGAGCCCCCAGAGAGTCCTCTTTGCAAAATCCTATTAAAACAAAAAAAGGCGCATTTCCCATGAGATATGCGCCTTATGGTTTCGCTTAGAAAGCGATTACTTTTCTTAAAGGCGTCTCAATAAAGTAGGTTTCTAACTATTTGTTGAAAGATTTCTGGCCTTCGGCTTTCTGCATGATCCCTTAGAATTGGGATGTAAGATTCAGGGAATTTTTTACCTACTTTTTGAGCTTCTTTCTGAGCCCACTCAATCATCGCATCAACGCGTTCTGATTCATTTAGGGGTTTTGGTTCGGCAACATTTACGCGAGCTGCAGAAGCCGCCATGTTAGAAGGCTTAAAAGACAGGCCTCTTTTTTCAAAAGCAGGAGCTTCTGGAAAGTCAGGGAATGATTCAAAACTAGTGTCTTTTCCACGTTGTTCTTGAGCTGCAAGTTTTTCTTGTCCAACTTGATTGACCATTTCTAGATGAGGTGCTAAGACATCTCTAGACGATGGATCCTTTGCCATGATATTGACTAGGCCGCTTCGAAAAATTGTTAGCTCTTCAGTGCTTTTACCTTCTAGGAAAGTCCTACCATCTCCATGAGTTACGAAAGAGTCTTGGATATAGCCAGCAATAATGCCGCCATGTACTTTTGGATTACTTGAAAACAGTGACGTTGTCACAGCTTCTTTGGTAATGTTTTTTAGGGCTAGAGGATTTTTCGATTCTTTATATGCTGAAATAGAGTTAAAAATGTTAGCTTGTGCGAGTTTAGCCGACGGATTAATTACGTCCATGTTTTAAGTCCTTTTTTAGTTGTTTAACATATTTAAGCCCCTATATTGTAATGTATGCTTCGCCCAACTAAACATATATTGTAATTATATCACATATTATAATTAATTAAAATATATTATATAATAAAGTGTAAAATATTTTAAATTAGTTGTTTAACGATTTCGTTATTCAGAATCTTTGATTATAAGAGTTTCAATAGGGATGTTTTGAGTTTTGGCATGCTTTGAGGCTCAATTTAGACATTTTTTAATGCATGGCTAATACAATAAAAAAGGTGCAGATTCCTATGGAATATGCACCCTAAGTATTTGCATAAATTAGCTCGTTTATCTGATGAGGTTTGTGTGTGCTTCACTAACACGTTTAAATGTTTCCTCTCCCATTTTTTGGACAGCTAGTGGTTGAGAGGAAAGTTTGTCTGGGTGGAATTGAAGCGCTAGTTTTCGATAGGCTTTAACTATATCGGATCTTGTAAATCCTCGATTAGGTAAGCCTAGGACTTCTGTATCTGACTGGCGTTTTAAGTTTCTAATATGTCTTTCTAGAGGAGATTCTGCTTGTTTCGTTCTTGGTGCTTCGCGTTTAGGAGTGGAAGTTTCAGCAAGTTTTGCTTGGATATGCCTGATTGCTCTACTGCTGAAGGGAACAAGGGTCATGAATTGACCAAGGGGGCCTTTAGCACTAGTACCAAGGAGCCAGTCCGTGATTCGTTCCGCTCTATAACCATCATTAGTAAATAGATCTGGAATTTTTTTGCTTAATTTGTCGAGATTGTATTGAAGTATTTTTTGCCCCAGAATTGTTTCGAATTGTGTTCGTATTTGAGCTTGATCCAAGGGTTTCTCAATATCTGCTCCCAAGCTTCGATAGATTTCCTCATATGTATCTGCAACCCACTCTCCAACTTTTCCTATGTATCGCGAATCGCCGCCATAGCAAGTTTGTATTGCTTCCACATATTTAGTTCCTTCTCGTGCAGAGATGGTCACAAGAGCTTTTTCGTTTTGTGCTCGTTGGATTTGTGCGGCAGTTTGGGCAGGTTCCTTTACTTTTGTACTTCGAGCTCTTCTTGTTGATCTTGTGCTTTGACGAGGTCTAGGAAGGTCAACGCGGGCTGCGGAGCCCCCACGATCCATGTGATTTCCTCGTCTTGTTCCTGTTTGTCTGCCTCTATTTAGATAGGCGTCAATTTTTGTGATTGTTTCTTGAAGGTCCTCGCGAAGTGTTCCTTGTTTGTTGAATTTACCTTCCATCGCTTCTAGGCTTGCTTTGAAAGTTCTCAAAGAACCTTGATCTAGTCCATTAAGTGAAACGCCTCTAAATGCGGAGTTGATTCTTCCTGTTACACTGTTCTTATCGTAACTTACACCAAACATCCAGTCCCACAGACGAGTGAAACAGGAACCGCATCCTCGTCCTCTTGTTCCAGTGTCACCTCCGATCTGATCAGTGAAAATCGTGGTTTCTAAATCAGATTGGTTTACCTGATGCATGATATTTCTACATAAATTTGGATTTAGATAGTCCATAGTTATTTACCCCGTGATTACATTATATTATTTATTATTTTTGGTCATAAGAGCCTCAACAAATATCTTAAATCCTTCAGACTTAAGGGAGCTGGCTCCTTTTGCAATGGAGTCCATCATTTCAGGTTCAATATGGCTGTTTTGAGACTTTGCATGTTCTTGAGCCCAGCTAAGGCGCTCTTTGACTGAGAGAGGGATCCCCAGAACATAATCAGAATTCCCCATGACTGCCATGGTAAATGCTGAGGAAGGGGCAAAACGAGCGGCTCTTTGCAGGCGAGAGGTGTCTTTCTTTAGCTCCAATCCCATCATTGCCGCTAGGTAGGGAGCAAAGGCCATTCTCCTTTCTGATTGATTTGCAAGACGCTGTGATCTTGACTGTTTCACCCCTCTAGGAAGAGGTAGGTCAGATCGTGCAGCAACAGCGCCATTAAGGAGGTCTTCTCCCCTGACTGGAGCGCTTATCTTCGGTGAAGCAAGCTTTTCAGCTGCGACATCATTGATTTTAGAGATCATAGAATCAATAGCCTGCATTGATTCATTGGAGGGCTTGTTTTCCAGGTAATAGGCCACTTCAAAAGCGTGCATTTTTTGCTCAATAAGAAAGCCTTTTGCAGAGCGCAGGTCATCTATTGATTGACTCTGTAGATAACTTTTATCCGAAATAATTTGATGGAAAAGTTGGCTGATGGGCTGAAGATTTTTGATTTCGCCTGGAGAGGCGATGCTCAGGAGGCGATCGATGGCTCGACTTCCTTGAAGGACGTCTACTAGGCTTTGTTGCCTCAGAAAACTTTCATCCACCAGATGAAAAGGAACTTTTTGAATTTGGGGGTTTTCCAGCCAGTCGGCTTGTCTTTGTCCTAAATTGGCATCGTATGCTTTGAGGGCTGAAAATACTGCTGTTACTTGACTCATAATAAACCTTAATATTGTTGTTTTTATATTATGGTTATTATTATATCACATTCGTAAGTAATTTATAATTAATAAAATAATAATTATTATACTGTTAATGGTTTTTGTAAATTTTGGAAGTTATTTCCAGAATTCTTCGATCTCTTCCAGAGATTTGGATTTGGTCTCAGGGATTTTGCGCCAGATGAAGAAGAGGCCAAAAAAGCCAATGAGCCCGTAAAGCCAGAAGGTACCAGCTTTTCCGAGAAGGTTGATAAAATTGAGAAATGTCGCTGTAACAATGAAGTTAGAGACCCAGTTGGCGCAGGTAGCGACGCCCATTGCCTTTCCCCGAATATGGAGAGGGTAGATCTCAGAATTAAGGAGCCATCCAACAGGGCCAAGACTATAGGCAAATGAAGCGATATAGGTGAAAAGGCATACGAGGGAGATGACCGCAATAAGGGTGCTTGAAACGGTTTGATAAAAGCCGATCCCTAGAACAATTAAGCTCACAACCATTCCTCCAAGGCCAAAGAGAAGAAGGGGTTTTCTCCCGACCTTATCAAGAAGATAGATAGCGACAAAGGTCATGAGAACGTTTACGACTCCTACCCATGTTGTTGCAAGAAGAGCTGCTCTATCAGATCCAAAACCAGCAAATTTAAAGATCGTCGGAGCATAGTAAATAATTGTGTTGATCCCAGTAATTTGCTGAATCACTGTCACTCCAACCCCAGCAAAAAGGGCTGGGCGGACCCGTTTAGAAAGAAGTTCAGACCAGTGAGGTTTATTCTTACTGATCATTTTTTCAATATGGCTGATTTCTAGTGCTGCATCCTCCTCGCTTCCTCTAAACCTTTTAAGGACGGCAAGGGCTCCCTTCTTGTCTCCAATATTTGTAAGGAAACGGGGGCTTTCTGGAAAAAAACACATCACAATAAATTGAAATGCTGCCGGGATTGCGGCGATTCCAAACATGAGGCGCCATGACTGGGTATCGACAAATAGGAGACCGACAAGATAGGAAGAAAGAATTCCGATTGTAATAAATAATTGGTTAATGGTCACAAGTCCCCCTCGGACATGACGAGGGGCAAGCTCAGCGATATAGAGGGGCGCTGTGGCAGAAGAGACACCAATGGCAAAACCGACGATAAGTCTCCAAAAAATGAGCTCATTCACTGACCCCGCTAAAGAAAGACCGATAGCGCTAATAATAAAAACAAGGCTTGAAGAGAGAACAATTTTTTTCCTCCCAACGTAGTCAGAAAGAGGGCCTCCTAAAAGAGCTCCAAAAATGGCTCCGAGCGAGACCATGCTGATCACAAGCTCTTCTTGGAGCGTTGTCATGACATATTGTTTTTTTATGTAGAGAATTGCTCCTGAAATGACCCCAGTATCGTACCCGAAGAGGAGTCCTCCAATTGCAGCAACTGCGCTGATGACGGCCAGAAGCAACCGTTGTTTCGAATTTTCACGTGCCATAAACTTCACCATTATTAGAAGAGGAATAGAAGTCAACTATATAGGGTAAAGAATTGTTTGAGGGATGTTGCGGGAAAGGAGAGGGTTTGGTAGGATGTATTGTTTTATAATCTATTGGAAGAACCGTCATGCTGGAATTTTTTCGCAAATACCAACGCTATTTCTTTATTGTTATTGCTGTTGTCATCGTCATCTCCTTTTCCTTTTTCGGAACGCATAGTGCAATCAATGCTCCTCAGAAAGTTGAGGATAGGTGTATCGGCCAAGGGGTTGATGGATCAAAAATTATGAAAAGCGAACTGGACCATATGGTTCGATTCCTATCGAGTGACCGAAATGATTTGGCGCTTACCGAAAAAGGAATGATGCCCAACTTTTTCAATGATGGAGTGGTGCGAAAGGATCTTTTGGGAACCGGCATTGGAGTGTTGCTCGCGAATGCTTATTTTGAAGACTTGAAGGGAGATCTTAACGAGCGCATGACCCACCATAAGGCGTTTCATCCCTACCATCATCCGACAGCTCCTTTTATCAGCGTAGAGAACCTGTGGTCACAAGTTCTCCCTTCGCAGAAAGCTCATCTGGATGCTTTTATGAATACAACTGGCGAAATGAATCCTGATGCTTTTGGACTTCTTGTGAATTTGTATCTAGGAGAATCTGCGTTTCCTCCAAATATTCTGCGTGAATATTTAATGTTCCAGCAAAGGCATTACAATTGGATTGAGCCTGATCCAGCGCTAGAACGAGTGAACTTAAATGTTTTTCACTGCAGGAGCTTAGAAGAATGGTTTGGCCCCCGGTTTGTTGAGCTAGCGGCGCAGTTTGTGATTAATGCAGAGCTTATTTCCAAGGAGCGGGGGTATAAAGTTAGCTTTGAAGAAGCGCGCGTTGATCTGATTCGTAATGGTTACGAAGCAATGCAAACGCAGCTTAGAAAAGCAGAGATTTCTGAGGAGGAAATCTCGCAGCTTTGGCAGCAGCAGTTATACACGCTTGGTATGAATGAAAGAGAAGCTGTTGGAGTGTGGCAAAAAATTATGCTATTTCGCCGTCTATTTGAAGATGTAGGTGGAGCCGTTTTTGTTGATCCCCATGTCTATGAGACATTCTATAGTTTTGCTTCAAAGACTGCTGAAGTGGATCTGTATCACTTGCCCGATGCTTTGGATATCAAAGATTTCTCTACCTTGATGAAACTTGAGCTCTACCTTGACCAAGTTTCGCAAAACCGGAAGGAAGCATTGATGCTTCCGCAAACATTTGCAAGTACCAGTGAGATTGAAAAAAACTGCCCTGAGCTCATTGAACAGCGGTTTTTGGTAGAAGTTGCCGAAGTGAAAAAAGATGAAGTTGCTCTTGGTGTAAGTCTTAAAGAAATGTGGGAATGGCAGCTTGAAAAAGAGAATTTTGCACTTTTAACAAAAGAGTTTCCACAACTGAAACTTAAGAATGCTGAGGATGCAGAAGAGTATTTTGCAGCGCTTGAAGGGCTAGGACCTGAACTTCGCGCAAAGATCGACCGTTTCTCAAGAGGAAGAATTGTTGAAAGTCATCCTGAGTGGATTCAAGAGGCACTCAATCAAAAGCATACAAATGTTCGCGCTGTGAGCTTTTCTCCGAGTGGAAAAAACTCCCCTTTTGAAGGGGTAGAATCTAGCGAGAAGCTTTCTAACTTGTTTTCTATAGCAGTGCTAAAGGGAGAACTCGATAGCGATCCCGAGGCTCTTGCAGCAAAAAATCAATTGGAACTATTTACTGGGGATGGTGAAACCTATTACCGCTTTCAAGTGGTGGATCGGGATCTTACTCGAATGGTTTTAACCTTTGAGGAGGCTAGCGAGCGCGGAATTTTAGACACCTTGCTTCAGATGCACCTAGAGGCCTCTTACCCTAAAGTGCGGACCAAAAATCCTGCTGTTTTTAAAACAGAAGAAAATGACTGGAAGCCTTTAAGTGAGGTGGAGAAAGAGGTGGGCCGCATCCTCTTTGCAGATACCTTAAAGAAGATTGATTTTCAAATGTCGCAACTTGGGATTGAACTTCCTGAGGACCGTTTTGCAAAGCTGGACGAGTTTTATCCTAAGTATCGTCTTTTCCCACATATGATCGTGGCAGAAAAGGACATTCGTAGGGTTGGTGAGGGCAGTCAATTCTTGAAACAAGCAGAGCCTCTCAAAAAGGATGGAAAGCTTGGAGCGAAGGGGGATCTTTGTTCCCAATGGTCTCTTGTAAAAGAAAATACAATGTTCAAAAATCATGAGCGTAGTCCTTGGTTTTCTTCGGAGCTCTTTTCAATGGTAGAAAAGAGCTGGTCTGACGTGGAGCATCGCTCTGAAAACCGCCTTTCGTTTTTTCAGCTTCAGGAAAAGTCAGGCCCCAGCGGGAATTTCAATGCAGAAATGAAGCAGGGGCAAGCGATTCTATCAAAAGAGGCAGAACGTCATCTCATGACCAGTTTGATCGAGAGGATTCAGAAAAAAAATGCGATAAAGCTTAGCGATGTCAGCTCTGAAAGACCTTAAACCCTTAAGTCCAGCGGCCTTTTTTGAAGTGAGGGGGAAAATCCCTAAAGCCGAAAAGAAGCGGCAGTTTAAGAACGGGCTGCTTCCTAATACCACAGGTCTGACTGGAGAGGGGCGGCTTATTTCACTGGCTCTCTTGTGGAGTCCTGTGGGGATCTATGTGGAGATGGGATGTAAATTGGGAATTGAGAGTGGAGATCAGCTAGAGCTATTCATGGATACCCGAGACCTTAAGACATCCAATGTGATTACCCGGTTTTGTCACCATTTCTCGTTTGATTTGGAGGAAGAGACTGGAGCTGAAGTGACTCGTTTTCGAGGTGAGGATAGCCATGAATTGGCGGACTCTGATCTCATCACAATGAAAACGGAGGTGAAAAGAAGCTCATATAGGGTTGAAATTGCACTTCCCAAAGAGATTCTATATGGATATGATCCAGTGGAGCTTAAGCGGCTCGGGTTTTGCTACCGCTATAAGCGAAAAAATGGAGAAAAGGAGCACTTTAACCTTTCCTCAGATTATTTTAATCTTGAAAAACACCCCGCCCTTTGGGCCTCAATGGAGCTTATGGGATGAAGTATACAGATACGCATGAATGGTACTTAGATGGAAAGGTAGGAATCTCCGAATATGCTCAACAGGAGCTTGGAGAAATCGTTTATATCGAGCTTCCCAAAGTTGGGCAAGAGGTGAAAGCTGGGGAAGAAATTGCAGTTCTAGAGTCTACCAAGGCTGCTGCTGACATCTACAGTCCCATTTCAGGGACCATCACGGCTGTCAATATGAAGCTCAAAGAAGATGTGAATTTACTCAATCAGTTTCCTGAAGAAGAAGGATATCTCTTTGAGATTGTGCCATCTCATCCGGAGGAAATCGAAGCGCTTCTCTCAGCGGAAGGTTATAGTGCTTTAAGGTCCCCGCTTCAGGAAAAATAAGCCTTTCAAAGTTTTGGGCCAGGATATTGTGCACAAAAAATGCATAATAATAATCCTTTCATTTTTTGTCTTTTGGTTTAAAATAAGCCATGTGAAAAAAAGAGGTTCACATGAAATTTGCGTTATTAGTTGTTTTTTGCTCGTGTTTTATCGGAGGGGCTACCTTTCTCGAGATTCCTCGTCTGTTTAAAATGGAAGAATCTTCGTGGACATGCCCGATATGTGGTCAGACATTTGAGCGTCCTGTCGTGCACAAGTGTATTCCAGGCTAGATTTACCACCCACTATTTCTAGCATTTTCCTGGGCGGTTGCTACAGCTTCTCGAGCTTTGCTATAGGTGACTACTTGGCTGTCTGCGATGTTTTCCATAAAGGTTTGCAGGTTCTCTCCATTTTTGACGGCATGGCAGGTTTCTTCCATGAACACAGCTGCGTAGGCTGTACAGCTCACAACATCTCCCTGGATGCTAGTGTTGCCATAAAGAAGAGTAGGAGGCTGTGGGAAATCCTTTACGATTTCACTATAAAACTGATGAACTGTCGTGATCTCACCGATGCTATCCAATAAAGTCGCATCTTTTGGAGCGTTTGCTCTGGGATCAAAGAAGAGAGCTGTGTTTGTGGGCACTCCCGATGCGTCTGCTTTTGTTACGATTGCCAGCATGGTCGAATGAGGAATCAGCATACTGGTTGGAACATGGACAAATGTGATTTTCGTTTCATTTGTGGCGCATTGCTTCTGGATGCTAGATTTTAAACTTTCTAGACCTTCTTGAGAGTTTACGGCGAGCATCATTCGATCATTTGGAACTCCACTTGTATCTTGAGCGTACATAAGAACGGCATTTGAAGTCAGAACTCTGCGAGTTTCCGCAAGGTTTTGGCCTACTGAGGGGATATTACTGAAGGTATAGCGAGTGATGGCTTTGACTCCCGCATAGAAAGCCATGCGCTTAGATGTTGCTTTTACAGAAACCATTTTAGGGTGTCTTGGTCCCGGAACATCCATCAATTCAAAATCGTCGACTGTCGTTTCTTCCGGGTTCATTATCATGAAATCATCTATTGGATTTCCCTCGCTGCCTGCCAGGTCAAAAGTGTCAGATAAATTTCTAATAGACATATCCATAATAAACCTCCCAATTTATTTAGTAATAATTATATCATATTCAATATTAAAATTTAATATTTATTTATTACTAAATATCATCAGGCTAGTTATAAACTACTTATGAATGTATTCCTCTGGACTTTCAGAGTATCCGCTCCCTTGGGGGTGAGATAATAGACATTCTTGCCTACAGAGAGGCGGTAGGAGGAAGGGTGGGAGTAGTATGCTCTGAGCCTCCGAATGAGCCCTGAGCTCATATCTCGTTTAATATAGTTCTTGGCACTTCGAAGGGAGATCCCATAGACCTGGGCAATCTCTTTATATGAGATGCGGATCTGAAGGGTGTTGTTGAAAACCTTGTAAGACCAAAATGTTGTTTTTTCCATGGTGATGCGCTCCTTTAATTACCTGCAAGCGCTCCCAACTATGTTGGCGGAATCCATGCACATGTGCATTGAAGCCAAGCAGTCGAGAGCGTTCCAGGGTAGATAAGGTACAACCTAAAGGGGGAAATCTTCTTGCAGGCAAGACCGCGTAGGGCCGCTTTAAGAAGAAGACTAGAAATTTTTGCCTCAATCTCCTAGAATGTGGGGCGAGGCTAAGGTGTGGATTACTCAAAAGGAAGTACCTTAGTTTCACGCCTCGAGAAGCAGCAACTTCTCGAGGCACTTTTGTTTATAATGCTTCTCCAGCTTATAAAAGGTTTCCTATTTTATCCAAGAAAAAAATTGGATGGAGTTTGATGACGCTATCTATAGCGGATGGGTGGTGGATGCTTGCTCAGGGATCTGCACTCCAGGATACAGAACTTCTCCTTTTGGAGACGTGATCGAGAGCATCATAAGTGTTGGAGTGTAGCATTCAACTTTGATCAGTGCCGACTGATCTAAACTAACGACGCTTCTAGAGAAAACTTTCCCTTCAGAAAGGATTTTGACTGTCATTGAGTAGGTGTCATCCAATCGGTATATTGAGACAAATGGGTATTCCGAGGGTAGGTCCCACATTGGAGCCCCCAAGATGCATTTCCCATTCACGAAAACATCCACACGATCATCCACTTTGTTGAGCTTTTGTTCTCCTCGGTTATAAGCTTCAACCCTAAGGAAGTGCGAGTTTGTTTTACTTGCCTCCATTTTTTTTCTGCTTTTCCTGCTCGAGTAAAATACTGAGAAGTTGGCTATCCAAAATATTCATCGATGATCTCCGGGTTAACGAGTGCCATTTGTCTTGTTGAGTGCACAGTCCTGCTTTCGTCATATGACTTGACTGTGACTTGAAATAAGGAGTCTGTGATCTCTTCAATGAGAAGAACTCCAGGCTTTTTGAGGACGGGAAGGTCTATTCTGTAGTCTTTTCCTTGAGAACTTACTTCAACTGTGACGGAGAGTGGTCTGTCTGTTCTTGCCATTGACATGTAAGGTATTTCTCCTGAAAGCCCATGGAGTGGCGCTCCCATATTTTGCCTTCCATTAATGTAGACATCCACACGATCAGATGAAGGGGGATGAGATTCTCCACGGTTGAAGGCTTTAATCCTTAGTATGGGCGGAGGAGGTTTTGGAATGGCGGCATTTGATCCATCAAGCCGGATCCTTGGCGGGGGGAGATTTACTCGTTCTGCAACAAGTCCTGAACTCATATCTTCTTGGTCCGGTTGGCTGCGAAAGCAGCAGCTAAAGAGGCTAGTGAGGAGATTAAGCAGCCATCTGCCGATGGAATGTGTTCTGTTTGCTGTTTGATGAAGCCCTTCAGAGCCTGAGTTCTCTCTTACTAGAGGCGTGGCTTCAGTTGAGCCAATTCCTACTGTTTCCATAATTACCCCAAATTATTGTATTAATTGGTAATTATTATAACAGATTTAAAGATTTAATTATATTAAAAACGATTGCTATGTATTTTCTTGAACGAGAAGAGGATAAGTGTCGTCTTCAGTAACTTGATCGAGAGCGATTCCTGCAAACCCCATGAATGCCAGGGAGATAAGGCCAGTCATGATAAAGGTCAATCCCATCCCGCGAAGTCCCTTAGGGACATTAGAGTAGGAGAGTTTTTCTCGGATGGCGGCGATGAGAAGAATGGCGACCCACCACCCTATCCCTGCGGCTGCTACGTAGACGAGGTTGGGAATAAAAGGGTAGGCTCGCACTGTTGCGAAAAGGGAGGCCCCTAAGATAGCGCAGTTGACGGTGATGAGGGGAAGATACATTCCTAGTGCTCGATAGAGGGCAGGGGCAAACTTGTCGATGACAATCTCGAGAACTTGGACAAAGGCTGCGATTACGGAGATATAGATAAGAAATTCAAGGAATCCAAGATTGACACCTTCAGTGGGAACGCCTAGGTGTCCTAGCCAAGAGAGAGCATTGTCGCCGGTAATGTAGGTATGAACAAACCAATTAAGCATTCCGGAAATGGCCATTACGACGCAGACAGCCATCCCGAGGCCATTGGCCGTTTTGATTTTGTTCGAACAAGCAAGGTAAGAACACATCCCTAGAAAATTAAAGAGAAGAATGTTTTGGATAAATATCGATTGAATGGCGAGGCCTAGTAGATTCAAGATGGAGTAGGGGCCCATTATTCACCGTCCTCTTTTGCAATAATGTTTCGAACCCAAATCATTCCCCCAATAATAAAGAATGCGGAAGGAGCGAGTGCCATCAGGTTCGAATTCACATAACCATCAGGATGCTGCGGAGTGGCATACCATGCTAAGGGAATGATTTGAAAATCAAAAAGCGTTCCAAAGCCAAAAAGCTCACGGATGAAACCCACTCCCAAAAGGATCAAGGCGTATCCTGAAGCGGCTCCTAGCCCATCCATAAAGGCTGGGAGAGGTCGGCTATTTTTTGCCATGGCTTCTGCTCGTCCCATCACAAGGCAGTTAGTGATAATCAGCCCCACAAAGACAGAGAGTGTCAGCGACATTTCATAGAAATAGGCTTTGAGGACTTGATCGACGATGATGACAAAAAGGGAGATAATGGCAAGTTGCGCAATCATCCGAACACTTGAAGGGGTCCATTTGCGGATAAGTGAGACCAAGAGGGAAGCAAATCCCGTTACGAAAATCACTGAAATCCCCATAACAGTCGCAACACTTAACTTAATCGTAACGGCAAGTGCGGAACAAATCCCTAAAATTGCTACGAGGATCTGGTTATTATTCCACAATTGATCCGTATAGTAGCGGCCAAGAGGGGGCTTTTTAACCATCGATTTTTACCTCTTGGTTATGTGCACGAATGAGAAATGGACGATAAGGAGCGAGCGAAGAACGGAGGGCTTCGTTGACCCCCGTAACGGTAATGGAGGCTCCTGCAATTCCATCTACGGCGCTATCCGCCATAGGAGTTGTTCCAAGTGTTTCTTCCACGGTTGTTTTCACCACTTTAATTCCAAGGGGTGCTCTTCGAAAATTGGTTGATCCATCGGGATTTTTTTGGAAGATCGCTTTATCGAGAAATTGCTCTTGCCACTGCGGAAGAGCGATTTCACCTCCCAGCCCTGGAGTTTCTTTTTGATCATACCAAGTCATCCCAAGCACGGTATCTCCATTTGCTTCAATCCCTAAATAACCATAGATGGCATCCCAAAGTCCATACCCATTGACAGGAATAACATAACCATAGGGAGTAGAAGAAGGCGCAGCTTGTTTGACAATATAGATGAGTTTATAGGGGAGCTTTGAGTAGCCTAACTTTGCATGATCTAGAAGGTAATTTGTTTCATCCACACCTGCTTCTGCAAATGTATAAAGCTTCCCTTGGTCATCTGTAAGTCGAGTTAGAATTCGGGTCTCAAACACCTCTAAGATTTCTTGATATTTTGCTTTATTTATTTGCTTTCCATCAATCAGAAAATACCCTTCATAATCTAAAATACGGGCAGCAAGAAGGAGTTGCTTACTTCGGTAGAGTTCTTTCGCATTTTGCTGGGGAGTTTTTAATAATTCAGCGAGAATTGATAGGGCTAGGGCGCATGCTGCGCAAAGAATCACAACAAAAATAAGGGTGCGGGTATTGCTAAATCCGGATTTTCTTTCTACCACGACATTTCCTTATGAGTGCATAATGATCGATAAGTGGAGCAAAGACATTTCCAAACAATATGGCTAACATGACCCCCTCTGGAAATGCAGGATTGATAGTCCTAATGACGATGACAAGAGCACCGCATAAGACTCCGTAGACCCACTTCGCTCCTTTCATGTAGGGGGAGGAGACAGGATCGGTGGCCATAAAGACCAGTCCAAAGGCGAGGCTTCCCAAAAGGAGGTGTTTATAAGCGGGAAATGCATATTTTGCGGCATTAAAGGCCCCTTCGTGTGGGCCCATATGGAGGGCTCCCCATTCAAAAAGAAGAGCGCAAAGGTAAGCACCAGCGGCCATTCCTGCCATTGATCTCCATGACCCTATCCGTGTGTAAATCAAAAGAAAAGCCCCTACAAGGCAGGCAAGGATCGAGGTTTCTCCCATGGATCCAATACGATTCCCAAAGAAGAAATTTCCATTAGTGAGTTTTCCTTGCCCGAAGCGGAGCTCGGCAAAACGAACGGCATCGGAATAGTTTTCAGGAGAAAGGCCTAGTCCTCCACCGCTCAAGGGGGAAGTGATAAATATTTTTCGCTCTTCTGGAGAGAGGGTTGAGTAGTCTGCTCCTTTTTTCCAAAATGACAGTTGGTGGTTAATGACCCGCTCTGTTTTCACCTCCTTCCCATAGTCCATTCCAATTGCATCGACATGGATCCGCTTAATATCAGGGCTGATGTTAAAGCGGTTGAGAGCTGAGGCTTGAGTAATACCATCGATCTCTCCAATGGTCTGGTTCATGGACAAAATACTTTGTTGGATTTCAGTGGGGTTTGTCCCTACCCACACAGGTCCCGTCATTTTTGTGGGGAATGCAAAGAAGAGAAATGCCCGACAGACAAGAGCGGGATTGAGGATATTCATTCCTGTCCCCCCGAAGAGCTCTTTTCCAATGACAACCCCTGCAGAGACTCCAACGACAACCATCCAGTAGGGAATTGTGGAGGGAAGGATTAGGGCAAATAACATTCCAGTGACAAGAAACCCCTCTGAAACTTCGTGACGGCGGATCACGGCAAAGAGCACTTCCCACGCACCTCCAACGGCATAAGAGATGCACATGATGGGGAGGAATGCAATCAATCCCCATTTTAGAATGGGCCAAAAGTGGGATTTTCCAAAGGAGAAGTAGCCTCCAAAAGTTTCTGAAGCTTTGACAAAGGAGTCCATGATTTCGATATCACCGTTTCCAAACACGTAGGCTTGCACACCACTATTCCAAATTGCAACGAGGATGCAGGGGACAAGGGCATAGACAACAACCATCATCCATCTTTTAAGGTCAATGATGTCGCGAATGTGTGGGCCACGTGTTGTTCTAATCGGCACTTCATAGAAAAAAGTGTCGAGCGCATTTACAAGAGGACGGAAGCGGGAAAGGCGCGCTCCCTCCTCTGTCAAACGAAGATGAAAATCTAAAACTTTTCGTAGCATTCTCTCATAATGTAGAAAAAGAAGTTTTTCCTCTATTTTTTTTGCCTTTTCCTTTACGATTGGGTAGGAAAAATAAGGATGTTTTGTGCGAAAGAAAGCGCTAATTTGGTTTATCTCCCTTTTTATGGTTCTACTTGCCTTTGGGGTGGGGCATCGTTCGCTCATTTGCTTTGGAGCCAAATCCTATTTGTCAACGCGCCTTCCAAAAGGAAGGAGCCTTAACTTTTCTTATGATCGTGCGCGCTTGCATGAAGGGCAGCTAGTTCTTCATGATGTGATGGTCATAAGAAAAGAGGGAAGAGGGAGTCCTGCCTTTAATGTTAAGATTGATGACTTAAAGGTTTCCTTCAAGATTCAAGCGTTTCCATTTAGATTTTCTCCGAAAGTGATCATGGATCATCCTCAAGTGGCTTTGATGATTGGTGGATTCAAGGAGCCAAAAAAGCAAAAGGGCTTCTATGACACTCTCGATAAAATCTTTTTCAGAACCCCCGTGAAAGTGCGCGCGGGAGAATTTGTTTTTGGTGATCAAGTTGCTAAAGTAACATTTGAATGCCCTGAGGAAGGGAAGAAAGGATTTCTGAAAATTAGCAAAGAAGCAGGAGAAACGCCTTTTATTGCCACCTTTTCAAAAGAAGAAAAACAGCTGCACTTTGACCTTAATTTCGATCGCCTTGATACTGTTTGGGCGTTTGAGATTGGTCGGTTTTTTCTTCCGTCGCTACAAAATGACATGGAAGTTAAAAAGGGGGAGCTTAATGGAACAGTGGAGCTTGCATTATCTGCACCCAAACAAATCGAATACGTAAAGTACTCTTTAGGGCTCAAAGAGTTTGCATTTTCCCACGAGCAATATGGGTTAGACGTGAGTCTCCATCACTTGACATGGAAAGAACACTTTAACTCTAATGATCAGATAAATGGATGGGAATCCCATCCATTTTTTGAAAATCTATGGCCTTACTTTGTAGGTGAGGGCGAAGTCTCGGGCCTTCATGCAACCCTTGACCATCCTAAAAACGATGAAGTGTGGGGGGCAGTTGACGTCAATGGGTCCCTCCGATTTAGCCATTTGAATGCCCCACTTATGGAATTCCATGGCCTCTTCCATCGGAAGGACAAGAAAGTTCCTTTTCATCTGGTGGGAGAAGGAATAATCGAAGATAATACCAATTGGAAGATCGCATGTGATGCGCGCTTTTTTGCTGAAGAAGAAATTGGAGCATTTATTGCGCTGACATCAAAAGGCGGTGGAAAATTTGTCGTTGAGGGCGAGGGGAAATCTCTTGCGCCTGATCAACTCACCCTCTTTCAACATTTTGTTGGAGCCCATATCCCGGCAGTTGAAAAGATCACAATCGATCAAGGAACCTTCGATGGAAAAATCATTGGGTGGATTGAAAATAAAAAGCTCACGCGGTGTGAAATGACCGACTTCAGGGCAACGCAGGTTGCAGGGAGCGTTTATGGCAAGGATCTTCATTGGAGGGGGAATGAGGTTTTTGGAAAAGGAGAGTTTGATTTTTCTTCGCCAGATTTTTTTGATGGGACGCATTGGGAAGTTAAAGTATTAGGGGGAGAATGTAATGTTCAAGAGCGAAAGATTGAAGGAATCGATCTTTTAGTTGCGATGAATGATCAGTATCTTAAGCCCTCTACCCTGACTTGCAGTTACGAAGGAATTAATGGGAAGTTTGCTTTTGAAGGACTCTATTCTCACTTGAATATTAATGTTGATATCCTTCTTCACCCTGAGAAATTGGCCGAACTTTTGCAGGTTCAAAAGCCAAAAAACATGTCAGAGCCTGTCGCACTTGATCTTGATATGAAGCTGAAAACTGTTGATGATCGATTAGGTGTTGAAGGAAGCTTAGGTTTCCTAAGAGAGGGTGAGAAGGATGATATTATTGAGTTTGGGTGGAATTGGGACTTAGAAAGATTTGTGCTTGGGGAGTATCTTTCAAGCTTGGAACTGGGATGGTTTCACGCTGAAAAGATCTCAGCACGGACTCTGAACCTTCCATTGATGATCTGGCATCGAGATTTTCGAGGAAGAGGGTCACTTGGAATTGAAGGGACATTTAATTCTCGAGCGGTTGAATTTAGTATTGATCCAACAGATCTAAAGTATGAATCAAAAGCCATCGATATTATGCCAAGAGGAAACGGGGATGAAAAAGCTCCCAACTGCAATTTTTTCTTGGATTTTGAAAGAGGAATTTGGCGGGGCAAAATCCCTCTAAAAAATGCCCAGGTACAGGAACACGCATTTGGTCTTTCATTTGATTCCTTCACCTCGGAAGTGGATTTGGAAGGAACAGAATTTTTGTTTCAAAACGTTGACGCAGTAGCAGATGGGGTTCACTTTCAAGCAGAGATCGCTATTAACTTTGCTCGCGCAGATCGCAACGAACTAACGATAAACACCTATGCAATCGATGGAGAGGCTAAAGATGTTCTTACCTTTCTCAATCATTTTGAGTCTTTTCGAGGCGTTGAACTTCCTTTAACAGGAGCGATAAAAAGTGGACCTGGAGATATGCATCTCCACGCATATATTGGAGGTATAGAAGAGCTTTTAGAGTGGCGGATTGCGCTTCACCTCAGGGATGGGCAGTATCCCTTTTCAGAGAGTTTCGGTTTCGAGAATTTATCAGGAAATCTTTACTATTCTGCAGAGGATGAGCGGTTCAAAATTGAGGAAGTTGCCGGAGATCTCACCTTGACTGCGGGGAATGTTCCCAAGTCTTACTCTTTGAATGTCCCAGTACTGGAGCTCGATGCAAAAGAAGGAATTCTGATTTACGATTGTCGTCTTGAAGCACCTACCTATGAAATCTGTCGCGTTGTTGGAAGAGGGGCCCGGGAAGGGGAGGAGTTTTGTTTTCATATCGATACAGGTCGTACCCGTTTCTTTGGTGCACGGGTCGAGATGGAGACTCTAGCCTTTCACGAAGGGTTTTTAAGCCGTGCAAGTGTTGCAACGAAGCTCTCTGCTCTTGATTTGGTTCACCATCTAGATTTCCTTAATTCTGCAGGGCTTCTTCCTATTAAGGAAGAGACGCTAGATGAGATGCGTGGTCCCCATGTTGCGGGGGAGCTAGAGTTTGGCTTTTTGTTTAATAGAAACGAAGAGGCCTTCTCCTTTGATGCAAAGAGCTCTAGTCTCAGAATGGGGTCGATTAATCTCGATCACCTTCTTGTGCATGGACAAAGACAAGGTGATCGCTTTAATTTAGATCGTTTTGAAGCGGGCTCATTGAAGATTCATGCGATGATGGTCAGAGAAGAAACGCGGTGGCACATTCCCGATTTAGAAGTGCTTTGGAAGAAGAGTTTTTTAAAGAGCGGTATTGTGACTTTTGAGGAGCAAGAGAGGCGCCTTCATGTCCCTCTTGAGGGACTCCGACTTGACTTAGAGGAGATTGCAACTCTCTTCCCCCATACCGAATTTGACTGGGATTATTTGAAAGGAATCCTTTTTGCAAAAGGGGGATTTACGTTTGACTTTTCTAGAGGATGGAAAGATTGGACTTTTGATTCAGAGCTGCATTGTGTGGGTGAAGAGTTTGGAAAAGGACGCCTTAGGGTAGAGAGTCCGGAGGTTCTTCATGTTTCGTATAATCCACAAGATGGATTTTCCTTAAACCAAGCCGACTTTAACTTTCTTCACCCGCGGTCGAATCAACTGTGGGCAAAATGTCATTTTGATCGGTTAGGATATAGAGGCGGAACTCTTAAAGGAGAGGGAGCTAAACTTATTGTTCCTCCAGAGATGGTCCATTTTATTGGGCAGACACACTCATTTCCCCATTTGGGATACGAGGAGGAGAGAATGATTGTTTTTGATTATCCCATTGAGTGGGAGAATCAAATAGAGGCATCCCTTGATTTTGAGCTTGGTGAATCTTCCATGGCTAGCGGGTATTTAAAAGAAGGGTACTATTGGGTAGGGGATAAAGCGTGGTATTTAAGTAGCTGCTCCTTTGCCTACGAAAAAGAAACTTTAACCGTTAATGTGAATACGCTGTATGACGAGCTCCCTTTCGACCTAAGAGCTGACCTCTTATTTCACCCTCATTTCACCTCCCGTTTTGTGATTCAAGAAACCTGCAATGACCAGCGTGGAGAACAGCCACTTGTGATTCAAACAGATTGGAATGAAAATGAGGGATTTTTCATTCAAAGCATGGATGGGACAATGTGCGGTCTTGACTTTTCATTTCACCATAATCCAAAAGAGTCTTTCTTGGATAAGATGGCGCTCACAGGACAGTTAAAAGTAAATGTCCCTAAATTAGCTCAATTGATGCCAGAAGAAATACGAAATACGGTATCTGAATTTGAGATTGGAAAAGGATATGAGCTCAGTGGAGACTTAGTGATTTCCAAGACTCAGTTTGATGAGAGTCATTTTTCGGGATATCTTAAGGGAAAGAAATTTCAATTAATGGGATCTCTCATGGGGACACTTATGAGTGAAATTGATATTCGTCCTGATCATATCGAACTCGATCACTTTACAATTAGTGATTCCTCTGGAATGTTTGCAATAGAATCCATCCGTATGATGAAAAAGTCTAATGAAGAATGGGAACTTAATATTCCTGAAGTTGTGATTACCGATTTCCGTCCCAGTCTTCTGAAGAAGATTGGAAAGTATCCTACTCGAATCAAACCTCTGACTATTCGAGAATTGCGGGCCAATAACATTCGAGGAATCATCGGCAATGCTTCAAGCTTTGTCGGCAAAGGGAACCTTAATTTTATCAATACCTTCAAAAGGGACTATCACATCCTCGATATCCCCTTTGAAATCTTGGGGCGATTGGGTCTTGATATGGGGCTTCTTGTCCCTATTCGAGGAGAAATAGAATATGTGATCGTAGACGGTAGGGTCTATTTTACAGAACTTAAATCTAGCTACAGTGAAGGTAAGCGTTCGCAATTTTATCTTTCGCCGATTGAACATTCCTATATAGACTTTGATGGGAATATCAATGTGAATATTAAGATGAAGCAGTATGTTCTTCTTAAGGTGACTGAGCCCTTTACGCTATCGATCGGGGGAACCTTTGAGAATCCGAAGTACGGCTTGCGTTAACGCAGTTCTCCATTTCTTCTATCCCTCTTACTGTCTTCATTGCGATGGATCACTTGTAGAAAAACATCACCTTCTCTGCCCCATATGTTTTGAATTGATCGAATGGATGCGTTCAAGCGAGCGGTGCGTCTATTGCGCCGGCCCCTCCCCCTGCACGCCATGCAAAGGTTCCCCCAGGCCCCTTCACCCTCACCTCTCCCTTTTTGAAGGGTGCGGCCCCATCCTGTCTCTCTACAATCACTTTCTCAAAACCAAACAAGGGAAGAACCTTGCTTCCTTTCTCCTTCTCGCGCTGAGTCGCTCCTCCTTCCCTATTCCCGATGTGGTTGTTCCAAACACCAACAAGCTCTTTCCCAAAAATGAGCCCTCCTACCTTTTAGCGAGGAGCCTGGCGCGCCTTCTAAAATGCCCCTGCCTTCTTCCAGGCCCTGCCCTCCAAGATAAGTCTGTTCTTCTCATCACCAGTGCCCTGCATGAGACTAAGGCACTGCTCGATATGAAGCGCCACCTCAAGGGGTTTTTCCCAAGGAAAATCACCTCCTTGGCTCTAATCGATTACAGAGCGTAATGCCTGATTCAATAAATAAATTTAATCGTTTTTGCTGGACTTGATTTTTTAGTAAATGGTAATATTTCCGCACAAATTTGAAATAAATTGGTGAATTATTCATGGAAAATATGCGTGCACCTCTAATCACACATCATAATCCGCAGCATGCTTATCAAATAAATTTTGAAGAGTATCTCCCTCAGGTGGAAGTAGTTCCCCATGTTGATCCACGTCAAAGAGTACATGAGGCTGCTAAATCATTATTTCACTTCATTGGAGTTGTTTTTTACGCCACATTGAATTCGGCCTGCTCCACTATGCGACACTCTGTCAGCTCATTCCGCCATCTTGTTTTCAGCTCCTATGGAATCACAGATTTTTATCTCGGAGCGTTTAAAGTTGCCTTTTGGGTGTTTGGGCTTGGATATACCTTCGTAGCGACTGCATCTCGCACAGTTATCAAGGAATACTTTCCAGCAAATCCCGAGCAATTAAGGCGTTTTATGCCGGAAGGAATGGATCCTCAGCATATTCAATCAACAGAAGTAACGCTAGATGCAAGTGGAGTTCCTGAGGAGATTCAGGTCAGAAATCTGCTTACACTTTTTGAAGAGATTGAATTTGAAGATGCAAGTAAACCTGAATATATTCCTCCATCCTTTCATGGAGAAAATGGCAGAGTCTATACTCGAGAGGAGCTTCAGGAAAGTCTGAATACTTTTGTGACATATGTAAATGAAAGAAGAGCTTTTTTAGGAACGCCTCCAGCTTATGATACGATCAAACTAATGGCTTTTTATCAGCAAATTGAAGACGCAGTCAGACTGTCGATTCAAAAAATATCTCAAGATCTAACGGATTTTAGGGAGAAAAACCGGGGTGCAATTGACGCTGGCGATCAAGATACCATTAGAAAATACAAAAGCCTTTTAGAAGATCAGGCTAGGCTGGTCATCGATCTAGCCATTAGTGGAAAACATTGCGGAGCTCGGTATATGGGGGAGGCAATGACACGTTACAATTATTTCTATGCTGAATCGACCCGTTCTGGCTCTCTGCAGGACTCTTTGATCACATTATTAGGGGACAAAAGAAATACCATTGCCCAAGCGCAAATACAGAGGCATTTTGGTGGAGAGCTCCAAGGGGCTGATACACATTCTTATGCTCAATATATGCAGCAGATGGGGAAGCTTCTAGCCATTCCTGGAACAGGAAATATCGTTGAGCATCTAGGAGGGTTTTTTCGCTTTGATACAGATCACTATTTGCGAGAATTTTTCAAAGAGTATACCGAAAGTGCTATTGAGGAGGCTGTTCAGGAAAAAGTCAAAAGTTCTCAGCACTTTCGTGAGCAAATTTGTGATTGGTTAAAGGGACAGTCTGGGGAATGGAGACCCGAAGATCAAGAAGATCCAAATCTTTTAGTGGAGCAACTTCAAGCAGTTATTGATGGAGGCGTAGACACTTCAAATTTAGAAAGGCTTGTTAGAGCATTCGAAGAACTCCTTGTGCTCCTTAAAGGAAGAGGAGTTGAGCTTCCTCCCCAAGATGATTGGGCGGACTTTATGCAGAACCTTATGGCGCTTGGTGATGCAAAAGAGTGGTTCAATGACCAGCAAGGTGACTTAGACAGTCTTCAACCAATGGAAAAGCGGATCCAATTAATACAGCGGCGGCAGAAATTCATTGGGCAATTGACGGACCCTCTGTTAGCGGATGTTTTAAGAAACTGTGTTCCATTTGAAGCGCCGATTTCGTTTGACCGCTTTGGTGGTGATTTGATTAAAGTTGCAAAAATTGAGCAGATGCGCAGAATTCTTTCGCTTGATGGTAGTGTATTCATGAGGATCTTGAATCAAGAGACGGAACTTAATACAGTCGTTCATGATCATTTTAGAGTCACGAGTCAATCGGAATTTTTTGGTGCCTTAACGCTTAATAACATCCACGAAGAAGGGCTTCCTCCTCTAATCCTTAAATGGTTACTATGTGCGCATCATATCGCCGTTCCCGAGAGACCCGAAGAAGTTGTAGATTTGCAAGAGGATGATATAAGTGAAGACGATCTTCGAGCTTTTCTAGATGAAGTACATTCCAGAGTGACTGAAAGAGTGGATTGGCCCGCTGGGGAAAAAAATAGATCTTTAGACGTGTTGTTTAACGTGGCTTTTCTACAAAAACCTAATGAAGTCTCCTCCGCTGCAGAATGGGCCATTCCTTCAAGAGATCCCTTTTATCCTCGTTGGAAAATAGTCTTTTGTATCAATATCCCTAAATCTGGCGCAGAATTTTTTAGGAGTCCGCTTCTGAAAATTGCGACGTCTATCTTCTTGATCTATAAGACAGTTCAATTTCTGAAAAAAGCCTATGCATATAATAACACTTTAGTGGACCGAGCAAAACTCTACCTAGAAAACAACACCTCTACGAAAACCAAAGCTATTGCTTTTAGGGCTCAAGCTATTTTCTCTGATTGTTATCAGTGGGTTCTAAAAAATAGATTGAGGCTTTTTATCTATGCTTGCATCGGAAAAGCAATTCTTACAAATGCTCCCTTTGATAGTGTGCGCCGCTTGGGAAGAAGAGTTGATCCACTTCAGGTGCTGCCGGATATATTTTCTATGTATAACTTCTTCATCTCGTTTGCATTTGGTATTGTTTCTATCGGGTGGAATGCAGCCAATCAAATAAGCTCTTCTTTGAAAGCTTTATCAGATCAATCTCAGCAAGAGAGGAGTAGGGTTTCAAGGAAAATAAGCTACTCCCTTTGGAGAGCCAAAGCTGGCTATGATTAATTAAGCTTATACAAGATATGGTAGCTCTCCATGATCCTGGAGGGTTTCCAAGGATGGGGTCTCCCTCGTTCTGATCGATTACAGTATCTAAGTTGCTGATAATAAGCGGTTTTATTCTTTAAATAAATTTTATGTTGTATTTATATTAATTATTATTATATAATTAAATTATAATTCAATAATTAAGATAATATTTTTGGGGTAATTAAGATGGCTAACGCTTTACAATCAGCTACTGCTGTATCTCAGCAAACAACACAATCAATTAAAATCCCGAGCTTTTGGGATCGCCTTGTGATCAAATTCTGCGCACTCTTTTCAAGTACAGATTCGAAGCCGTTTGATAAAATCGCAGACCAGTTTTCACAGGGGTATAAACCTTGCGATAGATCCATTGACCCTGTGTCGGTTAAAAAAATTGAAGATAGAGAAGGTGCTTATAAGGCAGCAATTCAAAAGATTGATGCCCATCCGACTCCAAGGCTAACGGATCTTCATGAATCCATTAAGTTAAAGGAAGTTGAAGTTAGCCGTTCAGAGGGACATCTTGATAGCATCTATAGAGCTGAAGAAGAAGAAAGGGATTATTATCATGGTGGATGCTATACCACTGACTATCCTCAGCAACGCTCCAGGGCTGAGGTGACAATAGGAAAGGCTAAGTCTGAACTATCAGATTTAAAAAGGGATAGGCAACAAGAACGTCTTGAAATCGCCAAAAATCTAGAAATAGTCATTCCAAAATCCAGAGGAGGATTAACGAGAGAGGCAAGAATAACGGTGGATCTTTACCGTCGTGTGTCATCCAGTATCATTCGGGAGCAAAGAAATCACCCCGCTATGTCGGTCAATGAGATAGCTGTTTTGTCGATGCCGCTCTTTCTATCTGGCACGGAGCAGAAGAATCTAGAGAGGTTTTTGCAGGCCGCTCAGCAGCGTTAAGCTTCAATATGTTGAGGCGCCATTTGAATTTGGCGGCGAAGCACATCGCCCTCTCTGAATAGAGGGGGCGATTCATCTATTCACCCTTTTTCTGGTCTCATTTTCACAGCTCAATTTTAGATAAGTATATAATATTAAACAGCTTCCTTTCTGAAAAAGCATCAGGTCTATTTTAGGGTTTGTCTTTTTATTAACTCCTAACTTACTTACCTCCAAATATATAACATTAACATAGCAATCTATAGTATAATTAATTATCAACTAAACATGTTTTAGTTAATTAATTTTTAATGTATAATAGTGTTTATAAAAAATTGGGAGGTTTTTATGGCAATAGTTGTGCCAAATCAAAATGGCGTTGTGCCTCAAAGACTCGAGAATCAAGAAAATAGAAATATTCCAGGAGAGGCTGAGGTGCTCTATCCAGCCCTTCAGGGCGACCCAGCTCTAGCTGAATCAAGCCCTTTTGTTGAAATGCTCAATAGAACTGCACTAGGAAGTGGCAGAGAAGTTAACGACGCATTCATAGAAAGTGGATCAAGGTATATTCAAGAAAAACAGTCTAAATGGGAACTCTCAAAAACCGAAGCAAATAATGATTGGTTTTTGGTAGGTGCTCTTAAGGCCTTCTTTATTTTTATGTCTAGAGGAGATGAGCTTGTCACTCATGCAGAAAAAGATCGCACTCCACTAAGAAACCCCGTCGAAGCAACGCCCGCAATTACTTATTTAGCTGAACTAAATAAGCAGGGAATAGACATCGACATTTCTGATTATGCTCAGTCTCGACTTGATAATGCAGGTCTTTCTGAAGATGCAGACAAATCTGAAGGCCGCGATCCGTTGGCTTTTGCTAGAGGATTTACACTTGGCCAACCTGAAGGTGCAGTGTCAAGGCAAGCTGCGCTCCAAGAGTTTGAGCGGGCATTGAGTGCAACCATTGCACTTGCTCCAGATTTAGATGCTCAAAAGCAAATTGTTGCTGCCGCGGTCCACAATGTAGCTCTTGAAGCAGGAATTATCAGCAGTGAGGGAGCAGTTAACGATGAGGATGGACTGGAATATTTAACAACTCAGATGAATAGCCTCTGGGTAAAATCTTCACCTGTAGCAGGTGGAACTTCCTATGCAGTCTTAAAATTTGCAGAACAAATAGCAAAGGGGTTTGATCCCAATGCGGATAATTTTTCAGACATTATAGAGACTGTAAATAGGCAAACTATGACTATGGCAGTAGCAACCGTAACAAACTCGAGCGATGCTGGCAAAGTTCTGGAAGTGAAAGCGCAGTTTAAGGCTCAGATTTGGGGGGCACTACTTGGAAATGAAACGTTCACCTCAAAGATGAGGACATCACTTACCGCAATCTACAAAGAGGTTGAAGAGCTTCATGATCTTAGCAAAACAACCGATGCGATTGCAGAAAGCTTTACAGGAAGAATTTCTCACCTGTCCCAGCAAGATTCAAGGGTATGGTCTTCAGACACAGAGTTTGGGCTCCACCTTGCAATGTTAGAGGATCAAATGCCAAGTGCGATGTTTGACATTTTGAGAGGATTTCAAGGCGCATTTAATCCCGAAACGGAAGTTGCGGAGATGCGTTTAGATAGAATCCTGGAGATTGCCCCAAGTTTATCTCGAGAAGTTAAACCTGTGAGTGGTGCTGAGCTATTAACAGCAATGGGCATTACTAAAAACGCAGATGGCGAGGACATCAGACTTCATGAGAATGGCGGCGATATTTATACTATTCTAGATGATGCTAACATTATTACAGATGAAAACGGAGAAGACATTACGGGCTTCTGGTCGAATAAAAAATTCACCTCTGAGACGCTTAGAGCTACTCTGGAGTGCGCCGATTGGAGTAAGGCTGAAATAGAGCGTCTTGTATCTAACTTCGATTCGGTGTCTCAAACAGTCGTGCCATATAAAGGTGGCCTTGTATGTAAGGATGCCGAAGAGCTTCTAGCTGTCCTAAAGCATGCTGGTATCCCCGCTGATCAGGCGCAGGTAATCGCAGATAACTTTAATCCTGATACGCAAATGGTAGATATACCGTCTGTCATTGCAAATGCCAAAGGACGCGCGGCACTTCCACGAGATATGTTTTCTGCTAATGACTTTCTTGCTGGAGCTGTTAGAGAGTATACCGACGCAGCGTCGGGGCAAGTAAATATCTTCAAAGTATTTTCAGATCCTATGTTTTTATCTCGCGCTGCAATCCTTTCAGAAAAACAAAATGTGGCACAAGGCCAACGGATAAAGGAAGATGACCAAGCAAAGACAGATCTGTTTAAGCGGTGGTTTGGATACGCGTCTACGAATGGAATCATGCGCCAGTACCAAGAAATGCACACGTACTTTTCAGAGTCAGATAGCCATATTCATGGGACAGTTGAAGCGTATAATAGCGCAGAAAAAGAAGCTCGATTAGAAGAGCTCAAGGCTCATAAAGAGAAGTTATCTAATCTCGTGAGCAATCTAGCTGGCTCAGAAGCTGAGGCTGCTTTTGAGAGCTTAGGATTTCAAGAGATTAGCGCAATCGATGACTCTCCACTCTACAATCAACATAACCTTCCCATGGAGAAATATTGCGCGATGTTAGAAGAGGCTCTTGGTCTAGATCATGGAGCAGGGACTGGATCTCCAACAGCTGCAGCCGAACTTATCGAGTTTCTAACTCTTGGTGTTGCTGCGTACTTACTCATTACAGAGGGAAGAGTTTCCCATGAGGTTTATTCGCAGCAGCGGCTCGAAAACACAGAGTTTCATAAGTTGCATTTGGAAATCGCTGACCAACTAAAAGGATTGACTTCTCAAGATGTTGATGCTGGGAAGAGTGTATCTTTCAGCATACAAGGAAGAGAAATCACGCTATCTCATTGGGCTGATGAAGAGGATCTTCAAGTATTTAAGAACAGGATCCGTGAGGTTCAAAGAGCTTCTGAGGCACTATTCTCTAGAAATGCGCCTCTTGGCAGTTACCACTCCGCAGTAGGTGCGACCTATGCAGAGGGAGTTGTGGGTGAAAACGTATGTGATTGGAGCCACGTCGATCCTGCAGGATTTTCTATGGTATTTGATGGCGTTGGACACGATGATCCTGATCTTGTTGCGATGGAACACCCTTTATACGGGAATTTTGCGAGTGACCATGCGCGGTTTGTTCGTGAAACTGAGGTGACAAGTAAAGAGCAGTATGCCGAAGCTCTGGATGGACAAGTCGCTAATTATAATCAAAGGTTTGCAGCCCTTAGAAGTGAATATGAAGAAGCTGCGGAAAGATATTCCCCGATAATGGTAGGACTGTCAAATCAGATACTGAAAAATGTTGCAGCAGGTAATCCTGCACTTAGCGAGGAGGAATTTCAAACCTTAACCGAGCTCATTAGTCGCCAAAAGTTTGAAGATGCGCTTCGTAAGCCTGACACTCCACAGCTTGCAAGAGATTGTATGCAAGCAATCCTAGATAAGGATTTTGAAGCTTTTAATCGCCATGCTGCTCTCTATAAGGGCGTCGATCAAAGAAGAGATTTTTCGATGATGTTTTTTGACAAACTCAGGTATAAAAATGCCGGAAAGGGAACGACAGGCCCAGCATTTGGAATAGCTCAGTTCTTCAAGGCTGAAGACCAAGATCACCTTTACTTGAACCGGGTTGCGGATGTCTGTTTTATGGTGATTCAACCTAAGGGGCAGGAGCGCTCTGTTGACCTTCAAGACATTTCTCCTGATCAAGTGACATGGGTTGAGGAGTCGACTGTCAATGCTAATGGATTGGGAGAGGTTTATGGACAAGCAGCTGAGAAGGGAAAAGTCATGGCTGTTCGCCCAGGGACCATCGTGATGACCTTTTCTGATGGAATCGGTGAGTTTCTGACGCAAGAGGAAGTGCTTGAAGTAATACAAGAAGGACACTCATTGGATAAATTTAAGGCAAAAATCACGGAAGAGAGTCATCGACAAAAAGGGCGTGAACAGGAGGATGAAACTCGCAAGAGAGCATCGCATTCAACAGTTGGCTGTAAACCTTATAACCCCGAAGATTCAGGATTTCATGATGATGTGTCCTACTCTTGGATGGTTCTTAAGTAGAAATCACTCATACAGAGATCATCACGATAGTGATGATCTCTGCTCTTTATCTAACATTATCTAAGCTTCGATATTTTGCCGCGTCATTTGAATTTGACGACGCAGTACATCGTCTCTCTCCAGTTGCTGGGAGATTTTTTTCCAGGCATGGAGGAGGGTTGAGTGGGTTTTACCGCCGAAGGATGAGGCGATCTTGATAAGCGATTCTCCGAGGAGTTCTTTGGCAAGATACATGGCAATTTGTCGTGGGTATGTCACTTCTTTGGCTCGAGACGAACCACGGAGATCACTTTCTCTCACATTAAACATCGATGCGACGCTATGAAGGATCCGGTCTACGGAGATTTTAGAGCGAACGGGCGCTTGGAACATTTCACTAAGTGTTGAATCTACGACATCTTGGGTAGGTTCAAGGTGCATCAGGCGGCAGTAAGCTCCGAGGCGATTGATGGCTCCTTCAAGTTGCCGCACGTTATTATAGATATGCTCTGCGATGTAGAATGCGATTTGACTTGAAAGGTGGAGACCGGTTTTTTCTGCTTTATATTGCAAGATAGCCACCCGAGTTTCTAAGTCTGGCGTTCCAATATGGGCGACGAGTCCCCATTCCATGCGCGCAATCATCCGTTCTGAAAGTTGCAGTTGTCCTGGAGGTTTATCGCTGGTGATCACAATCTGCTTGCCTTGATTGATCAAGGCTTCAAACGTATTGCAAAACTCTTCTTCAAAGTTAAGGCGGTTTTGCAGGAACTGAATATCATCGACAAGGAGGATGTCAAGATTGCGGAAGTACCGTTTCATTTTGTCGACGGACTTATTGCGCAAATGGGAGACAAGATCATTGATGAAGGCTTCGGTTGTGATGCATTGAATGCGGAGTTTTTTATGATTTTTCTGGATGGAGTGCCCAATACCATGAAGCAGGTGAGTTTTCCCCAAACCCACACCTCCATGAATAAATAGGGGATTATAAGATTTTCCAGGACGAGAGGCAACGCCAAGGGCGGCTGATTTAATAAACTGGTTCGAAGGGCCTTCGATAAAGTTTTCAAATGTATAAGAGACATTGAAGGAAAGAGGCTGTCCGATGTCTGATTTCTTTTTAGGCTTCGGGGGATCCTTCTTAAGTTCTTTCCGTTTTTCCCCCTCTTTAATCAAAAAAGAGATCAAAGGTTTACCTTTGTTATCCTTAGGGAAAAAACTTGCGAGCGCTTCTTCGTAGTTATCGAGCAGGTATTGTTGAACAAATACATTGGGAACTTGCAATGTTATAGGATCTGATTCTTCGACACGTTTTATCGGTGCAATCCAGTTTTCAAACTCGGCACGCGAACACCGATTTTGCATAAAGGATAAGAATTCAGACCAATTATCTTCTTTTGTTTCAAGAGGCATTGTTAATTCCAAAAGTTATCGACATTTTTTCCACAATAAAACAGCTCCCCTTTTTTTCGGCGTAACACTACCACCATCCTCTTCTTTCAGCAAGTATATTTCTTACCTTCTTCCCCTTTTCTTTCTAACACTCTGAAACTGAAAAAAAAGGAGCTTAAAATACACGAACCGATCACTTGTTAGTGATTAGATTGCAAAAAAAAGTTCAAACGCGCTATATAGTTTCACATTCATAGTTGGAGTTGTTTTATGAAAAAAGGTTTCGTTTTTTTACTTCTTATTGGTCTGCTTGCATCAACCTATTATGGACTGAAGACTCATTTTGGTGTGATTGAAAAAATTGCGCCACAAAAAAAAGAAACAGCGCTTCAATCACGTCTTGGAATCGTCTATCCAATATTGGAAGATCAAATGATTGTTGCGGTTATCCTTGCTGAAAATAATGCAAAGGATATTGAGCGAAATTTAGACTCCTTATTCACGCAAACCTACCCTTATACGCGCGTGATCCTTATTGATAATGGATCGACAGATGGCACCTATGAAAGAGCTGAGGCATACTCTCAAAATAAAGAGAAAAAGGTGGAACTTATTCGCTACGAAAATCGAAAGCCTAATCTTGAAGTTTTATATGATGTTATCCAGCGCCTTGATCCCCACGAAATTGTAGCACTTATTGAGGGAAAAGATTGGCTATCACATGAAAATGTCTTTGATCACCTAAACTGTGCTTATGCCAATCCTGAAGTGTGGATGACCCATTCTAGGGCTATCTCTCACCCTAACTACCAAGTAGTTTCTGGGCATGAATTTTCTGAGTCGCTCCTTTTGGGGAAAGAGTTTCGCCAAAAAGTGCGCGAAGAGATCAGCCCCCTCACGACGTTTTATGCGGGTTTCTTTCAAAATGTGAAACTTCAAGACTTTCTCTACAAAGGCGTGTTTATTGATGAATGTTATGGGCTCGCAAGTCTGCTTCCTCTTTTTGAAATGGGTCCTGAACACATCCTTTTTATGGATGAAGTTAGTTACGTAAAAAATGATAGCGTTTCTGTTGTAGATCACAAACTTCATCTTCAGAAAGTTGCCTTAGTTGATGCCCATCTGCGGTCGCTTCCTTCATACAAGACTCTGTCTCAGCTTAAGCTAGAGATAAACAGCCCGAGCTTTCATCGATACAAGAGTGATTTGATTCTTTTTTCAGAAGATAGTCCTCTCCATCTCTATGCTTGTCTTGAATCTCTATTGTTAAATACAAGAGATATCAATGAAGTCTATGTTCTCTACAAGGGAAGTGATCATGAATTCCAGCGGGCCTATCTCAACCTGCAAAATGAGTTTCATACAGTGCAGTTTTTAAACGTGTGCGATTATCCTGGAAATGATTATGCTACTTTGATTTCTAAGGTTTTGGCCAATAAACGTCATGCATCTCCCTATGTGGTGATCGGAGACGATCAGCTTATCTTTGAAGAAAGAATTCGGTTTCATGATTGCATCTCTGCTATGGAAAAAGTACACGCTGACCATTTCTTTTTGTCCCATGAGGTCGAAGAGTCAGAAGGCCTTCCACACGCGATTCCTATCGATCAAGGAATTTACGCGTATCAACTAGGGGAAGAGGGAGCAATCCGTCCCTTTTCAATTGCTCTTTGCCGGAAGTCATTATTCGAGCCGCTTGAAGGGATTAATGATTTATCCGCTTTCCGCAAATTGTGGGAGCGCAAACTCACTCCTGCAGCTGTTGCTCTTTTCTACGAAGAAAAGAAGATAGTCCCTATTGTTGCCCTTCAGGATCCCAGCCTCTCTCAAAAGAAGGAGTGGGGACATAAGTTCATTGAAGGATATAAAATAGACCTTCCCTCTTTAACCTGCGAGCTTGAAGAGGCTCAGAAAGGAGAGCTCCCCCTCATCAAGAGAGATCGCCGAAGAGTTACCGCTCAAGCTGATTAAGCCCCAAGGCTAGTTCGGTACGGATCATTTGCTGAACATCGTCACCCCAAAGCTCATCTTCTTCAAGGAGTGCGTACATCCTTTCGAGAAGTTCTTCTGTTCCAGGGAGAGTGAAGGTCGCAAATCCCTTAGTAATATCAGCAATTCTCCATGAATCCATATAGGAAAACTTTGATAGGGGTTCTTGAGCTTTTTGTGGGATCGAGATGTCGATTCCGAGGGCTTTCCCAAAGTAGTGCCCAAACACCTTTCCTGCATCTTCTATTTCTTGATCAAGCAAATCATCAAGGGAGGCTTGAGCATGTTCAATCGCGCGGTCCATAAGATAATAGGTTTGATCAGGACCAAAGGTTTTTGCTGAGCCAATAAAGAGTTCGACAAGCTCTTTAACACCGAGACCGGGACAGTCATCAACAGTCTTTTTGAAGAAGATTAGAGCTTCTTCTCTGTCGAATTGAGGGTCTTTTGAATGGACCTCTGCAATAGCTATCCAGGAACAAAGGCTTTGATAGCCATCTTCGATTTTCTCTTGAATTTTTACTGCGGCATTTATATTAACAGGAGCAATTGCTGAGACAAGGTGGCGAAGACCTTTATCAGAAAACTCTTCCGATTCCATAGCAAGTTCAAAATCAGCTTCAAAAGCCGAGGAAAGAAAGGGAGAATGCGCTTCAATGACAAGAAGCTTGATTAAAAATTCAGATCCATTATTTTCTGCGATTGAGCGACTGACAGATAGTGAGTCAAATGCCAAAGGGCTAGAAACTTTTGCTTCGCACTCTAGAAGTCTAAGCTGTTTTTCCGGAGTCCACGGGTATTGATAACGGGTCTTGAGTTCCATTTCGTGTGCTTGGGCGACGCGTTCATGTGCATTAGGAAATTCCATCCGAATTTCCAATTCTGCAAGGAGAATAAGGTCTTCAACAGACCGCTTCCAGCGTTGATTTAAAAGCGTGTGATGGATTTGACGGTAGAAACCCTGCAGAATCGAAGTGTCTCCATTTGGGAAAAGGGTGTCGATATGGGAGAATATTTCTTGGGCATCATAGCTTTGAAATGTCTTAGAAGCAGCTTGGAGAGTTGCAAGGGCTTCTTGAGAATCTTGATGTTTCGCAATATGGAGATAGCCTAAGAGCTGGTCTTTGGTATCAGTAATTTTCTCTAGATACTTCATTGCGAGATCAGGATGAGTTGGGGCGAGTTTTTTAACACAAATTAAGTAGGCGCTGTTTTGATAAAAATTGTATTTGAGATGCTCGCTAATAAGTGTTTGTATGCGCTCTATTCTTTCTAAGAAAGAGAGTTGGTGATTTAGCTCTCGAAGGTGTGGAGACGATGCTTTTGCGAGTGCCTCCTGTTCGCGCATTCGGGAAAGTCCGGTGTTGGAGCCCCCCTGAAGAGGTATCGGAGGTTTGTCATGCTCTTGGGTCTCTTCAAAGTCCATGGTCATTGGAAAGTTTACGGCAGGGTCTCCCTCGATCGATTCGATTGATGTCATCACACGCTCCTCGCTTATATTTGACCGAACACGATCATTGAAACAGATTAAAGTGTCAACTTGAAATTGATACCATGAATCAAAAATAAAGTGGTGAATGTAGTTTGATCTTTTCAGTTAAAATTGAGCTATCTAACCAAACATGGGGTTAGGTTCATCTCCAACCTCAATTTTTCCTCGAAAATCTCTGCACTAATTCTGCACTTTATTTTTGATTCATGGTATAACACTGCTACCGGTATACAAAAGATTGGAAAATGCTATCAAAGAGGTGAAGAATGAAGAAGTGGTTGATATTAGGGGTTTGTTTATTAACGAGTGTTGTTTTTGCTGGGAGTTCTTACAATGATAAAGAGGCATTTAAAGCGCTACTCAATGGGGAAAAAACGGAAAAACTGAGCAGAAAAGTCGTTCAATTTTACGTATCCCATCCCAAGACCGCTGAATACTTTTATAAGGGGGGAGATGTGATCTCTTCAATATTAGAGGAGTATTGCACTCAGACAGAACAACTCATCCAAAGATATCCCGGGGCCCAATCATCGTCTTTAGCAGAAGGAAGAGTTGCAAATGTCCGCAGTTTTTTGTCTAATCAAATCGCTTTAACAAAGGGAGGGATTTTTCTTTTCCTTGGTGTGTATTGTCTCGATGATTACAAAGATGCAAAAACTTGGAAGGATTTGTTAAACACTCAGGAGGCAATTGCTTTCCATTATCTGAATCGTGCAAAGCTTAAAGCTGACTATAAAAAATGTGAATCGGCATTGATTAGTGGAGTGAATCCTCTCGATGATGCAGAGAAAAAACTGATGACAACCATTAAGAGTTTTTTAAAGAGCTCTTCCGATCCCTTTTTTCATGACGTTCTCTTCACCTTTGTTAAAGAGTGTGATACTCGAGAAGACATCCTCAAATTTCTCTCCCCACTCCGCGATGAAACAACTTCTGTCCCAGGTGAAGTTGTCACAGATGCTGAGGAGACATTTGCTGCTTTGAATGAGGAGATGTGGGGTAAGCTACAGTTAGGGATCAAAGAGTTCTTCGGGAGTCCTGAAACTCTTGAGCGATTTATTGACATGACGTCAGATACCTTTGACATTCCTTACCACCCTAGCCGGGTCTAAGGATTAAGGGCTATAAGGTAGGGGTGGCTTTGTGAGCGTCCATCAATCACTTTTTCCCCCGACTCCATATGATAGGCGGTCAGTTGGATCACAATTGCGTGTGTTTGATCTTTTGGAGGGCAAAAGTTCATGTATTCTATTTTGTTGCTAGAGTTGGGCAAAATATAGGGTTCAAGCGCATCGCTTAGGCTTGCGTTTTCTGGGAAGCCGTTTTTGAAGGGAAAGGTCGTGTCATCCAAGGGAATATCTAATTGCCAATGGTGGTATTTACAACAATCGCTGCACATATAAGTGCATGTCGCATCTTCTACAAGGATATGCATTCTGGTGGCGTTTTCCGGAACACCTTCCCAAGAAATTGGAGGTGACATTCCCATTTCTTCTGGATTGGAGCACGTATATTTGAGCGGGATATAATGGTCCCCAATTCCCGTCATATAAACCTTGAAATCTGGATTGTAACTTTCTGCGGTTGTGCCGATGCAAAAAGTTGCGCTGCATTTTTTTTCGCATGCTGCGGCAAAAAGTACAATGAGAATCATGGTGAGTATCTTTATTGTCTTCATGCTTTTGACTCATAGCAAAATGGATAGATTTTAGTCAAAAATTTAAGGAGAAAGGCTGGGTTAGCTGTAGGCAAGTGTGAGAGCACGTGCTTGGTCAGCGATGTAAGGATCAGAACTTCGCTCTAGATGGGATGCTTGAGTAAGGCCCTGCCGTTTATAGCCAAGAAGAAAAAGCGCTTTGGTCCTATTTAGAAGGGTAGGCTCATGTTTGGGATCAAGAGAGAGAGCTTTTTCAAGGTAGTTAAGGGCTGAGAGGTTGTTGCCTACTTGAAGGTAGATGCCTCCGAGAGTTTGAAAGTCGTAAACATTTTCTTCGGGAAGGATCGCTAATACTTCAAAAAACTTTAGGGCGTGTTCATAATGCCCTTGTTTGGCAAAAGAGTATCCAGCGAAGCGAATGTCCTCAATCTGATCTTTATTCCATCCTAGAAGTTCAATCCAATTTGTGTTCATGGCGCCTATCCTTTTGAGTACTGATTGCGTCGTGAATTAATGTGAATAAGTAGGGTGTCGAGAACTTGAAGGTAATCAAGGAGGGCAATGAGGGTTTTGGATTCCCGAAGTTCCCCCTCCTCTTCTTTCTCATCTTCCCATTCATATTCCGATCCCTTTCCCTCTTGGCGTCTTTGGACACGCGCCTTTTGGGAATTTTCCACCTTATCGCGGATCTTCTGCATCTGAGCAGAAAGGAACTCATGGGTGCCAAGTGATGGGATGATTTGGAAAGTGAAGAGGCGCATCTTTTGAAGGTTAAAGCCTGCAGGAGAATAGATGAGTGCCCATGGGGCAAACCGACTGGAAGTCTGAAAGAGGGTATCGAACTCGCTTCTGTAAAAGGGCTGAGCAACGTCAATTTGTGTGCTTCGAGAAACAAAAGGGGCCTCTTTTGCGAGAGTTTTGTCAAGGTAGGCCTGATCTTGTGCCCAGCGGATAGAGGAGTTCAATCCAAGATTATCTACTGTTTTAGGGTCTACCATTTATGCCTTCTAGTAAGTGTTTCTCCTATTTATACCGATCTCCGATTTTTTTCGGTACAACCAAAAAGCGTGAACAACTTTTCCACAGATTTCCACTAGTCTTTTCTTGTTTGTTTTAAGTAAGTTAAAAGTCATTTTTGTATTTTTAAACAACACTTTTAGACAAAAACATTGCTCATTTTCAAAACCGATGATAGGATGTGGAAATAAGTGGAAAAATTAACGACTCAAACATATGAAAAACTTCTTCTTTAACGGATCTACCCACTCTAAGCTTGATGATAAGAACCGCTTTGTTCTTCCTCAGCAGATGCGCTACGGGCTTGTGGAAAATGGAGAGCTCGAGTTCACCATTGCCCTTGGCCTTGGGGGATCTCTTGCAATTTATAAGAGAAGTGACATTGAGAAAATTGTTAAAAAATTCCAGTCAAAGCAACATGTAGCCAAGTATCAGAAGTTTTTTACGCTCTTCTTTTCCACACTTCACCACGCTACATGTGACAAATTAGGACGCGTTGTCCTTCCTCCCGTTTTGAAAAAAGCTGCAAATATCAAAAGTGAAATCGTCATTGCAGGTGTTCTCAACAAAATTGAGATCTGGCCGAAAGAGAAATATGAGTACGATTTGGAGAGCTTTTTGGACGGGAAAGATGGAGATTTAGCGCAGATGACCGAGGAAGCCTTTGCTCTTTTAGATGAAAAGGATGAAGGAGGGGTGTTGAGCCCTGATCAGCAAGAAGAATACGAGCAGATATAATAGCGGATAGTTTCATGAAACACATTCCGGTTATGCTTACTGAGAGTTTGGAAATTTTTAAGGACCAAAAGCTCAAGACCTTTTTCGATGGAACGCTAGGCGCAGCGGGGTTTGCAAAAGCGCTGCTTGAAGCGCACCCTGAGATTGAAACCTATTATGGCTGCGACCAGGATGAAAATGCTTTAGCGCTCGCAAAAGAGAATTTAAAGGATTTTGAAGAGAAGGTGACTTTTGTCCATTCGAATTTTAGTCGATTGGAAGAGGAGCTTACAGAACGGGGAATTGAAAAGTTAGACGGTTTTTTTTTGACTTGGGAGTGTCATCAATGCAGTTAGATGAAGAAAAAAGAGGTTTTAGTTTTCTTAGGGAAGGTCCATTAGACATGCGGATGGATCCTTCGACTGGTGTAACGGCAAGAGAGATTGTTAATAAGTGGTCTGAGAAAGATTTAGCAAACTTATTTCGCGAATATGGAGAAGAGAGACGGTGGCGTCAAGCAGCGCGCGCAATTGTAGAGGCGCGAAGAAAAAAACCTATTGAAACCACGACAGAACTCGCTGAAATCTTATCGGAGTCGATTGGCCGCAGTAAGAAAAAGCTCCACCCTGCAACCCTTGTGTTCCAAGCTCTTAGAATCTGTGTCAATCGAGAACTCGATTCGATCGAAGAAGGGGTGAAAAGTGCCATTCAGATCCTTGCTCCGGGGGGGCGTATTGGTGTCCTTGCCTTTCATAGACTTGAAGACCGGATTGTAAAGAATCTTTTCCGCACAGCATCCAAACCTATTAAGAAAATGATCGAAATGAAAGAAACTCACATCTATCCCATGCTGAAACTACTGACTAAGAAGCCGCTTATTCCTACATTTCAAGAGAGCCGTACAAACCGGCGTGCCCGAAGCGCAAAACTTCGAGTCGCGGAACGGATCTAAATATGTTTTGGGGACGATAGGTGAATCGAGGTTTACTATTCCGTCTTCTCATTTGTATCTTTGCTCTTGGGGGATTTCTTTATACATACATTGATAAGCAAAATGATCTGACAGAACTCAAGATGGAGATTCCGGAGCTTGCAAAGCAATTGAGGCGCCTTGAGGAAGAAAATGATCAATTATGTCTAGAAATTGAACGTTTGGAAAATCCAAGTCGTCTCATTGAGCTCTTGAGAGAAAAGGAGTATTCCCATTTGCACTATCCGTATGTGAATGAAGTGGTGGTTCTTAAGTGAAAGAAGTTGATGCAAAAGATCTCCGTCGCCTCCTAGCATTGTCCATTGGAATGCTAGTTCTCTTTTGTTTCATCATCTTGCAGTTTTATAAACTGCAAATAATAGAGGGAAATAAATGGGCGCGCCAAGCACGGGCCCAGCATCAATTTTCGGTAACAGAGCCTTTTAAAAGGGGGCGGTTTTTTGCGAATAATACTCTTAAAGAAGGGCATATTGAAACTGCTCAACCTCTTGTTTTCGATGTAAAAAGATACCATCTTTTCATAGACCCCATTGCTATTTATCCAGGAGTAAGGGACGAAATTTCAGATAAAATTAGTGAGCTTCTTTCTCTTGATTGGAAAGAAAAAAATGGGATCCGACCACACTTTGAAAAACATTGTCGTAGTCGCCGATTAAAGATGTGGATTACCGAGAAAGATAAAGAGCTTTTATCAGCCTGGTGGCGCCCCTTTGCTCGTTGGAAGAAAATCCCTCGAAATGCTCTTTACTTTGAAGAGGACTACAAGCGAGCCTACCCGTACGGAAAATTATTGGGACCAGTTCTTCATACTGTGCAAGAGAATCGAGATCTGGAAAGCCATCAAGCCCTTCCTACTGGTGGACTTGAACTGACCTTTGACCAATATCTTCAAGGGAAGCCAGGGAAGCGGCTTCTCCTCCGCTCTCCTAGTAATTCAATGGAAGAGGGGCTTATTGTCAATGAACCTGAAGATGGAGCCGATGTTTACCTTACGATTAATCATTATATCCAAGCAATTGCTGAGGAAGAAGTGGAACGTGCTGTAAAGTCGTCGGGTGCTAAGAGTGGTTGGGCGGTCATGATGAACCCCAATACAGGAGAAATCTACGCCTTAGCGCAATACCCTTTCTTCGATCCTTCAGACTACCGCTCCTATTACAATGATCCTGATAAAACAGATGCTACAAAAGTTTCAGCGATTACCGATTGTTTTGAATTGGGATCGACAATGAAGCCGATTACGATTGCCATTGCAATGCTTGCGAATGAAGAACTGATCAGGCAAGGGAAAGAGCCTATCTTTGATCCAAAGGATATGATTCCTGTAAGTGATGGTAATTTTCCTGGAAGGAAAAATCCCATCAGAGACGTTGGAAATCATCGCTATCTTAATATGTATTTAGCGATTCAAAAATCTTCAAACATCTATTGTGCTAAGCTCGTCCAAAGAATTGTTGCCACGCTTGGAGATCAGTGGTACCGCCAGAAACTCGAAGAGGTGTTTGGCTTTGGGATTTCCACAGATATTGAGCTTCCATGCGAAAGTTCGGGTCTTCTTCCTCGTATTGATCAGACATTCCTCTGGTCAAAGATCACTCCCTATTCTCTTTCATTTGGATACAACATGCTTAGTAACACTATGCAGCTTCTGCGCGCCTATGCTATTCTGACCAATGGGGGGTACTCTGTGAAACCTACCTTGGTAAAAAAAATTGTAAAGGGTGGAGAGGAGATTTATACCCATAAAACGGAGAGAGGCAAGCAACTTTTAAATCCTCGGATTAGCCGAGAAATCATCTATGCGTTAAAATCTGTGACGAAACCTGGAGGAGGGGGCTGGCGTGCCAACATTCCAGGATATACTGAAGCAGGAAAATCGGGAACGACGGAGAAGATTGTTAACGGAACTTACTCAAAAAAACACCATTACTCTAGCTTTATAGGGTTTACGCCCGCTTTTGATCCTCAATTTCTTCTTTATGTAGCGATTGATGAACCTGAATACCGTTACCTCCCTGGGATTGGAAAAACTTACTTTGGTGGGAGGTGCGCAGCCCCTGCCTTTAAGAGTATTATGGAAAAGACTTACAAATATTTGGGGATTCCTCCCGATGATCCTCATGGATTTCCAAAGGGGCATCCCGATGCTGACCCAGATCAAGCAGACTGGAGCCGCGAAGTGCAGGTTCTCAAAGAACTCTATAAAAATTGGAACGAATGAAACTTAAGAAGCTACTCAAGGATCTTGATGTTGATGTTAAAGGAAGTCGCGAAATTGAGGTGACGGGGATTTCTTCTCATTCACAATTTATTTCCCCTGGAAGTTTGTTTATTGCAAAACGAGGAGGGACCTTTGATGGAACAGAATTTATTCCCAAGGCGATAGAAACGGGAGCTGTTGCTGTTCTTACAGATTTTTATAATCCCTTTTTGCAAGGGATTGTTCAAGTTGTGACTCCCAATGTGGCTAAGATGGAAGCCCTCTTGGCAAAGCGTTACTATGGAACAGAGAATAGTCCTCTTTTTTTAATCGGAATTACTGGAACAAATGGGAAAACGACAACGGCATATTTGATTCATCACCTTCTTCCGAAATGTGGGCTGATGGGAACGATTGAAACGATCATTGGAAAGCAGCGATTTTCCTCGCAATTGACGACGGCTGATGTGGTGACAAATCATAAAGTTTTAAAAGAAATGGCAGAAGAAGGACTTAATGCTGCTGTAATGGAGGCGACTTCTCACGCTCTTGATCAAAATCGTGTGGAAGGGGTGAGGTTTGATGTGGGGGTCTTTACGAACTTCTCTCAAGATCATCTCGATTATCACAAATCAATGGATGCTTATCTAAAAGCAAAGCTGAAGTTGTTTGATCAATCAAAACTGGCAATTTATAATCGAGACGATCCTGCTGCTGAAAAGTTTGGAGAAGGGGTGACATATGCTATCGATGCCCTAGCTGATCTTAAGGCAGAAAACATCTCCATTTCACTTGAAGGGACAACCTTTGACCTTCTTTATAAAAATCGGGTCACTAAGATTTCATCTCCTCTCATTGGGCGCTATAATGTCTACAATGTTTTAGCTGCATTTGCTGTCCTCTTATCAAAGGGGGAGTCTCTTGCTTCAATAAAGAAAAAGCTTGCGATGTTTTCAGGGGTTCCAGGACGGCTTGAGAGGATCAAAAATCCTCAAGGAATCTATCTATTTGTCGATTTTGCTCATACTCCCGATGCGCTTTTGAAGGTACTTGAAACGCTTGAGGGTGTTAAAAGAGGAAAAATCATCACAATCTTTGGATGCGGAGGTGAAAGAGATCAGGGAAAACGCTTTTTAATGGCCGAAGCTGCAGAAAAATATTCCGACCAAGTCATTGTGACCTCTGATAATCCTAGAGGAGAAGATCCTTTGGAAATTTGCAATGAAATTGCAAAGGGGCTCAAACGAGAGGTGCTTATTGAAGTGGACAGACGAGCAGCCATTGAACGGGGCATCTTTATGGCAGAGGAAAATGATACGGTTCTTATTGCTGGAAGGGGGCATGAGCCCTTTCAGAAAATTGGGGGAAGAAGAATTCCTTTTGACGATAGGCAAGTGGCTTATGACATTTCTCATTTGACGCTAGATAAGAAAGACTGTTAAACTCAGCGCCATGTTTATACCGATTGTGTTTCAACATTTTTCTTTTCCCTGTATCAGCATCCCGACCTTTATCCCCCTCTGCATCGCTCCTATCTCCTGGATAGGAGCCTGCTTCGAGAGGGTTAAATCTCGGGCGCTGATTTTGGCAAAATTTAAAATTTTGAAACACAATCGGTATAAATTTTTATTTCTTTGCATTCCGATTGCTGCCGCTTATGCGCAACCTACGCAAGTGGATCAAGAGATATATGCAGCCGCGTCAACCGCAAAGCCTTCTCAAGGAAAGGAGTTAATCGTGATTGATGCAGGGCATGGCGGAGATGACATTGGGGCGCAGGTAAAAAACATCAAAGAAAAGGCGCTAGCGCTTCAAACAGCTACACTTGTAAAAAAGTATCTTCATGAAAAAGGGTATCGTGTTATTTTGACTCGAAGCCGAGATGTTTTCCTTCCACTCAAAAAGCGCACCGCAATCGCAAACGATACGAAAAGCAAACTTTTTGTTAGCATTCATTTTAATGCCTATAAATCCACTCAGCCTCATGGGATAGAAATCTACTATTATAATAGAGGATCGAAATGGAGACAGATTGCTTCAAAGAAGCTTGCTGATACCATTCTCCATGGGATGATCGAGGCTACAGGTGCGAAAAACCGCGGGGTAAAATATGGAAACTTTCATGTGATTCGGGAAACCTATATGCCAGCAATACTCATTGAGGGAGGGTTTATTACAAACCCCAAGGAACATTCTAATCTCTCTGACAAAGGATACGTCGAGAAGATGGCTAAATCCATTGCCGTTGGTATCGAGCAATATCTGAAAAAAGCTTAGATAGTCTCACCTAGAAAATGAGATGTTTATCACCAGGAGAAAGCACGTACTCAACAGTTTTTCCCCACATGTCCCACTCTTTCTGATGTTTTCCTGGATTGGCCTGCATATCTTCAAGCCAGTCAATGGCAAAGCGTAGATAGTCTTCCCCCCTCTCTTGGTACTCTCTGTTGTAGTAGTTGCAAAAATCAATCGTAAGTTGAAAAAAGGTGCTTTCATCGATGATGGTTCCATATCTTTGGTCTAATGGAGCAATATTTAGCCTTTTTTGGACAACTTCTTTGAAGTCATTTCCTGGTCCTGCAGGATCTCCCAAGTAAGTAATAAAAACGATACTGTTAAAATAGTGAAGATCATCTTTTTCTTTTTCTTCCTTTGAAAGAACCTCTCTCTCTTGAGGAGTTGCTTCTTTTGGATTGATTAATCCTTTGTTTACCATTACGCTTTTTAGAAAATCTCCCCAAAATTCCGTCAAGAAGAACACAACAATTTGAAATCCCTTTTCTATGGGAAATTCTCTTTTCAAACTCAAAACCTGAACTTTAGATTGAAGAAATGTGATTGTATAACGTAGCCCCAAAGAGTTCAATTCGATACAGAGAGTCTCAACCTGATTACCCGTTCTAAATTGGCTTCCATTGCAAGCGATATTTCAGAAAAACCCCATTGATTTCTTTCCTTTTTCAATGACATCAACTACCACTTTATTCCAGATATTCCACTCAGTTACATGCTTTTCGGGATGTTTTCTCATATCTTCAAGCCAATTAATTGCAAACCGTAATGAATCCTTACCTTGTTCTTGATATTTGTAGTTAAAAAAATTACAAAAATCAATTGCAATTTGAAAAAGAACATCTTCTTGGATTTTTAACCCTTGATGTTGCTCTGTAGGGGAGATATGTAATCTCTCTTGGACAACCTCTTCAAAATAGTCATCATAAGTACCTTCGCAAATAGTTTGAAAAAACAAGCCGTTGTCGTAATGTAAGTCATCGAGGACTTTTTCCTTTGGTGTAGCTGTTTGTAACTCTTGGGGGGTCAGTTTACTAGTATTAATCAAACCATTTTCAGTCATTTTTTCTTTAAGAAAAGCCCACCAAAGCTCCATAAGAAATAACATAGTTATCTGAAATCCGTTTTCTATTGAATAGGCTTTAGTCATTCCTGACCTCATCATTTCTTTTGTGGAAAATCATTTTATCCCTTAAAGTCGAACAAATCAATTTTTAATTGTGGTCAAGATATGGCAAATAAGCATTTTAACCTATTCTTATATTTGATATTAGTTTGCACATCTTTAGGGGCTAGCTCGGATTCAACCCCATCAAAGCCGTTGTTCGACGAAGCCAACGTTGGGCATATTTTTAAAAAGGGAAGGGGGCATTTTGACCGCGATACTCCTGAAAATCGAGCTTTTATTGAAGCAGCAGCTAATTCAGGAAATAAGGTGGGAGTAAAGACGACTGGAGTCGAGGTCTATCTAAGAACAATGCCTGATGGATCGCAATCGTGGGCAGAGGTTTGGAAAGGGAAAATTACAAATGGAGGGCGTAATCCTTTCCCTAAGATTTGGGTTTCTGATCCAAACCACAAAGGAGGATTTACAGGGGGATACTTTAAGACGCCAAAATTTAGCTGCTATAAAGCGGATTCTCAGACGTTTAAAGGGCACTTAGTGGTGAATAATATCAAGAGTGCTTATGAAGTAGCATGTCAAACTCCCCAGTATACCGCTCTTCAGATACGAAAAATTCAGGGTGTTGCAGCAAGGTACGGAAAAATCTTAAACCTTCTTGAGAAGCCTACCGGGGAAGGTGAGCATACCTTTTATATTCCAACGTATGAATTAAGTGAGACGGAGGCTTTACAAGTCTTAAGAGATGTCGCTAGAGGGATCTATGTTTATGGAGATCTTCCTTTCTTTAGTCTTCACTTTAATCGCTCGATGACAAGCTATCCGGTTATTCCTCCGGTATATCGACATACGTTGACGGGGGAAGCTCTTGCAATGCTTGATTATTACATGAAGGGATTCGTGAACGGTCGGTTTTTTGAGAAAGACGCTATTGAGGGGTGGAATGAGACAAAGGAAAAGTCTCAGGATTATTTGCTAGAACATACATGTGGGTACCATGAGTATTGTGAAAATCTCGGAATTCGTTACCGGACATTTAATGAGATTCTTGAAGACGTCATGGAAGGTGAACCTCCAAAAGGGACATACAAGGACTGTTTTAACATCTCATATCAGATTGTCTTTAAGCAGAATATGATTTACAAAAGTGGGGATAGCCTCTCTTATGAAGGCGGGTTTGATGTTACCGGAAAGGTGGAAGGGACACCTTCAACCGATGTTGAAGCAAGGCATTATGATTATTTAGTTGAAGCATGTGCTTTGATGTGCGACCAGATTGAGGAAACTCTCCCCAAGCTTCCGATCTGCAAAAAGTACTTTCAGGTATTGTACTTGGCAAATTTCTTCAGCTACTATTGCAACTCTTTGAAGGAGGTTAGTAAAATTCCTATGTTAGATCGCATGCTTGCTGAGAACGAGACGGCTTCTTGCCCTCAAGCTTTTCCTCCACTTCCAGTCTCTCTCCAAAAAGAACTCAAACTTCCGTTTATCCCTCTATTGGAGTCAATGCCCAAAAACCGGCTCACTCAAGTTAATACATATCTTAACGCGAACCCTGCATCTGAACAGATGATTCATGAGGCTTACGATGCGATCCATGAAGGAGTGTTTTCTTATGTCAAAGAGTACTCTTTATCTCAAAAACTGACAGTTGATCAATATGGGGATTTGACTTTTGAGGTGCTTCAGTATTTCAAGAAGCGCTATCAAGCTTTTGAAAAAAACATTGCTGCCCTCTTTAAGGGAACAGAGTTTGAAGGAGCAATGACAAATGGAAGTACACGACAAAAATTCTTTCAGCATGTGGATCATAGGATTGCGACTTCGCACGGCAATCAAAGACAAGAGATGATCAAGATCAAGGATGCAGCTACAAAGTGGTTTACAAATCCTCTTGTTGTGTGTTTTGAGGATTCCGGATTTCTATTTAGTCTTCTAGACGGAAGCGTGAAATTTATTAGAGAATGCTCAAGTGGTCAGATTCATGTGGCCGGAGGGTGCGGTGTTGCGGTTGAGGACATGGAAGCGCAAGGATCAACATGGCTTGGATACTTTCATCGAGGGATCTCTATCAAAGCAGCTTATGGTGATATGGAAATAGATGAGGGAGAAGATCCTGAAGCTGTTGCTAAAGGATATCTGTACCCCCCTCTTTCAAATCATCCATTTGATAATCATGTGATGAATGTTTTGCAAGCCATTGCCGATGAAGATGTGGTTCTATTTGAGAAAAGCTGCGCGGGGATTAAGGATTGGAATTTTAAGGATCCCTCAAGGGTCAGTTTAGTTCACCACGCATCCCGATGCAAAAATCCACTGATTCTTCAAAAACTTATTCAAAAAGGTGCTGATCTGAAAGTGATGGATCTCCAAGGGTTTTATCCAACTCATTATGCGGCAGCTAGCAATTCGGTAGAGTGCCTAAAGGTTTTACTTAAACATGCTCCTGAACTTTTAGAGGTTCAGGCTGAAGAAGGGCAAACGCCTCTTTTTGCTGCGGTGCAGTACGGCGCTTACAAATCTGTGCATGCTCTTCTATCCATGGGGGCGAGACCCCATTGTGTCATTGTTAATGATCTTAGCCCTCTTTTGTGGGCTATCCAATCTAAAAACACCCAAATTGCTATGAGATTATTAGCTCACGAAGACATTCACCTCGAGCATGCTCTTAGAGATGGAAGTTGTGCACTCGATTATGCGATCGAGATGAAGCAAACTTTAGTTCTTAAAAGATTAATCGAGTGTGGAGCTAATGTGAACCACAAATGTCGAGGTTACACACCTCTTCACTTAGGAGTGGCCAATGGGTACTTAGGGGGAGTCAAAGCTCTTCTAGAATGCCGAGACACGATTTTAACAGCTAAAACTTTAGAAGGAGGGGAAACTCCTATGGAAATGGCTCAGCGATTAGGACATCAAGAGATTGTGAACTTCCTTGTAAAACAAGCGGCATCGCGTCGATGACTATTGTTCAATAAAGAGGAAGATGAGATAAGTGAGAAAAATGCCCTCGGCGTGATTCGAACACGCGGCCTGTTGCTTAGGAGGCAACTGCTCTATCCAGCTGAGCTACGAGGACTGAAGGACAAGATTGTAACGCAACGGAGTGATAATACTAAATGCAATTGATAAATTCACAAATATTTCTTGATCTTTTTACCTCAAATAGGACTTTCGATCTTGCTAACCATCCTGTGGTTAGCTGCGCTCTCCAAGTCCAATTTGATGGAAAAACCTTCAAGCCTATTCGTGAATTTATTTATTGCACTTAGTATAAGCTCAAGAATTTGGAGGTTAAAGTGCCAGGGAATGCAGATATCGGACTAATTGGACTCGCTGTCATGGGACAAAACTTGGTCCTCAACATGAACGACCATGGTTACAGGGTTGCTGTTTTTAACCGCACAACGTCTAAAGTTGACGCCTTCCTAGGAGGTCCTGCTAAGGGGACAGAGGTTGTTGGGACTCATACGCTCAAAGAATTGGTTGGCTCATTAAAACGCCCACGGAAAGTGATGATGATGATCCGCGCTGGCTCTTCAGTAGATGATACGATTAATGAGCTTGCGCCCTTTCTAGAAAAAGGGGACATCATTATCGATGGAGGGAATAGTCATTTCCCTGATAGTGAGCGTCGTTTTAAGGAGCTGAAAGAAAAAGGGATCTTGTTTATTGGGACCGGAATCTCAGGTGGGGAGGAAGGAGCTCGCAATGGTCCTTCAATTATGCCTGGAGGAAACCCTGATGCCTGGCCTGAGGTTAAACCTATTTTTCAGGCCATCGCTGCAAAATCCGAAGACGGGGAGCCTTGTTGCGATTGGGTAGGAGAAGGTGGTGCAGGTCACTATGTCAAGATGGTCCATAATGGAATCGAATATGGGGATATGCAAATCATTTGCGAGGCGTATGAACTTCTCTCAGCAAAACTTGGGCTCAATGCTGATGAACTCTCAAAAGTGTTTGCTGAGTGGAACAAAGGTGAACTCAATAGTTATTTGATTGAAATCACCAGTCAAATTTTTGCCTACAAAGAAAAAGAAGGGAATGCCCTCGTTGAGAGTATCCTTGATGTTGCAGGGCAAAAAGGTACAGGAAAATGGACAGGGATCAGTGCTCTTGATATGGGGATGCCTCTCACTCTTATTGGCGAGGCAGTTTTTGCGCGGTGCCTTTCAGCTCTTAAAGAAGAGCGGATTGAATTGAGCAAACATTTTATAGGGCCAGGCAAAGACTTTAAAGGCGATAAAAAGCAGATGACCGAAGATATCAAGCAAGCTCTTTATGCCTCAAAAATTATTAGCTATGTGCAAGGGTTTATGTTGATGCGCGCAGCTGCAACTGAGTTTAAGTGGAACCTTAACTATGGCTCCATTGCTCTCATGTGGAGAGGTGGCTGTATCATCCGTAGTCGTTTCTTAGGTGAGATTAAGAAAGCTTTCGATAAAACAAAGGACCTTAGAAGTCTTCTTCTCGATGACTTTTTTAGAGAAGAAATTTTAAAGGCAGAACAAGGTTGGCGTCGGGTAGTGTCTCATGCCGCAGAGTTTGGTGTTCCTGCCCCTTGCTTTAGTACATCTCTTTCTTTCTTTGATGGATACCGCTCAAGCCGTCTTCCTGCAAACCTTTTACAGGCGCAGCGTGATTTCTTTGGTGCTCATACTTATGAAAGGGTGGACCAGCCCCGGGGACAGTTTTTTCACACGAATTGGACCGGCACAGGTGGGGATGTGAGTTCTTCGACTTACAATGCTTAAGATTAAATTAGTCTGTAAGTTCGTTATAGTTGAGAATGAAACCAGGTTTGAGCCTTTCCACCTGGTGGACCGCTGATTCGAAATCCTCATGGTCGTGGGAGTGAGCATATTGATCTACTTTTTCGTGGATATTGTCATAAATTTCATGCATTTGTTGGACCTGTTTCTTTTGTAGGCCAGAAAGTTCTAGATCATCGACTTGTTCAAGTTCGCTTTCCATTTCATCAAGAGTACCATTAAGCTGCTCAAGCCCTTGCTCATAACAGATCTCATTGTAATTCAGGACAAAAGCAGGTTGAAGAGCTTCAAGTTCACGGCAGATATTATTAAAATCTCCATGTTCCTGTGTTTTTGCGTAGACATCGACCATTTCTTCTAACTTCTTGTATATCCGCTTCATATATCTAGCGAGCTTTTTCTTGCCCCCTTTTAGGTTCATCTCTTCTACTTCATCCATTTCTTCTTTCATCTCTTTCAAGTGAGAGTTGATCATTTTCATGGCTTCTTCATAATCAATATCTTGGCGCATTTTCCCTCTAACATGTAGTGCTCCCCTAAGCCTATTTTACGCTTAGGGGGAGATTTTGGCTAGTATCCGGCTATGTTTCAAGCCTGCATAGAAAAGAGAGGTTTAGAAGGGACCACACGGCCTATTGTAATCTCTTTCTCATGCTTTTTGCCGTTTGGTCTCCATTGAAGCAGGGTGATGTTTTTGTAGGGTGTTAAAAACACGGGGGACCTTCCAATCCCACTTCCTTTGGGATAGCGTGTATCTTGCTTGCTGTGAGGAATACGTGTCGAATCAATAATCATAAACTGATAGGTATCTCCTATTTTTTCGAGGACTTGATCGACAATCATGATATGTGTACCTGTACTTTTTTTACTAAAATCCGCGTCCTTTGGTGGGTAAAAGTTATGAGGTAGATAAACCAGAATGTCTCCTGGAATAATCTCGCTGAGAGCTTCCACTGTTTGCCATTCAGATAGAGGAAGGTGTCTGAGTGCAGATGTGTAGTTAAAGGGGCAGGGTTGTCCATCACTTGATGGAGGAATTGCCTTTGCAAGAACATGATTCATCGCCCAAACTAATTGCTCATACGCCTCAGGGTGACACATCTCTATGCAGTGATTTACAAAACCATAGCAATTGAATTGATATGATAGATCCTTATCTTCTTCAATCTTGATATTCTTTGAGGAATACACCGACTGGCTACGCTTAGTGATAACCGAATGAAAGAGATGGGACGCGTGAAGGTGGAGTTTTGAGTGATAAATCCTAGAAGAGGATGAAAAGTTGTTTGAGCGGCTTGATTTTTGTTGAACGCGAGACTCGGTAGATAATAGAGACTCTGCGAAGCCTTCAAGTTTTGAGAAAGCTGTAGCGACGGTTTTTCTGATGATACTAGCGAATATAGACTCCTTTGGCTAAATTATTCTTCTGCTTTCAAGACTGCCATGAAAGCGGATTGAGGGATGGTAACTTTACCAATCTCTTTCATTTTTTTCTTTCCTTTCTTTTGCTTTTCCCAGAGTTTGCGTTTTCTGGTGATGTCTCCGCCATAACACTTGGCGGTTACATTCTTTGAAAGGGCAGAAAGCGTTTCTCGTGCAATAATTTTTCCACCGATTGCAGCTTGAATGGGGACTTTAAATTGTTGGCGGGGGATTACATCTCTAAGTTTTTTACAAATGGCTCGCCCCTTTGCCTCAGCTTTAGTGGTGTGGACGAGACAAGAGAAAGCATCCACAACTTCGTCGTTGACTTTGATTTCTAACTTTATTACGGAGCCAACGTCATATCGATCAAACTCATAATCAAAAGAGCCATAGCCGCGGGTTACCGACTTGAGCTTGTCATTGAAATCTGTAATGATCTCATTCATTGGAAAGCGGAAAGTAAGGAGAAGGCGGTTTCCTCCCATTGACTCAGTTTTATCGAGTATGCCTCTCTTTTCGGTTCCGAGAGCCATGATAGGTCCTAAAAAATCAGAAGGGGTCATGATATGGGAGACAACCCAAGGCTCTTCCACAAAGTCAATGATTGCCGGATCGGGATAATGAGCCGGGTTGTCGATCTTTTTCTCTTCCCCGTTCGAAAGAGTTACTTTATAGACAACACTCGGTGCAGTTGTAATGATATCAAGGTCGAACTCTCTCTGGAGACGCTCAAATGTAATCTCTAAGTGAAGAAGACCGAGAAAGCCGCAACGGAAGCCGAAGCCGAGAGCTAGACTGCTCTCTTGTTCGACGTGCAGGGCCGAATCATTAAGCTGCAATTTTACAAGCGCATCGCGGAGGTTTTCAAATTCTGAGGTGTCAATTGGATAAATTCCTGCAAAAACGACGGGCTTGATGAGTTTAAATCCTGGAAGAGGCTCTGAAGCCCCCAAGCGAAAAGAAGTAATTGTGTCTCCAACTTTCACATCAGAGGTTTTTCGAATGTTTGCAATAAGATACCCTACTTCTCCAGGACGTAGGATATCAATGGGCTTTGCATTAGGAGAAAAAACGCCTACCTCAAGAACTTCAAAGCTCTTATCCGTGGCCATCAATTTAATTTGGGTTCCCTTTTTAATCTCTCCGCTGATAAGCCGGACATAGACCATCACTCCTCGGTATGGATCGTAGTGAGAATCAAAAACGAGAGCGCGGAGTACGCCATCTTCGGGAGGTTTCGGTGCTGGGATATCCGTGATGATTCTCTCTAAGATGTCACTAATCCCTTCCCCTGTTTTTGCTGAGCAGAGGATTGCGTTTTGCGCGTCTAACCCAATCACCTCTTCAATTTGAGTCCTAGCCTCCTCAGGATCTGCAGCAGGAAGGTCAATCTTATTCAAAACGGGGAGAATCTCTAGATCCCGCTCGATTGCTAAGTGAACATTCGCTAAGGTCTGTGCTTGCACGCCCTGTGCTGCATCAACAATGAGAAGGGCTCCTTCACATGCTGACAAAGAGCGTGAGACTTCATACGAGAAATCAACGTGACCAGGAGTATCAATAAAATTAAACTGGTAAGTGTTTCCGTCATTTGCCTCATAATACATCGTAACTGGATGGGCCTTGATCGTAATACCACGTTCCCGTTCTAGGTCCATGTCATCAAGGAGTTGTTCTTGCATTTCTCGCTCAGGCACCGTCCCCGTTACCTGCAATAGGCGATCAGAAATCGTCGATTTTCCATGGTCGATATGAGCAATAATTGAGAAGTTACGGATATATTTCGGATCGTATTGGAATGCCATAGGCTCAATGGTAGCGTATTTCTTCAAAAAACTAAAGGCTCAAAGCACTAACCTATAATAAATACATTTCTTTACTCTATTGTGTTGAGAATAAATTTGTGTCGGCCTAACCTCATGAAATGCGTATTTTACTTACAGGAGCCAATGGCTACATAGGAACAAGACTTCTTTTCAAGCTGGTTGAACAAGGTCATGAGGTAGTCGCAGTTGCTCGTCGGCCAAATAGCGTTAAGTTTCCCCAGAAGTATAAAAAGCAGGTGACTGTTATTTCGGGTGATTTATTACAACGGGAAAGCCTTGCTGCGATCCCTAAGAATATTGACGCTGCATATTATCTCGTACATTCAATGGGAAGACGTTATGAAGATTTTGAGCGGCTCGATAAAAAAGCTGCTGAGAATTTCGTTTCCCTTATTGGTCAGACGTTGTGCCAACAGATTATTTACTTGACGGGGCTTATTTCTGATAAGGCGTCGCTATCAAGGCATCTTAGCTCCCGTTTTGAAGTTGAAAATATTCTTCGAACTGCTAAAGCACCATTAACTGCGCTCCGAGCTGGCATTATTATTGGCTCAGGGAGTGCTTCCTTTGAGATTATTCGGGATCTTGTTGAAAAACTACCTATTATGGTTGCACCAAAATGGATACGTTCTAAGTGCCAACCTATTGCTATTCCTGATGTTCTATTTTATTTGACGAGTGTTTTAAAAAATAAGGAATGTTTAGGGCAAACTTTTGATATTGGAGGGCCAGACGTGCTCTCTTATAAAGAAATGTTAGAGGGATACGCTAAGCAGCGAAAGCTTTTCCGCTTGATTATAACTGTTCCTGTCCTTACTCCACGCCTTTCGTCCTACTGGCTTATTCTAATTACAGCGACAAATTATTACCTTGCACGGGCTCTTATTGAAAGCGTGAAGAATGATGCGGTCTGTCATGATCACCGTATTATCAAAGTACTGTCTCATCGTTGTCTAACCTACCAAGAAGCTCTAGATAGAACTTTCGAAAAAATTGAGAGTGATTCGGTAATCTCTACTTGGAAAGACTCTTGGTCTTCAAGCGGTCACACAGAAATTTCAGCAGAAGATTTTGCAGTTCCCCGAAATGGATGTTTATCAATGGGTGCTCGAGTGAGTTTTAAAAAGAACCCTGACGCTGTGTTTGAAGAGATTCTAAAGCTAGGAGACAGCAAAGGATGGTGCTTTATGAACTGGGCCTGGAGGATCCGGGGATTAATAGACCTTCTATTAGGAGGGGTCGGTTTAAGAAAAGGAAGGCGGAGCAAAAAAAAACTCAAGGTAGGAGATGTGATCGACTTTTGGAGAGTTCTTCATGTTAGCAAAGAAGAAAGAAAACTTGTGCTGTTAGCAGAGATGAAGTTGCCAGGAGAAGCTTGGCTTGAGTTCACAATTACATCTAAAAACGATAGGCACGAATTAAAACAAAATGCTATTTTTCATCCTCGAGGAGTTTTTGGGCGTATTTATTGGTATTCATTTTATCCTATTCATCTCATCCTGTTTCCAGGAATGCTCAGGCGACTTGTTAAAGGTGTTTTATGATCCGCTTAGGCCTTTGTTGTATCTTTTCTTCTCAGCCCATTAAATTTCGCACGACAACGGCTGCATACCTTAAGCGCATTGATAATCCTTATGAGTATTTAGCAGAAATCATTTCTCATAATCTAGATTCTCTTAAGGCAGCGCTTGAGTACTGCGTGAGTGCGGGGATTGGATGTTTTCGTCTCTCGAGTCAGTTTTTCCCACTTTGTTCTCATCCTGATTGGAAGTATCAAATTTCTTCTCTTCCTCGCCATGATGAATTACGGCGAAAAGTTGATCGTTGCAGAGCGTATAAAGATACACAGGGTTTGCGCTTAACCCTCCATCCCGATCAGTTTGTGGTTTTAAACTCTCCAAGGCCAGAAGTTGTTCAAAGTGCTATTCATGAACTTGAATATCATGCGTACTTAGCAGATCTATTAGGAATTGATGTCATTAATATTCATGGTGGAGGTGTATATGGGGACAAAGCAGGAGCTCTTGAGCGTTTTCAAGAGCACTATCAGAGGTTGCCTCCTCATGTTCAATCTCGGCTGACAGTAGAAAATGATGATAAATGTTACACTCCCCAAGATCTTCTCCCTTTATGTGAGAAAAATGAAATTCCCTTTGTCTACGATGTGCATCATCATCGTTGTTTAAAAGACGAGCTGACTGTTGAGCAAGCAACAACACGTGCGCTATCCACTTGGAACCGTGAACCACTTTTTCATATTTCAAGCCCCATAGAAGGTTGGGAGGGCCCTAAACCCCAGCGCCATCACGATTATATCTCAATAGAAGACTTTCCTGTTGAATGGGAGTCTTTGCAAGATGTGACAGTCGAAGTTGAGGCAAAGGCCAAAGAACTTGCCGTTAAAAAACTTAAAAAAGATTTAACTTTACAGGGAATTCCTGTCTGACCTTCTAGTGAGGAAGAAAATCGATAAGATAGCAAAAGTGGCGATTGCAACAAGAAGCCACATAGCGCCTCGATAACCGTACATGAAGGATGTTGAGAAAGCTTTGAGGATCTTTGCATGCATTAGAGAGCTCATATGGCTGAGGTAGGCTTGGAGCTCCTCAAAAGAGGAAAGAAGGGAGCGGATTTTATCTTGAGTGGTGGGTGAAAGTTGAACACCTTCTTTGTTCAGTTCGAAGGAAAGCTTTGATTTTTCCATTGTACGAATAATCGCTCCGACAAGAGACAGTCCAACCGTTCCCCCAATTTCCTGAACTGTTGCAAGAGCTCCTGTGGCAACGCCCACATAATTGCGAGGAATGGTTGAAATTCCGAGCGAAGCAGAAGGGCCAAAAGTCGCCCCTGCGCCTACCCCGAAAAACACCAATGCGATAAGAATCATTGGGATATGCCTAGAATCGGTAAAAAATGTCATAACCAGCACTCCAATCAAAACAAGAAAAAATCCTAAGATAACTAGGTTCTTTTTTTCAAATCTGTCTGAAATCATTCCAACATAGTGAGAAGTCATAGCAAACGGGGCTGAAATGGCCAAAATAAACATCCCTGATACAAAGGGGGAGTAATCCAAGATAGTTTGCAGATAAAGAGGAATGGAGAAAAAGACTCCCCAAAAGAGAAAGATGACAGAAAAATTCCCGATACAGGCTGCAAAAAAATTCTTCTTTTTGAAAAATTTAAACTGAATCAAGGGGGAGGAAACGCGGTGTTCCACAAAGTAGAATAGAGGAAGACAAATAGCAGATAAGGCAAATGTTCCTAAAATCATTGGGCTGCTCCACCCCCACTCAGGACCTTGGATCACTCCCATGATAAGAGCTCCTATTCCGACAACCAGTAGGAGCAATCCCAGGGCATCAATTTTTGTATTTTGTTCTTCATTCTTAGATTCCTTCACAAACACTTTCACTATGACCCAGCTGATAAAGAGAAAGGGAATATTAAAGTAAAAGATCCAATGCCAGGAGGCTATCGCAATGATGATTCCTCCAAGCACAGGTCCAAGTGCTAAGCCGATGCCTACAATTGCGGTCCAAACCCCAAGTGCTTTTCCATGTTTTTCTTCTGGAAAAACATGGGTGATGAGAGCTTGAGATGTCGTAATGACCATGGCATTAGAAAGTCCTTGAAACGAGCGGAAAGTAATAAGCCACGCTGCAGTTGGGGAAAGAGCGGCTCCAACAGAACTCAAGGCGCAAATGACAAGCCCAATGATAAAAAATCTGCGTCTTCCATAGGCATCCGCAAAACGTCCCACAGTGACCATCGTTGAAGCCATCGCTAGGCCGAAAGCATTGACCATCCATTGAAGTTCGCCGAGCGATGCTCCAAGATCGCGTTGAATACTTGGAAGGGCGTTATTGACAATGGACCAATCCATTGCAACGACAAAAATTCCAAGGCAGATTCCCAGGCTGGGCCAAAATGTCTTCATTTCCTAGTGCATAGCGCATTGGATAAATTCTTGCAAAAAAAAAGCCCCCCACTAAGGAGAGACTTTGAAAAACACCGTCTAATTCAGGTACTTATTATCTTTTAACACATGGTAGCTTGCAAATCCAGAAATCGTGCCGACATAAACGACAGAAACTTTCATCATTAGGCCATGGCTATGATTAATATGGCAGCAGAATAGGATAGTTGCAGAGACAAGTGAAATTCTAGGATCTATTTCTAGACCAAAAACTTTAGGAACAATATCTAGACAACCAGATGCTTCTAATTGTTTTTGTTCATCAATTTTTTCAGAGAATTTTTCATATCCTTTGATCTTTAGAGATCTGCCTAATTTTTCTGCAGAAAGCCCTAAAATGGCTGATGAGCAAAAATACTTTGGGCATTTGAATACCGATAGCGACAGGATCAGAATCATCGAAAGAATTCTTACATCTTTATAGCTTTTGATGGCCTCAGGACTTGGTTTAGATGCGTGTCCTTGGCAAGGTTGACAAAATTCCATGTGTTCCCCTTTAGGTTCGATTTAAAAAAAAAAGCCCTCCGGTGAGGGAGGGCTTTCGAAAAGATATTAAGTCTTCTCTTAAGTATTTGCGGTTTCCGCAGGAGCTTCCACTTTTGCAGCGGGCTCCGCTTCTTCCAATTCTTTCGCTTCTTCGGCAGCTTGTTCCGCATCTTTCTGAGAAGTAAGAGTGAGAAAGCGCTTGTTTAGAGAGCGAGCTGCGACGATCCATACAAAGATGATCCCTAGGAGAATAACCGCAACGAAAGGTGCGATGACTCCTACAACTGCTGTGTTAAGGGCAAGGAAAAGACCTTGTTGGATCAAAGACCCACCAGACTTTCCAAGACGGGCGCCGACAACGTCGATCGCCGCTTTACCTTTAACTTTCTCTTCCTGTCCAAGGGGAATGTAAGCCATTTCCTTGGTTGGGTCGAAGAAGGAGTATTTAGATGATTTACTGGCGATATTCTGAATCGTTCCAAAGACGACCGCAAGCATTAATGGGGTAGATCCCATTGCTGCAATTGTAGCAGAAAGGCTACCGCGGAAAACAATGAACGAGAAGAATGCCACACCAGTGACGAGGAGCATCACAGGAGTAATGAGAGCGGTTTTACCCCATCCAAAGCGTCTTACAACAGTTCCACCGAGGAAGAATGTAATGAGGATGGTAATAATACCAGTTTTCTCAGAAAAGCCTCCCATGAAGGCCTGGTAATCGTTAAAGTTTGGATATTGCTGATGCAGCTGATCTTTCCAAGTGACCTCAACGAGGTTGATGGAAATTCCATATGCCATTACAAGCAATGCAATACATCCGAGGTACTTAGAGCGGATGAGCATCATAAAGCTTTCTTTCATAGAAAGTTTTGGCTTCTCTTTTTTTACCGACTTTTGCTCAGCTGGATCATAGAAACGTCTGTCCGTTAGGACATACTTATTGATCCACCAGTAGATTCCTAGCACAAGTAGCCCAGCAATCACAACCATTGACATGGTATAGTTTAGAGTCACTTGCCAGGGGTCTCCAGCAGTCAAGCCCTCACGAATCTTCGCGGCCCATTTAATAAAACGCCCTGAAATGATCAGGGAGATGTTCGCAAACATTGCAAAGATGGTATAGAAACGCTTTGATTCAGAGACTTTGCTGATATCGTTGGCAAATCCCCAGAAGAGAAGGGAGATTGCCATACTTCCCCAAAGCTCCGACATGACGTAGAAGAGGGAGAATGTCCAGTTACGGATAACATCGACTAATCCCTTGAACCCATCAGGGAGAGTGGTTTGCAACATATCGCAAAAAGCGTGAGGATGCAAAGAGTCTCTTAAGGGGTAGAGGACAGTTCCAAACAATCCAAAGAAGATAACAAAAGGGATCACTGAATAGTAAAACAGCTTTGTTTTACTCAGCTTGTTACTCATTTTTGCATAAAGAATCATGAATAAGATTGCACAAGGCAATACTCCCCAAAACTTCAAGAAGGGAATCACTTGCGAACCGTCCGCAGCTGTTACAACGAGGGTATCTTTTGTGTCTCTGAGGATGGTGTAATTAAATAGAATAAAAAAGAAGAGAAGAACCATCGGAATGAGCTTTTTGAGCTCAAAGCGATGAACCGGCCATAGGCGGGATCTCCACTTTCCAAAGTCTTTTGTATTTGACGTCATATTTCGTTCCTTATAAAAATACTTTTGAAACATTCGCTGCGCTTTTCCAAACTGTTAGGGAAAATCGTAGAGAACGCTTCAGCTATAATCACAGACATTATAGAGTATTCGAGATAGAAATCAACAAAAAAAAAGGACACTCACTGAGTGCCCTTTTTTAAAATAATCTCTTAGAAGAAGAGAATTAATTATTAATCATCGCCTCTGCACCTGCAGCAATCATCGCTTGCTGGACATTTACAGATTCGACATATGCATTCCAAAGTTCATGATCAACGATCTCATGGCGGAGAGACTGAATAAGTTCTCGTTTGGTCTGCGCTAAAGATTTTTTTGGGCTTAGCATGGAGATCATTTCTTTGTCCCCAGATAGTCTTGCCATGTTTAGAAGTCTTTCTAGCTGAAGCTTTGAGAAAGCAAGATTATCTTTTTTCTTTCTAGAACCACGAGCAGCCCTCTGCTTTGGAGGAACAACAAGGGGACGATCAGCTCTGATAATAAATTTTTCAATGAGTGATGATAATTCCGTTGGACTCTTGTATTTCATTTTTCTGAGAGTGAAGTGATGCATATATCCACCAGCATTCATTGGAATATATTTACAAAGATCGTTTTCTTTCCTGCCTCTGACCTTCTTAATGGCCTTAGAGATCACACCTTCTAGATCTTCAAGCTTTTTGGTGTTAGTTTTAACAGTTTGTTGCTCAGTAAAGCTCATAAAGCCACCTTTTTTCCTATACTTGTTATGACAACCCAACTTATTGGATAAATAAATGTTTAATCTAACTCATAATAATGAAAATTTAAATTTCACTACTTAATTTCTATTCTCGACATACTTATATAGTATTTCTCTTTTTATCTGCAATACTTATCTTGGGATTCATTCTCTTTAATTCCAGATCGCTGTCGAGATAATTTCATATTTAGGTAAGAATAATATAACAACGGGGTTTTCGGCAAGAATTAATTGTTGCATTGGAATTCCTCGGCTTAATAAGCTCAGGTCTTTGGTAAGTGAATAAAAAACCCTCTTTAACCCCTTGGAGTCATGTATTTATGGGAGAAGTGAAGGAAAATAAAAAAAAATTGATTAAAGCAAAGTTTATTATTGGAGTTCTCGCAGGGAAAGGGGGGGTAGGAAAGTCTACTTTGACTGGGCAGCTGGCCCGCGCTCTAGATAAGAGTGGGCACAAAGTAGGGGTCTTTGATGCGGATGTATACGGCCCCTCTACCCGCTACCTTCTCCCAGAGGACCACGGGCCACGGACAGAGGAAGAAAAGGTCCTTCCTGCCCAATCTGGGGGGATTTCGGTGATGTCCACGGCCTATTTCCCCCGAGACAAGGGGCCCTCGGTTGTGCGCGCTCCGATAGCCACCCAGATTGTCTCTCAGTTCATTGAAGAAGTTGAGTGGGGAGAGCTTGATTTTCTCCTTGTGGATTTTCCTCCAGGGACAGGAGATATACAAATTACTTTAATGCAAAAACTTTCCTTCAATGGGGCCATCGTGGTGACCACACCTCAAGAGCTTTCTCTCCTCGATGTGAGGAAGTCGATGAGAATGTGTATCCAGATGGGAGTTCCTCTTCTTGGGGTCGTAGAAAACATGAGCTATTTTTCTGAGCCAGGATCTCTCAAGCGGCATCTTCTTTTTGGAGAAGGTGGAGGAAAAGCTTTATCTGAGGAATTCAGGGTTCCATTTCTTTCAGAAATCCCAATAGATCCTTCGTTAAACATGCATAAAAAAGTTCAATCAGCTCCTCTCTTCGATGCACTTTCGAAAAAAATGACCGCGCTTCTTAATGAAGAAAAAGGGTATAAAATAAAGGTGGATGATAGGTATCATTTCTCAATTGAATGGTTGGACGGAAAGAAAAGTCTTTACCGCTTTGCTGATGTCCAGCCGCACTGTCCTTGCGTGGAGTGTTTAGAAAAAAAGAAATCCCTCGTGGATGTTCTGGGAGAAAAAATTGCCTGTGTGGGAAATTACGGGATTCAAATCCACTTTTCTTCAGGTTGCTCGAAGGGGATTTATCCTTTTTCGTTATTAAGGGACTTAGATCGATGAAAAAATGGCTCATTCTAATTGTAGCATGTATTCTTTGTAGTTGCGGCACGGGGGTAACTAGCTCTTTTATGGAGCCAAATGGAAAAACTAAGGTGCTTTCCACTACGGCAATGATTGATGACTTAGTGGCCGTTATTGGTGGCAAAGAGATTGATCATACGAGTCTTATTATCGGGGATCTAGACCCCCATAGCTATGAACTTGTGAAGGGAGATGATGAAAAACTTCTCTCTGCTGATGTGATTTTTTATAACGGACTAGGCCTTGAGCATGGAGCGAGCCTCAGAGGGCATTTAGAGTCTCACAAAGAAGCGATTGGGTTAGGGGATATTCTTTACCGAGAAAATCCTGCAGCCTTCATTACGATTGACGGTTCTCTTGATCCTCATTTCTGGATGGATGTGGCTCTTTTTTCTCAAATAATCGATCCTATTGTCACCACCCTCTCGGAAAAAGACCCCGACCATGCAGATCTTTTTAGAGAGCGAGGGGTGACACTTAAAGCGGCAATGATTGCAAAAGATCATGCGCTGATGGCGGAGGTCCAAAAAATCCCCCCTGAGAATCGGTATCTTGTGACGAGTCATGATGCGTTTTATTACTTTGCAAAAAAATATCTTTCCAAGCCGGAGGAAGAGAACTGGAAAAAACGATTCATGGCTCCTGAGGGCCTTGCTCCAGATGGACAGATGAGCATTCTTGATATCCAGGCAGTGAGCGAATTTCTCTGTGAGCATCAGATTCATGTGGTTTTCCCAGAGACTAATATCAATCAAGATGCCTTAAAAAAAATTGTATCAATCTGTCGAGAAAAAGGACTCCGTGTTAAAATTGCGACAACTCCTTTGTACGGGGATACAATGGGATCTAAAGGGACTGGTGCAGATTCGTACTTAGAGATGATTGAGCACAATGTTCGGACCCTCAGAGAGGAACTACACCCAGAATCGTTATGAAAGATGCAGTAGACATACACCAACTCACAGTAAATTACGAAAAAACTTCGGCGCTGTGGGATATCAATGTTTCGATCCTAAAAGGAAGTCTCGTGGGAGTCATTGGCCCAAATGGAGCAGGGAAGAGTACTCTTCTTAAAGCTTTATTAGGAATTGTGAAGCCTCTATCTGGAAACGTTCGGTTTTTTGGAAAACCCTTTAATGAAATTAGCGAAAAGATTGCCTATGTTCCTCAGAAAGGGAGCATTGATTGGGATTTTCCTATCACCGTATTCGATGTGGTTTTAATGGGACGCTTTGGAAAGCTCCGCGGTCTTCTAAAATGGTATACAAAAGCTGATAAACAAGCAGCTCGGAAAATCCTTGATCACCTCGAAATGGGCGACTTAGCCGATCGGCAGATTAGCGCCCTTTCCGGTGGGCAACAGCAGCGCCTTTTCATTGCGCGTGCGCTTCTTCAAGAGGCTGAGATTCTTCTTCTTGATGAACCCTTTGCTGCTGTTGACAAAGCAACGGAAGATATCATTATTAGGCTTCTGAAAAAACTTCGAGAAGAAGGAAAAACCATCCTTGTTGTGCATCACGACTTAAACACCGCACCTCACTATTTTGATCAAGTTCTTCTTCTGAACACCTCTTTAGTAGCCTATGGCGACGTGGGAGAGATTCTAACCCCTCGAAATCTCTCTCTTGCCTACGGGAAAAGAGGGGAGCTTTTTGATGAAGCGACCCGTCTTTCTGGAGAGCAGAAAGCGGGATTTGTGTGATGTCACTTATTGATTATTTTATTGATCCTCTTTACCGCGCTCCAGTGATTGGTTCGATGCTTATGTGTTTATCCTCTGCTTTAGTCGGAACGTTGATGGTTGTCAAACGGAGAAGTTTAGTGGGTGAAGCACTCTCTCATGCTGCATACCCAGGTGTTGTTTTGAGTGTCGTTGTAGGAGCACTTTTTGTAGCTCCGAGTCATCCCCTCGCTATTTTGGTTGTTCTTGGCGGTGCCTTTCTTTTCTCTTATTTTGGTTTAGAAGTGATTGAGAAGCTCAGAAACAAATTCCGCATTCACTTAGATGCTGCTCTATGTTTAACCCTCTCCGTATTTTTAGGAATAGGGGTGGTATTTGCCAGTAGGATTCAGTTTACCCATCCTCTTTGGCACCAACAATCCCAAGTGTTTATTTATGGGCAAGCTGCAACGATGAATGATATTCATATTGTGATTTATGGAGCACTTTCCGTCTTAGTTGCTCTCTTTATTCTCTTCCGTTTCCGAGAAATTGAAGTTGCATTGTTCGACGCTCCCTACGCGCATAGCCGGGGACTATCAATGCATCGCGTGATTAAGGGAATCTTTTTTCTCCTAATCCTTTCGATTGTTGTAGGAATTCGTTCTGTTGGAGTGATTTTGATGTCAGGAATGCTTCTTGCTCCTGCCGCTGCCGCCCGCTCGTTTACTGACCGTTTATCTCATCTATTAGTTCTTTCAGGTTTATTTGGGCTCATTAGTGGCTTTGGAGGGAACTATTTATCCTTGAAGTTAAGTGCTTATGGAACAACTTACCCCACGGGTCCTATGATCCTGTTAGTGGCTGTTTCCCTTAGTATTTTTTCACTGTTGTTTGCTCCTAAAAAAGGGGCGGTTGCCCGTATGCTCCGCAGTGCGCGGTTTAGAAGGCGGTGTCATCTAGAAAATATTTTGAAGACCCTATGGAAAGAGGGGGTTGATGTGCCACTCAGCCAAAAGGGGATTTTAAAATGGAATCCTATGGGAAGAGTTTCGATGCAACGCGCACTATTTACACTGAAGCGAGAAGGGTGGATTGTGAAAAGTGGAGAAGGGAAACTTTTATTGACTCGTGATGGAATCTGCCGCGCTGAACATTTAGTGCGTTTGCATCGATTATGGGAACTCTATTTGGTCTCGTGTCTAAAAGTGGATGAGGAAAGGGTTCACCACAATGCAGAGGAGATGGAGCATATTATTACCCCTGATTTGGAGAAACGTTTGACAGCGCTTCTGAATCATCCAAAAAAAGATCCTCACCAGAAGCCGATTCCTCAGGGAGAACGATTATGAACCCCTATACAGGGCAGTCATTTTTTGGGTTCTTTGGCGTTCTTTTCAAACGGATTTTTCTGGCTTTGAAGGGGGATGCGAACTCTCTTGCATCTGATGAGGTGCAACTATTGGTTCTTATTATGATCGCCCTTTCCTCCGCTTTAGTTGGAACTTTTCTTGTTCTCAAGAAAATGACGATGCTTGCCAACTCCCTTTCTCATACCGTCTTACTGGGAATTGTAGGGGCCTTTTTGATCACGCGCGCCGAAGGGATTTATACAATTAGCGTACCGACCTTGCTTATTGGAGCTTTGATTACCGCTCTATGCACAACATTTAGTACGGAATTTCTTCATAAAAAACTCCGACTTCAGGAAGATACGAGCATTGGGCTGATTTTTACGGCCTTTTTTGCTCTAGGAGTGGTTCTTGTCACCACACTCTCGCGAAACAGTCATCTTGGAATCGAGGCGATTATGGGAAATGTCGATGCGCTCCATCCGTCCGACGTGAAGCAGGTTTTCTACCTCTTTCTTTTTAATGCGGCACTGGTCTTTTTGTTTTTTCGTCGCTTGGAGCTCTTAGCATTTGATTCTCAACTTGCGCGCAACATGGGCATTTCACTTATCTTTTTCAACTATCTACTGATGTTTCAGACAGCGCTAACCGCTATCGGTTCATTTCGCGCGGTTGGAGCCTTCCTCTTTTTAGCCTTTTTAGTTGCTCCAGTTCTTACAGCTCGATTTTTTACTCACCGCTTAAAACCTCTCCTCTTTTTAGCAGGTGGAATTGGAATCTTGGCAGCAGCTTTTTCGGTAGCCCTTTCCAGACACGTCCTTTCTGTGTATCATATTCCACTTTCCACATCGGGACTTGCTGCAACAGTGCTCGGAGCTTTCTTTATATGTGGGATCATTAAACATTCGACATCTCAAAAACAGAGGGCAACTTTATGAAGCGGATTGCAATTTTAGGAAGTACGGGGTCTATTGGTTGCAACACTTTAGAGGTTATCAAACACTTAGGGTATCAGGTGGATGGGATTGCTGCTCATTCCAACATTGATCTATTAGAAGAGCAAGCACTTGCCTTTCGCCCTAAGTGCATTGCTGTTTTTGATGAGAAAAAAGCTCAGGAGCTCAGGAGCCGGCTTCCCGAATTTAAAGTTGTTTCAGGGATGGAGGGACTTATTGAAGTGGCAACTCTCCCCGAAGTAGATTTTCTTGTCTCCGCAATTGTTGGCGCCATGGGAATCCTCCCGACCCTAAAAGGAATCGAAGCAGGAAAAACAATTGGACTTGCGAACAAGGAAGTGCTGATTGCCGCTGGGGAATTGATCATGGGGGCTGCCAAGAAACAAAATGTTGATATTATCCCAATCGATAGCGAACATAGCGCGATTTTCCAATGTCTTCAGGGAGAGTGTCCTAGTGGGGTCCGCAGGTTAATCCTGACAGCTTCGGGAGGACCTTTTTTAGCGGCCTTAGAAAAGGAGCTAGAGGAAATCACTCCAAGCTCCGCGCTCAAGCATCCGACATGGAGCATGGGAAAAAAAATTACCATCGACTCGTCTACCCTGATGAATAAGGGGCTTGAGGTGATCGAAGCAAAATTTTTGTTTAATGTTCCCCTCGAAAAGATTGACGTGATCATCCACCCTCAAAGCATTATTCATAGCCTTGTCGAGTTTATCGATGGGTCTCTTCTTTCTCAAATGGGAGAGCATGATATGAAGATCCCTATCCAGTATGCGATGACCTATCCAAAGCGAGAAAAGGGAATTGTTCCTTGTTTCGATTTTACGAAGTATTCTAAACTAGAGTTTTTTACCCCTGACTGGGAAAAATTTCCTTGTCTGGGGCTTGCTTTTGAAGCTGCAAAGGAGGGAGGAACCCTTCCTTGCTTTATGAATGCAGCAAATGAAGTGCTTGTCCATCGATTCCTAGAAGGGGAAATTGATTGGATCGAGATTGGAAAAAAACTAGAAACCTTAATGGGTGCGCACAAAACTCAGCCTCAGGAGAACCTAAGCGTTCTTTTTGAAGTTGATGAAATGGCGCGCTCACTTGCAACCACTGCGTGAGGACACCTTGCAAAGCATCTTATATATCATCTTAGCGATTCTTGGACTGAACCTTCTCGTTTTTATCCACGAGTTGGGCCACTATATCGTTGCACGGCGCAATGGAATGCGTGTTGAAGTCTTTAGTATCGGATTTGGAAAGCCGCTCTTTAGTTGGATGCGCAAAGGGGTTAAATGGCAATTTTGTCCCATCTTTTTTGGAGGCTATGTTCGCATTGCAGGAATGGAAAAGGAGGGAGACCTCGAGCCCTATGAAGTTCCAGATGGTTTTTACTCGAAAAAGCCGTGGGCACGGATTAAAGTGGCCCTAGCCGGTCCTGTTGTAAATCTTGTCTTTGCTGTGGCTATTTTCACGGTGATTTGGGCTTTTGGCGGAAGGGAAAAGCCTTTCTCGCAGTTTACACAACTTATTGGGTATGTAGACCATCACTCAGAACTTTATCAAAATGGAATCCGTCCTGGAGACGCAATTTTAGAATACAACGACGAGCCATTTGAAGGGTACAAAGACCTTGTGTTTGCAGCCGTTGTCAACGGTCATCCTGCGAATATCGAAGGGGTGAAAATTGACTATTTCACAAAAGAAAAGACTCCTTACGACTATACCGTAACTCCATACGAGAGTCCTGCCATTCAGAAAGGGATGAAGACAATTGGAGTCTTAGCGCCTGCGAGCTATTTAATCTATCAAGCTCCAGCATATGAAAATCTTCCCATAGCAAGCAGTGGTATTTTGCCTCAAGACCGTATCGTATGGGTCAACGGAGAACTCATTTTTTCGAATGAACAACTCTCAGGTATTCTCAATAGCAATAAGGCATTTTTAACCATTGAAAGGGGTGGACAGACCTTTTTAGCTAAAGTTCCACGAGTGCCAATCGACGACCTGCGCTTAGGCCATGAAGAAGTGATAGAGATGAACGACTGGAAATATGGAGCAGATCTTAACCAAAAAGGAGAGTCTTATACATTCATTCCTTACAACATTTCCTATGATATGAGCGTGCAAAACGGGCTCTACTATATCGATGAAGACTCGAAAGTTTCAAGGGCATCCTCTTTGAATAAAACCTCTCATTTGGATACGATGCTACGCGCTGGAGACCGTATCGTTGCCATTGATGGAGTTTCCGTAACAAACCCTGTAGAGTTTTTGAAACATCTTCAAAATCCCCAGGTGCAAGTGATTGTAAAAAGAGGAGAAGGGCCTCTTGATCTTTCTTGGAAAAACGAAGACCATGTGTTTTTGAGTGGAACCGACTGGGAAGCTCTTAAACCGATCGCTCGCTCAATTGGAACCCTTTCTCCCGTCATGCAAAGTGGGGATTTCCACTTGCTTGAGCCAATCAAACCGATCCGTTTAAAAGACCTTCCGATGACAGAAAAAGAAGCAAAAAAGTTTCAAGAAGCTTTAGCATCGGAGCTGAAAGCTATTGAGAAAATTCCTGATGCTGAGCAGCGAGAACTTGCTTATGTTAGGCTAGACCACTCTCAAAATCGCCTCATGCTAGGTGCTCCCTTGACCGATCGCCTTGTCAATTACAACCCCAATCCCTTTTCTCTTTTTGGAAGTGTCTTTAGTGAAATTGCACGCAATCTCACTCACCTTATTTCCGGATCTCTTAGTCCCAAGCAATTTGGGGGGCCTATTTTCATCGTGCAAGTCATGGAGCAGAACTGGAGAGTGGGGATTAAAGAAGGCCTCTTTTGGTTAGCGGCGATTAGCGTCAACTTAGGAATTCTAAATCTCCTGCCTATTCCCGTCCTAGATGGAGGGCATATCTGTCTCTCTATTATAGAGAAGATTCGAAGAAAGCCGATGACAGCAAAAACGATGCAGCGGCTGGTGATTCCCTTTGTTGCTCTGCTTATCTTTATGTTTATCTACCTAACATATAATGACATTATCCGATTGTTTGAGAGGGTCTTTTAATGAGCTTACTCAATCAAGATGATTAATAAGGATAATACCCCATCCACTGTCTAGGCTGTCCCGAAAAAGGAGCCACTGACAGGTTGCCGTAGATTCACAAGAACTATTCAAAAAAATGAGATGTGATGTAACCTTGCGTGTAAAAAGCAACGTTCTCCTTATAGAAAGGAGTCGTATATGGAGTTTGATTATGCAAAAGCTTTCTCGTTTGTCTGTGTCATGGGTGTCCTGTGGACTATTATTAGGTACTATCCTGACAGTTTCGAAAGCATCTAGCCTTTTCGCGTTCGGTTATCATATTGATTTCCATGCGCGCGATAGTAGTACCGATCAATTAGAAAAAGAATATAACGCAAAAATGAAGCAACGTAAGAAAGAAAAGGAAGAAAAAGAACGCAAAGACAAAGACAAAAAGAAGTGATGTGTAACTAAACAGCTTCTTGTAAAAAAGTTCAAACTTTCGATCACGGAGATCGTCCATTTTACGATATCCCCTTTTATCGTGCAGGTCATGGAACAGAACTGGAGAGTGGGGATCAAAGAAGCGGCTCTTTTGGCTCTTGGCGATTAGCCTCAATTTGGGGGTTCTAAACCTTCGCTCTATTATGAGTTATAGAGCAAGATTCTATAACTCACATTCGGGGCTTTGTTTATAACATCCTAATAACCTGATCTTTATATTTATGGGCGACACTATCTAGAACTTCTTTCCTATCTCGAAGATCAAAGCATGAGATTGAAACATTGAGCCAAACTCTCCCTTGATCCATCAGAGTGCTGGTATGGTTTGGCACCACCTGAGTTGCTAAAGCAAAAAGAGCATTGGGGTAGGTGTTGGCTGGGCCCCAACTCCTGGGAGTAGCAATATTTGTAATATCAACGCCAAGGATATTAGCATTTCCTACAGAAAGCTCTCCTGTGATCTTTGTTGCCTTGCCAGAAGGAAGAAGGGAAACAGGGAAGCTCTCTGCAGGAGGGAGCTTCAGGTAAGGAAAAGGTTAGAGGCCGAAGATGATCTTATCGCCTGGAGGAAAGCTCAAAGGAAGAGAGTTCCTGCGCTTTCTCCCAACGATTTCGGGGGAAGAAAGTGTTTCACTCCTCCTTGTAGGCGGAGGCGTTTTGGATCTTTTATGCTCTTCTCGAACCTCTCTGCGAGGTTGTAGTACAGGAGCCCCAGTTTTTACAGCGGCGATCAACCTGTTTGCTTCAACTGTAATTTCAAAGCCTAACTTGCGAATGGTTTCTAGAAGCTGCGCTGAACTTTCGATATGAGGCGCATTGCGTCTTGCAAGTTCTTCGAGATATCCAGAGACAGAGAGCACTTCCTCAGGACTCCTCACAAGTGCTTCGTATTTTTCATTGAGCGTGGGAGATAGGGTCCTTAAAAGGAAAAGAGCGTCTCTTCCATTGAGATTGTGCTGAGCAAGAACATACTCAATGCAGGTGTTTTCATAAGTAAGGGCAGTATGGATCTTTTCAGCTCTTTCTTCAGCGGCTCTTAATGAAGGCTCTGTGATTTCCGTAAGAGCAATTGCGTCTAGCGTATGTTGGCGACGCTGTTCACGCACTGCAACATACTGCGCAACAATGTGATCGTTGAGATCAACCATAAGCAGCCTGTTATGAATTTCTTTTAGCTGTAGAAGCTGGTCTTCGATCGGAGTCTTTGCAAGGTTCCCGGTTAGAGTTAGAATTCCTGTAACAAAGCCTGGGAACTCGGTTCTTTCAAGCGAAGCAAAAATTCTTTTGAGCAGTTCTACATTAGGTGCTCTGCGAGAAAGCTCACTGCTGAAAAGGTGAATGAGGCTCACTTCTCGTGCATCGCTATATTGAGCTTTTACAATATCTGTATATCTTTGCTCGTTGTCTTTTCCGTGTGAGGCTTCGATAGCAGCCTCGATTCCTTGCTGAATTTCCACCTCTGATAAATCTCGATCCATTCGAGAAGCAAAGATTAGGCAGCACTTTTGAAGTGCGGCTTCAACAGTTTTAGGATTATCAACCAGGGTGGATCTACCATCATCTAAACAGCACCAACCTTTTTCTGTTAACCTGTAGTTGACGTAATGTCCGCTCTTGTCTCCTCCACCCTCGTGGACACAAAACCATCTGACCTGGTATTGCCCCCCTCTTCCGTCTTCGGTAAATTTGGGGTGCAGAAAGAATGTTTCTCCAAGATGAACTTTTTTCGTTTCTTTGAAGGATCCAGCGCTCGACCTGTTCCCCGAGTGAGCATTCCGGTTAAGGGCAAAGAAAACCTGCTGAGGTGTTGTTTGAAAAGCATACTTACTATGTGTAACCTCGAGCCTCACTTCGTCGGGGGTCTTGTCAAGATATTGAACAGAAGAACGAGCTCCTGTTTTATCTGCAGTGAGCTTTTCGTGGAAGGCAGCATCAATAAAAGATTCAAAGGCATTTGATTCTGTATGACCATTAATTTTGAGGGTTCGGAGTCCTTCTCTTGCTGTTGGTTTAGCTTTTGTCCATTCTGTAGCAACTAGCGCTGGCATGCTTTGAAGGTCAGCGATTAACCTTTCAACTTTTGCAATAAGTCTGGGAAGGCTCACTTCAGAGACAATTTCTGCAATTTTGGTTTCGTGAAGTTCTCTCGCTCTTGCAGTTGAGAAACTTTCATCAGTTCTTTCATTAAGTTTCAGAAGAATGGCTTTAAGAATGCCAGGGATGTCTCCATTAAGTCCTGCGTAGTCTCCTGCTGGATGAAGGTAGTTCAAATAAGCCATGAGTCCGTCTTCAACTCCTGCTTGATCAGCCTCTTGATCTTTGAGTGTTGCAATCTGGACGCTGAAAGTTGCAAGTTCGCGAGCTCCATCGGTGAGTTTTTTGGCTGCTGCTGCCTTCACATCAAACACCAATTTTTCGGTGACGACATTAAACAGAGGGTTTCCTTCAGGGTTTAGGTAAGAAAGAATGGCGACAAGAACCTCAGAAGGATCTTCTTGCCCTCCTCTTGATAGGTTTATCGATGTCACAATGGGGTCAAGGGCAGTACGTAGTTTTATAATAAACGGCAGAGGATCTTTTCTTCCAAGTCTTTGGGCTTCTTCAAACTCAAAGGTACATTCCTTCAATACTCGAACAAAATTGCGAATCTTTCTTTCGGAGTCTTCAAGCAGGGGAGTGTCGTAAACAAATTCAGCTTCGATGATCCATTGCCTAGTAATAGGATCTCCAATGATTCCTTGCAGAAGGGAGATCAGGTAGCAGTTGTTCCCTCCATTCGTTATTCCTGGAGAGACTTTAGAAATGCTCGACGAGGGATCTAAAGGGGGAGCGTCGGGGACGGTATACCCACCGACATTTGGGACGGCATCCATGACTCTTTGACGCAAGGCCTTCACCTGTTGAAAGGTTAGCGTTACAGCTGCGAATTCATATGTATTATGTTCTTTCATCCACTCTCTAGCATGATCTTCCATGACACCCATTACGCCGAGTCTACGCATGCAGTCTGCGCGCACTTCAACGCGATCGGGGGTAAGAGCAGAAGCGTCATTAAGTTCAACTTGTAGATTTCCGATGTATTGAACAAACGTTTCGACTGTTGCAGCGGTATGAAGATGGGTTGCCTTGTCGTAGAGTTGTTTCGGCTCTTGGGCAAAGAAAAAGCTCCCAAGATACTTAAAAATATCAAAAACCCAATCAAAGGCTCCTTCTTCAGGGGCTCCGGGTTTAACCTGGGCAATTTCCTGGCGTCTGGCAACAATCTGGGGAAGGGGGACAAGTGCTTCCATTTGACATTTTTCCTTAACGTTTAGTATTTTTAAGCTCGATTTGCCAGGAATTATACCTGATATAGGGATTTATTATGTATAAAGTTTTTATTTTGCTCACATTTTTTTTCACCTCTCTCTATGGAGGGTGGGCAGAAAAGACTTTGTCTGAGCTCTCAATTCAAGAAAAAATTGGTCAGTTAATCATTCTTCCAGCCTGTCCTCTCTATGAAAGCGAGACCCTTCGCAAGACGCTTCAGAGCTACCACATCGGGGGAATCTTAGTGAAACAGGGGCATCCGCTTCAACAAATTCCTTTTCTCAACACTCTACAAAGTGAGGCAAAAATCCCTCTTTTATGTACCGGAGATGCCGAGTGGGGGCTAGGGATGCGGATGGAAGACACCCTGTCTTTTCCTAAAAATGGGATCCTTGGCCTTCATCCCGAAAAAATCGAAGAAGTCGGAGTCTGGATTGGAAAGCAATGTCATCAAGTGGGAATTCATCTGAACTTTGCGCCTGTTGTCGATGTTAACAATAACCCTGACAATCCTATTATTGGAGTGCGCTCGTTTGGTGCAGATCCCGAAGCTGTTGCTTCTTGCAGTGTTTCTATGATCAAGGGGATGCATAAAGGAGGTGTTTTGACCTGCGCAAAACATTTTCCAGGACATGGCGACACCGATGTTGATTCTCACAAAGGGCTTCCTCGCATTCCCCATTCTCGCGATCATTTAGAAAAAATCGAATTTGTTCCCTTTAAAAAAGCGATTGATTCCGGTGTGGATGCGATCATGACAGGACATCTCATGCTTCCCGCCCTTGATCCCGAGTCTCCCGCAACGCTTTCGATCCCTATTGTTACAGACCTTCTGCAAAAAGAGTGGGGATTTCAAGGACTTGTCGTGACCGACGCTTTGAATATGAAAGCGCTCAGTGAGCATTACTCTACCGGAGAAATCGCTGTTAAAGCGCTCCTTGCAGGACACGACCTTCTCCTTTACGGCGCGCATCGTTATGATGATGTGCATGTCATTTTGACCGAGCTGATTCCAGGCGTTGTTGAAGCTTTAATGCAGGTTCCTGAGGAGATTTTAGATCCTCATGTGTTAAAAGTTCTTCAGGCAAAAGAAAAGCTCGGCCTCCACAAAAATAGAGTCACCGAGTTTTCAGAAGGCTTAATGAGCGAATTGCATCACCCCGATGCTATCACCCTCATTGAATCGATAAGCCAGGATTAAAATGCATACTCCATGCGCATGTCTGCAGAGTAGTTTTTCATCTTGCCATTGAGTTCTGCGCGGCTATTCAAGAGGAGAGAAAACCCATGCATGTTGGCAAACTCAATCCCTATGCCCGGTGCCCACTGATTGGTTCCTTTGCTAGTCGCACTAGCGGAAAAAGTTCCCACTTGTCCGCGGAACCCTCCGCGGTATGAGCTACTGCTAAGCAGGGTTTTATTGACCCAGCTAATCCGAGCATAAGGAGTCCAGCATCCCGCACTCACATGGAAGGTATAACTTGAGCTGAGGCCCAGTTCAGAGCGTAGAGCATTTGATGTTTTAGAATGAACTCTCAAGTTAATGCTATCTGCTCCTGTTTCACTAAAACTTCCATTGTGAAGGTAAAAATGATCGACGTTGGCAAAAATCTGAAGGGGAACAGAGAGGGGACTAAAGTCTCCAATAAGCCCTAAATGGTTTGTCCACTGGATTCCACTATTATCACTGTGTGCTGTTCGATTAAGTGCGCCATTAGGATGGTTCGGTGCAGACGAAATAATATTCCGATCGGTTTCATAAAAGTTCCCTCCAACCATCGAACCTAAGATCGCAGAAAAGTAGCGATCGAAGTAGCTTCCATGAAGTCCTCCATACACTTGGTGAATGTGTCCTTCACCTGCAGACCCATCCCAGCGGAAGTTGGTATAAGCATATCCCGCTCCTGCTCCAACATAGAAGTCATCAAAAAGGTAGTCATATCCCGTTAAAAACCCTGCATTTTCATAGTTAGCGCCCCGGAGTTCTCCTTTTTGACTCTGGTTATTCCATGTTCCGAAAGGTTGGAAATATACATGGTGGGGTTTACTAATGTCTCTTCCACATCCTTTTCGGATAGGAGTATTCGGATAGAAAGGTTTTGTTGAGGCAGTCAAATGACTAAGAGGTTCAGCCCCTTCTTCAGCAAATAATCGGAAGCAGGGCTGATTGAACATCTCCATGACCTGCGCATTTGTTGTCAGGTTCATGAACTCAAATAATCCAAAGACACCTTGGTGCATCATGTTTAGGGTTTTATTAAGCTCTTTGTCTGAAAGAACTCCAAGAGAGCGGATGACGAGTCCAAAATCAGAGTTTGGATCAATCGGCAATTGATCAAGCATATACTTCGCAACGTGGCGAGGGTTACCTGGATCAATAATAGGTCGGACAAATACATGGTCTCTGAGAACAACCAATTCAACTGTATTGCCAGTATACTGAATTGTTAGTTGAGGTTGATCAAAACCTTGAGGGAAATTGACGGTCCCAAAGGTTCCTGTGATCCCACCATCGGCTTCAAGAACTGTAATGGTCTGTCCCTGAAGGAAATTTCCTTCAGCACTATCAACAGTTAAGGTTCCAGCAAGGGTTGCGGTGCCGCTGACATCTAATATATCCGCATTGCCGATACTATCAAATTCAGTCAGAAATGTTCCTCCTGTAAAGAGAAGGTCGGATCCTACATTAATCGCGCCATAGCCAAATCCTCCTGGAGCAACAGTTCCTCCATTGACAGTGAGGTTACCTGTTCCTGTAACAGGAGTTTGGACAATAAGAGATGCATTTCCACTAAATGCTCCACTATTCAACGTGACAGGTGTGATCACAGATCCTTGAAGGTTTAAGAATCCACTATTAATAATGGTGTCTCCTGTATAGGTATTGGCTCCATGGAGAGTGAAAGCAGCTGTATTCCCAGTGCCGAGTGTAAGTCCTCCTCCGGTCACTGGGTTGCCTCCACCGTCTCCAATATTCCCTTCAATCGGATAAGGAACGGTCGAATTATTGGAGAGGTTTTCAACATTAATGCTTCCTTCAGACATCATAAAGATGTTTGTTCCTAAGGCCTGGCCATTATTGCCCCCTGTCCCTGCAGTTGTTTGACTGCCACTAAAAGAAATCCCTGTTCGAATGGTTAGTGCTGCACCATTTTCAATGAAAATGTCTGCTCCCATAGCAGCGCCACCACCTCCGATACCAGTCACGGTATCAATAGAGAGTCCGTCGCCCCCTGCAAAACCTCCTGCACCTGGAGAATTTCCGGGGGATCCTCCACCACCAGCTCCAAAACCACCGTTTCCTCCAGTTCCAACTGTAGCCCCAGCTAGAGTACCCCCGCTTCCACCACCACCACCACCAAAGCCACCATGGCCACCGTTGCCTGAAGTTGCGTTATGTGATCCAAACCCAGATCCCCCACCTCCAAACCCAGATCCCCCATTTCCACCATTAGCACCGATAGTTCCTTGGCTAGCCTCCAAGGCCCCACCTCCACCTCCAGGACCAGAACCTCCTGATGTCGCTGATCCATCATTTCCGTTGGAGCTTCCTACAGCACCGCTACCGCCTCCTAATCCAACTAAACTACCACCGATACCACCAGCGCTTCCAGCTCCCCCTTGTCCGCTAGCGAATCCATCTCCTCCGTCTCCAGCCCCCCCGGGAACTGCTCCATTGAATCCGCCGCCGCCGCCGCCGCCGCCGCTGTTAGAGGTAGACGCTCCACCGTTGCCATTAAATCCGCCGCCGCCGCCGGCCCCTCCATTTGCGTTTTTCGGATTATCCCCGCCACTGCCACTAATTCCGCCTCCGCCAGTTCCACTAATTACACTTTTGTTTCCACTATCTCCGCCAAGTCCACCACCACCACCTTTTGAACCAGAGAAGGAACTTCCTCCCGTAGCCCGGCAGTTTTGAAAAGAGGCATTATCCAGAATGATAGTAGAATTAGTGTTTAGAAATAGTCCTCCTCCTGCTCCAAGTCCACCACCTCCACCATTGCTCCCATCACCTCCTTTTGCGATGGCGCTGCTAATTGTAAGGTCTTTAATGGTCACTGTGCCCGTACTGGTTCTTGCAAAAAAGCCCCGATGAGTGCCTGGTGTTGCTGTTAGGGTTTTTCCGTTTCCATCAATGGTAAAGGTTTGGTTCAACTGGTTAAGAACACCGTCTGCATTGAGAGGTTGCAAGAGAGGTTGAACGAGTTGAGAGAAGTCGAAGCTTGAGCCAAACTCTATGTCTATGCCTGTAGCATTTGCGTTAATAATAGCAGTGTTGAGCTCAGCTGCGTTATTGACAGGCGCGCTGTTTAGTAGAGATGCAGTGGCTAAGAAAACGGGGACAAAATATTTGTAGGGCATAAATGAAACCTTTGTTTTTTATACCTAATATTCCTCAAGCAGGTAGATGTCAAGGCTGAGTATCACTTTTTTCTTGGAGAAAATAGAAGAATTCTTATACGCTGGTGAGGTATTTAGAAACAAAAGTGCCCCGAGAGGCGGTAACCTCTCGAGGCGTGAAACCAAGGTACATCCTTTTTCACCAAGCATACCCTAGCTTCGGATCCGATTATAATGGATCCAAGCAAAAAAAATCTAGCGTGCTTAACGTTCCTTAAAGGATGTACCTTCTTTAAATGGAGGTCATACTGTGTCAAAAACTCAATTTTTACTGCATAAGATGTTTCAAGAAGGGTACAAAGTCACCCTGTCGGATGAAGAGATTGCGAGACGCTGCGGCATTTCTGCGGAGCGCGTTCGGGATTATATCGAGCAAGATATTGAAGCGGGAATGCTTTTTGAAAACCGCGCCCATTCTACTTATTATCTCACATTTTTAGGTCTGGATGTTTTACAAAAAAAAGGCCCGCCTTTTGGGCGAGCCTTTTAAGAACAAATCCTAAGGGCCCTAAGCTTTAGTCGTCGTCATCGAGGATTTCGACTTCAGCCTCTTCTATCTCAGATTCCTTATCTTTTGGGGTTTTTTGTTGCTGTGCTCCTTCTGGATGAGGAGAGGCTCCTCCCTCTGCTCCAGGCTGGGCAGCTCCTTGCTTTTGAAGTTCTTCACCAATCTTTTGGATGTAGGTGTTGAGTTCTTCAGTTGCAGTGGAAATCGCTCCTTTATCAGTTCCCTCAAGGGCTTTCTTCAAAGCATCGATCCGCGTTTGAATCTCTTTTGTGAGATGATCAGGGAGCTTATCTTTGTAATCGCTGAGAGACTTTTCAGCTTGGAAGACAAGACTATCTCCTTTGTTGCGGGTTTCAACTTCTTCTTTTTTCTGCTTATCTTCTTCAGCATGCTCTTCAGCATCTTTAACCATGCGCTCGATTTCAGACTCATCGAGCCCTGATTTCGCTTCAATTTTGATCTTTTGTTCTTTACCAGAGCCAAGATCTTTTGCAGAAACATGAAGAATACCGTCAGCATCGATGTCAAAGGCGACTTCAATTTGTGGGGTTCCACGCGCCGCAGGAGGGATTTCGGTCAGATCAAACCGTCCGATTTCCTTGTTGTCTTTTGCCATTTTTCGCTCCCCTTGAAGAACCACAATCGTCACGGCAGGTTGATTATCCATTGCTGTCGAGAAGACTTGTTTCTTTTGGGTTGGAATCGTGGTGTTTCTTTCAACAAGGGGAGTCAAAACTCCTCCGAGCGTTTCAATTCCAAGCGTCAGAGGAATCACATCAAGAAGAAGGACATCCTTTACATCACCAGCGAGGACTCCTCCTTGAATCGCTGCACCTGTGGCAACAACTTCATCAGGGTTAACTCCCTTATGAGGCTCTCTTCCGAAGATTTCCTTAACCTTTGCTTGCACGGCAGGCATCCGGCTCATTCCACCTACTAGAAGGACATCGTCAATCGCTTCTTTAGCAATACCAGAGTCTTTCAATGCATTAAGACATGGCTGGATACATCTTTCAATCAAGTTAGAAGCAAGGTTTTCGAATTTAGAGCGGGTGAGTGTTAGCGCTAAATGCTTAGGCCCACTTGCATCCATGGTAATAAAGGGTTGGTTGATCTCGGTTTGTTGCGTTCCAGAAAGCTCAATCTTAGCTTTCTCGGCTGCATCTTTAATCCTTTGAAGAGCCATCTTATCTTTAGAAAGATCGATGCCATTTTCTTTCTTAAACTCGTCGAGCATCCAGTGAATGACAACATTATCGAAGTCATCTCCACCAAGGTGGGTATCTCCGTTGGTAGCAAGTACTTCAAAGACGCCATCTCCAATTTCAAGGATCGAGATATCAAAGGTTCCTCCTCCAAGGTCAAAGACAGCAATTTTCTTATCGCCACCTTCTTTATCGAGGCCGTAGGCCAGAGCTGCCGCTGTTGGCTCAGGAATGATCCTTTTGACATCGAGTCCTGCAATTTTACCAGCATCTTTTGTTGACTGACGTTGGGAGTCGTTGAAGTAAGCAGGAACGGTAATGACGGCTTCATCAACGGTTTCTCCTAGGTATTCTTCAGCCGTTTCCTTCATCTTTTTAAGAATTTGAGCGGCTACTTCTTCGGGTGTAAGATTTTTCCCATCGACTTCAAAGACAGCATCGCCATTGCTGCTGGCAATCACTTTATAGGGGACAGTTTTGATTTCAGATTCAACTTCTGAGAACTTCCGTCCAATAAACCGCTTAGTAGAGTAAAGGGTTTTTTCTGGATTGGTGACCGCTTGTCTCTTTGCTGGAACTCCAACGAGTCTTTCCTCATCCTTGTAGGAGACGATAGATGGTGTTGTTCGTGTTCCTTCAGCGTTTGCAATGACCTTTGCTGACCCTCCCTCCATCACAGCGACGCAGGAGTTAGTGGTTCCGAGGTCAATTCCAATGACTCTTCTTTTCTTAGCCATAATTAGTTATCTCCCTGATTGTTGTTTTCTTCTGATTCTTTTTCAATGATCTCTTTCTTCGGCATTTTGGCAACTTTGACTCGCGCTGGACGAAGGATACGGTCGCCGCATTTGTACCCTTTAACGAACTCTTGGAGGATCAGTCCATCTTCATGTTTGTCGGTTTCTTCGAGTTCCAGTACTTCATGGAGGTGAGGATCAAAAATTGCTCCTTCGGAAGGATAGGGAGTCACTTTGTGACTCGATAATATATCTTTAAATTGAGTAATAATCATCTCAAAACCCTTTGCCCATGTTTGCGTTTCTTCGGATGCTTGATGGACAAAGCTTAAGGCATTCTCAAAATTGTCTAGAGGGGAAAGAAATTCTCCAATCACGTTTTCCACCGCAAAACGGGTGAAGTCATGCTTTTCCTTTTGCATACGCTTCCTCGAGTTTTCCATATCTGCTAGAGAACGGAGATATTTTTCCTGTTCTTCTTTAACTTGCTGTTTTAAGCTTTCTGTTTCATTGATTTCTTCAATGACTTCTTCTGTATCTTCAATCATGCCCTCTGGTTCTTGCGACTCTTCTCGAGGTTCTTCTTGTGATTTATCTTCCAACGTTTGGGCTCCTAGGTTTTATCTTCAAGTTGAAGCGGGTCATCCTGCTTGATCAATTTTGGATGCGCGGTTTGCATCTCAACTTGCTCAGATTTTGGTTGTCGGTAGGTAATTTTATACTTATAGAGATTACGTGTCAGCACTTCGCTTAAAATTTGCGAAAAAGTGCGGAGAATTCCAAATAATTTTGGGTAAGGCATACGGATAGGACCAAGAAGGGCAATGGCTCCAACCGCTTTTCCATGGATATAGTAGGGAATGGCGATGATACTGCTTTGCGCAATGGATGCGGAAGGATGGTGGATATCATCTCCGATCCACACTTTTAGATCTCCCTCTCTTGTGCATCGTCCCAGGAGTTTGCGCATAAAAGAGGTATTTTCAAAAATTGACAACCCTGTTGCTAGAACAGTAGCATCCTGAAACTCAGGGAAACGGAGGAGTTTAGAGAATCCCGTTTTGTAAATATCAATAGCACTAAAATTCGAATAGCCAACGATATGACGCATCATAATTTCGTTATAAAAATTGGAGGCGAGATCCTCTTCTTCCTGATTTAGCTTGGGGCGGTCGAGTCCAGTGAGTCGGAAGTGAAAGTAACTTTCGATTCTTTTTAGGGAGAAGCTGCTGAGTTTTTTTGGTGTATAGAGGATTTCAGTATGAACGAGTCCAAAGTCGGTGATGATGACAATAAGGCAGCGCTTTGCGTCAATTCCGACAAGTTTGATATCGATAATAATGTCTTGATCAAAGCGGGGCGCTGATAAAAACACAGCTCCTTGTGTAAGATTGCTTAGGAGTTCCGCTCCATTTTGCAAATAGCTGGCAATTTCTCGTGTGTCATAGTTGAGCTCTTTCCGCAAAAGAGCCAAATCCTTGGGATCGATCTGACAACTGTTGATATGGAAGTTTGCATAGAGTTTGTAGGCGAGAGAGGTAGGAATGCGCCCACCTGATGAGTGTTGCTGTATCAGGTAGCCGTCCTTCTCAAGACTCGCAAAATAGTTTCGGATCGTGGCTGAGCTGATGTTGTCGAAGCCATTTTCTTTGAGGGTATTCGAACCCACAGGTTTCCCCGTCAAAAGATAGAGTTCGACAAGACCTAGTAGGACTTCTCGTTCTCTTTCAGCTCTCTGCTTTCGTTTTGCTGCCATACAGTGGCAATCTCCTCATCTTACTGCCAATATAGCATAAGGAGTTCCACCTGGCAACCAAAAATTAGCACTCAAGTGCACCAAGTGCTTAAAATGTTACTTAAATAACTTATAAACAATTGATTGTGTAATTGTTTTAATGAGATGGCAGAAAGGTTTCTAAACGGTGTTTTTCCTTGGGTATATATTTTTCTCAACCTAATTAAACTATCTTACTTATTATAAATCAGTTGTATTTTTGTTAGGACAAACAAAAATTTTAAATAAATATTTAATTATGATATAATAATATTAAGTGTTTGTGGGGATATTAATTAGTGAGGGCTAATTAAAGACAAGAGATAGTACAGTCATGGAAAAAGTAGGCTCTTCTAGAACACAAAATCCTGCATTCTGTTTTATTAGCAATGGATTAAAATCCCTTGCAACTCAAGCTCAAGGGTTTATTAAATCAAGCCCCTTAACATTTATTAGTCAACGTGCTCCTGGAATTCCAAATCAAGTGACTGTAATGGTCGGTGGATTAGGTTCTCGAGCTCAAGCAGCATTCTCTGAAACAGCTCACAGCATTTCAAAGGCCATCTTTGGAGAAGTAAAAGCTCCTAAAGAAACAAAGATGACAGATAAAGAGTTCAGACTTGCCTTGATGGGTCAGATTCCTTCTGAAACGGAAGGGGTATTTCGTATAAGTGGTGAAGAAGATAAGGTGAATCAATTAGGGAAAGATAGACATTTTGAAGGAAAACTCAGTCCTCATAATGCTGCTACAGCATTGAAGAGATCGTTTTTGGATAATCCTCTTTTTAAAAATGATGATGCGCTCAAAAAGTTGCAGAATCATAATCCTTCTCTAGTAGACGAAGATTGGAATGTTATCGGAGATCCCAAAGATGTTTATGATGTCCTTACAAAAGATCTATCTCCGGATCAAAAAGAGACTTTTGACCGGTTTCTTGTATTGACTTCTGAGCTCAATAAGCATAATACAGCTAGTAAAATGACTTATCGTAATACTGCTATTTCCGTGGGCGTTACTGTTTTTGCAAGATCACAAGAAAAAAAAGATCAACTAGACATAATGATGGCTTCTGGCAAATATACGGATAACTTTTTAAGCAGCCTTCTGGAAACCTTGGATCCTGATAAAGCAGTAGCGGCAACTCCTGAAGCTGGAAGGGTTTTTGCGGATGAAGGTCTTAAGGCGCGCATTGCAAGCCTAGAAGCAAAAGAAGGGAAGAGTCTCAAAGAGATTGAACCAGCTAAGGTTTATACAGCTTTAACCGAAGGACTAAGTGGTGATCAGAAAGAGTTATTCAATGGAGCAATTGAAACCTTAAGAGGCGAGGCTAAGAGTAAAGAGGTTAATGGAAAACAACCTTATGAAGACATGAAAGCACTCGATGCTCAACTTCCTCGCATGAGTTTGGTCGTTGAGCTAATTCAGACTGAGAGCATTCGAAATACACCCTTAGGGATTTCTGATAGATCTGTAGAAGCTTTTGTAACGAATAAGACTCTCGTTGACAAGTTGCTTCGAGCCGGCAGCTAATTTAAAAGCATCAATTCTTGCTTATAAATGGATCTTCACATGCGTGAAGGATCCATTTTTTTTGGTATTTGACGACACTATCTAGTCGAGGATTTGGAAGTCGTGCTTCTGCAGGGAGGCTGAGGTGATTTTTGGGTCTGATGCAATTAAGGGGAGCACATCAACAATTGAGGGAGACCATCTGAGCCCTTTTCTGTAAACGAGGCGTGAGGCAAAGAAACAGGCAATGATTGCTTTTTTGTGGATCTCTGGAATATCTTGAATGATTCGTTCACGGTATTTATCTGCAAGGAGAGCAGGGCAAAAATTCAGCAGCGCTTTGACAAGGGGATCGTCAGGGTGAGATGCAAGGGGAAGACCCTCTAAGTAGTCAAGAAGCTCGTAAGTGTAGGTGTTGATCCTCTCTGAAATTGTATCGGAGAGATCTGTGAGATATTCGCCTGTTTCGTCCCGAGATCTGAGAAGAAGCTCTGCTTCGTCGCGGGCTTTTTCTTCGATAATTCCCAATATTTGCGGCATAAGGGCGCTTTTTTCTAGAAGGAACTCTTCTTCTGTTGTTGTGAGTCCTGATAGAATCTCCATTGAAGAGCAGATGACCCCTCCTTTGTTTGCCGAGCTGTCTTTGATAATAATGACACCCAGTTTTTCCAGTTCTCGACGCGCGTTTGGAGTGAGATAAAGGTTTGCTCCTTCAACGATGGCTTTCGAAGAAGGCTTGCCCTTTACGAGAAAGTCTTGGTAGTTGGTATCGTTAAGGGTTCTGGGGCGTCCACCTGCGGGGATGAAAATATCGGTTTCGACTTGATGCAAGTTGTGGCGGAAGAGGTGGTTCATATCGCTTCCTGAAAGCCAGTTTTCAATGAGCTTCCCACTCTTTTTTTTCCAGCAGAGGGTTTTTTGTGCAAAGGCAGTTTGTTCTTTTTTTGTTTGGAGATCGAGCAAGAAGCCCCCGTCATTGAGTTTTTTAGGAGGGTACGCGGCAAGGGGTTTTACCTCTTTGAACAAGTCAGCAAGGATTGATAGATCGAGCCCTTTGGGATCAAAGATGGTTCCCGAAACGTCGGTAATCGCGAGAAGCTTAGCAGTGCTCGGGAAATACTTATATAAATTGAGGATCTGGTTCCCTGCGACATCTCCGTCAGGGCCACCTGAGATCTTAACTGTGAAAGGATCTATTGTTGGATCGATTTTCATGTACCGGAGAACTTCTTTCATGTAAACGTTCACTCCAAGAGAGGTAACTCCGTATTCTTTATGGTTGATTCCCACGCTTGGTTTACTAGAGATGAAGGCAATTCCTGGTTTATAACCACAGAGTTTGCTAGTGCTGGCAATCCACTCGATCATAATATTATGCATATTCTCATCTGGGCCAAGATAGATGTACTCAGGCTTTTTCCAGTAATCAACGATGTCTTTTGCTTTTAATGTTCCATCATCAAGACAATTCACAAGGGTTAAAAAGCTGTGAACAAAGGCTCGTTGCGTTTGGTAGAGATACTCAATCTTTTGCTGCGCTTTATAGGTTTTGATCGTTTCCTCTATCTCCCCTTCTTCAAGTCCTGCAGCATTTAGCTCTTTTCGGTAGATTTGAATTTCGGTAAGAAGTTGATCATAAGGCTCAAGGAAAATAACTGCTTTAGATCCTCCTTCGGGAATGTCCTTATTTTTCTTCTGTTGCGTTAGGGCAAGGTTGTAACACTCTAAAAAGACGTTATTTCTTTCGGTAACCATTTGCTCGTATCGTTGAGGAAATACTGTGCGTAGCCCGCCCCTTGAAAGATCCTTAAATCGGATATGAAACCCAATGAAATGCATCCCTTGCATAAAGAAAATTCCATAGGGGAGTTCTGGGAATTTTTCTCGTCGGTTATAGGGAACGTAGTTAAGGTATTTTGGATCCAAGCGAAAACAAAGGGCACTCTTGTTATTTCGATAGAAGTTATTCTTAAGGCAATAGTCAACAAAATGCATTGCTTGTTTCAGGATGTTTTTCCGCCTAGTGTCGTAGAGCTCATTCCCTGTGTCTAGGTGATTGACGAGCATCATGAATTTCTCTCTAGAGCGTCGGTATTCATCTGGGTTCTTTTGCTCGGGGTGGAACTTTTGTTCAAACGCTTTGCAGACCTGAACGGTCAGCTCTGGATGTCGGCACAGCGCTTCCATGACATTGGTTAGAGTGTATAGATTGAGGTCGGCATGAACGAGTGTTTGATGCACAAAGCTGGCCGTGGCTCTTAAAAAATTCCCGACATTTCCTCTCAGAAGGCCAGGCTCTACAAACACTTTTTCGATTTCGTCTCCGTCCGGAAAGTACTTTAGAGTGACAAGCTCCTTCAGAAAATCGTCGACATCTGCTTCGTCCCATGCTGCTTTTCCCTTGATTCCGTGAAGCCCAAGTGACATGATTAGGATACTGTTATCGCTATATGGATCGGCATATGAAGCCGTTACCCGCATGATTTTTAATTTGTGCCGAAAGATCGTTTTAGCAAGGCGGTACAGAAATTTGTGCTTTGGGGTATTTCTCCACGCAATCACAATCTGCATTGAGGGAACTTCTCCCTTTTGCTTCTTCCATTCCTCATTGTAGCGGACTTCATATTGGCAATAGTCTCGGGTGCGCGCTCTATGAAACATGTGAAGCGCCAAAACAAGGCGGTCGTTTGATAAAGAGCGCAAGAAAAGGGGGTCGATTGAGCTGACAAGTTCCTCATATTCCTTCTCTGAGATACTTGCATCGATTTCATTTAAAGAGGTATAGACTTCAAGGTTTCGCTCTTTACTTAGAAGATCAGAGGCTTTCTTTGTTTTTGGATCTTCATAAGAGGTGAAAAACACCCGCGCAATGAGTAGGCGCTTTTTAATCCCTGAAAAAGGGGGAGGTTTATCAGACATAAAAGTATGGTAATTTTTGATCCCGTGTAGATTAAACTTCTTAAGGATCTGCATGTCAACATCGGGGGAGTCAAGAATTAAGACAAAGGCTTCATTCTTTAAGGTGATCTGACAATAATAATCTAAAAGAGGAAAGCCCATTAGGTAGTGGGCAATTAGCATATACTGATCAGGCTCAATCTCTTCGAAAAACCCATCAGGCATATGTTCTTGAAGCCAGACGTAGTACTCTTCGAACTGCTTGCTTTCAAATTGCACTGCCTTTTCTTTAGACAGCTTATCTTCTTTATCGGGTCTTTTCATCCCACCTCATTTGCCCTTGAATGCAACCTATTTATAGTGCTTTAGCTTTAAGTTGGTAAACCTAAGTTGCTCTTTTAACCCGCATTATCATCTTCGCTCTTAACAACCACTTGTGGTTGTCTACGAGCTCCAGATCTCAATGCCGATCAAAATAGCTTCCTTATCTTATCAAGTTAAAGCTAAAGCACTATACCATTCAGCTGAATTTTTCTTTTTCCCGAGAATTCCAATTTTTCTCCTCACCCATAGAGCCTCTGGCTATTGGATCGTCGAAAAATCGGCTTCTCCGAAAAAATCGACAATCCATCTAAACCACTAGGCTGCAATCAAGGGGCCTAAAGTCAACAGGATACAGGGGTGGTCTCGAGATTTATACGCCCCCATAGCCTCACCATACAATTTCCTTTCTTTTTCCAAAACCTGCAAAAATGATAAGGAGAAAATAGTTGAAAAATACAAATGCAATGGAGAAAGGCGATGAATCGCATCCTCTTAGTTATGGATTTTATCAATGATCTTGTGCATCCCGATGGGAAAATTGCTAGATCAAGCGCGTATGTCAAAGAGTACAAAGTCATTGAGAAAGCAAACTTGTTGATTGCTTGGGCTCGTAGGAAAAACATCCCTATAGGCTTTGTGACTGTAGGTTTTAGCCTGGGATATCCTGAATGCCCGCTCGAATCGCCTGTTTTTGGAAAAGCGCCAGAATTCAAAGCCTTACAGCTAGGGGCGTGGGGAACAACTTTTGTTGATACTTTAGATGTTCAACCGAGCGATGTTGTGATTACAAAGCATCGAGTCAGTGCCTTTTATGGAACAAAACTTTCACCCTTTTTGCATGCGCAAAAGGCTAAGCACCTGATCCTTTGTGGATGTTCTACCGATATGGTGGTCCAGTCGACTGCTCGAGATGCTCATGATCGGGACTTTCAAGTGACCATTGCCTTGGATGCCTGCGGCGCTATTGATGTCCAGACACACCAGAAAGCCCTTGATCTCTGCACCCGTATTGCAACGATTTCCGATGTAATGTCCCTAACCGTTAACTAGGTAGTGTCGTCAAATACTCTACGTTGTTTTTGATCTTTCTATGGAAAGCTTCTTCGTTGCCCTGCTTCAAGAGCCCACTTGGGGCTCTTTCCATCGGGCGCCTTGAATTTTCCTCATAGAAAGGCCCCTCCCAACAAAGATTATTGACGACACGATCTAAAAACTCCACAGAGATTGGATAGGAAGAGCAAAGAGATTAGAGCCAAATGCAAGAGGGGATTCACCGCGATAAAGAACGATTCCTCGTTTGAATCGTTTTGAGTGATCCTTTGCAAACTGCTTGATTGATTTGAAGTGATCTGATTTTATAGTTTCACTAGCTTTAATTTCGATGGCAACAATTTCCTTTCGAGGTCCTTCAATGATCAAGTCAATTTCATTTCCGACATGATCTCTGTAGAAGTAAAGTTTATAATTGGGGGCTTTCCACGAGAGTTGTTTTTGAATCTCGACAATAATGAAGTTTTCAATGAGGCCACCAAGTAGGGTTTGTGGGAGATTCGTATCGTTTGAAGAGAGGCTGAGAAGGTGACACAGTATTCCTGTATCATTGAAATAAACCTTTGGGGATTTTGTGAGTCGTTTCCCTTGGTTAGTAAACCAGGGGGGGAGAAGGTGAATGGTGAAAAGGGTTTGCATATATTGGAGGTAGCGGATCAGGGTTGTACGGGGAATGTTGCACGTGGATGAGAGACTTGCATAATTAAGAATGCAGCCGGGACGTGTTGCTAAAAGCTCTAGAAGGTTGGGGAGCTCGGATAATTTTTCAATTTGGGCTAGGTCTCGGACATCCTTTTCCAAGATTGTTTGTAGGTAACTATTGCACCAAGTGGAGCGTTCCAAATCGTCTTTAAGCTTTTGCATCGTTGGGAATCCTCCCACGATGATTTTATAAAACAGGTCCTTAAATGCAAGGGGAGAAAGATTTATATTAGGAAGCTCATCCGCAAACAGAGCTTCTAAAAATTGTTCCGGGTGAGAAGCAAGCTCTCCTTGAGAAAGAGGCCAGAGATGGTGGATGACCATACGTCCTGCAAGTGAATCTCCCAGTGTTGGAAGAGTGAGAGGGTTAGCAGAGCCTGTCAGTAAAAACATCCCATTTTGTCGATCATTATCGATAGAAAGTTTCATAGGTAGAAAAAGATCGGGTGCGCGTTGTACCTCATCCAAAATAAGGGGAGGGGGGTGCTGACTAAAGAAGTAATCAGGTTGTTGCTTAGCCGAGCGGAGCAGTTGAAGGTCATCTAATGAATAGTATTGCCTGTCCTTGTGGTTCTTAAGACCACGCACCAAGGTTGTTTTCCCACTTTGCCGCCCTCCCAGGATTAGAGTAGCTGGGCTAAATTTGATAGAGGCACAAAGCCGTTCTTCTAGGAATCTCTTATACATGTTTACATAATAACCATTTGCTGGCTGAAAATCAACCATTGAGTGGTTGATTTGTAGTATTTAATGCAAGTAGTTTGTAACAAGTTACTTGCGCAATAGTCGGAGGCTGTTAAGGCCGACAAGGACGGTTCCTCCTTCATGAAGGATCACAGCAAGCCAAAGGGGGATGATCCCCAAAAGGGCGGGCGTTGTAGCAAGGACGATGACACCCAGTGCAAGGGTGAGGTTTTCTCGGACGATGAGCATTGTTTTCTTTGCTTTATTATGGAGCCAACTAATGA
>CAYGKJ010000008.1:0-93363 GCA_964350675.1 uncultured bacterium | reverse complement strand
TTAAGGATTACGCATTGGATATTACACAATATACTGGTTATTTTCACGATGGATCTCTTTTGGAGATTGACGCTCGGGATAATCATGTTATCTTATTTCTCGAGAGTGCCGAAATCGACCCAATAGAAATTGGAGATGTAAAAGTTTTATCCAAGTCAAATACCCTGTTTGGAAAATTACGTCTAAAAAATGTGAAGGAAGTGAAGGTAAATCAAAAGCCTCATGCCAGTGCTCTTGATAAGACTTATGATGATGGCGAGATTTTAGATTTGGAAGTGCATCCAAGTGAAATATTTTTACTAATCCAGTGGACAAACTTCCCTCCTAAACCCAAAACAACCGACGTTAGCAGAATAGAAATTCAGGCAGAAGAAATCTACTGGGAAAATATTGGAAATTCCACCTCTTCTTGATTCGATATATTAGCCGTGTTATCGTGGGTCCCTTATGAATGATCTCAATCCACAACAGGAAATCGCTGCAAAGCACATGGAAGGTCCCATGCTGGTATTGGCTGGTGCTGGATCCGGGAAAACCCGCGTCGTAACGTGTCGTATTGCCCACCTTTTAGAAGTTGGCGTTCCCTCCTCTGAGATCCTGGCTCTGACCTTTACTAACAAAGCCGCCGAAGAAATGCGTGTCCGCATTAAAAGAATGGCTGACCAGTATGTATTGACATCGACGTTTCACTCTATAGGAGCACGGATCCTTCGAGAATCGATTAGTGCGATTGGATATCGAAATGACTTCGCGATTTATGATGAAAATGACAGTCTTCAACTGCTAAAAAACTGTCTTGCGACAATGGGCTATAAAGACGAAAAAGGACTCTTAAAATCGCTCCGCGCTGCAATTTCCAATGCTAAAAATGATCTTCTCTCCCCAAATGATCTCTCTAAAGACTTTCGCACGCGAACCGACCAACTCTTAAAAGATGTCTTTATTTCCTATCAGGAAAAACTTAAAGAATATAATGCTCTTGATTTTGATGATCTACTTTACCTGACTGTGAAACTTTTTCGAGAATCAAAAGAAACCCTAGAGCACTATCAAAAAAGATGGTCGTTCATTTTAATCGATGAGTATCAAGATACGAACGCTGCCCAATATTTTATGACAAAGCTCCTTGTTGAAAAACACAACAATATTTTTGTCGTCGGAGATCCTGACCAATCGATCTACTCATGGCGTGGAGCCAACATTCAAAACATTCTCGAATTTGAAAAAGATTACGAAAATGCTCAAGTGATCACCCTTGAACAGAACTACCGAAGCACGTCTAACATATTGGAAGCTGCAAATGGGCTGATTCAACACAATGAAGAGCGCTATGAAAAAAAACTGTGGAGTGATCTTGGAGCTGGGGAAAAGATTGGCATTTACATTGCCGAAAATGAGCGGCAAGAAGCTCTTTTTGTTGTTGAAGAACTTGTGCGCAGAACAAGAGAAGAACATCTTCCTCTCAGGGAGTGCGTTATTTTTTACCGGACTAACTCTCAATCTCGCACCTTTGAAGACGCCCTATTAAAATACCAGATTCCCTACGTAATCTATGGAGGGCTTTCTTTTTACCAACGACGAGAAATTAAGGATATTTTGTCTCTTCTTCGGATGGTTGTTTCTGATTCCGATTACCTCGCCTTTGCACGTACGATCAACCTCCCTAAACGAGGAATTGGGCAAGCCACTCTTGTAAAACTTCGAGATGCCGCTGAAAAGGGCTCCCTTCCTATTTTAACTCTTGTAAGAAAACTTCTTTCAAGAGAAACAGAGGTGGTGAAACTGACTAAGAAAGTTGAAGAGGGAATCGCTGATTACCTCTACACCCTTCGAACTCTCAAAGATATGCTCTCTGATGGCAAACCTCTTGAAGAGATCATTCAAGCAGCCATTGAAAACTCAAACTATGAGTGCGTTCTCCGCGAAGACCCCGAAACACACGAAGATCGGAAAAGCAATCTCGAAGCTCTTATTAACAAAGCAGCTGAATGGAGTGGCGAAAGAGAAACCCCCACTCTAGTCGCCTTTCTTGAAGAACTTTCCCTTAAGTCAAGCCTTGATGATCAGCCCGCTTATGATTCTGTCCGAATGATGACCCTCCATAATGGTAAAGGATTAGAATTTGCCCTCACCTTTATTGTAGGAATGGAAGAAGATCTCTTTCCACATATTAACTCTAAAGATTCAATTGAATCCTTGGAAGAAGAACGACGCCTCTGCTACGTCGGGATGACACGAGCAAAGCAACTTCTCTACCTTACTGCCTCAACATACCGATTTATGTGGGGAATCTCAAAAGTGATGTGTCCCTCCCGCTTTCTTAAAGAAGTCCCCCAGCATTTTCTCACTTCTTTTTCTGAAGAAGCTCTCATTGAAGATGATGATGACTGGATTGAGGAAATACGTTTTAAAGCAGGAACCACTGTGTTTCATAAAGACTTTGGAAAAGGGATTATCAAAAAATCCTACAAAACATCACTAGGCCTCACCTACGACGTCGAATTTCTCGAGTCAAACTCGACCCGCTCACTCGTTGGCAAATATGCCAAGTTTAAAGTCTGCACAGAATAGAACCAGCTTGAGGCTCATTTCAAGAAACCTCTTCGTCAGCCTCTTCACCCTTGTGGGCAATGCTGTCATCATGAGACTCTTCAACTTGTTTACCAATGTAGCGACTTACAATATCACCTTTTGTATCACTCGTTGGACCACCCATATCCGGCGCCCCTGCAAAGATTGAAAATATAACACTCGTTAAGGGGAGTAATTCCATTTTTTTTCCTCATTTTCTTTTCCCTGCCTTGGCATTGCTTTAAACGCCTCACAGGAACGTTCGCGGTACCGCTGAATAAGAGAATTTTTAAGATTATGGGTATATTTTTCTCGATAGCGGAAATAATTATCATTTTGATTCTCTACTGAGAGATGGACAAAAGGGATCACTGCTAGAAAAATGCCTGCAACTGCAATGATGGCGATTAGGCTTTTCATCTTTTGTCATCCTTTATCAAAATGCTTTTATTGCGATCAATTGTTGTCATTTTATAATTTGTTTCGCAAGTACTTTTTCTTCAAAAGACCTTAACATTCTATTAATCAAAGGAATTTAAAAACAGCTTTTTAGTATTTTTTTTCTGATATATAATAAAAGTAGGGGGAAAAAAATGGGAAGAAACCTTCATTTCAGTCAGTGTGTTCAACAAGACCAACGCTTAATTATGAGTGTTGCGATGGAACGGGCCTTCCACGTGCTTCAACTTCCCACTGAAGAGCTAGCTGATTGGCTAGAACAGGAAATTGAACAGAATCCTGTACTTGATCTTCCCTATAGCTCTGCGAAGGAATTCGATCCTTCATCCACACCTTCGAAGCCAAGTCTCTACGATCATTTGCTCTTTGAGATTGCAATACATTTCACCACCGAGGAAGAAAAAGAAATCGCCCGTTATTTTGCCGGTTCTCTTAATAGTAAAGGAATGTTAACTCTTTCAGCTGAAGAAATTAAGGGGAAAGAAGAAGTTCTTAATATCTTTCAGCGAATGGAGCCAAAGGGGGTAGGAGCCCGCTCTGTCCAAGAAGCTCTTCTCATTCAACTCGAAGAAAAGAGCCATTCCCTTGCCTACTCACTTGTTTCGAATCACTATCATGATCTTCTCCACCTCCGACTCCAAAAGATTGCAAAAGAAATGAATCTTAGTTTAAGCAAAGTTAAAGCTATCATTCACAAACAGATCCGCCCGCTCAACCCTTTCCCAGCTAGTAGCTATCAAGATGAACCGAATCCCATTCTCACAGCAGATGTTACCATCCATAATGAAGAAAATGTATGGAGCATTGAAGTAAATGACTCCACGCTGCCGCCGATTCAAATCCACCCCTATTACCTCAATGCATTGGAAGAAAAAGAATTAAAAAAAGATGAGATCGCTCTAATCAGACGCCATCTGGCTGCAGGAAAATGGCTGATCCGAATAATAGATCGTCGGAAGAAGACGTTGCAAGAGATTGCTACTTATCTATTGAAGCGCGAGAGGGATTATTTTGAAGGAATCGCTTCTGCTCCGACCCCGCTTACAATGAAAGAGGTCGCAAAGGCTCTTTCTCTTAGCGAATCAACAATTACTCGAGCTATTGCTAATAAAGCCTTAGCCACCCCCAGAGGCTTGCTGACTTTCCGAAGCTTTTTTGATCACGGCCTAAGCTCCATAAAAGGAGAAGTTTCAAGCAAGGAGGCAAAGGATCTCCTTCTCAAACTTATTAAGCAGGAAGAAGTCCCCCTTTCAGATGAAGCCCTTTCTAAACAGCTTCTATCTCGGGGAGTCCAATGTGCTAGACGCACTGTCACAAAATATCGAAAGGAACTTAAGATCGGGTCAGCATCTCAGCGGAAGTTGTGGAAACCCTAGATTCTTCAAATGATAGCCCTACTCTATAACCATCGATCTCATCTGCCCAAGCTCTGATAAGGCCATGAACAGAGGAAAAAGACAGTTTTTTTATGTCTTTTTCAAGATCCAGACGACGATAAAGCCCCATTTGAAGAGCATCCGGGTTCTTGAACAATCCTTCCCCACGGCGGATATTCCAAGAGTAGATTCCTTCTTGCGGTATTTCTCTATCCTCTCTTGAAAGATGAAAATAGAATCCATAGGCATGGGTTTTTTGCATGGCTGCAATGCAAACCGGAAGGGAAATAGCTTCAGAAACCTCCACTTGATCGGTTGACAAAAGGACATAAGGAGAGGACTCTGCATTTCGCCAAAGAGATTGAAGAATAGCTTTTTTTAAATGCACTTCACCATAGTCTGAGGAGCGCGTAAACTGCACTTTGCTATGTACTTGTTTCATCATTTCATAACAATTAAAGTTCTTCTCTGTGCATTGATAAATCACATGGATCGTGGCGATTCCATTTAGATTTTTTTCACATGAGGCCAAACAAGCCTCGAGTTGCGAAGGAGAATCTTCAGAAAGGAGAACAAGATCTACTAAAGCCCCTTTATGAGCCTGTTCCATGGCAGCTTTTACATGATCAGCCATAAAAGCCACTCTTCTATTCTTTCGGCTTCCTTTAGGCTTTTCATTATGAACATATAAGACATCGGGGATAAAGCGGACATGTGCTTTTGCAAGCTCAGCCATCGGGATTAGCAGCGCATTTTCATCCTTAATCGAAATAAAAAAGCCTGTTTCAATATGAAGCTTCTTAAAAAGACCTGCATAATAGGTTTTCAATGGCGCAACAACCCACGGAGCGCGCTGGACTCTTTTTTTATAGAGGGTCTTCTTGGGTTTAGGATCATGAATTCCCTTTTCCAGATTTACATAATCGATGTATTGCCCATAAGTAAGCCAAACATCGGGGTTGGTATAATTCTGATTTAAACGGGTAAGAACATCCTCATGAGCTAACCAGTCATTTCCATAGAGGTGAATGATGATCTCGTCATCCTTAGAATGGGAAACAAGATTGTAGTACTTCTCGTAAACCTGATGGTCATATTCGCATTCAATTAAGGATACATTACGCTTATTCCTCTTCACTGCTTTCTGGATTTGAACTGTCGTGCCATCATTTGATTGATGATCAATGTAAACAACTCTAAAGTTTGAATATTTCTGCATGAGGACCGAATCAATATTCTGATCAATCGAATCAATGTTATTGTGTGTTAATATGATGAAAGTAAATGACTTATCTTCGTCTGGTTCTATTTCAGCAAAGGCAAAGTCTTCCGCAGGAATGATCCGAGTTTCCTTCTTAGACTTAATCAACCGATATTCCCTAACAAAAAAGGTCGGTAACAATAGAATAATAAATAGTATAAAAAGTCTATGTATTAATGACTTTCCTCTTTTGTTATCTTTCATTTTATTATACTCCCCTTATAGTTTAAATAACTAGGGAGAGCGGGTTTGTCAACAGAATTGAGCTAAAATCTGCCTAATTCGTGGTGATTTTGAAACCTCATCTTCCAAATATTCGAGGAGATTTTCAACAGGTTGTGATGCAAACTTTTGGATCTCAGAATCTTTTAATCGAAGCACAATAGGAAATGTGTTCTTTTGATTAGGAAAAATTTGAGAAAGTTTTTTGAGAGCTTTTTTTAGTATTCTTCGGTCTTTAATCAATGCTGAGAATCTAAAGACTAAATCAATAAAAGGAATCACCGTCACGATCCTAATAATAGGAAGGAATGGAGAAGACAAAAAGAAAAGAGAGGTAGTCTGAACAACTAATGAAATCAAAATCAATGAGATAAAGAATAGCGCATGACTGGGTTTACGGAATAAAGGGCCTAGGAATTGGCGCCACCTAGAAGCAGAATGTTCATAAGCAAGAATTTCCTCGAAGCGGGGTTCATTAAAACCTACACGAAGCGCATGCAAAGTCTCATGATTTAAGACTTCATCCCTTGAATAGAATAGAAATCTCCCCTTTTTAAACCCCTTCCGAAGTTGAATAAGAGGGATTTTTTCACCAAAGACCCACAGTGCAGCACCCTGCCAAGGAAGAAGCCCTCGGTTTGAATAGGTCATCGGAATCCATTTTGGGGAAACTCCATAGATCTTACCGCACTGGGGGTCCCATTCTTCTAAGATTTTTCCGTCAATTTCTTGGATTTTTTGACTTTGGAGAATATCAATCCGCTTGACAAAAGCTGCCTCAGTTTCATCCGGGCCAGGGATAATCCCTTTTTTTCCTAATGACTTCAACTCCTCTTTAGTTAGCATTATGTCTTTTTCTAATTGCGATTAATTGCATCAAAAGCCCTGCAAAAAGAGCCAGATTTGCAGTCAAGATCACTGCATTAAAGAGGAGGATCTGGTTATTCTTACGAGAGATCGAAGCAAGGCGTCTTCTAACGTTTCTCTCAAATTTTGTCTCATCTTCAAACCACGTTGAAGCGTAGTAATGGTGAGCAAAAAGGGAAAAATCTTCATCAATACGATTAAAGTAGGCTGCCGGAAAGACAATATCCTTCGTTTCACCCTTGCCGATGAGCTCTCTTGTAGCATCGTCAAAAGAAGACCAACTACGGTACGCCACACGATAGATAACCGATTCCTTATCATCTCCAGGGAAAGCAGCAGAAATTTCATCCCAACGTTCTTTCACATTATCTATACTCTTCTGAAGAACTGGATGCCTCGGGCGAGCTCCAACAACATTATTGTTTACAGAGATCGAGCTGCTAAGCACTGGCTTATGGGGAGCTTCCAAGCCGCAATATAGATGATAATTATGATGAAATGGAGCAAAAGATTTATAACATTTCACATCATGATCAACGTAAACACCCCCTTCCTGATTTAGGATCTCATACCTGAGAAGCTCCGACTTTTCGGCATAGTTATCAGATTCTTCATAACAATATTTCAATGACTCAAAATTGAAGTCCGAAACAAGCTTCATTTCCATATTTTTATTTGGAAGAGGGCGATTGCAATCTGTCCAAAATTTGACCGTCCAGTTAGGGTGCTTGTCAATCCAAGAGTTCACATTCTCAATAGACTCCTTAGGAAACGTCTTCGGTCCAACCCAAATAAAATGGATGACTTTTGGGATTTTAACCTCATCTCCTTTCAGAAATTGCAGTGCATTGTTCTTTTCATACAGTGCCTTGAAGAGACGAATATTTTGGTAATCTTCATGCGTCTCAACAAATTTCCAAACACTCTTGTTGGATCCCATCAATGTGTTGAAGTCATCGCTCTGTTTGAACTCACTTTTTTTTTCGCAAGCAAATGTAAGAAAGAGAAGAGGAATTAAAACCCTAAGCAATTTCATGATTCCTCCTTTTTTATCTCTCTGTTGATAAGAACGTATAAAACAAAACACCCCATCAAGGCAAGTAAACTAAACAGCTCAACTCTAATAATTTTTGCATCGCGCCCTCTCAAAGAACGCAGTGACTGCAAAAAATATCTCTCGTTGGGAGATTCATCGAGATCATGCCAAGTGGTTCCATAAAGGTGTTCTGAATAAAAACCTGGCAGACCATGCTTTGGGTAAAAGTAGCAAGCAGGAAAAATAATATCTGTGTTTTCTGGATGATTGAGCCCCGTGCTAAAGGCATGGGTCATGGCAATTAAAGTACGATGCACAACACGCCTTGCCTGAATCAGAGGATCTGTCGACGAGAAATTTTCTGTTACACTATCCCAACGATCCAGGACTTTCATAATCGCTTCTTTCATCACAGGATGATGAGGCTTTGCACCGATGATTCCAATCCCTGCCGTCACCGCTAGGTCATCGATTCCTTCATGGGGCATCTCTAAACACGCATAAAAATCATACCCAGTATTGAGTCCATGAAAAGGACGAAGACACTTTGCATCGTGATCTATATAAATTCCTCCAAGTTGATAGAGAATTTCATAGCGCCAAATGTCTGATTTTTCTCCCCAATTCTTTGATTCTTCGAATTTCTCTTTCAGGTACAAAAAGTTGAAATCTTCCACATACCGAACCTGCATTTCTCGACATGGAGGAGGACGTTTTCTATCAGTCCAAAAAATGAAGGTCCAATCTGGATGGTGGGCCTTCCAAGTCCGAATAATTTCTACCGAGCTTGAAGGGAAAGGTTTAGGACCGATCCAAATCAAGTGAATTGTTTTAGGAATCTTGAAAATTGGGCTTGAATTGAACTGATACTGCTGGTTTTTTTTGTAAAGAGTCTTAAAATACTCAATGTCTTTGTAATCTCTTTTTGTCTGAATATAGCCCCAATCATCTGTACCACTTCCCTGAAGCTCTTCAAACGGGTGCTGAAGCGTCAAATTTGTAAATGTGGGGACCTTGCTTTTCTTAAGGTTATTAGAAAAAACATAAAAGAACACAAGGGGGCAGATAAATAATAAGAGTATCAGTTCCTTCTTCAAACCTTACCTTTTAAAATCAATGTTAATATTAATCCTGCAAAAAGAACCAAATTTACTGCTAAGATCACTGCGTTAAAGAGGAGAATCTGGTTATTCTTACGAGAGATCGAGACAAGTCGTCTTCTAACGTTTCTCTCGAATTTTGTCTCATCTTCAAACCACGTTGAAGCATAATAGTGATGAGCAAACAGTGAAATACCATCATCAATGCGATTGAAGTAAGCTGCCGGAAAGACAATATCTTTCGTTTCCCCTTTTCCGATAAGCTCTCTTACGGAATCACCAAAAGAAGACCAACTGCGCTGCGCCACACGATAGATAATTGACTCCTTATCGCTGCCTGGATAAGCAGTAGAGATTTCATTCCAACGTTCTTTCACATGTTCAATAGTTTTCTTAAGAATTGGGTGTTTTGGGCGGGTTCCAATAACATTATTATTCACAGAAATTGAACCGTTAAGCACCGGTTCATGAGGAGGCTCCAAACCGCAATATAGATCAAAGTTATGGTGGAATGGCGCAAAGGATTTAAAACACTTTACGTCATGATCAACATAAAGACCTCCCTCTTGGTAAAGAATCTCGTATCTGAGTAGATCGGACTTTTCGGCGTAGTTGTCAGACTCCTCATAATAATCCCCCAACGTTTCAAAATTGAAATCCGAAACGAGATTCAATTCCATGTTTCTATTTGGGAGAGGACGCCTGCGGTCTGTCCAAAATTTAATTTTCCAGTCAGGGTGCTTTTCAATCCAAGAATTCACATTCTCAACACCTTCCTTGGGAAACGGATTCGGTCCGACCCAAATCAAGTGGACGACCTTAGGAATTTTAACCCCATCATTCTTCAAAAACTGCAATTTGCTATTTTTTTCGTATAGGGCCGTGAAAAGCCGAATATTCTGATAATCTTCATGCGTCTTAACAAATTTCCAAACGCTTTTGTTGGACCCCATTAAAGTATTGAAGTCATCACCATGTTTGAATGCATTTTTTCTCTCGCGAGAAAAGAGGAAGGCACGCAGTGGATTCAACGTTTTTTTCAAACCTTACCTTTTCGTAAACTCTGGATTAAAATCAATTTCAACACTTTTATTTTCAATCTGTTCCAAGGGAACAATATCCATCTTCAGCCCCTGATCAAAAAAAGTCAGAAGCTCTTTTGTCGATATATTTGTGACTTGCTCAACTACCCATTCATTCTCCATAACAATGTTCAGGGGCAAGTTCACAACTTTTGATTGGTCATAGTATAACCCAACTTGGGATAAATCTGCATGTTCATTCCACAGAGCCTGTAAAATATTTGGGCTGTGAAACTTCATACATAAGAAATTGGGATAGATATCCTCTTTTCTAAATAGGGTCATGTTGACAGAGTTTGGAAGCGCCCACTCTCCATCCATCTCAGAAAACTGCCAAGCATTCACACCCTCAGCAATCGGAATTCTTTTCTCCTCAACATGGTTATCTAGGTGGCGCCCTAATCTAAAGTAGAACCCATATGCACCCGTTTCCTTTAAAGCTTGTGTCGCTTTATTGAGATCAATAGAATCCTTCATCACATTATCATCTAAAGCAAAAGCTACAAAGCGAGCAGTCGATACATTTCGATCAAAAACAGTTTTTTGGACCACAGGGGCAAAATCCTCAGAAGGATTTTCAACTGACTGACGGATATATATCACATGAGGAAACGCCTCTTTAACTTTCTGATAGCCTTTCTCATAATGGTCGTTTCCCGCTCGATAAATCACAAATTTTCGATGAAGATTCTCCAGATATTTATCTGAAGACTCCAAGAAAGCATAGAGCTGCAAAGGTCGGTTGTAAGAAAAAACCACAATATCGACCCGTTCCTCGTCCAAGGTATAGTCATGCCATGGATTTTCCTTAACGCGCGCATAGTTTTTTACCTCTAGCTGATCCGCTGCCACCTTATCTAATGCGCTTAACATAAGTGGCTCAGGAATTAAATATGCATGCTCTCCAGAAAGCTCCGAAAGAGGCTTTGCAATGACTCTCTCATACTCTCCTGTCTTAAAGGCACCATCTGTCAAAAAATCTTGCAATTTGATGTGCTTGAAAAGCCCAGCATAAAAAATTTGATAACTTTTTCCTGCAGCAATTTTTTCAAATGAGTTGAGTCTCATTTCCTCACCTGATGCCATCCACACTGCAGAATCTGCAAAGTATTTGTTCAGGCGACTGAGAACATCATTGTGAGCAAACATCTCTTCATTTCTGAGGAGCACCACGATCTCATCAGATTTACACGAGTGAACCGCTCTGTAAAGACTTTCAATGCTCCCGATAGGCTTCTCATTCCTTATATAGGTCACCTTCCCTTCTTGGTCGTACTTTTCAACAAATGAAGAGTCTATGTTTAATCCGTCATCGATATAAATCACCCGAAAATCAGGGTAGTTTTGACTGAGAGTTGATAGCAAACTTTGCTGATACGCACTTTTGCTATCTAGGGCATATGTAATGACAACAAAGGATTTGTTGTGAATAACGGGTTCAGTCGCATAAGCAGTTTGCTTTCTTTGCAGGTGCCTTTTTGCCTGAATTTCCGCTCTGATTTCTCGATAGCTTACCCCAAGCGCAAATCCAATCCCAATCAAAAACAGAACAAAGAAAAATCGTCTCATAAAATGTATACTCTAATAGCAGTAATTTTTTTGAAAAACACGTTACATTGGTTCACAATTCTCATTCAACACAAAAAATAGAATTCACAACTACCCATTGAAAGGTTGCAATAAATCCTAAAAATTAAGTAGCCTGAAATGTTTATCATTTATTTAATGAACTATATGGCAAAGTCGAAAGGCAAAACACTCATTATCGTCGAGTCTCCCACAAAAGTGAAGACCCTAAAAAAGTTTTTAGGAAATTCTTATCATGTGGAGTCCTCAGTTGGTCATATTCGAGACCTCCCCTCAAAAGGATTTGGAATCGACCTCGAAAACAATTTTGAGCCGGCGTATGAAAACCTTCCTGATAAGAAGGATGTCATCGCAAAACTCAAGAAAACTGCGAAAGAGTGCGACACCGTTTACCTTTCTCCTGACCCTGACCGAGAAGGAGAGGCAATTGCATGGCACATCGCACATATTCTGCCAAAGGGCCCTACAGTTAAACGGGTGACTTTCAATGCAATTACTAAAGATGCTGTTTCTGAGGCGTTAAAACACCCTAGAGAGATTGACCATTCAACAGTAAATGCTCAACAAGCGCGTCGCCTATTAGACCGTATGGTAGGCTATAAAATCTCCCCTCTATTGCAAAGACGCATCAAACGAAGCGGAACGACGAGCTTGTCTGCTGGTCGAGTGCAATCTATTGCACTCAAGCTAGTTGTAGATCGTGAACTTGAAATCGAAGCCTTTGATCCGGTAGAGTACTGGACCCTAGGAGCAACCCTTCAAGGGAATCCAAAGGAACGTTCAATATCAGCCTCCCTCCATTTAATTGAAGGAAAGCGGATTGAAAAGGAAGTGATTGCTGGAAAAGATGTCGCCCTTATTACTAATGAGACGGATGCTAAAAAACTTGTCGCTAAGCTTGAAAAATCTTCTTACAAAATTTCGAGAGTCGAAAAGAAAGAGAAAAAGAGGCACCCCGTTCCCCCATTTATTACTTCAACTCTTCAACAAGAAGCCAGCCGCCACTATGGTTACTCGGCCTCTCGAACAATGGGAATTGCACAAAGTCTCTATGAAGGAGTTGATCTCGGCACTGAGGGAACAGAAGGCTTGATCACCTATATGCGTACAGACTCTGTTCGCGTGGAAATGGAAGCAATTAATGCTGCTCGAGCACTCATTGATGGTGCTTATGGCAGAGAATCCCTTCCTTCAAAACCAAAAATGTATGCTACTAAAAAAGGAGCACAAGATGCTCACGAAGCCATCCGACCAACCAACTTGAATCATCCTCCTGATTTGATTAAGAATCACCTTTCGATCGATCAATATAAGCTTTATGTCTTAATCTGGCGCCGATTCCTTGCTTCACAAATGAACCCAGCAATCTACGATACAGTTTCTTGTGAAATCGAAACAGATCAAGATTTAACCCTCCGTGCCTCTGGTTCCATAATCAAATTCCAAGGTTTTTTGGCTGTCTATCAAGAAAAAGAAGATCTTGATGATGATGAAAAGAAAAAACAAAATGAAGACAAGCTCCTTCCTCCTGTTGAAGAAGGCCAAATTCTCAAACTTCTTGAGGTAGATTCAAACCAATCATTCACAAAACCACCTCCGCGTTTTACTGAAGCCTCTCTTGTAAAAGAACTTGAAAAATGTGGTATTGGGCGCCCTTCTACTTACGCCTCCATTATGAACAAGATCCAAGGACGCGCCTACACAACCAAAGAACGTTTAGCCCTCAAGCCAACTGAACTTGGAAAAATCATCGCCCAAATGCTGGAAAACCACTTCAACATGATTATGGACATCAAGTTCACAGCTCGGATGGAAGATGAGCTTGATGAGATCGCGGAGAACAAAAAAGACTGGCGAGAATTCTTAAAAGAATTTTGGACAAAGTTTGTTCCTATTTTAGAAAAAGCTGAAAAGGAAGCGTTCGTCCCCAAGTTGATGACAGATATTAACTGCCCAAAATGCGGAAAAAAGCTTCAGAAAATTTGGGCGCGTGATAAGTATTTCTACGGTTGTTCCAACTATCCTGATTGTAAATTTACCGTTTCAATTGAGTCGCTTGAATTTAAAAAAGAGGACTACGCAGAAAACTTTGACTGGGACCAAATTTGTCCCAAATGCAGCTCTCCAATGAAAATTCGCTTTGGTCGTTTTGGTGCTTTCCTAGGGTGTACACGTTACCCTGATTGCAACGGGATCGTTAATATTCCAAAAAAAGATGAACCTGTCCCAGAAGATATGCCTAAGTGTCCAGCAATTGGCTGCGATGGAGATATCAAACAAAGACGAAGCCGTTGGGGGAAGCCATTCTTTAGTTGTTCAAATTACCCCGACTGTAATGTGATTGTGAACCAGCTGGATGACCTAGAAATTAAGTATCAAGACTATCCCAAAACTGCTTATGTCAAAAAAGCGTCCAAGAAAGGCGCTTCAAAAAAGGGTGCAAAGAAAAAAGCAAGTAAGAAAACGGCGACAAAGAAAACCTCTGCAAAGAAAAAAGGGGCAAAAAAAGCCGTTGGGAAACCCAGCCCCCTTTCTCCAGAGCTGCAGGCAATTGTGGGAGCCCAAGAGCTCTCTCGCACTGAGGTGACAAAAAAAGTTTGGGAGTATATCAAATCAAAGGATCTTCAAGATCCTAGCAATAGAAGACTTATTGTACCCGATAATAAACTTGCGAAGGTATTCGGTCACTCTGACCCCATTGATATGATGAAGCTTGCTGGCGTCCTTAGCAAACACATCCTGAAATGATTACTCTGAGTAGTTTTCAAAGATTCTTAATCTATTGCTTTGTCTTCTTTGGACCACTGGGAACCCTTCTCACCCCTCCATTCATGCCCTACGCATTTCGCTTCTACCATTTTTTGCTAACCCTCTCGCCCCTCTTCTTCGTCAACCTCAGAGCAAGAGAGTGGAAAACAGTTTTAGCTTTTGTTCCTTTCATGGGTTATTGCCTCTTTTCAGCGTACTTTACTCATAATAAAGATTTCCATAGAGATGCATACCCTCTTTTCCGCTGCTTTCTTTTTGTAGCTCAGTGTCTCTTCATGTTCGGCGCAGCGTTTTGCCTCCGCGACCGCGACGAGAGAGTTAGACTCATTCGTATTTACTTAGCCGGCTTCTTTATCTCTCTTGTAATCGGATACATTTTCTATATTGGATTTTATTCAGGGAAAATTTCTTTTGCGACGATTCATCGCTACTCTGTTGAAGCACAAATGGGGTGGGGACTTCTTCGCTTTTCACCAGGAACATACCCCAATGAATATGGTAATGTATCCAGCTTTGCTCTTTCTCTTCTCCTTCTCCTTTACGCAAAGAAAAAGCGGTTTTTAACCTTTATTTTTACAGGGCTTACATTTATTGCATTTCTTCTCACCACTACGCGAGCCGCCTATCTTTCTTTCGGAGTCACACTCGCCTACCTTTGCATTACTTCTCTTGAAATCCGGAAAATGGTTACGAAAATCACTATTCTTGGCCTGACTTTTCTGTTGATCCTAAAGGCTTACTCGATCGATTTCTTTAAAATTTTTGTCGCTGGAGCCAAAACAATTAGTTTTACTTATGGATCAACTGGGATTCGAGTAGCTGAATGGATAAAGGGATTTGAAGACCTTAATAAAAGCATTTTTTTAGGGAATGGATTTGGCGCTAATATTCTCGCCCACAATGTTTATTTGGAGCTCCTTTTTGAAGTGGGTCTCATTGGGACTCTCCTATTAGGAGGCACTCTCATTTACTACTTTGGAGAAAATAGCCATCGGATTCGAAAAATTTTTGCGCAGCTCAATGTCCATCAAATAACCATTGTGGGATTGATTCATGTTTTTTTGTTTGCTGCCACAAACCACAACATGCACCACCATCTTACGTGGTTCGTTTTTCTTCTATTTAATATGACTCTGTTTTCAAATCGGATAGACGGTGAAGATCTTTCTTCGAGCAAACAACCACCTTCCCCTGGCGTTTTACCACGACGAGATCCTTTACTCCAAGAGTGACTATATCGTCACCAAAGACCAAACAATTTTCGCTTTCAATTGCTTCAATAGCACCAGAAAAATAATTCCCTTTTTCGTCTTTTGGCAAGGCAGCATCCAAGCGCTTCCAGGTCCCTAGGTCTGACCAGACTGAAGGATAGGGAATCATAAGAATATCTTCCGTTTTTTCCATTATAGCATGGTCAAAAGAAATTTTCGGAAGCGAAGAGAAAGTTTCCATGCAAGAGTCGTACGGAGTTCTCATCCACGCTGAAATTTCAGGAGCATGTTTTTCAAACTCTTCTAAAAGGTGTCCGATCTGAAAGACAAAAATTCCTGCATTCCAGTAATAATTCCCTTTCTCAATCAGACGCACAGCTGTTTCAAAACTAGGTTTTTCTATGAATCTTTCAACAGAAAGAATTCCTTTTCCTCTGCGCGTTTTGATATAGCCGTACCCAGTCTCAGGGTGGGTTGGAACAACACCGAAAGTAACAATAGCACGTCGACGCGCTCCTTCTTCAGCACTAGGAAGTAGTCTCATAAAATCTTCCTCATTCTCAAAATAAAGATCCGAGGGAGTCACCACACAGATCTCTTCAGGAGATGCTCCGCAGCAATCGATCCAATATTTTAAACCTAAGGCAGTTGCTGGCGCGGTACTTCTGGCTGAGGGTTCAATAAGAATAGGCTTTTTCACTTGTTCTTCAACAAGAGCGCGGTGCTTTTGATTAGCTATCACCAATAAGTCGTGATTTGACAATCGGGAAACGGTTTGCTCTAAAAGTGAGCCTTCTTCACCAAGTGACAAAAATTGTTTAGGGTAATCTTCGCGCGACAAAGGCCATAAGCGGGTGCCACTTCCTCCTGCAAGAATCAGTCCTTTCATCGAGCTCCTTCTAAAGTTGCAGTCACTAAAGCTTGCAATTTTTCTTTAAAGATTTCCGGTCTAAACTTCTCAGCATGCGCACGTATCTTTTTGGAATCAAATTCTCGCTTTTCAAATGCTTCAATCCCTTTTATCAGAGAGGGTACCGACTGTTCTTCAAAGAAAACTCCCGTTTCATTTTCTACAACGGTTTCACGAGCTCCTCCTTTCCCAAAAGCAATAACCGGAGTACCACAGCCTTGAGCCTCAACAGGAAGAATCCCAAAATCCTCTAGTGCAGCAAAGACAAAACCCTTTGCGCGTTGCAGATAAGAGCGGAGAACAGGGTCCTCTTGGTATCCCAAGATCTCGATATTCCCCTTAGCTTTTGCCTTCACTTTGGCCATTTCTGGGCCATCTCCAATCACCACAAGTTTTTTGTCAGGCATTTCCCCAAAGGCTTCTACGATAAGATCCATCTTCTTATAGGGAACCATCCTCGATGCTGTTAGATAAAAATCTTCTTTCTCCTCAGAGAGTGAAAAATAGTCAACATCTACGGGGGGATAGATAACCGTAGCCTCTTTTTCGTAAAGCTTTTGGATTCTTCTTGCTACATACGTCGAATTCGCAACATATGCATCTACACGAGAAGAACTGTGAGCATCCCACATCCGAAGATAATGAAGAAAAAACTTTGCAAGAACCCCTTTGAATCCACTTTTCAGTTTAGACTCCCTCAAGTACTGCTGATAAAGATCCCAAGCATAGCGCATAGGGGTGTGGCAATAACAAATATGCAATTGATCAGCATGGGTGAGAACACCCTTTGCAATCGAATGGGACGATGAGATAACCAAGTCATAATCTGATAAATCAAATTGCTCAATCGCCATAGGAAATAGGGGCAGGTAAGAACGATACTTGCTCTTTGCACGTGGCAGTTTCTGAATAAAGGAGGTTTTAATATCCATTTCTTTGAAGGGGGTCCCCTCAAGTTTTTTTGGATCTTGAACCAAAGTGAAAAGCTTTGCAGGAAAAGTTTCAGTCAGCGCTTCTAAAACCTTTTCCGCGCCTCCCATAGTTGTAAGCCAATCATGTACCAGTGCAACTCGCATGCCCACCAATATAAAGGAACGTCTAATTAGGAAGCAAACAGGGGTTTTACGCTTGCGCGATGACAAGAAATTTTGTATAGTGCTTTTCTTTGACTTAAATTATGGATGTATAACATGCGTGTATTTATTCCAGGTGGAGCAGGCTACGTTGGATCGCTCCTCGTTCCGGCGTTATTGGATGCTGGTTATGAAGTGACTGTTTACGACCTTTTCCTTTATGGGGAAGAAGTCTTTGATGAGATCAAAGATCACCCCAAACTTAAACTTGTGAAGGGCGATATTCGCAACCTTGACGAAATGGAAATTGCCTTAAATGGTGGATGTCCTTTTGTCATTCATCTTGCCTGTATTTCAAATGATCCTAGCTTTGAGCTCAATCCAGATCTTGGAAAGTCAATTAATCTTGATCCCTTTGAGCCTTTTGTTCAAATGGCAAAAAGAAGAGGAGTAAAGCGGTTTGTCTATGCCTCTTCATCTTCAGTGTATGGTGTTAAAGATGTTCCTAATGTTACCGAGGATATGGAACTCAATCCTCTAACCGATTACTCGAAATTTAAGGCAGCCTGCGAAGAAATCCTCCTAAAATATCAAGATGAAAATTTTACATGTTGCGTGCTCAGGCCTGCTACTGTTTGTGGATATGCTCCTAGACAACGCCTTGACGTTGTGGTCAACATTCTGACAAACCTAGCTTTTAACACTGGAAGAATCAAGGTTATGGGAGGGGATCAACTGCGCCCCAATATTCATGTACGCGATATGGTACGTGCTTATTTGCATGTTTTGGAAGCGCCAGCAGAAAAAATCCAGGGAGAAATTTTCAATGTAGGATACCATAATCACTCGGTAGAGGAGCTCGCAGATATCGTTCAATCTACCGTTGGAAAGAAAAAGGACGTCGATCTTGAGAAAATCCCAACCAATGATAACCGTTCTTATCATGTGTCTTCTCAAAAGATCGCCGATAAGCTCGGCTTTACACCAAATTATACCATTCAAGATGCTGTTGACAGCCTCGTTGAAGCTTTTGAAAACGGGAAACTCCCTAACTCTTTGGACGATAAGCGGTACTTCAATATCAAAACGATGAAGGCGGTCAACCTCCAATGAAAGCACTAGTAACTGGTGGAGCTGGCTTTATTGGTAGCCATCTCACACAACTTCTACTCGAAAATGGCCATAAGGTCACCGCACTAGACAACCTCCGCTCGGGAAGACTCTCAAACTTTGATGAGTTTAAGGACAATCCCAACCTCAGGTTTGTTGAAGCAGATATCCGCTCAGCAGATGCACTCCGCCCTCATTTTGAGGGAATCGACTGGGTGTTTCATATGGCAGCCTTGGCAGATGTCGTTCCTTCAATTGAGTCTCCGCGTGATTATTTCGAAGTCAATGTAGATGGAACTTTCAATGTTCTTGAATGCTCGAAACAAGCAGGTGTAAAACGGTTTCTCTACACCGCTTCTTCTTCGTGTTATGGCATTCCAGAAAACTATCCCACTTCAGAAGATGCACCTATTCGACCTCAGTATCCTTACGCACTGACTAAGTTTTTGGGAGAAGAACTCGTCATGCATTGGGAACAGGTTTATAAAATGCCTAGTCTTTCACTCCGCCTTTTCAACGTCTATGGTCCCCGCGCTAGAACCACAGGAACCTATGGAGCCGTTTTTGGAGTTTTTCTTACACAAAAACTCAACAACAAACCCATGACTGTCGTAGGGAATGGATCGCAAACACGCGACTTTACCTTTGTCAAAGACGTCGCACGTGCTTTTCTTGCTGCTGCTGAGTCTTCTGTTAGCGGAGAAATCTTTAATGTGGGTAGTGGGAACCACTATTCAGTAAATCGTATTGTAGAACTTCTCTCTGGAGACTCTGTCAATATTCCAAAGCGCCCTGGAGAACCTGACTGCACTTTTGCTGACACACAAAAAATAGAAAAGATGCTTCGCTTCAAAGCTAAAACCCCGTTTGAAGAGGGGGTAAAACAACTCCTTGAAAAAATCGAAGATTTCCGTGAGGCCCCTTTGTGGGATCCAAACAGCATTGAAGACGCGACAAAAACCTGGTTTCAATACCTCTCGTAAAAGGAGTAGTTAATGTTTTCGAAACGATTTAATGAACTAAATGAGGTTGTGAGTAAATGTGAATTCTCGTCTCCTGACAGAACCTTGAGTGAAGAACAATCTCTGCAAATTTTTCACGCATTTTTAATGCAAACTCAAGAAAAGGATGGAACGGTTTTTGTGATTGGGAATGGTGGCAGTGCAGGAATTGCTTCTCACTTTGCCATTGACCTTCTAAACGCGTTGAAGATCCCTGCACAAACGCTCTATGATTCCAATGTAATGACTTGCATTTCCAATGATTTTGGATATGAGCAAGTTTTTTCCCGACCTCTTGATTTATTACTCAGACCAAATGATCTTTTAGTCTGTATTAGTAGCTCTGGAAATTCACAGAACATCTTAAATGGAACAGCTATTGCCAAATCAAAAGATATTCCAATCATTACTCTCAGTGGATTCGAACCCTACAACCCGTTAAGGTCGCAAGGCGATCTTAACTTTTACCTACCGATTATTGATTATGGCCTTGTTGAAATGGGGCACTTTTTTCTATTGCACACAATTATTGATTCGTGGAACTTTAAACTCACCTCAAATGAAAAAGCAACGCAACTAAGCCATGCAAAGTAAATTAAAAACATTTAAAGAGCTTGAAAAGGTCCTTGAGGAAGAAAAAAAAGAAGGTGGAAAAATCGTCCATTGTCATGGGGTTTTTGACCTGCTTCATCCTGGACATATACGCCACTTCAAAGAAGCCAAAAAGCAAGGAACAAAACTAGTTGTTTCTATCACCCCTGACCGATTCGTAAATAAAGGCCCCGGTCGCCCCGCCTTTAATGAAGCACTCCGAGCCGAAACTTTAGCATCCTTAAACTGCGTTGATTATGTCGTTCTTAATGATAGTCCTGATGCAGTGAGTTGCATCAAAAAAATTAAGCCGAATATTTACGTAAAAGGGAAAGAATATGCGGACCATGCAGCAGACGTAACGGGGAAGATTGCCGATGAGGTTCGCGCCGTGCAGGCTGCACATGGCTCTGTTTTCTACACGGACGACATCGTCTTTAGCTCCTCCTCTCTTCTCAACCGCTATTATGAAAGTGCCTCTCCTGAACTTCGTGCATTTCTCGCAGAAATAAAAGAACAATACACTATTGATGACCTGCTTAATAAGGTAGAGAGCCTCAAGGACCTACGCGTCCTAGTCGTGGGAGACGCCATCATCGATGAATATCAGTTTACTGCCCCCATGGGGCAGTCAGGGAAAGGACTCCACATGGTCGCCCGCTGCGGCCAAAACGAACGTTACCTTGGTGGCTCGCTCATTATTGCAAACCATATCGCCCAGTTTTCTGATCATGTTACCCTTCTAACTTCACTTGGCGAGAAATGTTCCCACCTTCCACTTATTGATAATCTCCTTGATCCAAAAATTCAAAAAGAGTTCGTCACACAACCTAAGCATTCAACTCTAACAAAGAAGCGGTATGTTCTCCAAGATGGCAGTCGTCTATCCAAGCTTTTTGAGACCTATTCGACAAATGATTCCCTTCTCACAGAAGCGGAAACAGACCATGTCATTACCTATTTAGGAAACCACACTAAAGACTTTGATCTCGTTTTAGTTTGCGACTTTGGAAACGGTTTTACCAATCCCCTGATTGTCGATGCCCTTTCTACACTTCCAAACTTTTTAGCTATTAACACCCAAACGAATAGTGGAAACCGCGGGTTCAATGTCGTGACCCATTACCGCCGCGCCGATCTGATTTCCCTTAATGAGCCGGAGCTCCGTCTTTCAGCCCACGACAAATATAGTTCGATGGAAGGCCTTGCTGCTGATATTTCTGAGGTGCTTCAGTGCCGCAATATTTGCATTACACAAGGGGTCGATGGGGTCTTCTGCTCTTCTGAAGAAGAGCCTGATATTAGAATCCCCGCCCTTGTCTCGAATACTGTCGACCGAGTCGGAGCGGGTGATAGCTTCTTCGCCTTGGCTGCTATGTGCGCTGCAAAGAAGTACCCCATATCACTAGCTGGCTTTTTTGGCTCGATAGCCTCCGCTCTTAACGTACAAATCATTGGTAACAAAGAACCCATCAAAAAAATCCCCTTTAACAAATTCCTGACGAGGTTACTCAAGTGAACAAAGCAGACCTATTTTATAAAATGCTCCGCATCCGAATGATTGAGGAAGCCATTGCTGATCGTTATTCTGAGCAAAAGATGCGCTGCCCGACTCATCTCAGCATTGGACAAGAAGCGATCGCAGTTGGAGTTTCCGAGGCCCTCGACAGCGGTGATCTCGTCATGAGTAATCACCGTGCCCATGCCCATTACTTAGCAAAAGGTGGAGATCTTAAAGCGATGATCGCTGAAATTCACGGCAAGAAGACGGGATGCTCTTTAGGGCGAGGGGGATCCATGCACCTTGTGGATCAATCCGTCGGTATGATGGGCTCTACCCCCATTGTAGCAAATAGTATTCCTGTTGCCACAGGACTCGCCTTTACCTCTCTCCTTCAAGGAGATAAAAAAGTAACAGTTTCTTACTTTGGGGAAGGGGCTACTGAAGAGGGCGTCTTTGGTGAGTGTCTCAACTTTGCTGCATTAAAAAACCTTCCCATGCTCTACGTCTGCGAAGATAACCTGTATTCTGTTTACTCTCCCATTGACGTCAGACAACCAGAGACCCGCAACTTATGCAAAATTGCTCAGGCACACGGAATGTTTGCAAAAGAGGGAGACGGAAACAACGTCGAAGAAAGTTACTCCATTGCAAAAGAAGCGATCGACTCGATCCGTAATGGAAATGGTCCCGCTTTTATCAAGCTTAACACCTATCGCTTTCGAGAGCACTGTGGCCCTGACTACGATACCGACCTTGGTTACCGTACACATGATGAGTTTAATTTCTGGTTAGAGAAATGTCCGATTGCAAACTACCAAAGCAAACTTATTAAAGAAAATGTCATCACTGAAGAAGATGTTAGCGCTATGAAAGAAACCCTCCAAAGGGAAGTCGATGAGGCTTTCACTTTTGCAAATGCAAGTCCCCTCCCAGAATTTGACCTAGACTATGAACTGACGTACGCGGAGCAGTCCCCATGACGAGAGATATTAAATTTAATCAAGCCATCTTGGAGGGAACCTCCCAACTGCTTGAATCTGACCCTTCCGTTTACCTTATGGGATTGGGTGTTCCAGATCCTAAAGGAACATTTGGAACAACTACCGGGCTCCAAGAGAAATTTGGTCCCAGTCGTGTGATGGATATGCCCACTTCTGAAAACACGATGACCGGTGTTGCTATTGGGTGTGCTATTCGAGGAATGCGCCCCATTATGACGCACCAGCGTGTCGACTTTTTCCTTTTGGCTCTTGACCAACTGATCAATAATGCCGCTAAATGGCACTACATGTTCGGCGACAAGATGACAGCGCCAATTGTCATCCGCCTTGTCATGGGACGAGGATGGGGACAAGGTCCTCAACACTCTCAATCATTGCAAAGTTTATTCGCCCATATTCCAGGTCTTAAAGTCGTCATGCCCTCCACCCCTTATGATGCAAAAGGCCTCTTAATCTCTGCTGTTAAGGATAATAATCCTGTTGTTTTCCTTGAGCATCGGTGGCTTCACAATACTCATGGTGATGTCCCTGAAGAAATGTATGAAGTCCCCATTGGAAAAGCTCATATCGTTCAAGAAGGATCTGATATCACTATCGCCGCCACTTCGCATATGGTTTTAGAGGCGCGTAAAGCAGTTGAAATATTAGAAAAGGAAGGGGTAAGTGTCGAACTCATCGATCTTCGAAGTGTCAAGCCGCTCGACAAAGAGACCCTCATTAAGTCAGTACGAAAAACCGGACGCCTTCTTGTTGCAGATCCTGATTGGAAAAGCTGCGGTTTTGCAGGAGAAGTCATTGCATCGATTACAGAGGAGACCTTCAACGATTTAAAAGCGGCTCCCAAGCGTGTCACCTACCCCGACCGCCACAGCCCCACTAGCTGGGCACTTGCAAACCACTATTACCCATCCCACCGCGACATTGCGATGGAAACGTTTAAGATGATGCGATTGCCCTCCAAAGCGCAATCACTTCTCCAAGAATTACTCGAATACCGGAGCGCAGGCCCACTTGACGTCCCTGATGCTTCCTTTACTGGCCCTTTTTAGGAGATAATAGATGAAAAAAGTCCTCGTTATTGGTAGCAACTCATTTTCTGGAAGTGATTTTATCGACCTCCTTCTTGAAAAGGGAGAATATGAAGTGACCGGCATCAGTCGTTCAGAGGAAAAAGATGCTCTCTTTCTTCCCTATCGTGCAAAAAATTCCCCTCACTTTACGTTCAAGCAGATCGACCTGAATCAAGACCTCGATAAACTTGACCGTCTTTTAGAAGCTTTTGAGCCCGAATATGTTGTTAATTTTGCAGCGCAGAGTGAAGTCGGGCCGAGCTGGGAAAACCCTGACCATTGGTTTCAAACCAATGCAGTTGCCCTCACCTCACTTGCTAACCTTCTTAAAGACAAAAAGTTTCTCAAGAAGTATGTCCATATCTCCTCGCCTGAAGTTTATGGCACCTGTGAAGGATTTATTAAGGAAGACACTCCCGTAAACCCGTCCACCCCCTACGCCGCTTCAAAAGCTGCAGGTGATATGTCCCTCTTTACTTTCTATAAAAACTTCAATTTCCCTCTTGTAATGATCCGCGCCACCAACGTTTATGGCGCTCACCAACAACTCTTCAAAATTATTCCCCGCACTGCTATCTATCTCAAAAACAAAAAAAAGATTGGTCTTCATGGGGGTGGTGTTGCCGTTAAATCCTACATCCATATCCGTGATGTCTCCAATGGCGAGCTCCTTGCCATGGAAAAAGGCACGAACGGTGAGATCTATCACATCTCACCTGATCAGGGAGTCGCTGTTAAAGATGTCGTCAAAACCATCTGCGACAAAATGGATGTTTCTTTCGAAGATTCCACTGAAATTGCACCCGAGCGCCTTGGTCAAGACAAGGCCTATACCATCGATTCTACTAAAATTCGCACCGAGCTCGGATGGAGACCGGAAATCTCCCTAGAAGATGGAATCAACCAAACTGTTGGTTGGGTCAACTCCTATTTTGATGCCATCAACCAAAAACCGCTCGAATACATCCACAAAGCATAAGGAAATCATGGGACAAGAAATCGACCTTCTTATCAACTATCCAAAAACAAAACGAGATGTCAAAGAGAGGGGTGCAACTAAAACAGAAGCAGACCGTGCAATTGCTCGAAAATTCGGCAAAGATTTCTTCGACGGCGACCGTCGCCATGGCTATGGAGGCTTTGGGTACATGGAGCGATTCTGGACACCTGTTGTTCCTACATTCCAAAACCAGTACAACCTCACCGGGGAAAGCTCTGTTCTTGATGTTGGAGCTGCCAAAGGATTTATGCTTTACGATTTTAGGCGTCTAATTCCAAATATTACCGTTGCAGGATGCGACATTTCTGACTACGCAATCAAAAACGCAAAAGAAGAAGTCAAACCATTTCTTAAAACCGCCAATGCTGTTGATCTCCCTTACAAAGACAATTCTTTCGATCTCGTTATCTCAATTAACACTGTTCACAATCTCGAAAAACCTGAGCTTACACGCGCCCTCCAAGAAATCGAACGGGTTTCACGAGGAAATAGTTTTATTACCGTTGATGCCTATCGCAACGAGAAAGAAAAGGAACTTATGTATCACTGGAATCTTACTGCAAAAACAATCATGCACGTTAACGAATGGAAAGCCTTTTTCAACGACATTGGTTACACTGGCGACTACTACTGGTTCATTCCATAAATGATTCAACCGGTAATTGGATATGAATAAGTCAAAGATTCAGTTCATTATTTTCCTGGCTTTATTCCCCTTCGTTTCATCATTCGCGACTATTGAGTCCACCCCTCTTGTTATTACAATTCCTAAATCTGGGTCTCACCTTCTCGGAAAAACAATCTCTTTGATACCCGGAATAAGATTTTCTAGTTTTAGTCACACTATCAATCAGACTAAGACTAAGATGAATCTATTCCCTGAGCGACCCATTATCTTCCTTGTAAGAGACCTAAGAGACGTGTTTGTTTCTTACGTCTATCATTTAGATAGGATTATTCTTAAACACGAAATGCCTGTAAGCATTAAGCTCCTAGCACAAACAGAAAAATCTCACGACTCTCTTACAAACATCATTCATGCTTGGCCGGAGTTAACCTTTAGTCAAAAACTTACAGCCATTTTAGAACATAACGACCTTTCACCCGTTGACTTTAAGAATTATGTTGCGCCTTGCATAGCAATTTCCGAATTTCACAACACTGTTGTGATTAGATTCGAAAATTTGATCGGACCGAAGGGGGGAGGAAGTAAACTTGCTCAGATCAATGAAGTAAGCAAAATTGCAAATGCTTACGGAAAAGACCTCTCAAGATCTCAAATCATACAGATTTGTGATCGCCTATTTGGTGTAGACGATTTAGTAAGTAAATGGAATAATACATTCAGAAGTGGTCAGATTGGCTCCTGGAAACATCACTTTGAAGAGATTCACAAAGAGATCTTCAAGATAAATTACAATGATTTCCTATTTTATTTTGGTTACATTGATACCCCAGATTGGTAAAGAGCAAGTAGGTTATGCTAAAAAAAAGAAAAGAATACATCCGAAACATCTACAATGTCATTTTTAAGCGAAAAAAGAAGGACCTGATTAAGTTTTTTCTTATTTCAACCCCAGGATGCCTTGCTGCCTTCTTTGAAGGAATGACATTTGCTCTCCTCCTTTGCTCTCTATATATCCTAAATGGAAAGGGGCTAGGAGCTTTCAATGGGAAACCTATCCTGTCTAGAATTGCAAAAATATCCCACCTTGAGGAACTTTCCTCAAATCAACTCTTTATTTTGATGGTGATTGCCGCAATTTTTGCACAAATCATGAAGTCTTTGATTATGTACTTTTCAGCTATGCAAGCTGCAAAGCTCAATGCGCGTATTAGTTGTGATGTGCATCAGAATATTTACTCACATATTCTCTCATTTAACTTTTCAACAGTGAGCAATTACAAAACAGGGGGGCTTGCCTCTTACACACAGATTCCCTCAAATGCAATCATTCCCATGCTCCAATCTCTCCATAAGATTATTGTTCAGTCTTGTGTATTGGGCGTTCTAAGCCTTGTCCTCTTTAAGATATCTATTCCTTTAACTCTTTTTTTTACTGCGTTCTTTTTCATTTCGGGTCTTGGATACAAGAAGATCCTTTCCGTTATCAGTCGTTTTTCAGAAGAATGTGCAAACAAATTGCTGCAATACAATAACGATGTTGTTCAAGCAATTAACGGAATCAAGCTCATTCATATTTTCGGAATGCAAAAAATTATTCTCTATCGAAGCCGTTCGGTTATGAAGAAAATGCAGGAGTATCAAAAAGGAAGTTCCCAACTACAAGCTCTACTGGCGGCAGCCGGTGAGGTTTTTAGCATGGTCATGATGGCTGCAACCATCGCAATAAGTTCTCTATTTCTAGTTGTTACCAGTGAACATTCTCTCCCTCTTTTGTTGACCTATACAGTCACAGCATACCGCTTTACAACAATTGCAAGAGAAATCCTAAATTATTTTGGTACAATTGCCTCTCAAAGCGGTTCGATTGTAAAGCTCAATGACATCTTGACTCTAGATGACAAAGGATTTGAGCCAACTGGGGGAATTGAGGCAGTAGACATTCAAAAAGGGATTGAGTTTAGTAATATATCCTTCAGTTATTCCCCAAAGAAAGCACCGGCCCTAAACAACGTCTCTCTCTTTATTCCTCATCAAAAATTGACAGCTATTGTTGGGCTTTCAGGAGCTGGAAAAACCTCCTTAGTCAGCCTTATTACCCGATTATTTGAGCCAACTAAAGGAAAAATTCTTATTGATGGAGTTGAACTTGACTCATACAATATTCGAAGCTGGCGATCAAAACTTGGGGTTGTTTCCCAGAACACGATTATTTTTAATGACCCCGCGCGTGAAAACATCTGTTTTGGAACAGATGCTACGGACGAGGAAATCCTTGAAGTCTGTAAAACTGCTGGATGCTACGAGGTAATTAATAATCTCCCTAACGGACTTGACTCCCCTTTAGGAGAACATGGGTATAAAATCTCAGGAGGAGAAGCACAACGTATTGCTATCGCGCGCGCATTAATTAGAAAGCCTGAAATCATGATCTTTGATGAAGCAACGAGTAATCTGGATAGTCATAACGAGCAAATCATTCAAGCAACGCTTGAAAAGTGCCGAGATAAGTGTGCACTTCTTGTCATCGCTCATCGTCTCTCAACAGTTGTCTCCGCAGACCAGATCATTGTACTCAATAACGGTCAAGTCACCGAGACAGGAACTCATGACGAGCTCATAGAAGCAAACGGAGAGTATGCCTACCTCTGGGATTTGCAATCTAAGAAGCAGTCTGAAAGAGCTCTTGTCTGAATGAATAAAAAACTACTTGTTATTGGATCTAAGGGGTTTATTGGAAGACACCTTACAGCCTCTTTAAATCCTGCTATCCACACCCACCACAAAGAATCGCCCCACCTCATTGACCTAAGCATTCCGAATTTAAAGACACTGCCCCTGTCGACTGAAACTCACGCTATCATTGCCGCTGGATGTGCAAATATTAACGATTGCAATAAACGTCCTGAGGAAACCTACGCAATCAATGTTACGGGTACGCTCCGTCTTGCAAAGCACTGCACAGAACTGGGCCTTTTCCCCATCTTATTTTCAACAGATTATGTCTTTGATGGAAAAGAAGGCGGTTATACAGAATCCTCCCCTACGAGCCCCATCAACACATACGGAAAACAAAAGGCTGAATTAGAGAAAAGGATTCATGACGCCACTAACGGAAATTATTTAATGCTCCGTCTATCTAAAATCTATTCCACTTTGATTGGCGATGATTCACTTTTAGATGAAATGATGCAAACTTTAATACAAGGAAGAACCGTCCGAGCTGCAACCGATCAAATATTTTGCCCCCTCCACATCGATAATCTTGTGAGCATCATTCAAAAACTTATCGATCAAAAGATTACTGGACTAATAAATATTGGAGGAAAAGAAACCTTAAGTCGCTATGCATTAGCACTAGAAGCTTGCGAAAACCTTAATATTTCAAAAACATTCATCGAACCGATTTCTTTAGATGAGTTAGAAGGAGACCCTCGCCCAAAAAAAACAGCCCTTAACTGTAAAAAACTTTACAAAACCGTTGATGTGAAGCCTCAAAGTCTCCGAGAGTCAATCTCTATATTGGCAGCTGACTACCGAAATAAAGATTTTTTATTGAATTAATTGAATCTCAGGCCTACCTTTGCTACAACCTGGATTATACTAACTAAAAAAAGGATTCAAAACATCGCATGAAACTCCAAATTATCAATGTGGTATGGGGTGATAAGTACACCAATAATTTCCTTGAGCTTTCTCTGCCGACTCAATTTTCTGCCGGTAATTTAAGGGATTTATCCATAAGACCAAGCTATATTATCTATACAAATGAAGCAGGGAAAAAACAAATTACAAGCTCAAGTATTTACCAAACCCTTGAATCCTCATGCGATGTGATCTTCAGAATGATCAATGTATCCTCTAAAGACTGCCCTTTTAAAATCCTTTTGGAGGGACATTCAGATGCAATTGCAGAAGCAAACAAAACAAGCTCACCTATTCTTTTTCTTTCGCCAGATTGTGTTGTTTCGACAAACGTTTTTACCTATTGTGAAAAGGCGATCGAGCGAAAAGTTCGCCTCATTGCAGTTTGTTCTACGCGAATGTCTCTTCAGGTATATCAGAAGTATTCGGATGAAAAGAAGAAAGAAGGTTCTACAGAAGTCGTTACCTGGTCACCCCAAGAACTTGCCACTGCAACAGTGAACAACTTGCATCACCGAGCAAAATGCTTACTCATGTCCAAGGATAAAATTGGCATCCACCCCAGTCATATGTACTGGAGACTTGATGAGAATAACCTACTTGCAAAAGCCTACCACCTCCACCCTCTCCTTTTTTGGCCAGAGAAACATGGTGTTTATCCAGTAACCTCAACTGACGGAAGGGACTTTCTCGAAAAAGCTTGCAAGAATTTTAACAGTTGGGAAGTGATCCAAGATTGCAATGACTTTTCCTTGTTTGAAATTTCAAGCGACGACCAATTTTTAAACGACACCTCAGTCTTAAGAGAGTTTTTCCCCTTCCGACATTGGCTCCAAACAAGTGTTTCCAAAGCACATCAGTATTTCTATGAACACGATATTATTCTTGGTGATGGTGTTGAAAAGTCTGACTGGAAAGATAAAATTCAGGCTATTCACAAGGAGGTCAAGGATTTACACAGATCGCAACTCTTCAACCGCGACATAAAACAAACTATCAAAAAAATACAGAGACGCTTACGAATTACTTTTCTGTTCTATAAAACCCTCATTCGCCAAGTCCTTACCGGGAAGAAGAAACTAACTTTTAGAAAAGTTTTTCACCACGCGTATTATCTAATCCGCTACCGCACACTTCCTTATCATACGCTTCCTCCATCTGCATACGACAAGAAAAATTACATTAAATAATACTCGGACATGATGTTACCTATCTAATCCCGTGATTTTTACTTCTCTAAAAACACTCTCTCGGATAAAATTTACTAAAGGAGCCTGAAGATGGACGAAAAAACTGCATGGGACGAGACAACAAAACTATTTTCGGAACACACCTATAAGTTTGGTCCTCACTGGTCCTTCAACTTTAGGAACGATCCCAAGCGTCTTGGTTTCGTTCTTTCTCGGTATAAATTTTCAACAAAAATGCTTGGAAAGCGTCACCATATCTTAGAACTTGGGTGTAGCGACGGAATTGGAACAACCATCTTAGCAGAAAACACCACCAAATACACCGGCGTCGACCTTGATCAACCTGCTCTAGAAGCGGCCAAAAAAAATATGATGGATGAGAAACTTCAGTTTCTTCATGATGATTTTATGGGGAAAACCTATGGTTCTTTTGATGGAGTTGTTTCCCTTGACGTTGTGGAACACATCCTCCCAGAGTTTGAAAATACATACTTTGAGACCGTACATAAAAATATGACGGAAAATGGAATTTGTATCATTGGGACGCCTAATATTACAGCAGCCCCCTATGCGTCTAAAGCTAGTCAGCTAGGGCATGTCAATATGTACACCCAAGAACGCCTTCTTGAGGTGATGAAAACCTATTTTCATCAAGTATTCCCTTTTGGAATGAATGATGAAACCATGCACACTGGATTTGGTTCGATGGCACACTACCTTCTGTGTGTCGGGGTTCATAAAAAAAAGGTTTATTATGATTGATATTGAACATTTTTCTGAGAAAGGGTGGGTTGTTATCGATTTTATCGATCAAGAGCCTGTAATGAAAGCGCGTGAAGCCCTTCAAGCACACTTAAGTGAACTGTTAGGAAAAAACATTCCTCTAGAAGAATATCATACTGAAATTGAAGATGATATTCAACACACTGATCTTCAGATTAAGATGACTGAATTCTTCCGAAATCAAAAGTTCGGAAAGGCAATTATCGAAAAACAACTTTCGTTATTTAAACCCTTTATGGGGCTTGACCTTTGTGTCCAGCAAAGCCCCTACTTAAGAATGGCTCGCCCTGGAAAACCTCAAGATAACATCGGTTACCATAGAGATACCTTTTATGGAGGATCCCCTTTTGAACTCTCTGTCCTCGTCCCTTACGTAGATGTTCCAGCACCTTCTGCTCTTCAAGTCATGACAGGATCTCATACACTTCCTGAAAATCATTTTCCTACAACACAAATTGAAAACCCAGATGAGGCTGTTCGTAAAGGATCATCAAAACACCAGTTGGGTTTCCTCTACGCCCCAAAAGTGATGGATCCTTCAATCGCAAATGAGATGCTTCCTGTCCCCTTGAAGTTAGGCCAAGCCATCGCTTTTAGCCTCTCAACCGTTCATGGATGTGTGGTCAATAATGGAACTACAACCCGCTGGAGCTCCGATATTCGAGTCATGAGCGCCTTTGCACCTGTCGACCTCAGTGCCCGCCCCGACTATTACGAGCCGCTCAGCAGCTCTGCTTTAACAGCACAAGCACAAAATTATTTCACCGCAACAGCAAACGAGACAAGTGAATAATGAAAGAGTCTAAATCGAATTGGTCCTGTGTCACAGAAGAACTCATGCAGGAAGTTCCTGAAATCAATTTGGGGCGGTATGCTTCGTTTTGGTTCCACAAAACCCCAAGACGGGTTTTGCATTGTATGTCATATTATAAGTTTGCTTCGAAGCTCATCGGTAAGGGTAAGAGGGTCCTCGATGTCGGTTGCAATGAAGGTCTTGGAACTTTTCTAGTCGGTAAGGAATGTGGATTTGCAAAAGGTGTTGACTTCGATGAAGATGCTATTCTCCAGGCGCAAAAAAATTTCAACGAACCTTTTGTAGAGTTTGAAGCCGGCGATTTTTTGAAAAGTGAAGACACAGGTGATTGGGATGCAGTCATTAATTTCGATGTGATTGAGCACATTCTCCCGGAGCATGCACATGATTTTATCGAAGGGATTGCTAAAGAGCTAACTCCTGAAGGACTCTGTGTTATTGGAACCCCAAGCAAAATCTCTCAAGACTTTGCCTCCGAAGTGTCTAAAAAAGGCCATATCAACATTTATTCCCATGAAAAATTAGAAGCTGAAATGCGAGAGCATTTCGAGTTTGTCTTTATGTTTGCTGCTAATGATGAAGTTGTCCATACCGGTTATCTTCCACTTGCTCATTATTTTATTACAGTTGGGTGCAAGAAGAAATCATGAAGTCCCGTGGTGCCGTTTTAACAGAATGTGGTGCTCCTCTTGAGTTGATGGAACTTGAAATTCCAAAGCTTCAGGAAGGCCAGGTCCTTGTTCAAATGAAATACAGCGGAATTTGCCGTACACAGCTCAATGAAATCAAGGGGCTCAAGGGTCCCGACAGATTTTTACCTCATACACTCGGACATGAGGGATCAGGGGTCGTGGTTGATACAGGACCTGGTGTTACAAAGGTAAAAATAGATGACCCAGTTATTCTGACCTGGATTAAGGGAGATGGAATTGATGCTAAAGGAACTATCTACCAATGTGGTGACTTAAAAGTGAATTCTGGGCCTATCAGCACTTTTCTAGAGTACGCAGTTATTGCCGAAAACCGCCTCATTCCCATCCCTACAGATATTCCCCTGAGGGAAGCTTCTTTGTTTGGGTGTGCAATCCCCACAGGAGCTGGAATCATTTACAATGAACTGACCCTTACTTCGGACTCAACGATTGCCCTCTTTGGACTCGGTGGAATTGGTCTAAGCGCCTTGATTGCAGCAACTGCCAAAAAAGCTAAAAAGATTATCGCAATCGATTTGGAGCCTTCAAAGCTCACTCTAGCAAAAGAACTTGGAGCAACCCATACCCTGCTTTACAACCCAGATGAACTTCTTTCTTCACTTGACTCAATCACCGATGGGAAAGGGGTTGATTTTGCCGTTGAAGCTGTTGGTAAAAAAGAGGTCATGGAACTCGCTTTTAAAGCAGTGAAAGACCAAACAGGGCTCTGTGTTCTTGCGGGGAATGTCCCCAAAGAAACCAAGATCGAATGTGATCCTTTTGATTTTATTAAGGGCAAAAAACTTATTGGGACCTGGGGAGGAAAAGTTAAGCCTGATCAAGACATCCCTTTTTTCCTGCGCTCCTTCTACCCTGGCAATAAACAGATTAACCGCCTGATTTCGCATGAAGCTCCATTAAGTGAAATCAATGCTCTTGTCTCCCTATTAGATAGTGGCCTGGCTGCGCGAACCCTCGTCACTTTCAACTGATGGTGCTCTCTGTTGTCCTTCCCAACTTCAACCATAGTCACCATCTGCCGGCAGCACTTGAAGCTATTTTCTCTCAGTCACTCCTTCCAGATGAAGTCCTCATTATTGACGATGCCTCAACTGATGAAAGTGTTCCTTTAATCAAAGAGTGGCAACAAAAATACCCTCAAATTAAACTTCTTCAAAATGAAACAAACCAAGGCCCAGTCCCCACCATCAACCGAGGCATCCAAGAGGCACAATCTGAACTACTGGCTTTTTGTTCTGCCGATGACTTCATTCTTCCTGGCTTCTTTGAAAAATCCATATCTTTTCTTAAAGAACACCCAGAAGTAGGAATGTGCACAGGTAAAACCTGTCATTTTGAAGACCATACTCCTCATTTTCTTGTTCCTGATCGAATGCCTCTAGGAAACTCTCCCCGGATTTTTACAAAAGAAACTCTCCCTACAATCTTTAAAAAAACCACGTTTTTTATCCATTCAAACTGCGCTATCTATCGGAGGAAACACATTGTTACACTTGGCGGATTGAACCCCAAGCTCAAAAGTTTTGGTGACTGGTACCTTAACTGCCTAGTAGCATTGCACTACGGCGTCGGCTATATCCCCTCTCTCTTTGGAGCCTTCCGCCTTTCAGAGAAATCGTATGCAAATATTCTAAAATCATCTGAGCATCAGGAGGGAATGTTTCACGCTCTTATGAAAGATATTAAGGAAAGAGACCTGGAAAATTTTTTCAAATCAACAGGACTCCTTTCCCATGGAGGAATTCGCCTCGTTCTCTTCCTGGCAAAACACAAAGAGTACCGCTCTTTTTTTCCTCGGGCCTTTTTAAAAAAATGCCACTTTCATTTGAATAAGCTGCTCAAAGAGGGGAGTCCTCTAACAGCTGAAGATCTTGATAGTATTTCATAAGATCACGGAATCGAGATGCATCTTCAAAACGGAGCTCTTTTGCAGCAAGCTTCATTTCCTTTTCACACTCTTTTATTCGCTGAAGGATTTCTTTTGGAGATACAGAGATAGGAGCTTCTTTTTCTTTTCCTTCCGCTGCCTTATATTCATGAAATGCGTCTGCCAAATCTTCTGAAAAATCTTTGCATACCGTTTTTGGAGTGATTCCATGTTTGCGATTATACTCAGCCTGAACCTTCCGACGGTCTGTGGTCACCTGAATCGTATTCTTAATGGATTTAGTCTCCTTATCAGCATACATGATGACCCTCCCCTCGCTATTGCGGGATGCTCGCCCACAGGTTTGGGTAAGTGCCGTTTCACTTCGCAGAAATCCTTCCTTATCAGCGTCTAATATCGCAACCAGTGTCACTTCGGGGATATCCAATCCTTCCCTAAGCAGGTTAATCCCCACAAGCACATCAAACACCCCCCTCCTCAGATCTTTAATAATTTCCACTCTTTCTAAGGTCTCAATATCAGAATGCAAGTATTTTGCCTTCACTCCAATCTCTTGCAGATATTTAGAAAGATCTTCAGAAAGTTTTTTTGTAAGGGTTGTGACGAGAACTCGTCCCCCTTTGCTTGTTTCAACACGAATCTCATCAAGACAGTCATCCACCTGATTTGTCGCAGGTCTCACTTCAATCACAGGATCAAGAAGTCCCGTAGGACGAATGATTTGCTGAACTACATCTCCTTTGGCTTCGTTTACCTCCCAAGGTCCCGGCGTTGCCGATACATAGACAACTTGATGAACGTGATTATAAAATTCTTCAAATTTCAACGGACGGTTGTCATAAGCTGAAGGCAATCGAAACCCAAAATCCACTAGAGATTGCTTTCTTGCTCGATCCCCATTGTGCATTGCATGGATTTGTGGGAGGGTTTGATGAGATTCATCAACAAAAACCAAGTAATCACTAGGAAAATAATCCAAAAGACATGCGGGAGGCTCCCCAGGGTTTCTTGCTCCAAAATGGCGAGAATAGTTCTCGACTCCTTTGCAATACCCGATTTCTTTAATCATTTCGAGATCATATCTCGTCCGCTGCTCAATACGCTGCTGCTCAACAAGTAGATTTTCCTGGAGGAAATGATCACTTCTTTCTTTCAGCTCTTTCTTAATTGTGACCATCGCGCTTAGTCGCGCCTCTTCAGGAGTGACATGGTGAGAACCTGGATAGATTGAAAGTCCTTCTACCCGCGCCTTAACTTTCCCAGTGAGAGGATCAATCTCACTGATTCTCTCAATCTCATCTCCGAAAAACTCAATGCGATACCCCAAATCATCCTCATAGGCAGGAACAATTTCCAGAATATCTCCTCTCACTCGAAAATGAGAACGCGAGAGTTCAAAATCATTGCGCGTATACTGCAATTCAATGAGGTGAAGAAGGACATCATCACGTCGATAGCTTTCTCCTACGTTTAGCGCTAACTTCATTTCGCGAAAGTACTCAGGCATTCCGAGTCCATAGATACACGACACCGAGGAGACGATAATGACGTCTTCCCTTTCAAGCAAAGAACACGTTGCCCGTAGCCGCAGCTTTTCTATCCGGTCATTAATAGCTAAATCTTTTTCGATATAGGTGTCTGTTCTTGGGACATATGCCTCTGGTTGGTAATAGTCATAATATGAGACAAAGTATTCCACAGCATTGTTTGGAAAAAGCGCGTTAAATTCTTGATAGAGTTGCGCCGCAAGTGTTTTATTATGTGCCAAAATGAGCGTCGGTTTTTGCACATTCTCTATGACGTTTGCCATGGTAAAAGTTTTTCCGGACCCAGTAATCCCGAGCAAAACCTGAGACCTCTTGCCAAGATTAATCCCCTCGGTAAGCCTTGCAATTGCTTCAGGTTGATCCCCCTGCGGATCAAAATTGGAAACTAGCTTAAACATGGACGAGGTATTTAGAAACTAAAGGCTTAAGGAAGCCTAATTGTACAAACATACCTACCACCACAATAAAAAAAGCGAACAGAATAATAAACACAAGAAGAGTGCGCCCATAAAATGTTGAATAAAATCGGGGGGTTTTCAGCGTCCATGCCATCATTGCAGGAAGAAAAATTAAAAGAATAGCAACGAACACACCAGCATAGTCTATCGCAACAAAGAACCCCCGTTGATAAGTAAAGACAAAAATCAAGGGAGGCACAAAAGTCAAAAGGCATGCGATCAAACGACCCTCCCAGCTCTTCTTAATCTTAAAACCATCGGTTAGAAAGTCAGACAGACTCAATGTTACCCCTAAAAATGATGTGACAATTGCAAAGAAAGAAAAGAAATGCGCCCCTATCTTGATCCAAGAGTTTGTAACGATCTGTGTCAGAGGCTGCGTTGCAGAAACGCCCTGTTTCCATGCATGGACGAGTCCATTTTCTCCATTCAAAGGAACAATTCCCAAAATAAGCACTTGCCACAATAAGTAAATCACAAGGGGAAGCAGACTTCCCACAACAAGAATCCACCGCAATTTTTTCTTATCGTGATTCATATAAGTCGTTAAACTAGGTATAATGATATGGTACCCAAACGACGTGATTACAACAGGGAAAACCATTGAGGCGGAACTCCAATCAACATGAGCAAGTAGTGCACCATCAACATGTTCTGGCAAAAAGCCTACAAGCAGTAGATACGACACACAAAGCCCGAGCATCAATAGTCGATTGATTATATCGACTCCCAAAGTACCTAAGTAAACAAAAAAACCAAAAATCAAGGGAAGGCAGAACGGGCCTAGCCAATATGGTAAGATATATCCTGTTACATACTGAATTGCTGCAACAAATAAAGGACTACTTGCCGAAATATAGGCCGCAGTGAGTGAGTAGAGTAGCAATAGATAAACAATCCAGCTGAGTGCTTTGCCCCATCCACCTAGGGTCCTATGAACCATAGAAATCAGGTTAGGCTCCCCTTCCACGGCAAAGTTTACGTCGAGAAAAAAGAACGCCGTGGTAAGCATCACTCCCCAGCAAAGGAGAAATATGGCAATTGAAGGCAGAAAGCCAACAAAAGAACTCATAACAGGAAGAGCAAGCATACCCGCACCAATCGTTGTCCCTGCTACGAGTAAAACCCCGCCTATATAGTGATTGATTTTCATTTTGCTTTCCTTATCCCATTCAAGGGTACATTACTGATCTTTTCAAATCAATCATAACATCAACGATAGATTGCCATACTGATCAACTTTACGAGCACTACCCACAATCCAAAGTATGCGGGGCTTCCGAAGCCATTAGTCGACATCCAAAAGCCCTATCACTAATAATAGGAGAGCTACGTAGTTTTCTCTTAAATTGCCACTATTGAATAGCACTTCAAGATAAAAAGGCACTTTGCAATAAATAAGTTGAAATGTAGAATTGGGACCCATTAGGATTACTAAAGAGAGTCATGGTATGAAAAAGTTTCTTATTTTCGGTATGTTAACTATGTGTTTTTTCTGTTCTGATATTTCTAAATTAAATAGTGCGCAACACACAATTAAAGAGTTTGATAGAGCCACTACTTGCCCAAAATGTGGAACCAAACATCTTGAGGGAATGCCTTATATTTAAGCGAAAGACCCTCTGCGCCTTCCCAAAAGTTTTGCAGGCTTTGATTCGAAAATAATTATTTACCAGAGTGTTTTAATATGAAAAAAATTTTGTCCTTCTTGAGCATCTTTTCCTTTATAGTGTCTCTTCATGCGGAGTATCAACCTGGAGTCTGTGGTTATACTATGGAAAAAGGGACTAAAGTTTACACTGAAGCATTCGATAGAGCAATTGAATTCGTCACAATGAACCAAGTCAAGGGAGACATCGTAGAATTTGGCACCTTAGAGGGGTTCACAGCCATTGTCTTCGCAAAACTAATGAAAGATTACAAAATAAAGAACTCTCTCCACTTGTTTGACTCCTTTGCAGGCTTTCCTGAAATAACATCTGATGTTGATCTAAACTCTTATGAAGTCAAAGACTATCAAGTTTGGTCCTCGGGAGCAATGGCATTAGGTCCTAACATTCCAGCATTAATTAAGGGAAGGCTCCAAACAATTATCCCAAATGAATCCATACACATACACAAAGGGTTTTTCTCAGAAACTTTTCACAAAAATACTCTAAAAAGCAAGCCTTCAATCGTACATATTGACTGCGACTTGTACCAATCTTCCAAAGAAGTTTTATCCAAGCTTTTTCAATTTGACCTGGTTCAAGATGGAATGCTTATCCTTTTTGATGATTATAATTGTGGACGCGCAAATCCAAAGTTTGGAGAGAGGTTAGCACTGAAAGAAGTCATGGATGAAAACCCCGACTATTCCTACTCCCTCTTTTACTACTATGGATGGCACGGTGCAGCGATTATTATTCACAAGGAAGAAAAATATTGAAACCTCTCTTTTTCAGCTTAATACTTCTTCTAACAACCCCCTCTCTTATTATTTCATCCGAGCCTAATCGGTTAATAGGAAAATGCATAGACTCATCTCTAACAGAAAAAATCCGCACTACGCTTGAGAACGTAGAAATAGAGGAATATCCATTCCCTCATGTCGTTATCCATGATTTTTTCCCAGAAGATTTCTATGACGAATTTGTGAATAACTGGCCCCACCCTTACCAATTTAGTCCCAAATGTAATGAACGCTATAGTATCTCGATGGATCATCTCAAATCCAGCAAATTAACGAATAATCAAAAAGCTTTTTGGGGAACATTTAACAACTATCTTATTGAAACAATTCTTAAGCCCATTATTATCAAAAAGTTTCTGCCTTATTTGGAGGTCAAGTTTCCGGAGGCTACCCCCAAAGAAATAATCCAAATGATGGAAAATTTTCAACCCATTGCAAACTCCAATTCTATTTATCTAGATACTCCCAACTGCTCAGTTGTCACTCACACCGATAAACCGCACTGCTTTATCCAGCTTATTTTTTATCTGCCTTCTGATGATGAGCACCAAGATGTTGGTACAACTTTTTACTCAGGAAGTGCCCACTCTGGCGAAGAAGATACGTGCTGGAACGTTCCCCCTGATTTAAGATTCATCAAAAAATTGCCTTATAAGAAAAATACCTTTATCGCATTTATGCAATCCCCTATCTCCTGGCATTCCCTCGAACCTTCTCCATATCCTCAATATCTACGGCGCTCGTTTTTCTCACCAATCATCACACCGCCCGAAGTTTATATTAAACATTACGGAGTGCAAAAATACATCCTTAATTATCTAGAGAAATGATGAGAAAAATAGCCCTTATTTTACTAGTTTTTTCAATCTTAATACCACAACCTACTCAAGGTAGAGTGCTTATTACTTCTATCCCCAAAGCTGGGACGCATTTACTTGGTAAGACCATTGAAAAGATCACCCATATTCCAGTAAGTGATGAAGATATTCATCATACATACGATCGTGTTGTCACTTTTGCTAAAGCTAATCCTGAAGTTCCAGTACTGCTCATTGTAAGAGACCTTAGAGATGTTTGCCTTTCTTATGTTCACTATGTATCGCTACAAATTCGTAATCACCCTGATCCTCAACACTACTATCTTTTTGGAGAATTTAAAAGATCTGATGAAGTACTTGCAGATCTAATCCCACAATGGCAAAGAATCAGCATTGAGAATAAGCTCACGGCCGTCCTAGAAGCCAATTCTCTAGCCCCTTGTGATATTGACAACTTCTTTAGAGTCGCTATGGAGCTTTCTCAACTTCCGAATGTCACACTCATTAAGTTCGAAAACTTAGTGGGTCCAAATGGAGGAGGAGACTTTAAACTTCAGTGCAAAGAAATAGAAAAAATCGCTAAAGTATACCAGGTTAACCTCAGTCTTCCTCAGGTTATGGTCATTGCAAATACGATTTTTGGCCCAACGCCTCGATCACGTTGGAACAACACTTTTAGAAAGGGAGAAATTGGAAGCTGGAAAGATGTGTATACGGAGCACCAAATATCTGTGTTCAAAGAGCGCTTCAACGATTATCTCTACTATTTTGGCTATATTGAAAACGAAGACTGGCAATGATAAGCATGAACAAAATCTCTTTCACTAAGAGAGTAAGAAAACTATTCCTTTTCAAGGCAGTCCTTTCAATTACAATAACACTATGGATAAGCCCTGTTTTTTGCACAGTCCCACAACAAAGACATCAAATGGAAGAGATTGTTGCTTTTTGTGTAGAAAATGGTGTCTTTGACCATATTCAAGAAAAAATTGAAAGCACTCCTGTTCTGACTTATCCTTTCCCTCATTTTGTCATAGAAGGAATCCTTCCTGAGGACCTTTATGAAGCATGCCAGCAATTTTGGCCCGACAAGAATTGTTTCTATTCTAAAGGTTTTCCACATCATGGGCCAGTCACCCGCCTTCATATATGTACGAACTTAGGAACAATTGAACACTCATCTTTAAATTCTGAGCAAAAAATGTTTTGGAGAGCCTTTGGGGAAATCGTAGCAAACCACTATATTAAACCTCTTGTTACAAAGAAACTGTTAGATTTTATTAATTATAAATTTCCCCAATTAAACTCTCAGCAGATTAATGAATTGAAACAGGATTTTGAATTTTACCCTTTTCATTACGATTCATTACTAATCGATAATTCAGAATACTTTATCGCCCCACATGTTGATGGTGTTAAGACCTTTGCTCAATGTCTATTATACTTTCCAGATGATGATGATCACCAGGAACTAGGGACAAAATTTTTTGAAGGACCTCCTTTTAAGGAGGGCCACTATAATGACTGCATATCAAAACTACGATTATCAAAACACGTCAGGTATAAACGAAACACACTTGTTGTTTTTCTACAATCTCCAACTTCGTGGCACTCTGCTGATGTCTCCCCTTATCCAGATAGAAACTATCTACGAAAAATGTTTTTGCTTACGATTCGAACTTCACCTGAAGCAGTTAACAAAATTTATAATTTATCTGAAACTCTAACCGACTGGTATTTCAAAGATTTCAACCAAATAAATCCTCGGTAATACAATGTCATATATAAATAGACCATTTATTAAAATAAAAATCATCTCTTTGTTTCTTTATTTCCTTCCTCAAATGCTTTTTTCTAAAATTTCAATAGAACAGGAAAAAAAAATCATTAGCTTTTGTGTTGAACGACAAGTTAAGGAATATATCGAGGAGAAAGTAAACTCAGCTGAGATCTTAACAGACCCTTTTCCTCACCTTGTTATTAACAATATTCTTCCTGAAGGACTTTATGAAATCGCTTCAAAATATTGGCCAGATTACGATCACTTTAAAGGTGCAGGAGCAAGAAAAAAAATCTATACAACTTCGGGTTGCATCGAAGCTACGAATATTATTGAAGAAAAGAAAATTTTTTGGCGAACATTTGGCGAAGTTGTGGTTAAACACTATCTAAAACCATTGATCATCAAAAAATTCACACCCTACATAGACTGGAAGTTTCCCTCATCTTCGGAAGAAGAATTACTAGAAATCCAAGAAAAGCTCTTCTTTTATTCTTATAGGTATGATTCCCTTGTAACAGACAACTCTCGTTACCAGATTCACCCCCATATCGATGGAATTAGAACTTTTATTCAGGCAATTATCTATTTTCCACCAGATGATCTTCATCAAGAGTTAGGGACTGTTTTTTATAAAGGCTCTGCACATAAAAGACCTCTTTGCGAGCACAAAGGAAGTGCAATTATGGAACATAATGGTGACCTAGTTCCAGTCAAGCAAGTGGATTATTTGCCAAATACTCTTGTAGCCTTCTTACAGTCACCTGTTTCTTGGCATGGAAGCAACCCCGGATACCAAGACAATAATTACCTAAGGCGCACATATTTTCTTGATATTCGTTTATCTCCCGAGGCAATGCAGAAGATCTATCACGAAAACCCTTCTCTTCTTCCAAAATACTATTTACACGACTTTAACATGATATCCCCTCAAAATTGGTAGCAGGAAACAATTCCTACCTAAGTAATACCACTTCCAGTAAGAAAACTCAGAAATTCTCATGAAACACTTTTACAGCAGATATAGGCTGTCACTTTGATTTCAACTGTCTTGAAATATCAGCATTCCCCTTTTCCTCAGGGTTTAGGGAAGAGGTGCATATGGAGCATATTGGTGAGCTGGTCAAAGAAGATAAGGGCAGCAATGAGAAGAATAAGGATGAGGAGAAGGCTTCCGCCAGGAACACGGTCTTTCAGGAGATGCTTTTGTTGATAACGACCGATCCAGGCCATGAGAGCAGGGAAAATCCCGAAGAGAACCACGGCGCAGATCCCACCAGCAAAATTGAGTGCTTTGAAAAAGAGATCTGGAAAGGCAAGGGAGAATAAGAGAGGCGGAATGAGCGCAAGAAAACACATCCCAATGTTTTCGCGCTCTTTATGTTTGATTTTGAAGCCATCACTGAGGAAGTTGGTGAGGCTGAGCGCTTGAGCAAGGAATGAGGTAAGGATCGCAAAAAATGCCAAGCTTTGCGCGGTATAACCAATGAAATGGGAGCCTAGATAGGTCCGTATGGCTTGAGCAGCATCAACATCAATCTTAAAACTATGTAGGATTTCATTGAAAGGAAGGATGCCAAGGGCAACAACCTCCCAGATGAGGTAAATGACAAAAGTGAAGAGAGATCCTGCATAAATTGCCTTGCGCACCCTCTTCCGATCCATATCCATATATTTCATAAGAACAGGAATCATATTGTGGAACCCAAAGGAAATAATAAGGATGGGGAAGGTATAAAGCGCATACTTTGGTTCCCAGTGAAGAAGGAGTCGAGGTACTATGAATTGAACTCCAAGAAACACAAGGAGAACAAAAGATAGAATCTTTCCAATCATGAGATAGCGATTGACATAATCAACTGGTTTAGTTCCAAGATAGACGATCCACCCAAAAATAATGACAAAAAAGAGGGATCCAGCCCAGTTGGGAAGTGATAGTTTAAGGGTATTGCTCATAAAGAGTGAAAAGTGATTCCCACTAGCCGAGATGTAAGCCACAAGAAGAGCGTAGAACAAAAATAGATAGAGGAACCAGCATAGAACCTTCCCCATAGGCCCTAAGGTTTTCTCGACCATAGAGATAAGATTAACCGGTTTTTTAAACCACCCCATGATCTCAACCATGAGAAGCGCTGTTGTAAGCATAAAAGCCCAGGCAATCAAAAACATGAGAAATGAAGGAAAAAAACCTGGAATTCCAGTAAGAATTGGGAGACCAAGCATCCCTGCACCGATACAACTACCGGTGATCAGAAGAGTCCCTCCAAAGACGCTTCCTTTCTGTTTCCCCATTATGTTGACTTCATTTTTTCTACAGTGCGAATCTCATGACCTAAGCGGCCCAGTTCGTATCCGTCGTAGTCAACAAATTTAAAAAAGCGTTCGTATTCTGGAAAGGTGTGTGAAACTTGCTTTGCCATTTCCTGAGCAACATAGCGATACATGGGATGTCCCGCAGGAGAGGACCTGAGTTCGCACATCCACTGCAAAGCACGCAGGTTAATATGAAAATACCAATGGATGTTATAAGCCATCGGAACCGCATATTGTGCTTCTTCAGGAAGTTCACCAGAAATCTCATCGTAAACTTCTTTTGCTCTTTCCATCGCTTCTCGGTAATCTTTTTCCATCTCGGTATCGAGGATTTCTTTAGGAACATAATAGCCATGGTTACAGGTAAGAAGTTGTCTCTCTTGAGTGAGCGTGCGATGACGCTGAAGGTCGCGATAGATTCCATAGTCAGCAACAATCTCAAAAGTAAACTCAGCATGCTCTAAGGCCCGAGGAGATTTATGACGACGGTTTTGTCTAAAAGCAGAGGCAGCATCAAAAATACGAGACAGATCCTCTTTTGGAAGCTTCTTGCACATCTCCTGGAGCTCCATCAGACCACAGTCAGATTGATTGAATAGCAGGGCAGCAGCAACTTTGATAGGGCTCTCTCGATCAAAGTTTACAAGACGAACCATCGGCTGGTCTAAGGGCTGGATCGAACCGGTATACTGGTCCCGCATCATGGCAATTTCGTGGTTCATTTTTTCATGAAACTCAGCGTATGTGTTTTGATGCTTGTGATTCAAATCAGCCCGCCTAACAAAGGAAGGGATCACCTTCGAAAGTTCTTGATGAGAGGTTCTAGCAATTTCCTGAAGTTCGGTTAAATTGTGGCAATTGAGCTTTTGAATAAGTGTCTCGAAAAAACGCCCATTTCCATAAACACCCATATTCGTCAAAGCGCTTGCCGGAAGAAGTCCTCTCAAACAATCAAGGACCTTAGCCCTTAAGGCTGCAGTATAAGCTACCTTGGAAACTTCGTGCTCTTTAGGAAATTCTTTTTCCATCTGCTCCGTTAACGGAGGGATCAGCTTGCCATATGTTTCAAAGAGGTGGTTACACATATCGACGAAGTGGTCACGGTAGGCAGAGGTCATCAAAATAGGTTCCCTATAAAACAGATATTCCCCTTCGTACTTCTGATCAAAATAAATGTAACGTGTCGATTTTTCTAGAGGAGACCCTCCAAGTCGAGAGTCTTCAATAATTTTTGCAGCAATCATCGAAACATTCTCAATGGCAAGGTGGGCTCCTCCGAGCTCCCCAATGGAATCATCTCCGTACCCATCAAGGATACGGTCATAAAAGTTCTGTGCTTTTTTAATCGCAATGCTTTGATCTTCGAGTTCGCTATCAGCTTCACCCTCTTTCTGACCAGAAATAGTCGAAAACTCCGTCTCTTCGTTCAAAATAAATTCTTTTAAAAGGAGAGAGCGCAAGCCTAGGCTTGATCTTGAATAGCGAGAAAAAAGGGCCCCTTTAATAACCTCTGGAAGGTTACGGAGGCAAAAGATGTGACTGGATGTACTCGTCACATATCTCTTAATAACTTTCAGTTGTGATTCACTAAATTCTTCGTAATCATTTAACATGCGATAGCTCCAAAGTTGCATGTACCCAAAAGAAAAGAGTCTATCTTTTTCTCCTTTTTTTGGTAACCTTTTTCAAAACCCACATTTTGCACCGGAGGTGCTAGATGCGAATGGATAGCAACGCGGCAAAAGGTAAAAATATGAAGATCGTAATTATAGGTGGTGGAATTGTCGGACTTGCCACGGCTCACTCCTTAATAGAAAAGTTTCCGGATTTCAAAATAACACTTCTTGAAAAAGAATCAACACTAGCTGCTCATCAAACCGGAAACAATAGTGGAGTGGTCCACTCGGGGATCTACTACAAACCAGGGTCTCTCAAAGCAAAGAATTGTGTCGAGGGAAAGCAGAAGCTTTTAGAGTTTTGCAACAAACATGACGTCCCCTATGAGCAATGCAAAAAAGTTTTGATTGCAACTCAGGAAAAGGAACTTCCGACACTTAAAAAACTCAAACGGAGAGGAGACGCCAACGGCGTAAAGGTCGAAGAAATCTCATCTGAAGAACTTAAAGAGGTCGAACCCCACGCCGCAGGCCTTAAGGCGCTCCTTGTTCCAGAATGTCAAATTATCGACTACAAACAAGTCGCTATGGCCCTTGCAAGAGACTTCGAAAAAAAGGGTGGCGTCATTCGGAAGAATGAACGGGTGGAGCACCTCCACTTTTCTTTTCCCCGGTGGATTATTGAAACAAGTCAAAAAACTGAAAGGTGCGATTTTGTGATTAACTGCGCAGGTCTTTACTCTGATAGAATTGCCAGAATGGCTCTTCCCGACAGAAAGATTCCTTGTCAAATTCTCCCCTTTCGAGGGGAGTACTACATGCTGAAAAAGGATACTCTGGTCAAGGGCTTGATCTATCCGGTTCCAAACCCTAAACTTCCTTTCTTGGGGGTTCACCTGACACGCATGATTGATGGAAGGGTGGAAGCTGGGCCTAACGCTGTTCTTGCAACAGCTCGAGAAGGCTATACAAAGTCAAATTTTGTGATGTATGAATTTGCAGAAACAGTGTCATACCCTGGTTTTTGGAAGCTCAGCATGAAGTACTGGAAAACAGGAATGTATGAAATGTATCGTTCAGTGAGCAAAAAAGCATTCACGAAAAGTCTGCAGAGGCTTGTCCCGGAAATTCAAGCAGAGGATTTAGTGCATGGTGGGAGTGGTGTGCGTGCACAAGCAGTCCGACCTGATGGAAAGTTGGTTGATGATTTTCTCATCTTACAAGATGAGCATTCGATGCATGTTCTTAATGCACCTTCTCCTGCTGCAACATCCTCTCTTTCTATTGGCCAAACTATTGTTGGAATGCTAGACTTTGAAGAATGGTCATACAGACAAAGTACAATATTCCAAAAAGGCCCCGCAGAAACAGAGCATCCGCTGCAATCCGCTCCTTGACCGCGGAAACGGTCTTGTGCGCTTCAGATTTAATCGTTCCTCTCTTCATAGTAGAAGGAAAAAGGGCGAGAGAGCCTATTAAATCAATGCCGGGGATCCACCGCCTTTCTATAGACCTCCTCACAAAGGAGGCAGAACTCCTTCATGCTCAGGGGATCCCAGCAGTCGCCCTATTTCCAGCAATCAACCCCTTATTAAGGGATGAAGAAGGAAGTGAAGGATGGAATCCAGACTCTTTAGTTATGCGAGCAATTCAAGCCCTTAAGAAGGAGATCCCTAGTTTGTGTGTAATCGCAGATGTGGCTCTTGATCCTTTTACATCTCATGGACATGATGGAATTATTAACAATGGCCTAATTGATAATGACTTAACCTTAGAAGCGCTTGTGAAGCAGGCAGTCTGTTATTCAGAGGCAGGGTGCGATATTGTGGCACCAAGTGATATGATGGATGGACGCGTTGGGATCATTCGAAAAGCTCTAGAGGATCGGGTATCAATCCTCTCATATACAGCTAAGTATGCTTCAGCATTTTATGGCCCTTTTCGCAATGCGATTGGAACAAGTTTATCTTTTGGAGACAAAAAAACCTATCAGATGAATCCAGCGAATCGCCGTGAGGCCGTGCGCGAAGCCCTTCTAGATGAAGAGGAAGGAGCGGATATGCTGATGGTTAAGCCTGCTCTTCCCTATCTTGATGTTTTAATGGAGATCAAAGAAAAAACCTCTCTCCCCGTTGGAGCTTACCACGTTAGTGGAGAATATGCGATGGTGATGGCAGCAGCTGAAAAAGGTTACCTTAATGCAGAGCAAACTTTCTATGAATCGCTTATCTCAATAAAGCGAGCGGGCGCTGACTTCATTTTCACCTATGCTGCACCTCAGGTTCTCGCTTTACTAAATTAATCATCTGTGACACTATCAAGTAAGGGACTGCGCGCTTTCACTTCGCGAGGTCTCTCTTATGTAATAAAATCAATATGGGGGGAGCCATCATGATTGAAAATGGGAAGCACGTCGCTATCGAATATAGCGTGTTTTCAGATGACAACACACAGATCGATACCAATATAGGGAAGGACCCTCTTGTGTTCCTTTTTGGATCACACCAGATTTTGCCTGCTCTTGAGGAAGCATTAAGAGGGCTTGAAGTCGGTGATAGTAAGAAAGTCACCCTAGACCCAGATAGTGCTTATGGAGATATTAATCCTCAGGCCTATAAAAAGGTTGAAACTAAACTGATTCCCGAGGACCTTCGATTTGAGGGAGCACTCTTGGTTGTTTCCGACGAGCAGTTTGGGGAAATGTTGATCCGTGTCGACAGTTTGGATGGAGAGCAGGTTGTGCTCGACTTTAACCATCCTCTTGCTGGAAAGACACTAAAGTTCGATGTAAAGGTGCTTGACATCTCTTAGGCGTCGTAAGCAAATAAATGTCTCAGTTATGGCATGATAGCGCTTCAGCTGCAAGATGCAAATCTGCACGGAAGCTTATTAGCTTTCAAGGATTTGCAACAAAGCAGATGAGGATGTTATGGTGCTAGAAATGCGACAGTAATTTGCTTACCGCGCCTTAGAAAGGGGGCGACTCTCTCTCTTCCTGCAGTGTTGGGTACAGTCTTTTCCCTGTAGCAGCCCTTGCTCCGGTATCTCGGAGCCAAACCGAAAGGGCATAAGGAACGAAAGTTCTGCTGCTTTTCTTTAGAAAAAAGTCCAAAGGGATCACAAATGCGATTCCTTTATCCCGATAGCGACTCCAGTTTACGACATCGTAGGCACTTGTCATTGCGTACCAAACTGAAAAGCGAAATCCACTAGGGAAGTAGCGCCCTAATTCAAAGCGTGCTCCAACATCACGAGCTAAAAACTTCCCAATACTTACCTTCAAATCGATCTGTAATGGTTTGATGTCATAATACAGATCGAGAAAGTATTGAAACCCAATAAAATGTACAAATTCAGGATTAACCCCATCAAACTTCCTAATCTTAGTTGTAAACCCCAGTCCGTGATAACTTCTTTTGAGAACTCCTGCAGCCTCAAACCCAATTGCCCAATTTGAGCCAACAGGATAATAAAGAAACTCAGAGGCAAGCCCTCCATAGGCAGGCTCAAAGTATCCTGTTGAAACACGCCCATACCACCCTTTTTTGATGTAAAACCCTCGTTGGATATAGGCCTGTTCAAGAGCGACTGAATTTGTTTGAAAGTACTTCACGCTATCGGATCGGACATTGAGGATTTGAGAGGGATTAAGCATATCCATATCCCCCACATCTGAAATACTTGATTTAATGTTGTAGGCACCCTGAATTTTATAGTAAAGTTGGTCAAAGAGATACCCCTCAGGCCCTGCAACAATACCAGCACTATATTTAAACTTCCCTGTTGCACTTCCAAAAAAGGTTAAAAGGCGAGGGCGGACGGTAAAGGTCCAAATTCCTTTGGATCGATGATACAAGGGCGATCCTTCGTATGGGTTAGGGGGCGTTGATGGTTCTCTCATCGGCGATAGAGTCTGGAACTCAAAGTCTCCGATCGCCCCTTCTCTTAATTTTTCTAGGTCAACCGTGCGGAATCGATATTCGTGCGTAGGGATTCCATCAGCTTCAATCACTACGGTTACCGAATCTATATTCGAAGGAGTTAATGCAGCCAAAACTGACTCAATCCGATGTTTAAGATCTCGCGCTTCGCGGTACCGAATGTTAATCATTTTAATCCAAAGAGAACGCCCGGTTTCTTTGTTGGTAGTGATATAAACCCGATAGACATTAATATCTTGCCCTGCAAAAGCAAGAGCAAGTTGACGAGAAAGTTCCCTTTCTGAGCGGAGGTATCCAAGCGGCTGTATATCAAGAGGAGTTCGGTAAATGGAAGGGTTATCCACTTTAGGAAAGAATCCTGTTGTGTCCCCCAGATTGTAATTAAGCGACGCCGAAGCGGCCACCTTCTCACCTCGAATAGAACTCACGCTAAGCTGTAATGTATCGAAAAAAGCTGTCGTGAGCCCAACATTAACGCGAGACTTCACACCTCTTCCTTTAGGATGTTCGTGAAAGTGATTTTCATAATCAGTTGCATCCCATTCGGCAAGGAGCGTAAGACGATTAATTCCTGGGATCTGACTTCTGCGAAAAGGAGTCCAACCAACACCCCCAAACCATCCTTTTATTCTCCCCTTCCCCCAACCAACAGTTGCCTCAAAGTTGTAGTCAAGAAATTCCTTTGTTGCCACAACATAGAAAGCATGAAATCTTTTGGTCCCATAAAAATCCTCCATTCCCACTGAAATTTCAGGAAAGTAAGGAAATCCATCTTCCTTCTTAAGCATAGCAATTTTAACATTCGCGCCTCGATCTGTGAAATCCCCAAACCCCAGATCTCCCATGGCAGGATCCGGAATCCCTATATAGGTGGTGTAATTCACCCCAAATTCCAAACGCTCAAGTGCTTGAATTGTGGCTGCATAATTTCTATATGGGGGCACATAAGCAAATCCTACCGCAGCCGTCCCCACTACGTTCATTCGGGCGGAAGGCATCGAAAAATACCCTCCCATCAAGGAATAATTATAATGATAAGGAAGGCGGTCGTGAATTTCCTCATTGACCTCCTTAACCAGGCTAAGGTCTCTAAACAAAAGAGAGATCTCCTCTTCAGCAAAGAGAGAGAAAGTGAGGAACATGAGAAAAAGACGGCAGAAACCTTTCAAAGTAAAAAAACATGTTGGTTTAAAAATTATTTAATTTTGCAATTATTGAAGATAAAATCAAGATTAATATGAATTGACAAAGAATATTTTTAATACTTTAATAAAAATCCATTTTTTCTTATCATTCGGCAATTAATTAGAGACGAGAATTTTAGAAAACAAATACAAAAATTTTGAGGTATTATTATGGAAATCAATGGCGATGTTGAAACCAATGAAATTGATCAAGCTACTCTTCTAAAAATGACAACAAGTAATAACAGTGAAGCAGATCGAAAAGAACTGTATCTTGAGCACCTAAGAATGATTACTGCACAGGCAATCGAGTCACAAGAAAAAGAATTCAGTCAGCTTTCTTCAGATATCAAAGTCTAATTGTCAAGATATTGGAGAGCATAAGCTTTCAGCCCTTCCTTCACAATCTCAGTCATCTCAATTTTAGAGGGACAGACATAAGTCGGAAGGGCAAAATCTTCTGGGTGAACACCCAATAAACCCAAAGCCTCTCCCTTTTCATACTCCTCCGTCAAAAGCATCTTTACAAGCAACATCGTTTCGATAGGCAGGGGCATGACCCGATCATAAATCGCTCCATCCACAAAGGCTCTTTCTTCCCCATGCATAAGTGTAGAAAGGATTGCTATCTTACGCCGAAATAAATAGGCTTTAGACGCAGTGTACCCCTCGCGATTGAGTTTTAAAAAATGCAGAAACTCTCGCTTTTCTTTGGGTTCTAGAAGAGAGCAAACAGTATGATGGTAAAAACCTAGGTAACCTTCCGGTCCCACCTCTACGCCTGTAAGCGGGTCTCCTGAGATGATCCGGTCTCCCTCTATAAGCCCTGCAAGAGGAGTCCCTGAGTGGACCTGATAGAATCCTCCCTTATCTCCAGCAACACTTATGATCCTCTGAGTATGATAACTTCCTTCCAGCTTCCATCTGCCGATAGCAATGACATCCACAATGTTGAGCGTCCATATGACTTGATTCTTCATGGTAATAGGGTGGATCGCAGCAATGTGGACCGAATGGTTGCCGATAGGATGAGGGCCTGAGGCAGTATGCACCTCTGCATCAAAGTCGGAGAATGCACCGCATTCCTCCCTACAAACCAGGTGAACCGGAGCAAACTCCTTAAGCATTTTGATCCCTGCTCTAAAAAAATCTTCGTACCCTTTGACTTGAATCTCCGGAGGTGGAGCAAAAGGGGCTGATTCAACAGCCTTTACAAAAATTGCTTCGGGATTCTGATCAGGATGGGCAGTGCGAAGCCCTGGCCGCACCCGGATATGTGGCGCAAGCCCTGCCTCGAATAGCGTCTCATTTTTCCCCTCAAAAGAGATCTGCTTGTGATCAGTTTCAATAACTACAGACAGGAGCCGACGCTTTAATCCTCTGACGATCTCTTTGATTACCCCAGATGCAGGAGAGACAAAAAGACGCTTCGGGCATTTTTTATCATAGGCAATGGGTTCTCCAACTCTGACAGAGTCTCCCTCTTTTTTAATTAGTTTGAAAAGAGTTGTTTCAAAAGGGCTGAGGTCAAGTGCTAAGCGATTAGGGAAAGGAATAGATTGAACTTTCCCTGTCGGCTGTCCAGGAAGAGGAATATCTAAACCTTTTTTAATTTTGATCTTCATGTGGACCCATCTTAATCGAATCCATTTGTTTCTGCTAATAAAATTTTATAAGTGAAGTCAAAAGCACAATTTTGATTCGCCGTTTTATAGGCAGTATGAGTTCTGAATTGAAGTTAATTACCTAAATTTTTATACTCTTTCTCAACGCAGTGAAAAGGATTCCCAATTTATGTCGATGAGTTATTTAGATCAATTTCAAAAACACCTTAAGAACCACGATTACCCCTCTTTTCTCACGCTTTGGGAAGAGTATTGCATGGGAGATGAGATTGATGGTGAGGAACTTAAACGCACTCTCATAAGTGTGAAAAATTCTGAGCTAGCATCCCCTTTTGGGCGCCACGTTGAAAAGGCGGTGCATCTTTGGAACACAATCAAAGAGACTGATCTAGGTCACGAAGTCATCAAACTGATTTTCGATCTTCAAACAACAGACACACCAGAACTTGGAAACCTCGCTTTTGAATATCTTAGACAGCGCAACACTGAAGACCCTTATTTTAACGACAAGATCCGTCTTATCGGACTGCGAGAAATGAAAACTTTTCAGGGTGCCATTAGTAATTATGAACTCTTAACACACATGAAAAAAGGCAACTTCGTATTCCATACTGGAGGATGGGGCGTTGGTGAGATCGTGGATTGTTCTTTTTTAAGGGAGCAGCTCTCGATTGAATTTGATTATATCGGAGGAACAAAAGACCTTTCATTTGGCAATGCGTTTAAAACCCTCTTACCTATCTCTGACGAACACTTTCTTGCTCTTCGTTTTGGAAATCCTGATGAGCTCGAGGAACGCTTAAAGAAAAATCCTGTTGAGGTTATTCATTGCATGCTTCGCGATTTGGGTCCATCGACAGCATCAGAAATTAAGGATGAACTATGCGAACTCGTGATCCCTATAGAAGAATGGGCACGTTGGTGGCAGACCGCTCGAGCTAAGATCAAAAAAGATACAATGATTGAAACTCCTGAGGATATTCGAAAGCCCTTTAAGCTTCGGGAAACTGAAGTAGCTCATGAAGATCGTCTTCAAAAAGCTCTAGAAAAAAAACCGGATGCTGCGGCTCTTATTCAAATGGTTTACTCTTTTCTTCGAGACTTTCCTCAAACAATCAAGAATGATGAATTCCGAAAGAACTTAGAAGAGAAACTCAAAGAAGCTTTGTCTACTGCTGAGATTTCTGATGCCCAGGAACTGCAACTTCATTTTTTCATGGAAGACCTGAGTGAAGGAAAGCCCTACTCCTCAACAAAAGAACTCATTACACGCTTTACCTCTCCCGAGGAAGTCATCAAAGATATTGAAATCGTCGCCTTTAAGAAACGAGCTCTCGTGGAAGTTCGCAAACTACGCGAGGACTGGCCTATATTCTTTCTAAGTCTTCTATTGATGGTCGACCAAAACCCATTAAGAGATTATATCCTCACCGAACTTCTGAAGGTAAAGAAAGAAGCTGAGATTACGGTAAAACTTCAGGAGCTTCTTGCTTTCCCCACTCGCTACCCTCAAGTACTCCTGTGGTACTTTCAGAAAATTATGAAAAGCTCCTCGCTCCCCCTATCAGATCAGGAAGGGAAAAATCTCTTTTTTGAAGCTCTTTTGATTTTACTTAGTAACTTGGAGCAGTCCACGGGCTATCGCGATTTGATTAAAAAAATCCTAACGTTTTTAACCACTCAGAGGTATAACAACGTTCGAAAAATCTATAAGACTGCCTCAAAAGAAGCTGTTCAGGAGTTTCTACTTCTGGCAACAAAGTGCCAGAGCTTTACTGACCATGACATTAAAATCTTTCATTCCCTTGCTGAAGTCGTCCATCCAACCCTTGCACAACTTGGAAAAAAATATGAAATGGTTGCAGAAGATGATAGCAATGTCATTTGGACAACGCAAGAGGGGTACCGAAAAATCAAAGAGAGGATCAAGGAAATTTCCACTTCAGAAACAGTGGATAATGCTAAAGAAATTGAAGCAGCCCGTGCACTCGGTGATCTAAGAGAGAATGCTGAATTTAAAGCAGCCCTAGAAAGACGAGACCGTCTTCAAAGTGAACTCCGCACCCTTTCAGAACAATTTAACCGTGCACGTATCCTGACAGTAAATGATGTGACAACCAATGAAGTGAGTGTAGGTGTTGTGGTTGATTGTCAAAGTGATGAAGGAGAAAAAGTCTCTTATACGTTGTTAGGTCCTTGGGAAGCAGACCCCGATATACACATCCTTTCTTTCGAATCAAAACTAGCACAAAGTCTTATGGGAAAAAAAGCAGGCGAGAAAGTATCTATCAAAGGAAAGACTTTTACGATCTCTCACTTGCGAAATTATTTCGAAACGCTCTAACATTAGGTCACTATGGAAATTGTTATCGCCTCTCACAACCTCCACAAAATCCGCGAAATCCGGGCTATCTTAAAACCTGAGTATCCTTTTGATTACCTTTCGTTGCTTGATTTTCCCGAATATCAGCCTCCTGAAGAATCTGGTGAAACCTTTGAAGACAATGCTTTTCTCAAGGCAACGCACGCTGCAAATACATTGAAACGATGGGTCATTGCAGATGATTCTGGCCTTGTTGTTCCTGCTCTAGAAAATCAACCTGGAGTACGAAGCGCTAGGTATGCAGGAGATACTGCCAGCGACAAAGAGAATCGAGCGAAATTAATTAACGCTCTTGACCCTATCCCAGAAAATGAACGAACTGGATACTATTTTTGCGCCCTGGCCTTTGCCTCACCTGATGGTGTTCAAATGCAGGTCAAAGGATCTTGCGAGGGCTCCCTTCTTTTAAAACCCCGCGGCAGCCAAGGATTTGGGTACGACCCTCTTTTCCTAAAGTACGACTACAACAAGACTTTTGCAGAAATAGACGAAGAAACCAAGAACCGAATCTCTCACCGCCGTAAAGCACTGGATAAACTTGCTCCCGCGCTTGAAAAGCTTTTGAAGACATAAAGTTGAGATATCTTATTGACGGCTACAATCTCTTTTTCAAACTTGAAAAAGAGATTCTCCCTCTAAAAGAAAAACGGGAGGAGTTTATCTCTCTTCTTGATGAAGAAGCCGGAGATTTGAAACTCCAAGTCCTCCTTATTTTTGATAGCCACAGAGAAAATGCTGAAGATTTCGCCTCAAAACAAAAGTTAAAAAACCTTGAAGTTGCTTTTTCTCCAAAAAATCTTTCCGCTGACCATTATATTTTAGAACTTCTTGAATGGGATGCAAAAAACAAGACCCTTGTCACCTCAGACAAAAAACTCGCGATGGAAGCAAAACATCATGGAGCAAGAATAGAATCAATTGACAGCTTTGTTCGGTTCATTTTACGGAGGCGCGGTAAAAAAAACGCTGCGGTTAAACCAGAGATGCAAGAAACTGACGCCAATATTAAGCGTTATCTTGACGCTTTTGAAAAAAGCGACGGGCAATCAGAGGACTTCTGATCATACCCAATCTCTTCTTAAGAGAAGAAACAACAACTCCCCCAAGCCTATGGCAGCTTTCAATCACCTCGTCAGGATTGAGGATAATAAGCACATGCCCTGGATAGAGAATCAAATCAAGAGCCTGCGTTTCAGTGAGAGAAACCTCGGCTCCATATGTCATCAGTTCTTTCGTGTTTCGAGGTGTTAATCCTTCCATGGCTTCATAAAGTAATCCTGAACAATCAAGACCCATGAAAGACCAGTGAGCACGCTCATCTTTACTGATTTGAGCAAACGGGGGATAAAAGGATTCCCACTCAGGGATCCCAGTAGACCAGTTCCCCCCCCAAACATAAGGAAGTCCTTGCTTTGACAGAAGCCGTTCAATGAGGACCTCTTTTGAGGGCATTTCACGCTGAAAAAGAGGAGTTTCTTCAACATGAATTTTCCCAAAACGTCTATCTACAAAAAGGGAGCCACTTGATGAGTATTCTGAAGTCGTCACATGTAGAATATTTGGCTCAATTTCACGGACAACTTTGAATGTCCGTTTTGGAAATGCAATATACTCAAGAGCCCTCACAAGATGTTGATCATCAAAAGGGAGCGCACTACTATAAACGTCGCTAAAACAGGGTGTGTTCAGGACTGGAGTTGGCTTGTCTGTGACAAAAAATGTCATATTTCAAAAATCTCGTGCAAAAAATACCTTTTCACTCTAAATTCATGTTTTCTAGAACCTAACTTATAGCATAGCACGAGGGTGAATATGAAAGCATTTTTACGAGTTACGATTCTTCTGCCTCTAATAGCTCTATCTCTAACAGGATGTAAACGGGGAGAACACTCATCAGGCCAAAACTCACGCAGTGCTCATCAGCAAGAAATTACGATCAACATTACATCAGAACCTCAAACGCTAGATCCCCGCAAGGTACGTGCGCTTAATGACGCAAACGTCATTCGCATGTTTATGGATGGTCTGACTCGTACCGACAAAGAAGGAATAACAACTCTTGCTGTCGCAAAAAAAGTAGACGTTTCACCCGATCAAAAAACCTATACCTTCACTCTAAGAGAAAGTCATTGGTCAAACGGAGACTTGGTCACTTCCCATGATTTCGCATATGCTTGGAAAAAGAGCCTGACACCCACCTTCGTTGCCCCTAATGCAAACCTCCTTTACGTCATTAAAAATGCAAAAGAGGCAAATACAGGCAGCCTTCCATTGAGCTTGCTAGGAGTTGAAACTCCTGATGAAAAAACACTAGTCGTCAGTTTGAATCACCCAACACCCTACTTTTTAGACCTGATTGCTCATCCGATATACTTCCCCGTCAATGCCAAAGTCGATCGCTCAAACTCTCACTGGGCTGAGAAAGAAACCTCGTATGTGGGGAATGGTCCCTTCACCCTTATTGAATGGAAGCATCACAATACAATTGTTGCGGAAAAAAACCCTAGATATTGGGACCACAAAGCTGTAAACCTCTCCCATGTAAAGATGGTAATGGTAAGTGAGGACACAGGCTTCAAAATGTTCGATGCAAAAGATACCAACTGGGATGGATCCCCTTATTCTGCAATCCCCATTGATGCCATCCAAACCCTAAAGACAGCTGAGCAACTCCGTTGCACTCCCGCACTAGCGACAAGCTGGATACGAGTTAACGTTGAAGTCTCCCCTTTCGATTCAAAGAAACTTCGCAAGGCTTTTGCTTTAGCAATTAATCGACAAGCAATCGTTGAACATGTACTTCAGGGGCAGCAGATTCCTGCCACAGGAATTGTTCCCAAAGCAATGGGCCTCTCTGATCAGCCTTATTTCAATGATGCAGATATCGCTGCGGCTCAAGAACTCTTTAATGAAGTCTTAGATGAAATCGGCGTCTCAGCAAGTAACTTTCCTGAAGTTGTTTTAACGTATGGTTCAGGAGAGAGAGCGCATTCTGTTGTACAAGCTCTGCAGAGCCAGTGGCAAACGGCACTTGGTATTCGAGTCCGGTTAGAACCCGTTGAAAAGAAAGTCTACTTTGATCGAGTTTCTAATAAGAACTATACTCTTGCCTTAGGAGATTGGTTTGCTGACTTTGGCGATCCGATTAACTTCCTTGAAGTCTTCACAACAAATGCCGGCACCAATAACACAAATTGGGGAAGCCCAAGCTACGGAGAGCTTTTGGAAACTTCTTATCAAACGTCTGATAAGGAAGAGAGAAGACAAGTCCTTCGCAGAAGTGAAGAGCTCATCATGAGCGAAATGCCAGTTATTCCACTTTACCATTATACGATGCTTTACATTCAAGACGACAATCTTAAAGATGTGGTCTTGACAACAATGGGTGGTATCGACTTTAAGTGGGCACATGTGGATGACGAATAAGCTTGCCCTATTGGCATTTATTTTCTCGTCAGTACTCCTTTTTGGAGGTTCTCTAAGAATTTTCAATGATAGCCCCTATCAGCTTACAGCTGATATTCTAGCTGCAGATGGGAGTCATCAAGGATCTCTAACCCTAGCCCCTCAACAGCAATCTCAATGGCAGGATTTCTCTGGAGGGAACTCTACCTGGTCTCAAACACCCTATACAGTCATTCTTACATGTAAAAATGGGAAACAGTTTGGAACAGTTAATGGTGTTCAGCAAGGGGGTACGGTGAGTGTTATGTCTGCAAACGGTCCTAGGTTTTGTGAAAAAGACAAAAATGATCAGCAGCAGGGGCAAAGCTCAGATGGGAAACAACAGGCTCAGCAACAACAAACCCCTTTCAACCCAAATCAAGAGCCCTTTAATCCCAACCAAGAGCCCTTTAATCCAAATCAAACACCCTTTGACCCGGCTCCAAACCAAAGAAGCCCATCACAAAAAGACTCGCAAGGAGGGGCACCTCCTGATCCTCTAGGCCCTGCTGATCCCCATAGTTCCCCAGGTGATCCAATTTGGGGCCCTCCATAATGCATAAGCTATTACTACTTCTTTTTCTGACTTCCATACTTTCTGCTGTAGCAATTGATGTTTATAATGACAGCCCCTATACCCTCCAAGCAAAAATATACTCCGTTAAAAATGCTGAGCTTTCTTCAATGACGGTTATTTCCGGCCACTCTATCAAGTGGTCTGATAGCTACTACGATGCAAAAGACTATTCCGAAGGTCCATTCCGCGTCGTCTTCACCTGTCCTAATGGAGACTTTTACGGCAAATCCTCCCCTGTAGGGCAAAACTCAACAGTACATGCTCAACGCACACGAGGCCCAAAAAAATGTGGCACCCATACTCAGCCTGAGCCTCATCGGGATTACAACCAATTGCAACCACATGTAAAATAATATTATTCGGATCAAAATAAAAATAGTTCCGTAAGGGGAATATCATGCGTTTTGGTTTCAAGCGGCGTTGTTGTGAGCTGCTCCTGAAAGCCTACGCCAAAGAAAGGGCACGAGAGCTTTGCGAGAAAGCGGTCATAATGACCCTTCCCATATCCAAGACGACCACAATGAATATCAAAGGCAACACCAGGAACAAGAACGGCACTAACCTTTTCTAATAAGAATTCCGAGCAAAGCGCTGGGTCTGGTTCGAGAACATTCCAGGTTGGATGAAGGAGAAGATGATCAAGACTAGAAACAGCAAAAGGGAGAATTTTAGTGGATGTTGTCAAGCGAGGAAGCAGAAGCCGTTTTTCTTTAACAAGCTCCTGATTAAGAGGCCATAAATCTATTTCTTCAGTCATACTGGCAAAGGAAAGAACATGCAAAAATCCTTTTAATTTCTCCGAAAGTGTTTTAAGAGCCTTGGATTTAGCCTCTTCTCTTCTTGCGCTTGAGAGGTTATGCCGCCTATCTAGAAATATTTCCCTTACCTTCGCTTTACAGCTCATCGACAGGAAGCCCTTTATGATAGAGGGCGCGCTTGATAAAGAATCCTTCAGAGTCATAGAGTGTAACAGTTCCATCTCCATTTTCAACAGTAGAAACTGGATTTTTTTCTCCTCGCTTCATGTAAGTTCCTCTTCGAAGCTGGTCATTCTCATACTCTTCAATCATCATCAGAGAGCCATCCTGATACCAGGCTGAACAAATCCCATGTCTCTTATTATCTCTAATTTCCCTTTCGCTCTCTAAATTTCCAGTTGGATACCAGGTTCTACAGATTCCTTGAATCCCATCCTGAACCCACTCGACATATAGCTTTGGTTTCGTTTTTTCTTCCCCAAAAGAAGTGTAATAGACCCATTCCTCACCATGTTTCATTCCCTCTTTGGTATGGAACAGGGTGGTTAGATCTCCTCGCTCATTAAATATCTGGACTTCCCCCTCTGGGGTTCCGTTGCGGTACTCTCTAATAGAGTGAAGCGCCCCATTAGAAAAAACGGCCTGTTTGCCGTTGCCGCGTTCGACTTTTCCAATTATTTTCCCAGAAAAGCTATGGTAGGTCGCATTAATCAAAAGATCGTCTTGGTATTCTTCTGAGTAAGGTGGCTGTTTCTTGTCTCCTTTAAACATCGCAATGCCTTGACGCTTCCCTTTCGAGTATGTCGTCTTTCCAATCACATGTCCTTGCTCATTATAATAAAGGAGATCTCCATCAATTCGATCAATTTCGTAAGGGATCACCTTTCCTACAATGCCATTAGGATGGTAGTAATAGGAGTTTCCTTGAAGCTTCCCTTTCTCATAATAAATCTCAGCTTGAAGGCGTCCTGCAGAATCCCAGACTTTTGAAATCCCATCAAAAACCCACCCTTTTTGAGCATTCTCGCTTAAATCGCCAAGACCCTCAATGACAACAACGTCTAAACGAGGGTTGCCGTTATCGTGCCATTCTCGGTAGATCCCACAAGCTCTACCATTTACAACTTCTAGGTATTGCCAAACCTCCCCATTTTCATGGTAGGTCGTCAATTTTGAAATAGTTTTTCCATTTTCACTCCGACCAAACATCCGAGTGACTTTTTCATAGGGTTGTGGAGCTAAAAAATTTGTTTTTTCATACATGGATAAGCGATCGACTGAACTAATCGTTTCTTTGAATCCATTTCGATCAAGAACCTGGATACTTGTAAGTTTATCCTGGTGTTCCGTTTGATAATTCCCGCACCCAGTTAATAATCCTAAGCAAATCAATAGAGATAGAGATACCAACCTAATTTTTTTATTTCCAAATATAGTCCTCATAAAATTTTACCTCTCTTTATTAATTGCATTTCTAATTGATATGTCTCTCTTTCGGCAAGTTTTTTCTTATTCAAGTGAAACTGCTTTATAATGATTTGTGGACGCCCTTTTGGAGGCTCAAGTTCTCCAATAGATACCCCTTCAACAACTGTTAATACACGTTTAAGATCGTGACCATTTAATTCAACCAGGCGTTTCTGCGATAGTTCTACTTCTTCAATTTGATTCCCTGTTCTTCGCTCTCCTTCGGCAAAAATAAAGCGATTGTTACCCTTTGTTAAAGCGTCGAGTCTTCGCTTAATATCATCACAGGATTCAAAAGCAGGACTATTCATGACGAGATCAAGCGCCTCTGTTTCAGGCAACAAGAATTGCAAGGATTCAATGGCATGATCAACATAATAATAATCAACATCATTGTAAATCTTGAAAAAGAGGCTTCGGTCTTTCTGAAGTTCTTTGACTCTCTCCATCTTTATTGCTAAACAATCAGCCTCGCTTTTCATCTCACTAAATTGCTCATTTTTATCCAAAATTGAAAAAATCATGAACAAAGATGGTAATAAGCAAAGAAAATATATTCCAAATACAAAACTTCTATTTTGAATCAGGCGATTGAAAGGAAGGTTAAGTGCGAAGGTAAAAGGCAATTTCATAGTGATCATCATTTCTTTTCCAGTCTATTTCCCCACTTCCATTTACAATTGATTCATTTTCTACAATAGCATCATGGAATGCACGCGCTTTTTTCGCCACAGGCGTTGTAAATGAAACACGTACTTTAGGAAGATAAACCTCTTTTGGTTTCTCAGTAGTCGGGTATTTTTTTAGTTCATAATCGATTTGAGTCAATTCAACGTCTTCCAGAAGTGGGTGAGTCGATAAAAAAGCGAGCAAATTGCTAACCAATGGAGGGGATGCAAAATAGTTCTCCTTCCCTTGGGTTGTACGAAGAACATGATGGATGTCTTCTATCACTTCCTTGAGGTTTCCTTTTGCAGCTATGTGGCGCAACTTTGGAATGTCTTCTTCATATCTTTCTACAAGAGATTCAACATGACCTAACAAAGTTTTTTCTTTTTTAGAAAAAAATAACTCAGAAGCAATCGTTGTAAATAAAAACAGTGCAGCCGCTATGCATATCCCACAAAGGACTTTTCGTTTTAAGGTTTGCATACACTGTTTTGAAACATAATCCCCTTGGCGAAACTGAATACTCATCTGATCATTTTTAAGAGAATCTAAAGCAAGACCAATTGGGATAGCAAATGGACGCACCATATCCCAAGAAAAGCCTCCTCTTCCTTCTCCATGAACTGAAATCAAGCCCTGATCCTTAGACAATAGTGCCTCTATCTCTGAAGAGATTTCCCCACAAAATAAAACGTGTCGATCCTCCGTTCTCTTTTCTTTATGCGCAAGAAAACAAAGAGCGCGATCGACTTCTCTCTTGAGTTTTGCAACTACCTTCTGGTCTATACCCTTTCCAAGGTCGATTGAACCCATGTGAAGGGTCAGGTGAGATAATATTTTTCCCTCTCGTTGAGAAACAATTTGAATCTTTGTTAATCCAATATGAAATACAACAAGGGTTGAATGTTCTGGACAAGTGAAGGAAGCAAAGCGGGAAAGAGCCATCGGAACAGCGGACACCCACTCCGGAGAGAGTCCTTCTTTTTCATACGACGAAATATGGTTTTCAAGGTTTTTCTTTGAGACGGTGAAAAAGAGGGCTTCTGTTTCATCACCATTAGGAATGTAAATGGGTTTGACAACGACTTCATCAAGCTGATAGGGAATCAACGCTTCTACCTGAAAAGGAAGCGTTTTGTGAAGAGCACGCTGTTTTTTTAAGGGGGTTTTCAACCGTCGAAGGAGAAGATCTTGTCCTTCAATTCCCGTAACAATATAGGGGTCCTTTTTAGAAAAAAATACATCTCTTTGCTTTTCCAAAAATTCTATAGACACTTCTCCACTAACCTGTGAGATACAGGCAATGCGGAGATTTGAATCTTCTTTGTGAATTCCAATAACTTCCATGGGTCTATAGTAAAGGAATCGCTAGAAAAACAAAAGGATGGAAATTTTTTTCATTTTGATGTTACCATGGTACTATGGCATATGTAATTTCAGCGGTTCGGCTACTATTCACAGTTTACTCTCTGATGCTTATTGTGAGGATCTTTGGGTCATGGTTTCCAAGTTTTCAACGGTCTTCTATTTTCCGTTTTCTTTCCCATTACACAGATCCCTACCTTAATATCTTTAGACGTTTTATTCCCCCAATTGGTGGGGTCTTAGATTTAAGCCCGATTATCGGCTTCTTTCTCCTTCAGTTTCTCGAGTATCTGATCACACGCCTTCTGATCATGATGATATGAAAAAGTATGTAAAGTCCCTTAAACTAGGGAAGCTCTCGCTTCCGACAAATGTCTTTTTTTCTCCTCTTGCTGGTTGTTCCGACTATCCTTTTAGACAGATGGCGTCTCTCTTCAAACCGGGGCTAATATTCTGCGAAATGGTAAAAATGGATGCCCTCATCCGCCACGAGCCCTCCACATATCATCTATTAGACTATGACCCTTCAATGCGTCCGATTGGCGGCCAGCTCTGCGGCAGCAAACCCGAGCTTGCAGGGCCCACAGCTCGTATTATTGAAGAGCTTGGATTCGATGTTGTTGATCTCAACTGTGGCTGCCCTGTGGATAAAGTCACCAAAGATGGAAGCGGAAGTGGAATGTTAAAAAATCCAGAGCTCATTGGCGAGGTTATTGCCAACATGGTCGCAGCTGTCAGTATTCCTGTTACGGTGAAGATCCGCGCTGGCTGGGATGATGAAAGTATCAACGCTTCCCTTATCACAAAAATAGCAGAACAAGCCGGTGCCCAAGCAATCTCAATCCACGGAAGAACAAGACAACAGAAGTATACGGGCAGAGCAAACTGGGACCATATTAAGGCCGCAAAAAAGACAGCTACCTCTATCAAAGTCATTGGGAATGGCGATGTGTTTGATGCTGAAGCTGGCCTTGCCCTTTTCAAACATACCGAATGCGATGCCATTCTAGTTTCACGAGGTACATTTGGAAAGCCTTGGATCGCCGAAGAAGTGAGGCGTCTAGATCAGGGCCTTTCTCCTTTTATTCCTGATGTAAAAGAAACACTTTTAAAACACCTTGCCTATACCGCAGCCTATCAAACAGATCGCAAAGCTCTTCTTGATATGAGGCGTGTTGGCTGTTGGTACCTCAGGAATGGGACAGGAACAAAAAAGCTGCGCGAATCTTTGAACCGCACAAAAAAACTCACTGAGGTAGAAACACTCATCAATAACTATGACTGGGAACAAACAAATTTTAACCATTCTCATTGTTAGCGGAACGGTTCAAGGGGTCTTTTTTCGCGCAAAAACGAAAAAGCATGCTGATCAGCTAGGTCTCAAGGGATATGTCAAAAATCTTTCAGATGGAACTGTAGAAGTTGGCGTTGTAGGAAAGGAAATTAGCGCATTGGTCAATCTTCTAAAAAGTGAACCACTACCCATTGAAATCAGTACCATTTCCTTATCTTCTCGCCCTCTAGACCAACAATATCATGACTTCAGTATAGCTTAGGATCCGTTTAAGAATAAGTTGACTATTTGACTTATTATTAAACGGGCCTTTAGAAATATAGACGTGCTGAAAGCGTCAGACCATGCATCGTGAGATCCTCAGAATAGTTGTCATATCTAAATGCTGAATATTCATAGACCCTAAGCATTTGATTTTGTCGCCACCAATACATCCCCTCGTAATAGACTCCGAGGTCGAGATAATACTCCTTCTGATTGAAGTATCTTCCATGCCCGATTCCTAGGCGCCACTGAACCATTGGAACAAACCGGTGTTTGTTATCTTCTAGATGAATTCTATCTCGAGGGCTAGGCGTTACCTTCTCTCGGTGCTCAATATCGTAAAACCCGTAAAGAACCGCTCCTGAAAAGAGCCCTCCAACATACCATCCATTTAAGAGATGCCATTTAGAGTTTATTCCACCTCTAAGCCCTATTCCCCAATACTCACAACCATCATTGATATGCGCAGAATTATTCCCTAAAGAACCACCTGTATATCGAACCGTTTGACATTGATCAATCCATGCATTTTTGAGACCAATAAATGGGCGAAAGGAAAGCCGTTCGCTTACATAGTAATGACGCCCTAATTCCAAGTCGATATTATAAAAATCGAGATCATATGTCGCCTTCGCAAATGCAACACCAGTTTGTGTAATTACAGAACCACGTAGGGGAATCAAAACACTATTCTGTCCTCCGCGAGATTTCCCAGACGCATGATTTCGATAATAAACAAAAGACCCATAAACATCCCACTGATCAAAAGCAATATTCTTACCACCGCCAATGCGCAATCCCCAAGACCATCCAAAATCAATATCTTTAGTCCTGCCGTGCAGTGGAATACTTGTTAAAAGTGTACTATTACTATAAGCAAATGCCGTTCCATTTGTGCGTTGGTGCCAATAAAGAGGTTCGATGGTTAAAAACCATTCGTCTCTCATCACTCCAGGATTTGCACTTGGGCGTGCTTGATTGACCATCATAGAGCGAAGGTCTTCTTTTAAGCTTTCAATTTCTTTTTCGAGTTTTTCAATTCGGGAAGAATTAGTCTCCAAAGCCCCTAGGAAAGAGATTTGGAATATTAAGGAAAAAAAAACCAGCTTTTTTGTCAGTTTCAAAACTATACTTATTTAAATGCACATCAGACCTCACATTAATTAATAACTTATTTTTTTAAAACTATTTTGATTTTCCGTAGAAATTACATTTTGTTTCGTACTCAGGATTAGAGTATCCACACTGAGAACAATACCAATCCCCTTCAGCAAATACTATAGTTCCAAGTATGAAAAAAGAAGCGTGCACTTTTTCATGAACACTCCTCTCGAGCTTCCAACTTCTTAATACGCTTTTCCAATTCAGAAACACGCTTTTCAATTGATGGTTTTAGTTGTGCGCCATTCTTGCTTTTACCGAATAAAAGCTCTTGCATAGATACTTTTCCTTCGGTGAATTCCTCAATCTTCTGAGCCGTTTTAAGTGAAGGGCGAGTAATCCCCTTCAATATTTTCCAGAGGTTTGTCGTACTTATACCAACCGATTGAGCAAAGGACTTTTTCTTTAGTCCTGATTTTCTTATGAAGTCTTCTAGAATCATATCTCTCTGGCTTGCAACTCTTTCTTCTCCAACTATTTTATTCCAAAATTTTGTTTTATTCAATTTTTTTATAAAAAAATTCTTATTTTAATGAATTTACACAAAAACGCAACAAAATGATTAACTCAAGTTAATTATTTTGTCCTTTCAGCAGGATATGTTGAAAAAAGAGAAGATGACATTAATAGGCTCAAGCACAAAAAAAAAGATGAAGCTCTTACAGAGCCCCACCTTTTGTAGGATCTTAATTGCTACGGTTTAGACTAGAAGTCCCATTTGAAATCTAGTGTTAACCCGTGCATACTGACGTCATCAGAATATCTCTCATATTTGAGAACTGCGGCGTCGTCAATCTTAATCATCTGGTTTTGTCTCCACCAGTAATTAGCTTCAAATCCAAGTCCAATCCCAAGATGTTGCTTGTGATTGTGGATGTACTTGTCAAAACGCAATCCAAGCTGCATCTGCACTGTTGGCGAGAACGCATGTCGGTTAGCATTAAGTTTGATACGATTATCTTCAACAGCACTGAATCGCTCTTTGTGGTCTACATCAAAGTATCCGAAAAGAAGCGCACCAGCAACATTACCGAAGAGGCTAAATCCATTCCCAAGATACCACTTAGAGTCCACACCAACGCGTGGTCCTAAACCCCAGAAGTCACAATCGTCTTTAATGTGAACTGTATTCACACCAAGTCCAAGATTGTCACCTTGGCCGTTAGGCCCTAGACCATTAGGAGTAGCGCGTCCACCAGTGTAACGAGTGATCTGTTCTTGATCAATCCAAGCAGTCTTCAAACCCCAATGGGGTCGAAAAGACAGCTTTCCACTGATATAGTATGCACGACCTAGCTCCAAGTCTATTGCTTGGTAGTCAAAATCATACTGCGACTTTGCACTAGACGCATACAGGAATGCATCATAAATGGTTCCAACAGCATCAACACCTGTTGCTACAATGGTAGATGATCCACGAAGTGGAATAACCGTGCTATTAAGTCCAGCACGAGTTGAATCACTTCCGTTCGAATCAAACCAAGAGTATTGGAATCTAACATCCCAACCATCATGGTCGAAGTTATATCCAAGACCAAAACGCAGACCCCAATCCCATTCGAAATCGATATCTTTAGTTCGACCTTTTACAGGAAAGGCTCCTGCAGGATCATTGTCTGAATATGCAAATTCTGTTCCACCTACTTTTGCGTGCCAGTATAGCACGTCAGCAGTGAAGAACCAGCCATACCCGTCGACTTCCGCCCGAGCTGTAGCTGTTTGTGCACCATATGTTCCCATGGCAGTCTCAGTACGCACTTGCTGCATCTGGTTTTCAAGTTGCGTTACCCGAGAATCCATGTCCATGCCAGCGAAGGCAGTGGACGATGCCATAAGGGTAACAAGGGCGATTGAGAATTTTCTCAATAAGCTCACTTTCATTTTTTTTACCTCATGGGGGTTAATTTTTAGCTTTGTTGCCTCAATTTTTTCTATAATGATAACGCCTAAATAAATGAAACAATTTTTTAAATTTATTTTAAAAGATATTAAAAACATGTCTCTTTTGTTTACGATAACCCTCCTCCTGAGAGCTGCAAAGTCGTTACCGGAAGCTGCCATAATAGGTTAATCTTCCTCCAAACCCAGAGATACAAAATTATTTATATAATTGTACAGAATTATCTAAACTTTTATTTAATTAAAACGTAAGTATAAGAATATAAGTGAAATAAAAAAGGCTCTCAACTTGAGAGCCTTTTATTGCTTTTTGATGATCCCTCTAGACTAGAAGTCCCATCTAACATCAGCTGTCAATCCGTAAAACGCTATGTCTTCAGAATATCTCTCATACTTAAGTTCTGTAAAATCATCAATCTTAAGCATCTGATTTTGTCTCCACCAGTATTCCGCTTCGAAACCCACTCCGATTCCAAGATGATGACGATCATGATGAAGATAGGTATCATAACGCATTCCTAAAGCGAAGTTTACCATCGGTGAAAATGCATGACGGTTAGCATGAAGGCGCACTCTTGCATCTCCAACAGCGCTGTAACTCTCCTTGTGGTCCACATCAAAATGGCCTAACAGAAGAGCTCCGGATACATTTCCAAAAAGGCTTAGCTTATTTCCCATGTACCAACGAGAATTAATCCCTGTACGTGGTCCTAGACCCCAGAAGTCACAATCTTCTTTAACGCGAACTGTATTCCCTTGAAGCCCAAGAAGGTGTATTCCTTGATTAACCGTTGGGGTTCCACCTGTATAGTGAGTTCTCTGCTCCTGGTCGATCCACGCAGTCTTCAACCCCCAAAACGGGCGAAACGAAATGGTAGAGCTAACATAATAATCGCGACCTAATTCCACATCAACTGATTGATAATCTAAGTCATACATCGACTTAGCACTCGTCGCAAAGATAAATTCACCAACAGTTTGGTTTGCTGCAGGCACTGTCGTCAATGTGCTTGATCCTCGAAGAGGCACCACCGAACTATTGAGCCCAGCTCGAACAGAATCTGATCCACCAGTCTCCCACCAAGTGTAGCGAGCTCTAAAATCCCAACCATCATAGTCGAAGTTATAGCCCAGACCCGCTCGGATTCCCCAGTCCCAGTCAAACTCCATGCTTTTCTTTCTTCCTTTAATAGGAAGAGAAGCGATTCTATCTTGATCCGTATAAGCATACTCTGTTCCACCTATCCTTGCCTTCCAATATAGAAGATCAAAGGAAATGAACCACCCACGTCCATCAACCTCCGGACGCGCAGTTGCGGTATTCGCACCATAGGTTCCTATTGCTGTCTCGGTTCCCACTTGCTTCATCTGATGTTCAAGCTCGTTTAATCGAACTTCTCTATCAGCCGCTGCATACGCCTGGGAAGAGATCATAAGAAAGGAAAGGATGCCCAGTCCAAAATTCCTTAAATGTCTCAACTTCATTTTTTTACCTCTTGAGGGGGTTAAATATAATAGTTCTTAGTTCCCTGATATAAAGTATGATGAAGAATAAACAAAAGGAATTTTTAGAAAAAAAGATCGATATAAATATTAAGTGCTAATTATCAAGGAAATAAAATTATAGAATTTCTATAAAGTGTTCTATTCCTGTTCGATAATGTCTAGGAAAGCTTGAAGCTGCTTTGCCCGTGTTGGGTGGCGCATCTTGCGGAGGGCTTTAGCCTCAATTTGACGGACCCTTTCACGAGTCACTTTGAACCGCACTCCAACTTCTTCTAAAGTCTTAGGTTTTCCATCAAGGAGCCCAAAACGTTCGATGAGAACTGTTCTTTCTCGATCAGTCAGCGTCGAGAGAACCTCATTCATCTTATCCTTTAATATAGAGTACCCCGTAGCTTCATCAGGAGATTCGATCGAGGTGTCTTCAATAAAGTCACCAAACTGACTCTCTCCGCTATCCCCCACCTCAGCCTGGAGAGAGATGGGATGCTGAGCAATCTTATAGATTTCTCGAATCCTTTCAGGGGTTAGGCTGAGTTCCAATGCCAATTCTTCAGGAGTAGGCTCCCGCCCAGTCTCCATCATTAACTTCTTGGCACCACGAAGGACCTTATTAATCGTCTCGATCATGTGAACAGGAATTCGAATCGTCCGAGCTTGGTCAGCGATTGCGCGTGTGACTGCTTGGCGAATCCACCAAGTGGCATAGGTAGAAAATTTATACCCTCGACGGTACTCAAACTTTTCAACCGCCTTCATTAGACCCATATTCCCTTCCTGGATCAGATCAAGAAATGAGAGCCCTCTGTTGGTGTACTTCTTTGCAATCGAAATCACAAGGCGAAGGTTAGACTCCACCATTTCCCTTTTAGCCTCTTGGCTCTTATCCATCCAACGCTGAAGCATTCGAACATCTTTCTTGAACTTGTCTAGAGTGCGGCCTGCAGCAAGTTCACGCTTTGCCAGTTTTCGCTCAGCTGCCATTAGCTTTGCTTTCGCAAATCTGTTTTTCTCAGCACGAGGAATGAGTTCTTGAATTTCTTTTTCCAAAGCCAAAAAACGATCATAGGAAGAAAGAATAACTTCCCCAAAGTCGTCAGTAATATTATGTCGGAAATGCATCCGTCTTAAATAAGCTTGAGTCCGCACATTACACTTCTCGATATCTTCTGAAAGCTTAACCTTTTCGACTTTTGGAAGCTTTGGCGCTAAGGAATGGATCAAAAGTCCCTCTAGGGCAACATCCTCTCTGTAGAGTAGCGCCTTAAGCTTGGGAAGTTTCTTAAGAAAGCTATTTTTGTCCTCGATTTCCTTTTCAGCAATAATTTTATCGAAGCGATCCTTTCCAGAAATTAAGTAGTTGGCAATAGAAATAGACTCGCGAGTTGAATAGCGGAATCGCATGATAATGCGTTCGATTTGGATCTGTGCTTTTTCAATCCTTTTGGAGATTTCCACCTCTTCTTCCCTAGAAAGAAGGGGGACAGACCCCATTTCTTTTAGGTACATTCGAACTGGATCATCACTACTCCCTTCCATCCTTTTTGGAAGGGATTCCATTTCCTTGGCTTCTTTTTTTCTTTCTTTTTGACGGTCGACTTCAGATTGATTCAAAATCTGAATATCCATTCCGCTTAAGAAAATGAGTACTTGGTCGATCTGCTCAGCAGAATCAAAGGTCATCGGGAGGATTTCATTGATTTCCTCATATGTAACGAACCCTTGCTCCTTAGCAATAGCTACGAGCTCTTCGATTTTTTGTTGATGCTGAGGATCGAAACCCTGACTAAATCCGGATTTACTCATTGTCTCCTATGGAATGACGCGCGACAAGTCCACCTATGTAACAATTCCAAGCATAAAATGCTAGAACTATCTATTATAATGGTGTCCATATTGCATCGAAAAAGGGATATTGTCAAGAGATCATGCATCGTTACCACAAAGTGATCCAAAAAACATTAGCGGGTTTTCTTCCTGGTAGTATCATTGAATACCGATTTCCCTCAATTCGGAGAATTGCTGATATTGTTTTCTTTCCTAAAAAAATTATTTTTGAAGTGCAGTGTTCTCCTATTTCAATCAAAGATGTCCAAAAAAGAAACCGAGACTATTCATCCCTTGGCTTCACTGTAATTTGGATTTTGCATGACAGAATTTACAATAAAAAAATTGCTACACCTGCAGAACTTTACCTCCGTCAAAATCTCTCTTATTACACATCTATGACGCCCTTTGGAGATGGTTTTTTTTACGATCAGCTCGATTTTTTTAAAGGGGTGACACGGATCTATAAAGGCCCGCCTCAAACGATCAAGTCATTCTACCCCAAGCCTCTTCCGCGGCTTCCCTTTTTCTTTCCCAATAAACTCAGGAAACGCCCTCTAACACTCTCTGAAGACACCACCGAATATCTCCTCAAGAGCAGACAAGGAAAATGGGCATGGCAACTTGAAAAGAGCCTGACACGAAAATGGACATGGAGAAAGGTCACAAAGGAGGTTTTTCATTCCCTTCTTCTGAAAAATGCATCCTCTTCACATAAATATTTAGACAGGCAAAGTACAATATAACCCCAAGAGACAACGCAAAATGAATCGCCTTCTTTGCGGGAAACATTTTTTGAAGAGCTGCATCATGGGGATGTCTAGGATTATACCAAATTTCCCAAGTTTTTTCTTGCCACGCTTCGACTAAATCCTCAGCTAAATAAGGGTTAGGATAAACCGGTTTTGGGAAAGAATAGGCTCCCGTAATTGTCCTCTTCTCGACCTGAAATTGATATGTAGCCCTAACGGAAAATTTACCCGATTTGATTTCGACTACTCTCCAATCAAAAACCTGCGCTTCTGCAGAGTGTGTCAAATGGAAGTAGCGATTAAGGTTATAAAAAAATTCTCCCCCAAGGTAGAGGCTTGCACCACCAACGATTAAAAACATAAATATAAAAAAATTCTTAGAGATCAAAAGATGCCTCACTGCTTGATTGACGAATTATTCCCAAATTGGTATATTTTTTACCATCACTCAATTTTAACGATTGGAATATTTTATGTCTGAAGAAGGAAAAAAGGGACCTGCAAAGAAAAAGTGCCCGACTGCTCAAAAACGCATTAAGCAAGACGAAAAGCGCAACCTTCGCAACCGTTCTTTTAAATCTAGTGTAAAAACTGCAATCCGTTCTTTTGAAAGTGCACTTACTTCAAAAGATAGTGAGAAAATGCAAACAGCACTAAGTGCTGTTTACAGTCTTATGGATCGTGGAGTTAAGCAAGGGGTTTACAAAACGAATAAAGCAGCACGCGCTAAACAACGCATGTCTTTAATGCAAAAGAGCGCTTAAGCTTTACTATATAGATCAAGCATCTCTCGAACCTCGTTCCGTATGGGGTATCCAACAGCTTCTTGAACATCAAGCCAAGCAAACGAGATGCTTTTATTCTCCTCCACTGCAAATGGATCATTCACCTCAACCACAAAGTTAAGGTGACGTTTCCCACCTACATCATAATGACCCAAGTAACGAATAACCTCTTTGATCTCCATTGCGGTATTTTCTGTCACTGCTCGTTGAATCGCTTGAGGAATTGTCTCTTCATCTTTTACTTGCACGCAAGGAAAATGATAGAAGGGATTTACACCTTGCAAATCTTCCACCAATAGGACCTTTCCATCCTCTTTGCGAACAAGCGCATCAATGCTAACCTCTTTGATCCCCTCTTCTCGGGCTGCTTCAATTAGATTTTTGTACATCGATTATTCCTTTTAGCCTATGTATAACCTTATGGCACAGGCAAGGCAAGAGATTAAGGGAGGCGAAGGAGTTATTGTTGCTGCAAACAGTCAATATGAACAATTTATTCCCTGGTGGTGGGATCATTATAACACGCATTCCTCCCTACCGGTTACATTTTTTGATCTAGGACTCACTAAACACAAAAAAGAATGGTGTGCTTCTAAGGGATCCGTTATTCCCTTCTCTAAACAAATGGATTTCTTAGCCACACGAGACGAGGTAGCTCCTGAAAAAAGGGACTACTGGGAAAAGCATTGGTCACAAGATATTTGGGAAAAACGAGCAGCGTGGTTTGCAAAATCCTTCATCCTTCTCCAAAATCCCTATGAAAAAACCCTTTTTCTAGATATCGATTGCCGCGTTCAAGCGGACATTGCACCCCTTTTTGATTACCTCACCCCCTTAACTGGATTTACAATTGTCAAGCACGAGTTTCAGGATGGGTTCTACCATAATTCGGGGGTGTGCGCAGTGCTCCAAGGTTCCCCTGTAGTTCTTAAATGGGCACAGGAAGGAGTCGAAAAAAATCACGAATTCATGGGGGATGAAGATGTTATCCATCCTCTCATTCTCCGAAAGCATTTTGACATTCCCTTTTTTTCCCTTAAATACAATCACCCTCATTTCTTTGGCGGAGGAAATCAAGGAATCATCCAACACTTTCTTGGCCTTGAAGGGAAAGATAAAATTTTGCTCGATCTCTAATGATCGCTCGGATATAGATACAAACATGGCAGAAATTACAAAGTGGAATCAAAAAAATTACACAGGCGGAGATGGCGTCATTGTCGCTTCAGATATGAAGCAAGAGTGGATCTTAAAATGGTGGTGGGATCATTACTCCAAACACAACGACTCCCCAGTCACTTTTTTTGACCTTGGAATGTCAAAAAGCGCCCTTATTTGGTGTGAATCGAAAGGAACTGTTATTCCCTTCTCCCTGCCAAGCTCAACAATTTCAAAAAAGAGTGACATTCCCCCTGACGTTCAAAAACAATGGGAAGAAAGTTACTCAGAGCGTATCTGGGACTGCAGAATCGAATGGATGCACAAACCATTTATTATTCTTCAAAGCCCTTATGACAGAACCATTTGGATTGATATTGATTGCGAAGTCAAAAATTCGCTAAGCCCCTTGTTTGACTATTGCAACACCGATGATGGAATTAGCCTAATCAAACTCAATCTTAAAGCCAATACGGTAATTAACTCTGGTGTTGTTGTTGCTAAAAGACTTGCTCCCGCTTTTACTTACTGGGCAAAAGCCGTATTAGAAAAACACAATGTTACCATGAGCGACGAAACAGCACTCATTGAAGCCCAAAAAAAACATCCTATTAAGATCAACCCTCTTCCCTTTGGCTTCAACTTTCTCAATTTCTGGAAAACCAATTCTCCTGTGAATGTCTACCATCATGGTGGAGGCGCAGGGAAACGAGAAATTCTAAAACAAATTAAGTGATAATTATGGAAGAACATCTCAACTGGAATTCTGAATTCTCTGGCGATGGAGTCATTGTTGCAACCGATATCACGCAAGAGTGGATGCTCAAATGGTGGTGGGACCATTATTCTAAACAAAGCTCATACCCCGTTACATTTTTTGATTTAGGTATGTCCAAAAGTGCCCGCCTATGGTGCGAGACCAAGGGAACAGTCCTCTCTTTTTTCTTCCCTGAAGGCTTGATTAAACCAAAAGAAGCGATCGATCCAAAGCAAAGCTCTATTTGGGAAGAAAAATATCCTGGAGACCTTTGGGAAGGGAGAACCGAATGGTTTGCAAAACCCTTTCTTCTTCTAAAAAGCCCCTACAAACGAACCATTTGGATGGACCTGGATTGCGAAGTGCGCCGCCCCATTGATAAACTCTTCGAATATGCTGATGAAGGAGATGGATTTAGCATCTTAAGATTTCAGGTAAAAGATCTCGACATCTATAATACAGGCGTTATCGTTTGCCGTCACGGCTCTTCAATTCCCCAAAAATGGGCCTTCCATACCCAGGAAAATAATCACAAACACTTTGGTGATGAAACAGTCCTCATGGAGATGCTAGAAAACGAAAACCTCAATATTACTCCCCATCCTCTCCTTTACAATTGGCCAACAATCATTCCTCAAGACCCCAATACCGTTATCCGCCATCATGCTGGAGGATACGGGAAAACCAGAATCCTTGGAGGGTTATAATGAGCACAGGAGTATTAACCGGATGCAATGACGAGCAAGAATGGATGCTTAAATGGTGGTGGGAAAATTACTCCACACACAATAACTATCCCGTCACTTTTTGCGACTTTGGAATGAGTTTAGGTGCTAGAAAATGGTGCGAAACAAAAGGGAACGTTCTACCTTTTGACCCTAAATCAATCTCCACAGACAAAAACCACTTGGCACCATGGTCAGATAAAGTGAGTCTTTCAACGTTGAATAAACGCTCCGTTTGGTTTTCTAAACCCCTTATTCTCTCCCAGTCCCCTTATGAAAAAACCCTTTGGACCGATGTCGACTGCGAAATCCTCGAAAACATCGCACCCCTATTTGAAATGACAGAAAGCAAAGATGGATTCGCCATCGCATACGATACAGAAGAAAATACAAAACACGCACGAAAATACAATCTCTTAAAAGATAATGTGCAAGTTCTTCAAGCAGGTGTCATTGCATTTAAGAAAACTTCCCCTGTTATCTCTGCCTGGATTGATCACTGTTTGAAACACATCGATACCGAAGTTTCAGATCAAACAGCCCTCAGCCATCTCTTTGCAAAAAGACCTTTTGATATCACCATCCTCTCTAATAAATACAATTGGCTAATCTCCGAATTCTCATCCGAGCACATTGCTATTGTCCATCACACCGGAGCCAGCCGCAAAAGGAAGCTTCTGTCCGAGATGAAGTTTCATGGATAGCGGAGTGCTTACTGGGTGCGACGAGCGCCAAGAATACCTCCTAAAATGGTGGTGGACAAACTATTCCAAGCACAACACTTATCCCGTTACTTTCTGCGACTTTGGAATGAGTCCCTCCGCACAAAACTGGTGCAAAAGCAAAGGAACTCTTATTTCCCAACACTCCATTCCCATGAGTAACCTATCAGAAGGCATCGAATCCGCCCCATGGAGAGACACCCTCTTTCCACTGCTCTGGAGTAACCGTGACATCTGGTTTCGTAAAGCATTTGTCCAACAAAAGTCCCCTTATGCCAACTCCATATGGATTGACCTAGATTGCGAAGTCAAAAAAGACGTCACCTCGCTCTTTGAGATGATTCAAGTTGGAGACGGATTTGCGATTTCATACACATCAGATGAGGAAACAGTCCCCCTCCATGATAGAAAACTCCTAAAAGAAGGAGTCAAAGGAGTCCAAACTGGAGTTTTTGCCTACAAAAACTCCTCCCCCATTATCCCCGCCTGGACAAAGTGGTGTGAAGACCACTACCAAACCGATTTTGCCGAAGAAACCTGTCTCTCCCATCTTCTCCATGAAAAATCTTATAACATCACCTACTTCTCCCGAAACTACAACTGGACAACTCCAGAGATTCCCAATCCTCACGCTCTCATCCTCCATCATGCAAGTGCTACCCGAAAACGAAATCTATTAGCAAAAATAGGGTTCAATGAGTAAAGGAATCCTCACTGGATGTGACGAGCGCCAAGAATGGATGCTCAAATGGTGGTGGACAAACCTTACCAAATATAACAGCTCCCCTATTACCTTCTGTGACTTTGGAATGTCCCCCTCTGCTCGTGCTTGGTGCCAGTCAAAAGGAGCTGTCATCACGCAATCCGAAGAAATGTTTCCCATCAAAGACATTAATAAACAGGTCGCCAATCCCCCATGGAAAGAAAAAATAACCCCTCGCATGTGGGACCATCGCCCCATCTGGTTTTACAAACCCCTTGTTCTTCCCAAGAGCCCCTATCAGCGCACCCTTTGGATCGATGTTGACTGCGAAGTTAAAGAAAGCATTGCGCCCCTCATTGACCTCCCCCTTACAAAAGACCGCTTTGCAATTCGTCAAACCAGTGAAAAAGATAATCAAGGAGCTCGAAAAATGGGTTACCTAGGCCCCGACGTTTGCGGCGTTCAAGCAGGCGTTATCCTATATGAAAAAGACACCCCAGTTATTCCCGCTTGGATTGACCGTTTTCTTAACAACCATTCGATGGAATTCTCCGATGAACACTGCCTTGGTCATCTTCTTCACGAATTCCCCTTCGAAATCACTTACTTTTCCTCGCTTTACAACTCTACCGACTTCGAGCCCTCCGATGCTAGCGCTGTTATTCACCACCACTCCAGCTCTCGCCAAAAAAGAATCCTCCTCCAGAAGATTCAACTTCGCTAAGGAATCGCATTCACTAGCACATGACAGATCTCATCCTCAAGCTTCACCTTGATTTCTCTTCCTTCTTTCATGTAACCATTGACAAAGATCGCCACTGCAAGCTCCTCACCCGTTTCCGTCGTCACAAAGCCGCAAAGTGAAGAAACACCCGTCATGCTCCCCGTTTTAGCAACAACGCGCCCCCCAAAACTCAGCATCCTTCCCTTAAGTGTTCCCACTTCTCCCCCAACAGGGAGTGCCTCTTTCAAAACACGATTTAAGCGCATTTCCTTCAAAAACGCCACCATCTGATTCGGCGAAGTCAAATTGTAACGAGAAAGCCCACTCCCATCTACAATGCGTATCTCCTGAGTATCAAGACCAATCACATCACGCATGAACCCCTCTACAGACTCCCTCCCCTTTTCCCAAGAGCCTCCCATCCGCTTGAAAATACAATCAGAATACAAATTATCCGTATCTTGAAGAACCACCTTAATCAACTCACGCATCGGCTCAGAAAAATGGCGCGCTAGATAGACACTTCCCTCAGGAGCCCGTCCTAGCTTTAGCTCCCCTCTTAGCAAAATTCCCTTCCGATCCAATAACCTCTTAAAAAGAGAGGCAGCAAGAAGTTCAGGCTGCGAAATCACAGCGCCCCCCACAAAATTGTGCTCGACATTCAGTGCGCTCATCGGGACACACCAATATCCTGGCTCCTCATCCCACATCCAGCCCGGCCCCATCGGCCCATCTTCAAAGCAACTCAAGTCAAGAATCAGGTCCCCCCGAATCTCCCTCACATTCATTCCTTCTACAAGCCCGATAAAATCTGTCCCCTTTAAGCTTGGATCCCCCGAACCCACCAAATAACAATTCCCCTTGAGAACACCCTCATCAATGATCCCATCAACCTTTACCGCCGTTTCAAAACGGTCATCCGCACCCAGACGCTCAAGAGCCGTTGCTGCCGTGAATAACTTCAAAGAGCTCGCCGGAACAAATCGACACTGAGCATTCCGCTCATAAAGAACAACACCCTCATCAAGAGACACCACCTTAACACCCACAAGAGCCGTTGGATCCACACTCTGAATAACTCCCTCAATCGCATGGTAAATCCAATCCTTTCGCTCATCAAGCGAAGAACCAAAAATCGTTCCTAAAAAGCAAATATATAATATTACAACGCGCATAACCTTCTCCGAATTCCTGATAATCTTTCACTCCCTTTTTTCACACACTCCTCAATCACACCCTCTTCCCCCAGAATAATCAACTCATCCTTTGCCCGAGTCATTCCCGTATAGAGAATCTCCCGACCAAATATTTCCGCTCCCTTAGGCACCAATAAAACCACCTTTTTAAACTCGCTCCCCTGACTTTTATGCACTGAAATACAATACGCCAACTCAAATTCCGGCAAAAGCGCAGCAGGAAATTCCCGCTCCCCAAACCGCGCCACATCATTCTTTCCAATTGCTCGCCCAGGATCCCTTTTTAAAAGGACTCCCATTTCCCCATTGCTCAGCTCCATGCGTCGATTACTTCGCGTAATCATAATAGGAATCTCGCCCTCGTCCCGCATCAACTCATTGATGACTTCCACCCCAAAAGGCCCCTTTCTCAAACACGACAGCACCTGATAGCCTCCCCTTTTCCATCCCTCAACGTCCCTCTCAAGCTTCCCATATTCAATCATTTTTCCCTCACGCACCGCAGCCGCCTTCTCCAGAATCTCCGCTCGATCACTCCGCATGCATTCATCCAAATGCACATAACCTCGACCCCTCTCCTTCATAAAACTACACAGCTCTCCGAACACCGTGCCCGCCTCCACCGGTGGCAACTGATCATGATCCCCCACTAAAATAAGTCGTGTTCCCTTCTTTACATTCCTAAGAAGTGCCGACCACATTCCCACATCAATCATCGAACACTCATCAACAATCACCATCCCAGCGTCCAACACCTTCCCTCCAAAAAGCATCTCCTTTCCATCCCGTATCCCCAAAAGACTATGGAGCGTTCCCACTTCCGACTCCAGTTTTTCCCTCAGAAGAAGCGCCGCCTTACCCGTCGGTGCACAAACACATACATCCTTTCCCCATCTCTTTACAACCTCCCCAATCACATATGACTTTCCAGTACCCGGTCCTCCTGTTAAACAAACAACACTCTCCCCTAAACACATCTCAACCGCGTGCCGCTGTCCCTCATTCAAACTCCCTGCATCCCCCAAGTCAACCCGCTTGACATCCACATCCAAAAGCCGACCAAACTCCCGAACAACACTTCCTTCAAGCACCCAGTTCTTCTGGAAGTACACAAGATCGCCCCATCTTCCAACCAACCCCTCAAACCGTTCCTCATTCCCCTTGAGAATCACGCCCTCATTTCCCTCCTTCCGAATACACAGATGTCCCTCCCGCGCAGCCGCCATCAACTCCGCACCCAAAGGCGCCCGCTCTCCAACAATCTGATCAATGTCACACTCTTCCATAGACAACAACCATACCACTCCTCACAAAAAATATAAACCTGATATACTTGCGCAGCATCCAAACCCAAAGGGAGGATAACATGACAAAAACAGTAACAATGAACCAAGTCGTTCACTTTGAAATCCCCTATGATGACATAGAAAAAGCCAAGGAATTCTACAGTATCTTTGACTGGGAGTTAAATGATATTCCAGGAATGGATTACGTAGGAGTTCGAACCACTCCCGTCGATGAAAACAAAATGCCCACTCAGCCCGGAGCCATCAACGGCGGACTCATGAAGAGAACCGAGCAAGTCAAAGGGCCAGTGGTCGCAGTCCAAGTCGACTCCGTCGACACCTACCTAGAGAAAGTGCTTGCAAAAGGTGGCAAGCTCATTATGCCCAAAATGGAAATCCCCAACATGGGATACTACGCATACGTCGCCGATCCCGAAGACAACGTCTTCGGCCTTTGGGAGCCTATCGCACCCTAAGCCTACATGGCGGAGCTCCGCTCCGCCATCACAATCTCCCTCGCCTCTTCATACGTCTCACTTAGCACCTCTTCATTTTGCAATTCTGACTTTACTGCCCGAAAACAAATCTTACCATCAGAGTTAAAAATTGCAGCAATCCTTCCTACTACTATCTCACCATTTTCTCTTCTATCGACAAATATTGTGACCCCAATATTATTTTCAGAAAAAGGATAAACATTTAGAAAAGGACGCACTTTTTCATTAGAATTGATTTGATCTAAGTAGGTATCGATACACGAAAGAATCAGCTCTCTCCCCTCATCGATTGAAAGTAGCTTTGTGGATTGTAATGATAGGTTCATTTTCTTAATGTCATCCATCATCCCTCCCCCAATACCAACAGCATTTAGCCCATATCTTTCCCTCAAAAGCTTTGCAGTATCCAGAGTAATCTGATTGGCAATTACCTCATAATGAGGATTCATTGCTTGCTTCCGATCTAAAAGAAAAAAACCTCCGACAACTACTAACACAACTAAGGCAACCAGTACTTTCTTAATCATATGATTTTCCTAAAAAAACTGAGATATGTCTTTCAAGAGAGTCATTATAAATCTCTTCATCAAAACCATGTGCACCTTTAGGAATAGGAGAACTTTCGTCCAAATTGACAACTGTTGGATCGGGCGCCTTTGCGAAAGCAAGAACCTTTTGGAGTTTTGGAACTATATCATGCGTTGTCACATAGTTGGTTGCATCCCTGCAAAATGCTGATGAAATGAATTTAGCTGGCGCTATTGCCACAATAATAATCCTTTCTCTTATCTCTTTAGGCGCCATAATAAGCGCAAGTTCTGCATCAATACACCCACGACTATGTGGAAGCTCCAAGTATAATGCATCGGAAGCGTTATTTTCAAAGAACTTCGTCCATCGCTCCAGAATTAAATAAGACGTTTCCGTTGCGACCAAATTCAATGAAATGTTGGCACGTCTGATATCTGTCGCAAGTCCTTTGGTTGGAGAAAATGTCCCCTCTATTCTAACCCCTCCAGCAATTGATGAAGCGCAAGCCATCAACTCTTCCATTCTCCCGCGATCAGTCGCTATCCCACAGACCACACCAATCCCAAGTTTTGACTTCTCACTGGATTGTTCGTTTAACTCACTCATCCCCATTTGTGGAGTATACTCCACATTACAGGAGTACGGGGGTCCCATATCCTTTTCTAAGCTAGGTCGGTGAACAATACGGGAGGCCAGCTTATCTGCATCCCTTTCCATCATTTCTCCATATAAGTCATAATTCAGATAAGGAGAGTTTAATAAATATTGGTACAGATTGGGACCTTCATCAAAACCCTTAGGATCTGGGGAGATCCATCTTCCGGTGGAGGGATCGTAGAAACGGCGACCAAAGTTCACAAAATGCAAGACCTTTCTTTTAGATTGATATCTCCATGGAATAAGAGGACTTTTGGGGACACTCTCCTCTCCAAACGAGGAAAAGCGGTAAGCTTCAACACATTGCCCCTCAGGATTGAGAAGTGCGATAATGTTCCCAAACAAATCGTGGATAGGACTGTAAACCCTTCCATTTTTTTCTATTGCTATTGCAGCACCAATTTCAGCCCCTTTCCCTTGCCCCAATATCCGAAGCTCGTTGGGATATGCCCCAAGTTCTTTCTGATCATCGTATAGGAAGGGCGTCGTTTTTACTGTATTCCACGTGCTCTCTTCCAAAACCAGCTGAGTTTGCAAAAGGCACCTCCCCCAAGAATCGTAGTAAAAGGAGATTGCCTTGTCTCCGCTTCGAACTTGAGACAAGCGGTCAAGAGCATCATAGGCGTAGGTAACTTCATTCTCTTCAGCTTTCAATGAAGTGCGATTTCCATTTCCATCATGTTCATAAACCGATTCAGCAGTGGAGATCAGTTGATGCAAAACATCATTCTGATAATTAGATGTATCTTTTTGGAGTCGGTTGTGATGTGAGTCGTGAATATACGTGTGATTAAATAAGCCAGATTCAGATGAAAGTTGATCTAGAAAATCATAGTCAAAAGTCGACAACTCCTCGCTATTTTCCGCAAAACGATAATATTCTCTTACGTTTCCATTGGGATCGATCAATGGAATCTGCTCAATAGAGTAGTCTGTCTCGGAATGGATACGCCTTCCGCGCAAGTCCACTTGATGAAAAGCCTCTCCAACGTCTTTAAGGAGAGTTTCTCTAAGAATATTATGGCTTTGATCGTAATCATTATATTCATGTTGATAAACTGCATTCCCTCCACCGTCTTTTCGCTCAACAGCAGTCATATGAAAGGAATCATAATGATAAGAAACTTGAGAACCATCAGAAAACATTATCCTTTTTCTTCGGCCCAGATGATCGTAATCTTGGTTGAGAGAAAGTCCATTCGCCAACTCCTCATGAAGAAGCTTTCCAAAGTGGTCATATTTCCGCGTTGTTCTCAGCTTATTAACCTGATCATATGACTCAATGATATGGTTCATCGCATCATACTTTAGTGTGTAATGGCAACTTTCATCGGAAGTGCGAATAGACGTTTGCCGTCCTAACCCATCATACGTGAAATTGATAACAACACCATCAGGTTTTGTAACCGCTCTTTTTTCCCCATCAAGCGTATAAGCATATTGTGTAACTTTTTCAGAAGCCGTTCCAAGTCCCTCAATGAGCTTTACGACTCTCCCCCTTTGATCATACTCCCATACTTTAATAATTTTTTGTCCCGTATCGAGCGTACTTTCTTGCCTTCTCTTTCTTCCATTGAGGTCGTAGAAGAACTCCTCCGTTAAGAGAGTTGCCCCATCGGGAGTCATTTTTTCAACCTTTACCATCCGATCTAATGCATCGTATTCCTCAACAGTTTTTGTCCCCAGGGGGCTAATGCTCTTTTTTCTAAGAACTTTTTGACCTAGTGAGTTGATGAAATAATCATCATAGATCGTTTCTGTCGTGTGACCCAGTGGATCAGTTTTTTTCACCTCTCGCTTAAAGGGATCATACTCCGTTCTTTCAACAGCCTCCCCAATCTGCACTTCTTTCACTGAAGCGATCTTATTACTGTAATCATCATAGGTATATCGAGCCGTAGAATAGATCTTCCCCTCGATATCCTCTTCCCTCTCTTCCAATAATCGATTCAATAAATCATACTTCTTATGAAAAACTCTTATCCCTCCCTCAACAACAGCCTCTTCCCTCCCAAGGAGATCGTACCGAAATGTTTTGACCCGGTCGAGTGTCCGTTCTAAACATTTTCTCCCAGCTCCATCATACTCATATGTCGTGATCACTCCATCTGGAGATGTTTTTTTAACCATATGAAACGCATCAAAAGTGTATCTTTCTGAGGATAGCGGTTCACCAGAAGCAGCGTATATTTCTTTGCAAATGACACGATTTAAAAAATCCCGATGATAGATTGTTTTTGCTCCTCCAGCCTTGATATGAACAGTAACTTCTCCTTCCAAGTTGTAACGAAAATGTTCCTCAGCCCCATCTGGGTGAATCATTCGACTGGGTTTCCCTCTGCACGTGTAAGTTTTTTGCGTCACGTTCCTTTCAGCATCTTCCTCCCTGGAAACCCTGTCCAAAGCATTGTAAACCTCATTTACAACTGGATGCTTAACTTCCCCGAAATGATTTTTCACAACAGGTTTGTGGGTTGTCATAGGATGGCCAAAAGGATCATAGACCATCTGAGTAGACTCCCCTCTAAAATGCACATCCATCAACTTTCTTCCCAAAAAATCATAAACATACCGAACCTGGCGACCACCCTCAGTCTTCGACAAGAGACGATTTGCATAATCAAACTCTTGAAGCACTTCATACTCCCTATCAGGATGATGATCACCAACAAGATTGTCATTTGCATCATACCGATATCTTTTCTCGCGCCCCAGAGGATCTATCTCTCGAATCAACCTCCCTCTTTCGTCGTAAAAACGGTGGATAACGTATCTCTCTTTTCCCTCAGCGTCGAAGTAAACCACAGTAGTAGGTTTGCCATTAGAATGATATTCAAGCTTTTGCCTGCCTAATAAACACTCTTTTCCACTAGATAAATCTAAATATTTTTCCTCAATCACCTCAGGAAGATCAAGAAACACACCCCCACATTTTGGATGGATATCCATAATGATACGCTGGGTAACACCTGTTAGATTTAGGAGATCTCTTGTCGCTCCATCATCAATAATTTTTCGTTTTAAAACAGTCCCATTATAAGTAAAGCCATGTCGAATTTTGATTTTCTCTTGATCCCGAATAAGCTTCGCATGAATCAGATTCGTATCCGGGACATAGAGATACTCAATAACCTTTCCGTTTGGAAATCTCTCTTCTGTAACAAGGTTTGCACGGTTATACCTCCTTTTAACAACATAACACTCCAAATTGTTTCCAGCTCCCGTCAGATCTCCAACTAATTTCTCCTTCTCTACATTCCCTTTATGATCATAATGATATCGAATCCGCCTTAGAGCAACCCCTTGGGCATCTTTCAAGATCTTTTCTTTCAGCCAGTGCCCTTTCTTTGGGTCATATTCGCTCCACTCAAACCGCTCTTTTGCAAAAACCCCTTTTCCTTTCTCCTTATGATCAACCCCTGTCAGCAAAAACTTTTCGTTATAAACATAGCGAGTGGAATTTCCATAGGGATCAACAACATCTGTGTACCCGCCCTTTCGATGATAGCTCCCAGGATGATAATAAAACTCAAAAATTGACTGTAACCCTCCGCCCTCCAATAAAGGGAGTCTCAATCTTTTGACTCTCATGACCTTCTTATCTTTTTGTTTCTTGATCACTATATTTTGCTGAGAAAGCGGATTGTCCCCCTTCAAATAGTAGTCAATCCGAAGCCTTCTCCCTTCTGGGGAAAACCGATCTGAAACAAAATAAGACATATCCTTATTTCCCCAATAGTCGTACTTTTGACCAGGTCTCCCACTATTTCCTACCTTTTCAAGAACCCAAAATGTTTGCCTTACACCTTTTTTATTAGCTATATCATACACAATATGCTGGGAATCACTTGTCTTGATCTCAATCCTATCGAGCCATTTCCCATGCATCACATATTCGATCTCCATCCAAGCATAAGTCTTCTTCACAGTACCATCGGTTGTTGCAACCCTTTTTAATCGCCACACTCCATCCACTTGATTCCAATGATAGTGAACTTTGTTCCCATTCGGAAGCCTTTCCCACCTAAGGTAGTAGCTTTCTTCATACTTATCTAATCGCTGATAAGCCCGAACAGACCCATCGGATCCATTCACTTTGATAACCCTATGTTCTTTCGGGTCAAAATAAACATTGTTATTGAAAGCACCATACCTTCCCCCCACTTCCCCTGTGTGGCAGTTTGTTAAAGCATGAGGATACTCCCCCTTAAGATTAAGCTCCCCATCGGGATTGCCTTTCAAATAAGTCACCTCATATGCCAGAGAAAATCCATACTTTTCTGGGATAACAACCTGAACGGTTTCATAGGCTGGTTTTTCTGAATCAACCGCATCCACTGACTCTTCAACAACGTAGAAGGGAGCTTTCAAATGATTGAAGAAGAACTCCCACCCTGCCCATTTGTCTCCTTTTGATCTACTTGACAAATGACGTCGTTCAATTGCAATCGGCTCATGTCCCTGAACAACCCAATCAACCTCTCTTACAACATAATCCCCAGAAATAACGCTGACACAGCCCCCAACAAGTCCTGTTGACTCTCCCCCATAAGCCACTTCCTCAAATGGCACATTCTCCAATCCGAACAAAGCGCCACAACAAAACACAAACAGAACAAAGATCTTTTGCATCAACCCTCCTGTGAAAAAGAAAAATTCTAATCTACCACTCCAAGTTCTCTCAAGCTTTTGAGATCAACTCTACGTTTACTTTTTCGAGTTCTTCCACCTTTTCACTCAGTTCCCTTGTCGCAACAAGCGTTCTTTCCAACATCTCTTCGATGTCCTCCTGAAGCTGTCTCTTATGCTCCTCGGATCTCATAATGTCTTTTTTCAAATCCTCATGCTCTTCCCTAGAAACCATTAAAAGTCCTTTCAATCTAGCAATCTGTAGTTCCATCTCCTCAACATTTTCTGTCTGAGCTCCAACAAGTTCCTTCTCAACATCCGTATTCTCCCGGCTTCTTTGAACAATCTGATCAATATCAATCACAACATTCCCTAAGCCCTCTCCCTCAGCTTCTAACTGCGAAATTCTTTCTATCTGCTTTTGTGTCAGTTTCTTTTCATTCTCCAATTGTATTTGGCTCCGATTAAGTAAAATCTCAAACTCCCCCCTCTCTCTTTCAAGAAGTTGAATCACAATTTTTTTCTTAACCGCATCATGTCCAACCCAACAAGTTAACGTGATCGCACAATCCCCATACCCCACCTTTTTCTTTGCATGAAAATAGAGGTAGGCCAATCTCCCTGTGGCAATAATCCCTGCAGCAAATGTAATTCCTGGCAAAGGATTAGGGGGCCACTTTCTCAACGCGTTTACAGAAACCTTGTATGAGTCAACAAAATAGTTAGTTTGATTGCTTACGCCTTGAATAGCCATGCCCACTCCTTAATCATTTAAATTTCTTGCTTGCTCTTCTGCTCGAGCTTGCCTCAAACTCTCAATAATACGTCCCAGTTCGTCGGTACTCGCACCCAGCTGATGAGCAATTCGAGATTGCTGTTCTATCAAGTTATTCACTATCACACGAATCTTTTCGTATTCTCCTCTGGCTTGTTGAATCTGACTTCTCAACGCTTCCTTTCGGTTTTCGTACCCTTCAAAGATCCCTCTCATTTCTTCGATCCCCAAGCGATGATCCCTTACCCTTCTTTCATATTCAATCTGTAGTTGTTCCCTCTGAACCACTAATTCCTCAATTCTTCCTCTTTCACCCTCCAAAGCTCTCTTCTGCTCCCTCAAAGACTCAATAGTTTGGTTCAATTCCGCAATTAATCTTCTTTGCTGCTGAATAACCCCATCTCTCTCAATAACACCCTCTCGAACCTCAGCTTGCACCCTCACAACTTCATGGAACAACCCCTGAATCCGATTAATAATCAAGAATTCGTCGCTTATATTAAACAGTTTGATCCAAGCAACCATCGTTGCCCCGTTCCATGCGACTCCAAAAAAATTACAAGTTACGATACAAGAAAATACTGTTGCTGCTTCGATAGCAATCGCAACAACAAGAAAACCCTTCTGTAAGTTCTTTTGAACGTCTTCTTGATTAAAGTATCCCCATGCACCATTCCAGTATACGGCAGCTCTCTCCATTTTTCTTCCTTTTTATAAATGAGGGACCATTCTCTTCCTCCATCATCAATTTTTCAATAAAAATTTTTACGCAAAAAGAGCGTTAAAAAAATAATTTTTCGACATTGGTAGTTTTTATTTTTCTTCATTTAATTCTGTTTTCTAATTAAACTAACTTTTCAAAAACTTGGGATTTTCTAGTGAGACTATTAATTACGATAATAATTATATTTTTTTCGTCCCTAGGGTATTGTAATGACCCTTTTCAGACATTTGAAACCGCTGGAAATACGTTTAAATACCCCCCTCTCTCAACAAACGATGAAACCTTTCCAGTAAAAATCAGCGGGGGCATTGTTTATCTTTCTAAATCTGTTGGCTACCTTCCCAACAAAAACAGTAAGTTCAGCCCTGGTTTTCAACTTTGCATCAACTACAATGAGCCCCAAAAACAACTTGACTACTTGATAAACTACACAAATTGGAATGCTTCCAAATCATGTCACTATGAAATTCCCATTTTTAACACCTTTAGAGACATTCACACAAAAGAAGCTATCGAAATTTTAGAAACTAATGTTGGGAAAAACTTTTCCCCTTTTGCACAAGCGACATTTACCCCTTTAATTGGAGCGGAATGGATTAAAAATAGTACCATTGTAACAATTAACAACCATATATCCATCTCAAGCCTAAGACACTCTGTCGGGCCTCTGGTTGGCTTTAGGATTGAACAAAAAATCCATAAATATTTTGCTATTCAATCAAAGCTCTCCCTCTCATATCTTAACACCAACTACACAAGAAGCATTGATCAAAACCCCGTCCTTTCTAAAACCCTCTATCATCCAAGGTCAAAAGCTGGTCTCTACTTCGAAACCTCACTTCCACTTTCTAGAGGGGCTCTCTGCATAAAGGGAGGATATGAAATCCAATACAACTGGCTCAAGGGCCCCCAGAACCCTTTGTCATGGGATTCCCCCGTTACTCTAAAGGGGGCTACCACCGAAATTTCAATGAGCTTTTAGAAATGATTGAAGTAACTGCAACAGACCCCATCCCATTCACAGAGATAGTTGAAGGAGAAAAGGAACTCGAAACTCATATTTATTCAGCTATGAAATCTGATGAAATTGCCACAAAGTTTTTTCATAAACTTCAAGAACTCCACCTCACAAAATTTGAAAAAACTCTTGGGTCAGGCGCCGTTGGAACCGTTGTGCAATTAAAAGGAATTAACAAATACTCGAATCTCCCTCTTGCTCTAAAACTGCAAGCCTTTTCGCAAGAAAACACCATTCATCCCACTGAGATAAGAGGCGATATTGTTGCGCTAAACCTTCCTCCTAACAAACAACTTGCAAACTCTTACGGAATCTTTGCCTACGATGGAAATAATGTTAATTTCATAGAGAAATTTAACCCAACTCTCCACTCAGGTCAAGTCGTTATCAGCACCCTCACGCGAGCTATCAACGGAGAAACTCTTCACAGCAAAATGCAAAAGGGCCCTTTACCCCTCCACCTAACCAAAACATACTGCAAACAAATCGCTGAAGGCATTCACACACTTCATCAAGCAGGTTACGCACATCGTGACATTCATGTAGAAAATATTCTTATCGAAAACAATTCAGTTTCAATCATAGATTTTGGCCTTGCTGCAGAAACAAATGAAAAACAAACAGAAAAAGACTGGAGAAAATTTGGCTACATTCTCGCTGAAATTGGAGGAAAAGATCTTCTCTTTAACGCTGACTTCTTCGATCTAATCTACTCCGATCATCACGGCCTACTCAATGGGAACAAACCCTATACTGGGAACCAGATCCTTAACCACCCCTTTTTCAAACCCTTTTAAAAAATCCCCTCTCTATGTTACACGTCAGTAGTACCACTGTTTGTAGGAACCATTAGAATTGAGATACATCCTTCTACTGCTTATAATCCCCATGTCTCTTTTTTGCCGACAGCGCACTTTTGAGCACCTAAAAGAAACCCATGAGCCTCCCTTTATCCCCTGGTTTACCGGTTCATTGCTACCACCTGCTGCAGTCAATGCAAGTCCTGGGCACCCCGTCTTTGCTCCCTTTGTTGCCGCAACCCTTACCTATGGAGATTACGAAGACAATTGGAACCTGAAAGGAACAGACAATACTTGGGCCATCAATCCCTTTTTCGAATACTTATTCGGAGTCAACGACCATATTGGTGTTGATATCTACGCTTCATTTATCTCTAACTTTAAAAAAGGACAAACCTCAACCCACCTTCAAGATACGATCGTTCTTCTAGGGTTTCAAGTCGCAAAAGACACTCCCAAAACATGGATCCCCGATATTAGATTCACGATCCAAGAGACCTTTCCCACTGGACACTACCAAAAACTAAGCCCCTCAAAACTCGGCATCGACTCCACAGGACAAGGCTCCTTTCAAACAGGCTTCAACCTAATTACTCAAAAGCTATTCCCCCTTGAAAACAACTTTCTTCTTCTCAAATGGACACTTGGCTATCTCTTCCCAGCTCCAGTGCACGTCAAGGATTACAATACCTACGGAGGGGGCAAAGGAACCTCTGGAAAAGTCTTCCCCGGACAAACTCTATCACTCTATTTCTCTGGAGAATATTCCCTAAACCAACGCTGGGTTCTAGCCTTTGATGCCTTCTTTATCTACCAAGGAAAGTCGACTTTTTCAGGCAACCCCGGGCATATGCCAGATAATACACCCAATCCCATTGGGACAAATCCCATGGTCCAGATGACCGTCTCCCCTCAAGTCGAATATAACCTCTCAGACCACAGTGGCTTCCTCTTTGCCCTTTGGGGCACCGTCTTTGGCCGCAACTGCCCCGCCTTCCTCACCGCTGTTGGGGCCTACTACATCGCCTTCTAAATAGTTTGCCTCTCATATTTAGAAATCGTGCTGCTTCCTACAAGAAAGGGAAGATCTTTTTTATCACTTTTATAGGGACTTTCACGATAAGATTCAGTCCTTCTTCACGCAGAATAGAGTAGACCATTTTTCGGGCAATGATTTCAGAGATTTCTTTTAGAGGAATCCCTTCTTCCGACTTAATATCATCAAATTCTAACTGATTGATCGGAGAAAGACGGTGAATTTTCCCATCTGCAAGAATCAAAGTCACATGAACATTGGTTAAGATCAATTTCTTGATAAGCGCCTGTTGTTTATCCTTGGTGACCTCTTTTCCCACTTCCATCTTGTCAATAAGAGCCTGCCAATTTCCCTCCATTTTGTCCTCTGTATAAAACTCAATATCGATATAAACATTATCCATTTTGATTTTATCGATGAGAACAAGCTTTTTGAAAAATGCTTTGTAGGCAGCACCAACTTCAACAACCTCGGCTCTAAAAGCCGTAGGGATATAGGCTTCTTTAGGATTGCCCACAACAAGATTTCGAATCGTAAATGCTCTACGATGATAATCAATAGCATTAATCGTAACAGGCGTTTGAGTCGCTCGTGATATCCTCTGTGAAAAAATAAGCGCAGAGTTTACGTAAGCCACATAAAAAACAATAGCAGCTAAAACCATGAGTGTGAAAAAAGCAATTAGACTAATTTTTAGAGCTTTAATGTTAACTTTTACTAACATATTACATCTCTCTTTGCTATTGACTATTGCGGTATTTTTAATTGTTCCTGCTGTGTCACGCCCACTTATACATAGACTCGCCCTTTTAATGCCTAGAATAAGCTTGTCCCTTCGACACGCAAGCACGCTTATAACTTAAAAGGAATTTTAATAACCACTTTTATCAAAAACACTGCACGAGCTACACTGGTGACCTAGAAATAACGGCCTCCTTTTTTGGAATATCAAACCTAAAACAAAAAAATTCGGTGATAGCAAAAAGCATTGGTATAAAAGATATAAACATCTCCAATTTTGGTTCCATACGCCGGATGGCTGCCCCTAACTATTATGTTGTGCCTCAAGGAAAAATCGATCACAACCGGTATGGCCCTAGCCCTTTCCTTAAACAGCATGAATCCCCACCTCTTTGACCTAGAAACTCTCTCTCCTTGCGCAGCGGAAGATAATCTCTTTCAACTTGGAAATCATGAAGAGCTGCTAAAAGGACATTCCGAACATGTTCAGGCGCACTCTTGTAGCCCGCTACATGGTTCTTTGTGATATCAGCGTCTCTTGCAATATTGAACGTCCCACTTAGAAGAAACTTTTCAGCCTTTGGTTCTCTAAAAACTTCACTTCCAACGCGACCTTCAGCAAAAGTCTGCCTTCCCAGGCTTTGCTGCACCTCAATTATACCCAAGCGCGTTTCGTCGCCTGTTAAGTGATAGACCAAAGAACCTATTTCAATCGGCCTTTTGCCTTAGTCAGAACATGGTCGCCTCCGATTAAAGGCAACCCATCTCGGGTTTTTCTAGACAGCATTTTTGCGTAGGCCCGAGATGCCTGGCTAGCCAAGGAAAACCGACGCTCGTTTGTAACTTTTAAAGCAGCTTGGTTATTGCCCGCATCCACAGGTCCTAGAGCACGTAAACGCTCCCCATCTTGAAGGGGCTCCAAAAATCGTTGTCCAGGTTCCATAAAAACAAGCGCTCATCATTTCTGTCGTAACAGATATTGATGTCCACACCGACGTCAAAGACTCCTTATTCGTTGTAAAGGAGCTACTTAAGAAATTCATCGAGCTAACCCCCAAATAGGAGCCCTAGCTCAATATGCAAGCTGTCACTTTGCAGTCCCACAGTAGTAGCATTTGGTTGTTCCCTCATAGTTATGCAACTTACAGTTTGAACACTGCCATTCCTCAGATACAGAAATAACAGCCCCATCTTTTGGGACATCAAATCCAAAGCAAGAAAACCCAACTGCTGCCACAATCATTGGTATAAAATACACAAACACCTCCAAACATTTTTGCTTTATAAAAGAACACTCAATTAGTAAATAGAAAGAACCCCTCCAATTTCTCGGATCGATCTCTAATTTTCACCCAAGAGTACCTAAAAGCCCGAAAAAACTTCAACACTAACAATTACGCAAATTATGCATCTCAAGAAACCTTACCTCACTCCGTGCATTTCCAACACACACCAAATAGGTACAAGAGCTGCAAAAATAAATGGAAACAACTTAAAGAATTATTTTCACACATGAATTGCGAATCAGTTTCAATTAGTGTCATTTCAAAGCCCAAAAAGATATTATTTCTGTTGATTTTATTTTATATAGAATGCTAACATCGTCTATTCTCTAAAAAGAGGGAACTTGGACGTGGGAAAATTGAAAATTATAACTTTGACAACGTTATTGATTGCGTTTACTTCTACAATCTTTGCAAATTCAACAGAGCCCTTCAAAAACACTCTTCCGCAAACATCTGAAACATCTAAGGCAAAAACTTTCGATCTGTACTCTCGCCCTTTAGATCGCCCAGAAAAAAGCCCCTTTTTTCTTTCAGGGTCGCTTCTAATGCTCGCTCCACAAATCGCTCTTTTCCCCACTGACAAATATGAACCAGGACTTAGACTCTCAGGTGGTTTAAATGGCAACGATTGGGACGCAGGATTCTCCTACACCTACTTCGGAGCATCCTACCGTTTTGACTCGGACTATGTTTTAAAGGAGAGTCCACACAAAAGGTTGAAAATCGATTCTCATTTCTCTTTCAATGACTACGAAAGCACTCTTGCCATTCCCTACTCCTTAGACAACGAAGTATTGCTCCATGCCATATTTGGTATTGAGTATGCCACGACGGAAAGATATGCCCAGTATAGCTACAAAAAAGAACCCCTCTCAGAGGAGTTTCAACTCTCAAAGTTTTCTGGATTGGGGCCACAAGTAGGAGTGAAGCTAACCAAACCCCTTTCTAATGGACTAGATCTAACAGGCACCTTGACTCAATCCCTTCTCAAAAGTCAGATCAACTGGTTCTCTGAGAAATTTCAACAATACTCCCCAGTGACTAAACTACATCTAGG
>CAYGKJ010000007.1:0-101651 GCA_964350675.1 uncultured bacterium | reverse complement strand
GTCAGAAGAGTTTGAGCCGGCGGCTCCAGCTGCCGCAGCGGCTCCTGCAAGTGGAGCAGCGGCAGTACCACCGGTTGCAACGATCACAACTGTCGCTACAACAATGACAGCAGTGGCAATGATGATCGGTTTTTTATGTTTTTTGACAAATTTTTTGGTTTTGTCCCATTTTTTAGAAAGCCAATTTTCACACTGAATAATTTGCACTTTTTCATTGGATTGGAAAACGGCAGTAACGATTGAGAACTCTTTACCAGTCCAAGCTGACAATGACCACCAAGGGTGAGTCTTATCCCCATCTTGATCTGAAAACAGCCATTCAATATCTCTTTCGAGTTCCTCTTGAGCTGCAGTATCCCAGCTGGAAATCCCATTTCGAGCAAGAAATGTTACAAAGTTTAAGACTTCGTAAGTCTGGGTTTTATCGAAAAATTGACTGGGGTCTCCATATTCCACTGTTTCAATGAAGGAGGTGATATTATCATAAGAGAGATTCTCAAACTTAAGGAGGTCCCAAGGGCAAAAGGTAGGGTGTTTTTGACTTGGAGTAGAACTGATGAGGGGAGCGTTCCAAATAAGTGCTGGCAAACAGAGAAGGAAAAAGAGTTTGCCAAGCTTCATATTAATATCTCGCCTCCCTTGGAATAGAAAAATTTAATTGATTGGGACAAAAATGTAAATAGGAGGCAGTTGCAGTTTGTACAGTTTGTGAAATTTTAGAGAATAGGGCGGCGGAGCTCGCCTTCGCGAAGACCAAGATTTCCGTAGCGGTGATAGGAGACAGAGAGAGACATTTCGCGAAGATAGTGAAGGAGTTCAATGCGGCCGTTTGCAAGGGCTGGGGCGTGGTCAATGTAGCAAGTAATTTCTGCAGCTTTCTTTTCAAGAGTGGCTGATGGCTTTTGAAGCATCCTGATCCGCTTGATGTGCCCATGTTCTAAGCGGTTAATGAAGCTAGATTCATCCTCTTCTATGATGTTGAAAATAGGGAGGAGAGCTTCCCAATTTGCATGACGCTGTTTTGCTTCCTCATTTTTCCCCCAGCTGATCTCAAGGCGGGTCCCTGTTGTTAAAGCGGCTGCGAAAACCCTGAGGTAGTCGAGAGGGTCATCTTGAGGGCCGATCCGAAAGATCATTTTTTTATGGGGAAGATAGCGGAAATAGTTATCCTCACCAACCACTTTAGACTGGTCTTTGTCTCTTTTAAATTGTTGCCAATAGTAGGCATAGCTGGAGATACTTGCGTACCACACGCCGAGATCTTCGGCTGAAAGGTCGATTTTTTCAAGGAAGCGCGTGAGGTTGTTTACCCAATCACCAACGGGAAATTTTTCTTTGGGGATTCCCACTTGTTTCGCATGCATAAACTGTGTGAGATAGTTAGGGCCTCCTGCTTTAGATCCGTGTCCAAAACAACTATTTTTTGTCCCTCCAAAGGCTTGACGGCGAACGATTGCTCCAGTAATGCTTCGGTTGATGTAACAGTTTCCTGCGATAATAAGGCGTTGCCACTTTTGTTGTTCTCGTTTGTCAAGAGAATGGATCCCCGAAGTCAATCCATAAGGTGTGGAGTTCGCAATATGAATGGCCTGATCGAGGTTGTCCGCTCGGATGAGACCTAGGACAGGTCCAAAGAGTTCTGTTTTTTGCGTATAATTTCCTCGTTTGACGCCGAGTTTGATCCCTGGTGTCCACATGTGGGGGTTTTGGGGATCTTGCTTTGGCTCAAGAAGCCACGATTCACCAGGTTCTAGTGTGGTGAGTCCTCGCTGGAGTGCTTCATTTGGGGGTTTGATCAGAGGTGTCATCTTATTGGACAGGTTCCATGGAGATCCAACTTTTAAGCTTGCAGCGGCATCTCGGAGTTGCTCCATAAAGTGAGAGTCATCGTAGACCTCTTTTTCTAAGATGGCTAAGGAGGCGGCGCTACACTTTTGTCCATTATGCCCAAATGCTGAGTGGACAATCTCTTTGATCGCTAGATCTCGGTCTGAAAGGGCGCTGACGATAATAGCATTTTTCCCGCCTGTTTCTGCGTAGAGATCAATCCCGGGGCGGAGTTTCATAAAGAGTTTCCCTGTGCTTGTCGCTCCTGTTAAGATCACAGCGTTCACCCGCTCATCTTGAATAAGCTTAGAGCCAACAGGATCATCGTCGCAGTTAATAAATTGAAGGGCTTTTTTGGGAATCCCCGCTTCCCAAAGGGCTTTGACGAGTTCATAACCTGTATAAACAGTTTCAGGTGCAGGTTTAAATAGAACGCAGTTTCCTGTGACCAATGCAGCCAGGATTCCCCCGCAGGGGATTGCTTTTGGAAAGTTCCAAGGAGACGCAACAAGGATTGTTCCTTTTGGTGTCCACTCAAGATCTTTAAGAGTTGCAAACTGTCTCATTGAACGGCAGTAATACTCAGCAAAGTCGATTGCTTCTGAGAGTTCAACATCTGCTTCAATGAGAGACTTTCCGGCATCTCCAATCATTGAACCCAATTGATCGGCTCGCTGTTTCCTAAGTTCTTGTGCTGCTTTGGAAAGAAGCATGCACCTTTCTTCAACTGGGGTGTTCGCCCAGTTGTCTTCTTCTTTTTTTGCAGAGTTAAGAGCACGGTTGATCTCTTCCCATCCTCCCTTTGAATAGGTATAGTAGGGGTGATCGGGCTGAGAGGGGTCGATTGCTTTCCCTACACTTTGAGTATGAATCTCTTCCCCTTCGATTACAAGAGGGACGGGTGCAATCTTTTTCCCTTTCCATTTTTTGATAATTTCTTCAGCCCATTTTCTATTCTGGGAGAGTGAAAAATCAGTGTCAGCTTCATTTTCAAATGGGGAATTAGGATCGAGGTGAGAGGGTTCTTCTAGGCGATTTTGCTTTTTTCTAGGTTTGGCTGTTACAGTGTCCTGGAGCTTGCAGGCTTTAGAAAATAGGGCAGATTGGATTTTCCACTCTTTTGTTCCAGCTTTGAGACCAAAGCTATGAGCAAGAAAGTTCTCAGCTCCTGTATTTTCATCGAGACGGCGGATAAGGTAAGCGATAGCGCTTTGGAAATCTTCTCGAGTTGCAACAGCGCAATAGAGAAGCATGTCTCCAGTGAGGGCTTGGACAACCCGTCTCATATGGTCAGCCATCCCTTCAAGCATTTCAAAAGTAATCTCCCGTTCCACTCGATTTTCTAGTCGCAAGATCATGGCAAATGAAATATCAAAGATGTTGTGAGAAGCGATTCCGATATGAACTGCACGGGCATTTTCAGGTTCGCAGGCGTAGATTACCATCCTCTTGTAATTCGCATCGGTTCTCACTTTGCTTGTGTAAGGAGCCTGTGGCCATTCTTTAAGAGATGCTTCATGTTGCTCCATTGCCATATTGGCCCCTTTTACAATCCGTACCTTGATGGGGGCTCCTCCAGTTTTCACCCGCTTAATCGCCCACTCGGTGATTTCCTTTTGGATTTCATGGCTATCTGGAAGGTAGGCTTGCAAAACGATTCCTGCAGAAAGGGAGTGGAACTCAGGCTCGCTTAGGATTTTTATGAATAGATCCTTCGTCAGGTGAAGATCACGGTATTCTTCCATATCGAGGTTGACAAACTTTGAACTTTTCCTTCCATCAGGAAGAGTTATCGGATTTTCCATTGCGGCAATGTAAAGTTTTTTGAGGCGCTTCTCTAAGTCGTTAAGCGTTTGATCCCATGAGAGAAGGTTGAGTTGAGAATAAATTGTTGAGATCTTGATAGAAATATAATCGATATGGGGATGCTTCAAGTCTTCTAAATAGATGTGCATTCGGCGGACAGCTTCCTCTTCTCCGAGGATTGCTTCTCCAAGATGGTTAAGGTTGAGGCGGATTCCTTGTTCTTTTCTTTTCTTGATATGACGAGAAAGAGGCCCCTTTTCTCCGGGGATAATGACCGATGAAGTCTCTTTGCGTAGCGTGAAGATTGCCAAGGGAACAAGGATACTTGCTAGTTTTTCTCCAAATAACTTAAAGAAGTAGAGTTGCAGTCGTTTAAAAGGAGAAAAGAATTTTGGGATCCCATAAAGATTAAGGAGATAGACCATTTGGTTTGCGATGCGCTGATTATTTTTCGACCGGAAACACTGGTCTGTCATGGCAGTGAGAAAAACCTTTCCTACGGGGTCACCCATCATTCGATGAAGTTCACCATACCGTTTCTTTTCTTCTTTGGTCAGTGCCTTGTTTGATTCGGACAAAATCAGAGCAGCAAGTTCAATAGATTTTTTCTCCCTGTCCTGGAGGGACATGGGGGAACCCATCACGGATCCTAATAGATCGCGCGCTAGATGCATCTGCTTTGACTCATGTTGTTTATCTGACATTTAGGGCCTAATCATTATAAAACATATTCCCCCGTAATTGTTCTTGTATAAGAAAAATCATTTTTCATCTAAGCTTTTCTGATATGTGGCGAATGATCTTTATTTTCTTTTTCCTCCCCCTTTTTGCATCAGTAGATCTTGGTGTTGATGTCTTTTTTAAGGACGCGCATTACAAGGGGTTGCAAAACAAACGGGTAGGACTTGTTAGCAATCATACGGGGGTTGATAAGATGATGACCCCAACGATTGACGTTCTTCAGAAAGAAGGAATAAAGATTGTGGCTCTCTTTAGCCCAGAACATGGGTGGTCTGGGACCGACCATGCTGGAGAAAACACCAGCGATGGAAAAGCTGGAAAGCTTAAGGTCTATAGCTTGCATGGGAAAACGCGACGTCCAACAGAAGAGATGTTAAAGGGGATTGACATCTTGATCTATGATATTCAAGACATTGGAGTGCGTTCATATACCTACGCAACCACGCTATTTTATGTAATGGAAGAGGCGGCGAAGCGAAACATCCCTGTCATTGTTTTTGATCGGCCCAACCCCATCAATGGGCTAATTATCGATGGAGGAATGCTGGAGCCTAAGTGGCGCTCTTTTATAGGATATGTCAATGTTCCCTACTGCCATGGAATGACCATTGGTGAGCTCGCTACTTTTTTCAACGGAGAGTATAAAATTGGGTGCAATCTCAAAGTTATTCCCATGAAGGGATGGAAGCGCACCATGTCCTTTAAAGAGACGGGATTGACCTGGATTCCGACAAGCCCACATATTCCTGAGGCAGATACGCCACTTTTCTATGCTTCAACCGGAATTCTGGGGGAATTAGAAATAGTCAATATTGGAGTGGGGTATACCCTCCCTTTTAAAGTTGTTGGGGCTCCATGGATTGACGCAGAGGTCTTTGCTGAAAAGCTTAATAGTCAAAAACTCCCTGGTGTTCACTTTTTCCCTTTTCATTACCGTCCCTTTTATGGATCCCTTAAGGGAAAGGATTGCCATGGTGTTCTCATTCGAGTGACCAATATGCGTCGGTATCAGCCTCTTAGCGTCCAATATCTTCTAATGGGGATTTTAAAGAGCCTGTACCCGCAGGAAACCAAGGGGTATCTTGAAAAAGTCAACGGAAGCAAGAAAAGATTGTTTTGTCTTGCCAATGGCAATGATGAGATTTATCGACTCATGCTTAATGAACGATATGCCGCTTGGAAAATGATCGCATATCAAAAAAGTGAGCGTGAACAATTTAAGAAAACCCGTGAAAAATATCTCCTATACTAATTTTTTAAGAATAACAATAAGGCCCTAAGTCGGTAACCTAGGGCCTTTGTTTTACGTGTCTTTGAGAAGAATCTCTATTACCAGCAAATTGAGGGAATTGCCTTCTGCTGATTTTCAGCATAGTTAGAAATCACTCTCAAAATGAATTCATTTGTTCCTGGATCGAAATAATTCTTCTGTTTCACAAAATCAATGAATTTATCCGCTGTTGCAGGGTCTGTTTTGGCAACAACTGCGATCAACACAGATTGAATCGTGTTTTTATCATCAAAATTATCCCAATTGGATATGATGTAATCTGCAAGCCTTTTAATGTATGCAGGGGTTGTATCTAGGTAATTATCCATTAAATTAGCGGAAGCGGGCATGTTTTCGCAGGCGATAATCCGGTCCCAATCATTTCCCCACCAGGTTTCATCACAAATTTTTCCTTGCCATATGAGTGAAACAACTGGGTGGTTTTTTACGAACTCTGTTGAAACATCGTTATAGGGGCTACTTTCGGTGTTTTGATAGTAAGTATGGAACGACTTGCTTTCTAAACTCCAACGGGTTTGAGCTATTTTCTCTTGATCCGAGCCACTTTGAGTTGATTGCAGCCAGGCAAGCACGCTCATACTTCCTAATAGAGCTTCCGATTCGCTTTCAGTATTGTTACCAGCCCCCAATGCTTTTCCTATCCCTGAAAGCCAAGAGTGGCCTTCATAGAGGTCTAGGTTGCGATGTAAAGGATTTGCACTTTGTCCTGTTTCTCCAATATCTGATGCTAAGACATCCCCTAAGTCTTTGTTTGTGTACCCGGGTATAGAAGAGTTCTTATCTAAATATTTATCTCCTGGAACATATGTATCTTCATAGGCCTTCAGAAGGGTTAGCGCGTAGAGAGGGTATCCGTACTGCACGATGTGGTCGTTTAAATTAGAGTGTTGTCCATAATCGTCGTTTTTGGAAACGGTTGTTCCCCAATCTTTGTCTCGCTGGATAATGCTCCAAACTTGATCCATTGCGTTTTGCAAAGCTGTATACAAAGGGCTCAATGTAGATGCAATCTTATCCTGACTATAACCAGCACTTTTTAAAACTTTTGCTGCATAATCCAAGGTAAGCGCTTGTTGAAAGATCCCTTTGTTATATACGATTGCTCCAGGGTGCATATTGGAAGTGCTATCAAGAGCCTCTTCGAGAACCTTTCCATTGATTAAAACCTCAGCTTGAGCTGGCGTGATTCCTGGACTAGGTAAAGGGTTAGTTGACGCGAGAGGAGCCTTAAGTTTAAAAGTGAATAAGGAACCTGCGTAAGCTTGCATTGTGCCTGTTAGTGTTGTGAATGTCAGCGTTGTTTTCTGATTTACACCATCACCTTGGAGGTCTTCGCAGTGGTGTTGCTTGAGAAAGATTAGAGGCTGCGTAGTACTTTTTGCACCCAATAGATCTTGCGTCACATAGGTAAAGCTGTACGTATTATTTATTAAGAGATCCCCTTGTGCATGAGTAATAGCTACATTAGAATGGCAATCTAAAATTGCCTCATTAGTTTTTAGATTGGCATCCTTGAGTAGGGCTGCGACATTGATACTTCCGGTATAGGGACCAGAAGTAGAGGTTAGTTTTCCTGTTGAGGAATCATAAGTAAGTGAAAGTTTTGATGATGAGTAAACAAAATATACTAAGTTTGAGGTTTCAATCCGGTATTTGATTACATTTTGCTGAGCAAGTTGTGAGTGGGAAAAGGTTCCATTAGATGGGACTTGTATATCTGGAGACAGATTATTATAAGATGCGCTCTGCAAGACGCTTCCTTGCACGGCGTGGATGATGAGACCATCGTCCTGATAGGAAATATTTCGAAGCATATTGCCCGTTTCAGAAGGCTCCCAACAAACGATTGGAGAACTATTCAGTTCAGTCGCTCCAATGGAAAACCCAGGATCTAGGTCTTGAGCAATATAGCCATGGGCGGGGTTTCCTGTATCAGGAATATAATGGAATTTTGTTGGGATATTAAAGGTCATTCCTCCTTGCTCCAGATTCCAGCTCATGCAATATAGGCCAGAGGTATTTGTTGCGGTCTTCTCTTTAGGCCAAGCGGCCATTTGTTCAAACCAGTCATTGGTTGGGATAAAGCCCAGCGCACTTGATTTCCATAGAGTGTCTTTCGCTGGGACAACGGGCAGCGGTTTGGCACTAGGAAGATCATTTGGGCTTTTAGAGGTAATAGGTTCTATATTAGAACCTAGACTGCACTGAGAATATGGTGTATTTTGAATATGAATTGTATCGGGAAAAACAGTAGAGGTGAGTGTCAATAAGGATAAAAAAATCAGACGTATGGTTTTCACTTTAGTACCATCCTTGTTAAGAGTTAATTGATAAGAGATTATTTGAAAAACATTTCGTTTAAGTAAAGAAAAATGTTCTGGTTCTGGGAAAGAAGTAAGAAGAACAACACAGAGAGTTAGCAATTAGGAAGTTTCTTTGCTAAGTCGGTTGACAAAAAGAGAGAGCTAACCTATGATTCTGACTAAAAAACCCATCTTTTAGGAGCGTAATTACGATGTCATTCAAAAAATTTAAGCCACTAGGAAATCGCCTACTTGTTAAACGTAGCGAAGCTGAGATGACCAAGGGAGGAATACTGCTTCCTGACTCGGCACAAGAAAAGCCTAAGCAAGGCGAAGTTCTAGCTGTTGGGCCTGGAAAAATGCAGGACGATGGCACCGTGACCAGAATGAAAATCAAGGCGGGCGATAAAGTCCTTTTTGCCTCTTTTGCTGGAACTGAAGTAAATGCGGATGAGGAAGAATTTCTCATCATGTCTGAAGACGATATCCTAGCCGTTGTAGAATAAGGAGAAGACCCATGGCCAAAATGATGCAATTTAATGAAAATGCCCTTAAGTCGATCCTTAAAGGTGTGAAGACTCTAGCGAAAGCTGTAATCGTGACTCTTGGACCCAAGGGGCGCAATGTTGTTATTAATAAAGGAATGGGGCTTCCCCTTTCAACAAAGGATGGAGTGACTGTTGCAAAAGAGATAGCACTTAAAGATAAGTTTGAAAATATCGGAGCCCAACTTGTGAAGGAAGCCTCTTCTAAGACCTCTGATGTTGCAGGTGATGGAACCACAACAGCAATTGTTTTAGCGGAAGCAATTTTCAAAGAAGGCGTGAAAAACGTCATCGCTGGTGCGAATCCTATGAGCGTGAAGCGAGGAATTGATAAAGCTGTTCAATCTATGGTTGAAGAGCTCGACAAACTCTCAACGCCTGTTAGTAAGCATGAAGAGATTAAACAGGTTGCAACCATTTCTGCAAATAACGACCCTGAAGTAGGTGAGATGATTGCAAAAGCAATGGATAAAGTAGGTAAAGATGGAACGATTACAATTGCTGATGCAAAGGGAATCGATACCGTTCTTGATGTCGTAGAGGGAATGCAATTCGATAAAGGGTACCTCTCTCCTTATTTCGTGACCAACGCAGAGAAAATGACCACGGAATTATCAGGTGCTCAGATTCTCATCACTGATAAAAAGATTTCAAATGCTAAAGAGCTTGTTCCTGTCTTAGAAAAGATCATGGAACAAGGGCAAAGGCCACTGTTAATTATAGCAGAAGACCTCGATGGTGAAGCACTTGCTACACTTGTGATTAACAAGCTTAAGGGAGGCATGCCTCTTTGTGCTGTGAAAGCACCCGCGTTTGGAGATCGCCGCAAAGCAATTCTTCAAGACATTGCGATTTTAACTGGAGCCACTCTTGTGACTGAAGATGTCGGACTCAGCCTGGAGGATGTCGGTTTAGAAGTTCTTGGAAGTGCTAAGACAATTAAGGTTGGTAAAGAAGAAACCACAATTATTGATGGAGCTGGCAACCATGATGCAGTTCAAGAACGAATTAAGCAAATCAGGGGTGAAATGCAAAACACAACCTCTGATTACGAGCGTGGAAATCTTGAGGATCGCTTAGCGAAACTTGCAGGGGGTGTTGCTGTTATCAATGTTGGTGCTGCGACTGAAACTGAAATGAAAGAGAAAAAAGCTCGTGTTGAGGATGCTCTTCATGCGACGCGTGCAGCTGTAATTGATGGCATCGTTCCAGGTGGAGGGGTGGCCCTTCTTCGCGCTGTCAAGGGACTTGAAAATCTTAAACTGAAAGGCGAAGAAAAAATCGGTCTCGAAATTGTTCGAAAGGCCGCTTTTGCTCCTGCTACTGCCATTGCAACAAACTGTGGCAAGGAAGGAAACTTGATTGCTGAAAAGGTTTATGAAGGGGAAGGAGCTTTTGGATATAACGGTCTGACCGACACCTTCGAAGACCTTCTTAAGGCTGGGATAATCGACCCTGTTCTTGTCACAAAGAGTGCTTTAAAGCATGCAGCTTCGATTGCAAGTCTACTCATTACCATTGCCTGTATGATTACCGATAAACCTGAGCCCAAGTCAGATGCTCCTGCCGAAGGAGGCATGCCTGGAATGGGGGGAATGGGAGGTATGCCCGGCATGGGTGGTATGCCTGGCATGGGAATGATGTAATTCCTAATCTATTATAGAGGGCCAATCGGCCCTCTTTTTTTTGCTATTTGACGTAAAAAACCAAACCGGTCATAGATTTACGCTTATGAAGCGGCTTGGTTTTTTCCTACTTTTTCTAGCATTTTTTGAAAGTGTTTTTGCTGAGCAAGGACCAATTCCAGAGCAGATTGCTTATTATAAAAGCCACCAGGAATCCGTTCGAGAACAAGAAAATGTTGAGTTGACAGCGGAGCTACTTCTACTTACATCGAGTTTGAGTACAACCTATTCTGAAGCAGCAGTAATCTACAGTCTTGGAATGTTCGATAATCCTGTTCTAGTCTTTAATCAAAAAGATGAATCGATAAATCCTGAATGGGACTGTTTGAAAAATCGACGTTTGAGATCTGCTAATCAACGATTCTCTATATTTTAAAACCATTTACTGCAAATTTCCCCTGATTTCTGCTCTTTTCCCCTGATTTTGCAATTTTTTGCAAAATCAGGGCAGGGGGGAGTACTCAGGCTCTCTGAAAAAGAGTATCCTGAACTACGATTAGCCGTTTAAAATTGTGAGCTAAGGCTTGCATGAACCCTTGGAATTGATTCTTGGCGATTCCTCTGTAACGTGCTCGTTTGCACTGCTTAGAAAAGACTCTCTCAAAAGGCATTCGCCTTTTTGAAATCCATCCATCTCTCTTAAAATCTTTAACCGTCATATTGTTTTTCAAAATCACCTTGCTTATACACCCACGCTTATGCATGACTTTCAAAGGCTCCTTTCCGCAATATCCTTTGTCAGCAAACACCATACTTTCCTTTGGACAAATGTGTCTGAGAGCTTTGCCATCAGACACATTTGCTGGGGTCACCGCCACTTTAGTGATCAAGCCGAGCTTCATACAAACGGATACATTCCTTTTGTAACCATACCAAAATTTCTCCTTCCCCTTACATCCGATTCTTGCTTGCGTATCGACAGCAAGTTTTTTTGCTGTTTTATTGTTAAATTTTTCTAGTCCCTTTTCGATCGCTAAGATCCTCCATCCATTGGAGAACAAGGGCTGCAAAACCCGATTCGATATGGTACCCTTTTCTCCCTCGATTTTCGGAGAAAAGAGTTCTTAATGGTTTGCACAATCGTTTAAAATCAACAATATGTAGCAATTTACGGTAAGGATGATCTGGACGTACCAGGTCTTCAATGTGAGTTTCAAACATATCTTGTCCCCTTTGACGAATGGATTTAAACATGAGCATAGAATAGCAAGTTTTTTATATAGATACACAAGACTCAAACCTTTTATAGAAAGAATGGGAGAAGGGATAGGGCCAGCTGGCCCTATCCCTTCTCCCATTCCTTCTTCTTCTCATCCATTTCTCAACACGCCCTAAATGGCTCATTGCTTGGCTGACTTTTTCAAGCTTGATTATTTTCTCTTTTGCTAGCCTGGGCTTCTCACACTCTCCAGGAAAATTTGCGACTCTGATTTTTCGATTTAGGTCTCGAGTTCATCACTCAGTATTTGTCCATCTGAAAGGAGAATTTGCCTTTTTGCCATATCGGCAAAGTAGGGATCGTGGGTGACAAGGATAATCGTTGTTTTCTGGGTTGCATGGGCTTCGGATAGGATTTTCATGACGAGTTGCCCATTGGCTGAATCAAGAGACCCTGTTGGTTCATCGGCAAACAGATATTTGGGATCCATAATAAATGCGCGCGCTATCGCTACCCGTTGCTGTTCGCCCCCGGAAAGTTGCCTCGGGAAGCGATGGAGTTTATCTCCTAAGCCGACCTGATTTAAAAGGTGCTCAGCATAGGCTTTCTTTTGTCCTGATTGTCCTAATTTTCGAGTGGGAAATAAGACGTTTTCTAAAACAGTGAGCTCTGTCAGCAAGTAGTGAAATTGAAAAATAAACCCCATTTTTTCATTGCGAAACTGACCGAGAGCTTCTGGATCCATTTGATGAATGTCCATTCCATCGATCTCAATGACACCAGTAGAGGCTGTATCAAGGCTACTTAAAAGATAGAGAAGGGAGCTTTTCCCAGAGCCCGATCTCCCAGTGAGTGCGACAAAATCCCCATCGGGGATCTGCAGGTCGATGTTTGTCAGTATATTCACTGGGGGTCTGCCAATGGTTTTACTGATTCTTTTTGCGCAAATTCCCATTTATTCTGCTCCGGCACGTATGATTTCAATGGGAGAGAGCTTTGCAGCTAGGCGGGCGGGGAGGAAGCTGGCAAGGGAGGAAGAAAACAATCCTAGGGCAATGGCTTGCAAGTAAATGGACAGGCTCGTGGAAATAGGTAACTGCTCAGGTTCTAAACTAAGACCTCCACCCCCAAGAGTAATCGTTCCCAGAAGCATTCCCAGCAAATAGCCAAAACACACACCTAGAGCAGTTCCCGAAAGACCTAAAATGATCCCTTGAGAAAAGAAAAGTGAAAGGATTGCTTTAGTGCTATACCCCATGGAACGGAGGATGGCCACATCCTTTCTTTTTTGCATCACTGTCATATTAAGAATGTTATAAATACCAAATCCTGCAACGACGAGTACCGCTCCAATACAGAAAAATCGGATGGCATCCTGAATGAGAAACATCTGAAAAATACTTGAGTAGAGTTGATCCCAACTTTCGATTTTTTCTTTTCCAAAACTGAGCCAGGAAGTAGCTAAAGCTGAGGCCTGGGTATGGTCATGCAGCTTGACGGCGATTTTAGAGATTTGGTGGGGAGCATTTTTGAGTTCTTGAACCGCTTCAAGTGAGCTAAAAGATTTATAATCAACAAAGGGGCTATTTGTTTTAAAAATGGCCACAATTTTAAAAGGAATTTTTGAGCCATTTCCTGTAGAAACCAGCACGGTTTGATAAAGTCTTACTCCCAGGTGCTTTTGCAGCAAAGAACCAATGGCTAGGTAATGGGTTCCGAGCGCAATATCTTCGAACCTTCCTTCAGTAACATGAGCTGCGGCTTTTGTCATATGTTGTTCTTGCTTGGGAATACATCCTGTGATTTGCGTTGAAACCTGCCCTCGACCATATTGCAAAATCGCATCGGAAGAACATTGAGGGGAAAAGGCAGAAACACGTGGCTCGCTTTGAAGAATGTGGATCCACTTTTCGGGATTGTGGACGGCTTCATTGTTTAGACGTCCGGAGGGTGGAGACCTCCAAACGATGTGGCTTGAGGGGATTTTATTGAAGTAGGAATCTAGCGAGTGTTCTTGGAGAAGCTCATCTCTTGCGTTGATATGGATATGGGCATCGTTCTGAACGAGCTCATTTAAAAGATTTTCCCGAAAGCCCAACATTAAAGCCGAGATAACAATGAAGGAAAGAGTTCCCAGAAAAATGCCTGACAAGGTGAATAAAGTTTGCTTTTTTCTTGCAAAGAGATGACGAAGCGCCAAAAAAATCATGGATGGCCTTTGCTTTGCACGATGAGGTCTCCCTCTAGCAGCTCTTCTGAAAAGACCTCGGCAATAGATCCATTAATGAGGCCCACAGCGACAGTGATAGGGATGGGCTTTTCGATGCCCCGTTTTACATAGACTTGATTGTTGATCAAAGCTGTGAGGGGAACGACAAAGATGTCTTGATGTTCAGAGATTTCAATCGCAAGGTCGCTACTCATACCTGGCAAAATTTGTGGAGGAAGCGTTTTAACATCAATATGTACAAGGAAATGTCCCTCTTTGGGATAAACAGCAGTGACAGCGCCTACAAAAGTTTCGTCTCTAAGTCCATCAAAGCTGAGGGTAACTCTTTGTCCCTTTTGTACTTGAAGAGCGCCCGTTTGATCTAAAGTCACCTGGATATAGCGATCTGTTAGATCGGTAAGGGTCACAAGAATGGTTTGGGGAAAAGCGGTTTCCCCAACAGCGCCTGATGTGGAGATGACCGTCCCTGTAAATGGGGCGCAGAATAGGGTTTCGAGCTTTATTAAGGGGGTTCCTTGCTCTACAAAATCCCCCTCATTAACAAAAACCTCATGGATTTTTGAAGGGATACCCGATTTGACTTGAAACGATTTATTGGAAAAAACAGTGCCGACTCCATAGACACACTCCATAATGGAACCTTTCTGGAGTGGTTGTGTCAACACGTTGATTTCCTGGGGTTTGAAAAATTTCTTTCCCCCAAAAATGAGGATTCCAGCAAGAAGGATGGACGAAAGGATGTAATGCTTTTTCAATTTTACTAGGATTTTCATAGTCCTCCAATGACACTGAGAAGTTTTGCGTAGGTGACTTGTGTGCGATAAAATGTTTGAGTGAGACTCATACGGCTTTGCGAGAGCTGGTCTTCTGAGTCCAAAAGATCGCGAACGGAAGCTAGCCCCTGTTTGTAGCGTTCAGAAACATTCTTGAGGTTTTCTTCGGCAAAGGAAAGAGATTTTTTGTCGATTTCGATATTTGCCTCCTCTTCGCCTAGTTGCGCCACTAAAAAGTAGGTTTCCTCCAGGATATCATTTTCCAGTTCATCTCTGCGCGCTTCAAATTCTTGGGTCTGCGCGTCAATTCTTGCCCCAGCGGCAGAAGTTTTTCCTCCGTCATAAAGCGAGAATTGCATGCCGACTCCACCCGATACCCAATTTTTTTGATCCGAAAAGGTATCACGTAAGTAACTGTAGTTTCCAAAAGCATATAATCGAGGGGCATATTCTGCTTTAGTGGCGCTTCTTTTATCTTTTAAAGATTGGAGTTTATAGTTGAGGGCCTTGAGATCCGATCGATTTTGCAAAGCGAGGCTTTTCAAAACCTCTATGCTCGTGGGAATTTCGGGGATAGGTAGATCATCCTCTAAATCTAAAGAAACAGTTAAAGCGTTTCCTAAAAGTCGATTCAAATTCATTGAAGCAAGAAAATGCTCATTTTTTGCGCGCAGAGAGGCTTTCTTCTTTTCCCCTATCTGGATCTCGATAAAGAGAATATCGCTCTTCGATGTCATGCTGTGATCGAATAAATCTTTTGTAACTTGGAGCTGCTCCAAAAGTCCTTTGATCGAATCCTCCACGACTTGAACAGCATGTTTTGCCTCAAGGGTATGGAAATACGCAATTTTCGTCTCTTCTTCAATGCGCTGAATCGTCCGTTCTAGCGTCATTTTCGAAGCGGCAACGGCTTTCTTTTCAGCCCGGAGCTGATTCCAGGACTTTCCAAAATCATAAAGGAGACACTGGGCCGTCACTCCGATACTTTGGGCAGAAAATGCGCCCCCATATTCCGAGAAAACGCTAAAATCTCTTTCCACATTTTTCTGTTCGTACTTTCCCTCTACGGAAAGCTGGGGTAAAAGATAAGACAAGGCTTCTTTTTGCGCTGCTTTGGCATAGAAAACCTCTGCCCTGGTCATTTCAATTTTTTTACTGTTTTTTAGTGCAAGGTCAAGGCACGTGTTTAAGGAGAGCTTCTCTTCTTGGCTAAATCCCAAACTGGCTATGGCAAGCAAAATTGTAAAGAGCGGTGGTTTCATCATTCATCCTTCAATCGGTCAGGAGTATCAAAGGAATTATACCCAAAAATCCATAAGAATCAAGAAGGGATTTTCAGAAACTTGAATCTAAGCCAGCATAGAAAAAAAATGCATAAAGGGACTGTCGGAAAAATCCATTCCAGCATCTTTTGCACCCTTTTCGGAAAAAAATGAAAAATCCGCAACTCTCCTATAATTAATCATATGTAGGTTTGCGGCGTTCTCATTTTTTCTCTAAAATCATTACAAAATTTTCTGAAAGCGAGTTTCTCGACAGCCCCTGAATATAATTTTGGGTATCGAGTCAAAGCACTCTACCGCGTTCCTCCTACCCGTAATGCGTTATATGCTGGGTACACCTACATTAAGAATAATGGCGATGGCAACCTAAATACCGACAATACCTTCACATTGCAAAATGGGACCTCGCAGCGCAGCATACAAAAAGACTTTGGAAAACAGCACCTTCACCTCCATATTGCAGATCTTATTGTGATGCGCCGCTTCCCCATGTATGAACACATTAGCTTTGCTCTTGGTGGGGGACTTGCATTCAATGATTTTCACTACTTCTTTTCCTTGCATAACGATGATCAATTGATCACCACTGGTGCGCAGGGAGCTCCTTTTACGACATACGAAGCGGAGGTTAAGTCGCAGCGAAAAACAAGGATTTGGGGGCTGGGTCCAAAACTTGAATGGCACTTCGGATTTCATTTTACTAAGATATCATGGCACCATGACGTGAGCGTCAATTTTGCTTTGCAGATAGCGACTTTTTTTTCAAAAATCTGGTCTCAAGGGACCTATAGTATTCTTGCTGATTCTTCCTTAGCAGGAGTGGATCAACCTCGGCTTGTTGATGTAGGAAAATGGACTGACAACGCAAAATTCCAGGTGATTCCAAATATTAATTTAGATCTTGGTCTTCACTATAAATATGAGTGGCCCAACAACGTCTCACTGATGGTTATTGGGGGATACCGCACCTATCTTTATGCGGAACTTAAAGAAGTGAATCGGATTCTCACGTATCGAATCAATAGCACCTCTGTGATTGCGGATATTGCAAGCCGAGACAAAGACACCTTTATTTTAGCAGGTCCTTATCTCCGCCTTACAGTTGGTTTTTAGGAACGCGCACTATTCAATTGCAATAAAAATGTCGACTTCAGCACTTTCAGGATTTTGAGCTTTTGATCCATATACTTCGTAGTCTGCAGTAAACTTTCGGTTTAAGGGAGCCTTCCAAATTTTAAGCCATTCCGTATACACAGCACCTTCATAAAGGTTTCCCTTTGCAGTAAATTGGGTAAACGTTCCACCTGGAATCACGCGTCCCACCATCCCTTCAGGAACTTCATCTAGGTGAGCAACTTTGCATCCCAAAACAACAGTATAAGGCTTTGTGTGATCCTTTTCATAATCTGTGTAGACACTATAGATCTCTAGATCTTCTTTGTTCGGAATTTTATCAAGAACCTGATCTTCAAGAAAACTTTTCCATAGCGCGCCTATATCAGTTGCTGCTTGATCATTTTCGTTTGTTGTTCTTGTTTCAATACCAATAATATTGAACTCTGGATTCTTCATTTCATTCTCCGGGGTTTTTAAGAGATTCTAACAGTTATGAGGTTATAGGTGAATTATAAAACCTTTCCATCCATCTAGTTCGAGCTTTTTAGCCATCTTGCCATAATGGTCGGGGTTGGTCTCTTCAATAGGGAATCCGGAAACAATCAGGGTAGAGCCATGAAAAGCAGGGAGGGAATTCCAAGCAACGGATTGCTCTGAAGAAATCATATTCATGAGGATGAGAGGGTTTTTAGGTAGTTGTAGAAGTTTTTGATTAAAGGAGCAGTTGAGATTGTTGAGCGCAGCATTGAGTCTAGCATGCTTAATAGCGTCTCGTTCAATATCGATTCCCATGACGTCAGTAGCACCTGAGAGCTTTGCAGCAATGGAGAGGACTCCACTTCCGCATCCGATATCAATTACAGTCCCTTCTATTTTCTGAGGCATGAGGGTAAGCATTATTTTAGTTGTGGGGTGAGAGAGATCTCCAAATCCTGGGCCAGGGGCCATTTTAAAACCCGCATCTGGTCCACCAAAGTCTTTTAGAGAGACATGGGCAAAACCATTCAAAAAATTTGGAGCATGAAGCTCCCACTGGGCGTTCCAATCAATCATAATAGGACGAAGTATACTGGAGAGATCAATAAAATGGGGGTAAAACCTTTGGTTGGAATCAATCCGAAATAGATATATAATATCCCTAATTAAATTTTATACTGCATAGGTGAAGCAATGGAAATTTCGTCTGTTCAAAATGATGAGATCTATCAAACCGTTTTTTCTGAGGATGTTGAAAAGGCCTTAGATAAAATTGAAAATGACCCTGATTTTTATGTAGATAGTTGGTTTTCTAATACGATGACCAAAGTGATTTTAGTCTATTCAAAATATGTTAAAGGTGATGAAGCGCACTGGCAACAAACGTTTATCCATGTCAATAGGGTGTATTCTCGGGAATTTACCCTTAACGCTATTAAAGGGGGTTTCGAAGATCAACTTATTCAGAATAGAGCGGCGCCAGAAGGATTCACCCTTGAGGGGAGGGGGATCCGGATTGTAACGGAATATCCAGGGTTACTTTTAAAATCAGTTGTCACAAGCACGATCTACCACCCAGTACACAGGGCTTAAGGAGTGCGCTTTTCTCTTGCGAGAAAAGCGTTTCTCCCGCAAAATGGACTGACTCTGCACCGGTAGCTCAATTGGATAGAGTACCTGGCTACGGACCAGGAGGTTAGAGGTTCAAGTCCTCTCCGGTGCACCATTTAAGGATGTGGTATGTCCCAAGTTCAATGTTTTCCTTCAGGTCCTTTTGAAACCAATGCTTATCTTTTATCATGTTCTGAAACGGGTAAAGGCGTCTTTATCGATCCTGCGCCGGGAAGTGCCGAGTCTCTAACACAAGCGGCGGGGGGCGTTGTGGTAGAAGCGATTCTCTTGACCCATTCTCATTGGGATCATATCGGAGATCTTAAGAAAATCAAAAAAAGCTTTGGGATCCCGGCTTATGTTCATAAAAATGACCGCGATAATGTGGTGTCCCCAGGATGCGACGGTGTTCCTTTGATGATGAAAATTGAAGGCGTAGAGCCTGAGTTTGACCTCAAAGAGGGGCAAGTCCTTTCTGTGGGTCACCTTGATCTGAAGGTGATTGAAACTCCAGGTCATACTCCTGGAGGTGTTTGCTTTTATATTGAAAAAGAAAAAATATTATTTGCTGGAGATACCCTATTCAAGGGTTCTATTGGAAACCTATCTCTTGCAACAGCCAATCGCGCTGATATGTGGAGTTCCCTTGAAAAGTTAGAAAAGCTTCCTCCTGATACGGTGGTTTATTCTGGGCATGGCCCCACCACCACCATTGGAGATGAAAACTGGCTTCCGCGCGCGCGCGAAATCTTCAGTTAGGGTATACTCCTTACAAACACTAGGAGATTCTATGAACAGTTTACTTATTGGAAAAAAAGCCCCAAACTTCAAAGCTGAGGCCGTTGCAAAAGGAAAAATTAACGACAATTTTTCTCTTGATTTATTTAATGGGAAGCACGTTGTTTTCTTTTTCTATCCTCTAGACTTCACCTTCGTATGCCCTACAGAATTGCATGCATTTCAAGAAAAGCTTGCAGAGTTTGAAGCGCGTGGTGCTCAAGTGATTGGATGCTCAGTTGATAGCGCATTTTGCCACTTAGCATGGGTCAATACCCCTAAGGCAAAGGGTGGAATCGAAGGAGTAACCTACCCTCTTGTTGCTGATCTAAACAAAAATATTGCTCGCGATTACCATGTGCTTAACGAAGAAGCGGGTGTTGCGTTCCGTGGACTTTTCTTGATCGACAAGGAAGGGGTAATCCGTCATCAACTTGTGAATGACTTGCCACTTGGACGTTCAGTTGACGAAGCGATTCGACTTCTTGATGCGCTTATCTTCCATGAAGAAAATGGTGAAGTATGCCCCGCTAATTGGAGAAAAGGGGATAAGTCGATGAAGCCGACCCAAGACGGCCTCACCACTTACTTTAATTAGTTATCTTCTCCAAGGGAGGTTCATAACCTCTTTGTCAGCATCAACAATGGTGGAGTCAATGCCAAGAATGAGAATATGGTCGCTTGGCTCCTCCCCTATATTGAAGAACTGATGTTCAACATTTGCAGGGCAGATGATTGTGCATGGAGCTTCAAAAATTGTCTCCTCTCCACCGATAATAGCTTTTCCTTTTCCAGTTAAGTAGATACAAATCTCTTCTGATGCATGGGTGTGAAGGGGAGTGCACCCTCCCGGCGCTAAAGAGCTTCGCCATACTTCGTATTGTTTTGCTCCCATACTTGAAGTTGCAAGCCCTGTGAGTGTTGCTCCAGCCTTTCCAAAAGATGGAAGATCCTCATGAGAAATCACATTTGCAACTACAAATAGGGGGAATAATAATAGGACCAATTTCTTCATACAAACCTCCAGTGGTTTGGTGAAGAGCAGATCAAAAGCTTTAAATATTGGGCAATTGAAGAGAGGTAAGATAGTCGTAGAGGTCTTGTTCTGTTGTGATGATGAGGGCCTCGTGAATGTCTGTGACGGGGTGGCTTGCATCGAGAATGCGAGCATCGCCGACTCCGGGAAGGCACAGAGCAGTGAGATGAGAAATCTGCTTTTTGTTTTGGAGATGCTTCATTCCCTTGAGATAATCTTTGGTGCTAAACCCTTCTTCTTTAACACGGATGAAGATGACGTCTTGTTCATAGAGAAGAAACTGAATAGCAAAGAAGATTCCCCGACTTTCCTTGGGGGGATGTCCTAACGTATCATTAAGATGGGGGAGAGTTTTCATCAAAAGAGGAAAGCCGATTTCTCCCTTTTCTGCCTCTCCAAATAAAGCTACAGTTTGTCGTGCCATACCATCTCCATATCTAAGAGATGGGTTTTATTGCAAGTATGTGGCGGATGAACCGAGTTTTTCTTCGATAAAGAGAAGACGGTTGTATTTTGCAATTCGATCTGAGCGAGAAAGTGAACCGGTTTTAATTTGTCCGGCGCGCGTAGCAACGGCCAAATCGGCAATAAAAGTGTCTTCGGTTTCGCCCGATCGGTGAGAGATGACGGTTAAATAGTTGTTTTTCTTTGCCAAATGAATCGCATCGAGTGTTTCCGTGAGAGTCCCAATTTGATTCACTTTTATTAAGATGGAATTTGCAACATGGGAATCGATTCCTTTTTGAAGAAACTCTGTATTTGTGACAAAAATATCATCGCCGACAAGTTGGATTTTCCCCCCTAGACGCTCTGTTAAAATTTTCCAACCCTCCCAATCATTTTCATCAAGACCATCCTCAATGGTATCAATGGGGAATTTGTTGCAGAGTTTTTCTAAGTGATCGACCTGAGCCTTTGCATCTCGATCGATGTAAAGTCTTTTCTCTTTATTGTAAAATTCAGATGCTGCGCAATCCATAGCCAGAGAAATATCTTTCCCGGGTTTGAGTCCAACTTTTTCAATCGCTAAAAGAATGACTTCTAGTGCCTCTTCATCTGAGGAAAGATTGGGAGCAAAGCCACCTTCATCACCAACCGACGTCGCTAGCCCTTTATCTTTGAGAATTTTTTTAAGAGCATGAAAGGTCTCTGCTCCATATCGAAGCGCTTCTGAAAACGAGGGAGCACCGATGGGTCGGATCATAAACTCTTGAAAGTCGAGAGAATTATCAGCGTGGGCGCCGCCGTTGATGATGTTCATCATCGGGACAGGGAGAAGGGTTGAATCTTTTGATCCGATATATTTGAAAAGTGGAATCTTTTTAGTCATTGCCGCAGCACGTGCAATGCTAAGAGAAATTCCTAGGATAGCATTCGCTCCAAAGTTGCCTTTATTCGAGGAGCCATCTTCTTTAATCATGGCACGATCGAGCCCCTCCTGATCAAAGATATCCCGTCCTTTAAGAAAGGTATTCAAAGGGCCATTGACATTGGCAACAGCCTTTAAGACCCCTTTGCCGCCGTATCTTTTAGGATCATTGTCACGAAGTTCAACTGCTTCATGTTCTCCGGTAGAAGCTCCTGAAGGGACCGCAGCCCTCCCAGTGATTCCATCTTCAGTCGTTACTTCGACTTTAACTGTAGGATTTCCTCTTGAATCAAGGATTTCCCGCGCATGTATTCTGCTAATTTTTGTCATAGGTTTATTTTACAAAACCGAGAATTTATTCCCACTCTTTTGGAGGAGTATCTTCAAGCAATGCGGCGTATGATGCATAGCGTAAGGGGGAAAGTTTTTCCTCTTCGAGAGCTTTTTTAATGCCGCAGTCCGGCTCATGAATGTGGGTGCAGTTGGGAAACCTGCAGTTTTTTGCGAAGGGGATAAAATCGGAAAAGATTTCAAGAACTGCTACGGGATCATTCTCCCAAAGACCGAAACTTTTAATTCCGGGAGTGTCAATGCAAAAGGCTTCATTCGCAAGGGGAATCAGTTCAGCTGCTGTGGTTGTATGAGATCCCTTGTTTGTTTTTAGGGCGATGGGGCCGATCGGAAGGGCACTTCCTAAAACAGCATTAATCAAAGAGGATTTCCCTACTCCTGATTGTCCTGAAAATACGGAAGTTTTGTTTTCCATAAGTTCTTTAAGTTTCTTAAGGCCCTCTCCAGTAGAAACACTAAGTGTTACAACAGGGATTTCTAAGGGGCGATAAGCTTCTAAAAACTCTTCGAGTAGAATTTTTTCAGCGTCGATTTCTTCTTCTAAAATGTTTTCAGGAGGATCTATTAACAGATCGGTTTTGTTAATAATCACAATAGGCTGCATGTTTCCTTTCTTCGCTGAAAGGATATACCGATCCACAAGAAGGGGTTTAAACTTTGGAGAGACAAGGGACATGACAATAAAAACCTGATCGATGTTTGCTGCAATCAATTGTGTTTTTCTACGCGATAGATTTTCTGCACGTACGAGTGTCGAGGTCCGTTTTTCAATATGATGAATGGCTCCTGAGTCAGCGCTCTTTTTTTCAAAATGGACCCAGTCACCAACGGCAAACAGGTTTTTTTGTTTTGTCTTTGTTTTTTTAAGAGCTCCTTTGAGTGAGCAGAAATAGGTTTGGTGCTTAGCGGAAACTGTGATCGTATCAGGAGAAATCGTAAGGACTCTTCCGCGCAGATCATTTACGCCAAGAGGAGGTTCTTCTTTTCTCAGCTGTTGGTTTTTTTGATCACGGTCACTTTTTTTATATTTCGATCGGTCTTTTGCTTGGGTCTCGCGCCGTTCTTTTCTGTCTTCCCGTTTCCCACCGCTGTAGAAATTTTCTTCGTAATCTAGATAGTCGTCAAATTTAGGCACTGCGCTTCTCGAATTTTGTTCATTAGGATGCCACCAGCAACTGCAACATTCAAGGACTCAGTTTGGGAATCGATTGAAATCGCAACAGCCTTACCACTGTTTTTGAGTGTTTCACAGGGGCCATGGGATTCACTTCCAAGAATGAGAACGAGTGGAGCTGGCATTGCAACGGCTTCTCCCCCTGCATCGGCGACATAAGGGTTAAGACGGTTATTCTCAATCAACTGCAACAGGTCATCTTCGCTGCCATGTCGAATAGGCAGATGAAATGTCGCCCCTTTTGCAGCTCGCAGAGCTTTTGGAGAAAATGGGTCGGTGCAGCCAATGAGGAAAATTCCGTCGAACCCAAACGCTAAGGCAGTGCGCACGAGGGTTCCAAGGTTTCCTGGATCACTAATTCTGTCTAGGGCAAGGAGACACGTCTTTCCATCGAGGCTTGGCGGAGAGGGAAGAGGGACTTCAGCAAGGAACGGCTCAGGAGAAGACATTCCAGCAATTTTCTCAATAATTTCAGAAGGAACAACAAAGCGCATCTTTGGAGAAACATGATCAGGAATGCTTGCTCCTCTGGTGGTGAGGAGCAGATCCACTTCCCCCGGATACTCACAAACCATTTTCTTCCCTTCAAGGAGAAGAGACCTTTTTTCTTCTCGGTACCTCTTCTCTTTCCGGAGTTTAACAAGATGCTTGACAATGGGGTGTTGTAAACTCTTAATTTCTTTTGTTACCATAAAACTAACCGCTTTTAGGGGAAGTATAGCATGAATCGGGAGAAAAAGGAAAAGCTTCGTGGCATGGGAGGGTCTCTTGCTGCCCGTATCTTCCTGATTGCCACCCTTTTCCTGATTATTCCGCTTCTCACATTAATTGGTCTGCTTTACATTGATGACCTCCGCGTTAAAAAAGATAATAACAACTTTATACTCAAGGTGATCATGGATCAAAAGGTGGGTCTTATCGAGGGTATTATCTCCCGCGAGATGGAGGTGTTAGCAGAAGTTTCATACCTCCTCCGGAAAATCCCCGACCCAGAAAGTGAACTTGATGAACTTGCTAGAAGAGACGGAGTCGAGGCTCTATTTCACGTTAAAAAAACGGCGAATGGGCAATATATTTCAGATATGGCGTCTAAATCAGGGATTAAGGGCAAGGACTTTACAGGGCTGATTGACGAAGCCAAAAAGGGTATATTATTTGTAGTGGAACCCTCTGTTCCAGTTTTTTATCTCACCCGTTATGTCCCAGAGCGCGATGAAGCGTGGATCACCGTGTTTCACTTGGCTCACTTATCAAAAAACTTTCCTATTGAGAAGAATATCATTTCTCCCGCTTCAACGTCCCTAATCGATAGGGAAGGGATGGTCATTGCATCGACAAATAAGAACCTTAAGGGGCACCAGTTTGTTTGTCCCGTTAAAGGAAAATACTCCCTCAATGATGAAACATTTATTTCGAAAGAGAAAAGTGTTCCTAAAACCAACTTTTTCCTCCTTATTTCAGCTCCTGAGCAAATTAATTTCGTGGATATTCCCTATTTTTTTATGAAGATACTCATTGTTCTTGTTCTCATTATCCTTGTGGGAGGAGGAGGAGCCCTTATTTTGACGAAAAAACTCGGGAAACCTCTCCGTAAACTCATTCACATAATGGATCATGTGGCACATGGAGATTTAAAAAAACGGTACACCCCCGTTTCAATGGGGTTTGAGATCAATGATCTTGGAGAGATATTTAATGAAACCGTGAGCTCACTTGATGAGCATATAGAGGTTGCTCATAAAGAGCGGCTCGAAAAAGAAACCTATGAACAAGAGCTTCTCATTGGCGAAGAAGTGCAAGCCGCCATTTTGCCAAAAAAGCTCCCAGTGTTCCCAGGTGTTAACATGGCTGCTCGATTTATTGCCGCCAAGGAAGTAGGAGGGGATTTCTATGATTTTCTTACCAACGGGCAACTCATGGTATCAATCGCGGATACTTCAGGAAAAGGAATCTCTGCTTGTCTCTATTCTCTAAGCGTGCGCAGTATGCTCCGCAGCTATGGAGAAATTCATGAGGACCTTGATGTGATCGTTCGCGAAACAAACAACCTCTTTTGTCTGGACACTGGAGACACTGGCGTTTTTGTCACAGCCTTTATCGCTTTTTTTGATCCCAAAACCAAACTGTTTCACTACTCCAACTGCGGCCATTTCCCCGCCCTTCTTCAAAGAGCTGATGGTAGCATTGAAATGCTAACCACAAAAGGAATGGCCCTTGGAGTGGTTCCTTTTGAAGCTGTCGCAACAGACAAAGTGCAACTCAGATCAGGAGATACACTGATGCTTTATACCGACGGTGTTGTAGAAGCTCACAACGACAGCATGGAAATGTTTGGTGAAGAACGCCTCCTCACTTCCTTCCGGGAGAAAAAAGATCTTCCTCCAAAACAAATCGTTGATGATATGATCGAAGAAGTCGCCCTTTTTGCAGAAGGCTCTCCTCAACACGACGATCTTACGATCGTGATTCTCAAAATCCTTTAAAGAGATAGTTTCTTGAGGATTTCCTCAGGAGAATCGAGGTTTTCGTTAATCGCAATCCGCTCGGCTTGCTTAAGAAGAGCGCCCATTTCGGGGCCTGGAGCAATGCCGGCTTTTTTGAGATCGCTTGAAGAAAGAAAGGGAGTTTTGTTTTGGATTTTGTGGATTGCTTTTTCAAGCCGGTCTGCGCGCATGTGGTGCTCTTGAAGAAAAGTTTGACGCTCATCTAAGGGGAAGTGGATGGCGGCGATTTTTAGGCAGATGGGATAGAGGGGATTCGCGTAGAAGTGAGCCCACTCGTAGAGCTCCTTGTCTTTTTTAGAGAGAAATATCTCGATGGCATGGTGGTAGGTTTCAACGAAGCGGATATCTTGGTTTGAGAGTTTTAAGTAGGAGCAAAGGGCTTTTTTATCTTCAAGAGATGCGTTTGGAAAAAGTTCTAAAATGCGGGAAATAGTAGGGGCATCTTCTGGAAAATGAGGGAGTTTTGAGACCCGTTTTTCAGTCTCTTCAGTGGAGACTTCCTTGAGAGCAGGGAAAATAACGGGAAGGAGGTTGAGCCTTTGAAGGGTAACTAGGGCCCGATCAAAATTGGAAAAAAGAGCCATCTTTGAAAATTCGTTCCATACGCGTTCGATGGCTACTGCTGGGAAAAGATGATCCGCATGATCGAGGAGTGCTTTTAGGGTTTCATTCTCGATAAGAAAGTGGAAACGGCTTGCGTAGCGCACAGCGCGGATCATTCGGAGGCGGTCTTCTAAAAATCTTTCGTGAGGATTCCCAATAGCGCGGATGATTCCTTTCTTGAGATCTTCTTGCCCTCCAATATAGTCATAGAGGTTTTTTTTAATGGGATCGTAGAACATTCCATTAATGGTAAAGTCGCGTCGCTTGGCATCCTCTTCAGGGTCGGCTTTTTCAACGCCAATGGGGCGCCTTCCATCTTTATACCCTTGATCTTTCCGAAAAGTGGCCACTTCAAATTGATGTCCCTCTTCAACGACGATAACAATTCCAAAGTTTACACCTACAGGAATGGTTTTCGGGAAGATTTTTTGCACGTCTTCAACAGAGGCATCAGTGGCGATGTCAATATCATCGGAAGGATGATCCATTAAAAAGTCACGCACCCATCCTCCCGCAAAGTAGGCGGTAAACCCCTCTTCATAGAGCTTTTTGATGATGGAAATGCCAACGTCTAAATGGGTCACTTTTTTCCTTTTCAGAATTCTTGCACTCAAGTTACAAGGATAGTAGATCATGCTTTTTTTTAGGAGAAGTCAATGAAGTGGATTGTGTTTTTTATGATCCCTATCCTCGTAGTGGGTTGCGGCGGGCAAGTGGTGGAAGAAATTAAGGAAGGAAAACGTCACCTTCAACATGTGAGTTTAGTGGGCGCTGATCTTAGTGGCATGGATTTAAAGCATGTGGATTTTACAGGCTCTAACTTAAAAAACTGTAATTTAGAAAAGACCAACCTCAAAGGGTCAAAGCTTGCGAGTGTCAATTTTCAAGGGGCTTATCTTGACAATGCGAATTTAGAAGATGCAGATTGTCGCGGGACAGATTTTTTACATGCCCATCTTGAGCAGGCGCAGTTTAAAGGTGCCGATTTGACACATGCCCGTTTTCATGGAGCAAACGTTAAGAAAACCGATTTTAGAGAGAGCAGTGGCTTAACAGACGAGATGAAGAAGTACTTGGCGGATAAGGGAGCCTTTGTCGAATAATGGATCTTATAGGAATAGATATTGGGGGAACAAAAGTCTCCGTTTGTTTGGGAAGCGAAGGAGGGGTGATTCATGCCCACAAAAGACTTGAGACAGCATCTCTTGGAGGGCCAGAAACGGGTCTTCCCAAAATTGTAGAACTCATTGGACATCTTCTTCGCGATGAAAATATAGAACTTAATGATATTCGAGCCATTGGCCTTGCTGCTCCTGGACCTGTTTCAACGAAAACCGAGCGGATGCTGACACCGCCAAATCTTCCGGAGTGGGTTGATGTTCCTATCGTTCAATACCTGCGCGAAAAACTTGATCGCCCCGTTTTTATGGATAATGATGCGAATGCAGGAGCCCTTGCTGAGTGGGAATTCGGAGGCGCAAAGCATGTCGATAATCTGATCTATCTCACGATGAGTACAGGAATGGGGGGCGGCTTGATCATTGATGGAAAGCTTCATCAGGGAGGAACCGATACAGGTGGAGAAGTCGGGCACTTTATCCTCGATCCAAAAGGACCTAAATGTTCCTGCGGACTCGTAGGATGTTTCGAAGTCTTTTGCGGTGGAGCAAGCGTTGCCCATAGACTTCAAGAGGCAATTCGCGCGGGAAAGAAAACAACAATCACAAAAATAGCGGGGAGTTTGGAAGCTGTAGATATGAAAGCGCTTCTTGCCGCAGTTAAGCAAAGCGATCCTTTTGCTTTAGAGGTATGGGAAGAGTATATTGATCGTCTAGCACAGGGAATCGGGGTTCTCTTGCAAACCCTAAACCCTGATGCGATCATTCTTGGAACCATCGCAACGCATAATAAAGAGCTTGTGATGAATCCTTTAAAACAGGCGCTTCCTCACTTTGCGTGGGGCGTTCCTCTTAAGTATTGTCGCATTGAGCCCAGTCAGCTCGGCAATGACATCGGCAAACTCGGAGCGCTAGCCCTCGCCATTCACGGACTTTCTGCATCAGCTTAATCATTGATGTAGACATTTTCCAATTAAAATTGATTCTTTTTTATATCACTGTTATCATGTTCTGAATTTTTTTTCAGATAATAAATAAGGATAGAATTATGTCATCAAGATCTACAGCAGTTATTTTCCAACAAGATGCTTATAGAAATATTCCTCGTAACAGGGTTCCAAGGAACCATAGGAAGAGAGTTAAAAATGAAAGAATTAGACAAACTGCCTGCGATGCAATACCAAGGTATTCAGTATTCCTCACTGTTTTACTGCTTTCTAATTTAGCTGTTACGACAGCCATGCCACTTCTGCAACCCCAGGATACCAGAATTGCAAAGGTTGCCCATGAAAAGGAAGTTGCTACTGAAAACCTCCCTTTGGTGAGATCCCGAAGAAGCTTTCACAGGGGAGGTTATGGGTACAGTGGTTATAGAAGAGGCCAAGCAATAGGGAATTTAATTATATCATTATCAAGACTCATTTCAACTGCTTCAGACAATTTTCATTGCAAGACATTTTTACACCTTATTCAGCAGTTCAATGCGGATTTAAGTAAGCCATTCGCAGAATTGAACAATGTGGTTGGCCATTCTATAAAATCACTCGGAAAGGAGTTTAAAGACTATACTGAAGAACAAAAAGTTTGGATTATTAATAGAACAGATGAAGTGATTCTGCTGGCAGCGCGCTTTCATAACCTAACTATGGAAAAAGTTGATGAAGTTGAAGACTCATTTCAAAATCTACAGAACCAAACCTTGACAAGGATCGAGCGATACGAAGAGTCAGTAAATGAATTAGTAGATATGGGTAGAGAGGAAATCGGAACGCTAAAAAATGTATCGATGCAGTCTTTTCATGAATTAAAAGAGGGCATGAATGGTGTAATTATTGGTGCTTTATGGGGACGAGTGATTTTTGGAATGGTAGGGCTTGTATCCGGGGTTTTAGGAACGTGCTTGCATATAAAAGTGATCAGATCTTTGAAAGCGACGCGGAAAGAGACACGCAAAACCAACCAGCTCTTGCTTGAGTTCAGGAAAGAAAAAACAGGAGTGAATACAAAAACACAGTCTACGCAAACTGAGGCTACTCATTCGGATACAGAGGAAGCAGAAGCTCAGCCACTTCTTCAGGCTAGAGTCACGTATAAGCCAAGATATAGCAAATTGGATAGAGAGAGGTTAGATGGAATAGCTTCGCGAAGGCCCGCATTTGTTTTCAAACCAAAATATCGCCGATCGTGCTCACAACCTTTATTACGCAGGTTCTAGCTTAGGGAAGATAGACGTGGATTAGGGTCGCGTTGTCAGTTAGGATTTCTACCGGGGGACAGCTTGCTGGGATGAGGCAGGTTCTTCCAATGGGAACAAGGGAGTTTTCTCCTTCTAAGCAGAAAAGTATCGAACATTTGTCGGGAAGTTTGTGCCACTTTTGAGAGGAGAAAAGCTCCCATTTTTCTACGACAAAATAGGGAGTGCGAATCAGCTCAGTCTGTCGATAGCTTGGAGTTTCATCAATGAGTTTGGGAGAGATGCGGGGATCCTCTGGATCAGAATAGAGAAGAACGGACTTGGCGTCCTCGATATGAAGTGGTCGTCCCCCCCGTCCCCAATCGTAGACGCGATAGGTTGTATTCGAGCATTGCTGAATTTCAAAAAGAAGTGTTCCGGATCCTATTGCATGAAGGCGCCCTCCGGGAATCGAAATCATGTCATTCGGCTTTACAGGAAGCATTCGCATGAGAGAGAGGATCTCTTTTGTAGGGAGTTTCTGATCGAGTTCTTCAGCTGGAAAATTCCCATTCAAGCCTCCATAGACAACGGCATCTTTTCCCCCATCTATAATGTACCATGCCTCGGTCTTTGCTTCGGGTCCTTCAGAGGGGTGGACTTGCACACTTAAATTATCCTGAGCATCGATGATTTTCAAGAGGAGGGGAAAGCGCATGTAGTGAGCATCTCTTCCCATCAGTTCCTCTCGCTTTTCTAAAAAGAGGGAATGAAGGGATGTTCCTTTTAAAAGGCCATTTTCAATGATGCTCATTCCCTCTTCGCGGTCGGAAACCTCCCATGATTCGGCAATCTTTCCGGGAGGCCCCTCCCGCCCAAATTTTTCAAGAATCTGACGTCCTCCCCAGACGTAGTCCTTATAAACTGGCGTAAACAGTAGTGGATACAACATACTTCCATCTTGTACCAAAATAATGTTTTTGCCATAAGGAAATGATGAGAAATTGGAATTTTCACCACTTAGGGATTCCCACCGAAGCAGTCAAGGAAGGGGAGTCGTACCACCCGAAGTACAAGTTTTACTCAACTCCCTTCGGCGCAAACAGCTATCGGGTTCAATGGCTCCGCTTCCCTAAGGAATGCGAGCTCCCCGACATTTTGAAACAAGTGCCGCACCTTGCATTTCGCGTAGAGAATATCGATGCTGAAATTAAGGATAAGAAGGTGATTTTAGGCCCATGGGAGCCCATGGAAGGATTTCGCGTTGCCATCATTGAGGATGAGGGGATTCCTGTGGAGTTCATAGAAACAGACATCGACGATGAAACGCTTGCTCTCCTGGATGCTGAAGGTGACTATGCATAGAAAAAGGTGAAGTGAGCGCCAGTGCGCTCACCTCGCGGTCGCTTTAGCGGCTCATAATTCTGTTATGGACACATCCAATAAGTCCACCTAGAATAGCACCAACGAAGAAACCCCAGATTCCGCCGACGATTCCGCCAACGAATGAAGCATCATAGCCAGTGTAAAGTGAAGACATCACATCAACAAACTGATATCCCCATCCAGTCATTGAAATCCATCCAGTAAGAAGGATAGCAACACCCCAAACAATGCCAATTGAAAGTGCTAGGCACTTGCAGCAGAGCTTATGTTTTTGAGATTTAGGTACATTTTTCATCTTTTTCTCCTCGATAAGATCGGGTTAAATAACATACTAACCTGTCAATTTTATACATGTTCAATTTCGAAATATATTTCAAATTATTTTTCTTTTTCCTAGAACGTGCCCCTAAACTTTTATTGATTTAAATTTTAATTTTCTTCATGATTTGCATTCTGCAAATTTGTGCTAAGGAGGTTCATTATGAGAGGGTTACTCACTAAATTTTTTGTGGTGACATTTATTTTTCTAGGGGTTTTAAGAGGGGAAGATCTTCAGTTGGGATTCCATCTTTCCTCTTATCCTCAATCAGATAGGGATTTGGGCCTTGTTCAAAAATTTCTCCTTTTCTCTGCTCACCAAACACTGGATTATCCTCACTGTTCTTTTGCGTATGAGCTTGATGGACACGCGATTATGAGTGGTCCAGAAGAGATTATTCAGCCCTATATTATTTCTTTTGGAGGGGCGCTTGAAAAAATTATGAGAGAAGGAATTCCACGGGATCAGTTTGAGGAGTTAAAGAGCAGTTTTGTTTCCTTTTTGGGGGATGCGCTTGCTGAAAAGGAACTTGCACGCGAGATAGAGTGGGAAATGGCACAAGATATCGGCGGATCCTTAAATCCTATGCAGCACATGATGCTCTCTATGATTCCTGATCAGAATATTTCTTATCAGTCTGTGGTTTCTCAAGGACATAGCCCCCAAATATACTACCAGCTCAGACTAACAGCAGATGATCAGAGCAGTATCTCTAAAATGATCAAGAACTTAGGGGAGTTGGGGTGGTTAGGCCTTTTGAAAAAGAAGAGTGCTATGGAAAAGCTGGGGGATAATATCCTTCCAGTGCACCCTCTAAGGTTTTTGGGGTACGTGGTGTCGAATCCTTCTTTAAAGAAACAGCTCCCTAAGATTATGGGAGATTTTGTCAAAAGGAAGAGCTTTCTTAACGGACATGGAAAAAGAATTGGTTTTTCCCAACGGATGACCAATGAGGTTAACCATAATAATATGATGCAGTATATCCCAGGTTTTGCTCAACAAATAGGAGCATCGGAAGAGTCGCTCCAAAAGCACTTTAATGCTCATGATTGGGAAGGTCTAATACGGGATTTAATGGGAGATTAGGAGTGGGCTCTAACCAATACTAGCTTTGGAATGTGCTGGAAGAAAGTAGGAATGACAACTATCAATGAAGGTCTCGGGAGTGATGAAGCGAGCTCCTTTCTTGTGTTGCAAATAAGAAGCATTACCCATTTCCCAAATAGGCATTCCTTTCCCAAGATTATTAGAGTCCATAGTGCTATGACGCACTTCGGAGTGAATCCAGATCTGACCTTGAGCAACAGACATTAGTTCCATTGCCGTGAGTCCACCCGAACGGGTAAAAGTTGCATCGCTCCGATAGTAGAGGGCGGAGATCACATCATCATTTTGGAAACACATGGGAACCACGGTTAGATTGTGGGGAAAGGCATCTATTTTTTGAATGAGATAATGAACCTTTTTTAGTAAGCTATTTTTATGCTGCGTGTGGGAATTGCAAAAGACGAATAGAAGGTGGTTTTCATCTGCAGCAGTACGCTGCATGAGTTCAATGTAATTTTTTAGATACTTTAGAGTTGCTTCTTCTGTTGGTTGACTTCCTAGAAGGATGGTAGAGACTTTATCATCTGTCTCGATGTTAACTGCTATTTTGTCGCGGTAGATTTCAGAAGTGATGAAACCCCTTTTAATGGAGTCAGAAACCAGATACTTTTCTTCGTTGGAATTGACATGAATGAGAATTTTCATCCGCTCATTGCGATTTCTTACTGTATTTAGATACTGTTTAAATGAGGAGCGCAGGGGAAAACTCTCATAACAGACCTCGTTTTCAGAAAGACCACAGTTTTTTTTCCAAAACCCTTCAGCTGTTTGGTTCTCCTTTAATAGGGGGACTGTGGTGATCAGCTTAATTAAGGAGCGATCCGTTTCAGAAAGAAGTTTAATAGGTTTGAAAAAGTGAATCACATTATCTGTTGGAAGTTCTGTGACAATTTTTTCTAGCTTTAGAGGTTTACCCGTTATCTTTCTTGCTAGTTTTATCGCTTTTATGATGGCAAAGGTCCCGATGGGTTGAGTATCGACAATTTGATCGATTCCTTCCTTTAGCAAGACATATAGAGTACGGAGAAAAATAAATGTGCCAAAAACGATATCTGCTGTAGGAACATTTTTCTGTAAAAACATCAGAAACTTGACATTTCCCCGTTTCTGGGAGGAGTTCCAAAGGTAAACAAATCCCTTTCCTAAGCGCTTACTGGCCATATCTATAAGAATATCTTTTTGGATAATTTCAGTGTTTGGGTTTTCTGAAAGAGCCTTTACAGCTTGTGCTTTTGCAGCTTGAATATGTCCACCTCCTCCTGAAGAGGTGATGAGGAGGAGCTTATTGCGTTTCATTTCCAAAGGGGGTGCCATCCATTATCCTACTTAATCGGCATCCTAGAAAACCCTTAAAAAAAAGGGAACCATTATCTTAGATAGCGTCATCAAATACTCTGGCCCACTTGGGGCTCTTTCCAACAAAAATTATTTGACGACCCTATCTAGGGTGACTTAATTTTTCATTGAAAGTAAGAATTCTGCATTCGAGTTTGTTTTCTTCAATCGGTTCAGGAGCATATTCATTGCATCAAGGGGGGTTAAATCGGCAAGTGCTTGACGAAGGAGGTAAATCTTTTCAAGCTCATCAGGGTGATAAAGCAGATCTTCCTTTCGGGTTCCTGAGCGAACAACATCAATTGCAGGATAGACTCTTCGATCAGCAAGGCGCCTATCAAGGACGAGTTCCATATTACCCGTACCCTTGAACTCTTCAAAAATCACCTCATCCATTCTAGACCCTGTATCAACAAGAGCTGTGGCGATAATTGTTAATGAACCCCCATGCTCGATATTTCTTGCTGCACCAAAGAAGCGTTTGGGTTTGTGGAGGGATTGTGCATCGACACCACCTGTCAGGATTTTTCCTGAGTGTGGTTGGACAGTGTTATAGGCGCGGGCAAGACGTGTAATGGAGTCAAGAAGAATGACAACATCTTGACCATTCTCAACAAGGGAACGGGCTTTTTCGATAACCATCTCTGCAACTTGAACATGGCGCTCAGGAGGTTCATCAAAAGTTGAAGAAACAACTTCACCCTTAACCATCCGCTGCATGTCGGTTACCTCCTCAGGGCGTTCATCAATGAGAAGGACAATGAGGTTTGCTTCAGGGTGATTTGCTGCAATCGAATTAGCAATACTTTGCATTAAGATTGTTTTTCCTGACTTAGGAGGGGCGACAATAAGGCCTCTTTGTCCTTTCCCAATCGGAGCGCTAAGATCAAGCACACGCATTGAGAGTTGATCTTTCCCATTTTCCATGACAAAGCGCTCTGTCGGAAAGAGAGGGGTCAGGTTGTTGAAGAGAATCCGTTCTTTTGATTTTTCGGGGGTTTTTCCGTTAATTTTGTCCACTTTTTGAAGAGCAAAATACTTTTCTTTTTCCTTTGGGGCACGGAGGGTTCCATAGATTGTATCTCCTTTTTTGAGGTCAAAACGGCGGATTTGAGCAGGGGAGACATAAATATCTTCGGCGGAAGGGAGATAATTGTAGTTAGGAGAGCGGAGAAAGCCAAATCCATCAGGAAGGACTTCTAAAACTCCTTCACCAACGAGAATCTCATCAGGCATTGCTGACTTCAGCTTGACAACTTCAAAAACCATTTGTGATTTGGTTAAGGATCCAATGTTTTCAAGGCCAATATTTTTTGCATAAATCGCTAGTTGGTCGATATTCATTTGCTGAAGGTCAGCAATCTTGGTGATAGCGGGATCTTTGGAGGGTTTTTGGCCTGGATATTTTTTAGGAGGGTGGATGGGGTTTTCTTTTTTGGTCGCTTGGTTTTGGTCTGTATCTTCGCTCATTGAGAGTCTATCTCCTTAATCATTTCAAGTATTTTCTGTTTTAAATCTTCAAACGTGCCATCATTTTCAATGACGTAGTCTGCATGTTTAGCCTTTTTTTCTGGATCCCATTGACGAGCATTCCTTTTTAGGAAACTATTCCTTGTAAATCCTGCCTGAGTAAAGCGTTTCATCGCCTCATCATTGTCACTGACAACAGCAACAATGAAATCAAAATCCTTTTCTCTGCCGATTTCCTGAACAAGAGGAAGTTCGACGACGAAATAATCCTCCTTTCCTTCTGCTTCCACTTTTTTGAACTCTTCATCGATACGTCTAAGAAGAAGAGGGTGAAGGAGAGATTCCAGAGCTTTTAATTTTTCTTCATCGCTAAAAACGATGTCTGCCACTTTCTTTCGGTCAATCTTCTTATCTGTTATCACTTTTGATCCAAAAAGAGAGATCACTTGCTCAATACACGAGGGATCGTTTGCCAGAAGTTGATGGATGATTGTGTCAGAACTAAGTGTGGATGCTCCGTGATCTTTCAGAATGCGGCAAACCGTGGACTTTCCTGTTGCGACGTTGCCTGTTATCGCTATTTTCTTCAAGTTTAACACTCTCCCCAATTTTTTCCAACGTCAATATTGACAATTAAAGGAACGGATAGAGTGGTGATATTTTCCATGATAGATTGGACAATACCACGTACCCGAGGAATGGTGTCATCAGGAAGTTCAAAAATTAATTCATCATGAACTTGGAGGACCATATAGGCAAGCCTTTCCTTTTTGAGAGCTTCATGAACTTCGATCATTGCTTTTTTGATGATATCTGCCTGGCTTCCTTGAAGGGGAGTGTTTACCGCTAAGCGTTCTGCTGCTGCTCGAATCATCCCATTTGTACTATGGATCTCTGGAATAGGACGCTTCCGGCCATACATTGTCGTTGCAAGGCCTGTCTGCCTCACCTTTTCTTTTGAACTTTCAATAAAGTCTCTGACCCCTGGATATTGTTCAAAGTACTTCTTAATAAAAGTGGAAGCTTCTTTTACATCGATTCCAAGTTCTTGTGAAAGGCCGTAGGCTTGCTGGCCATAAATGATCCCAAAGTTGACAGCTTTAGCTCCGGCTCGCATTTGCTTTGTGACCTCTTCAATAGGCACATCAAAAACAGTGGCGGCTGTCGATGTGTGAATGTCTTCATTATGATTGAAGGCTGCAGTGAGTTTAGGATCGTTGCTGAAGTGAGCTAAGAGTCGGAGTTCGATTTGAGAATAGTCAGCAGAAAGATAGGACCATCCTTCCATTTCCGGCATAAAAGCTTCTCGAATTTTCCGACCTTCTTCGGAACGAATAGGGATGTTTTGAAGATTAGGATCTTGGCAAGATAGTCGTCCTGTTGCGGTCACTGTTTGCATAAAGGTGCAGTGAATCCGACCTGTATCTTCATGAACTTGGAGAGGAAGCGCTTCTGTATAGGTTGAGCGAAGTTTTTCAAGACCTCGATACTCTAAAACTTTTCCTGCAATTGGGTATTCGTTTTTTAGAGAATCTAAGACATCTGCACGCGTACTTTTCTTTTTAGACCCCATGGGAATTGCCAGTTTTTCGAACAGTATTTCTCCTAGTTGCTTAGGAGATTTAATATTAAATGTTTCTCCTGATAGGCCGTAAATCTCTTTTTCCAAACAAGCAAGTTCTACGCGCAATAGTTCTGACATATCTTGAAGTTTTTCGGTGTCGACAAACATCCCATACCGCTCCATTGACACAAGGACTGGAATGAGAGGAAGCTCGATTTCTAGTAGCATATTTGACAATCCCTTCTCTTCAAGCTCCTTTTCAAAGAGAGCCTTTAGGCGACAGGTGTAGTCCACATCTTCGCAGCAATAAGGGCCGACGTCTTCAATCGGGACATCTCGCATCGACTTTTCATTTTTTCCACTTCCAATCAAATCCTTAATGGGAGTTTTTATCTTCCCAAATTTTTCAAGGGATAATAGGTCGAGACCATGTCGGTTTTTTTGAGGTGCACATAGATAAGAAGCAATCATGGTATCAAAACCGATTGTCTTTAAAGTAATTCCGTGGTTTTTAAAAATGTGGAAGTCGTATTTGATGTTGTGGCCGTAAAAGGCAATATCAGGATTTTCAAGGAGTGGCTTAAGTCTTGAAACAACCAGATCGATTCCTAGTTTTCCATTTGTTGGAATGTACCACGCTACGGAGGGAGCAATACAAAACCCGACACCAACCATTCGTGCTGCCATTGGAGCTAGTTGGTCGGTTTCCGTATCTATACAGATCGATTTTTCTTGCCCAAATTTTTTAATCAGAGAATCTAACTCTTCTTCAGTATCGATGATATGGTAGGAAACTTCTTCTTCAAGTTCCACTTTAGGAGGCTTTTCTAATTCTTGCAGAAGAGTATTAAAGTTCATCTCTTGATAGAGAACCTCGAGGGCCTGAGTGTTTGGAGATTCGAGGTGATAAAAGTCCTCTTCCGTTGGATAGGGAACATCCAAAATGAGTGTTGCAAGTTTTTGGCTGATCCGTGCATCAGATTCATGGGCTCTGATTTTTTCTGCTTGCTTTTGATTTGCCATTCCATCCAGATTATTGAGGAGATTTTCAAGTGTTCCATATTCTTGGAGAAGAGAGGCTGCCGTTTTTGGACCAAATCCTGGGATTCCTGGAATGTTGTCTGATTTGTCACCCATAATTGCCAAGTAATCAACAATTTGTTCTGGCTTCACTCCATGGATTTCCTTCACCATCTCTCGGTTAATTAAGAGGTTGCCTTTGCTCGTGTTAAGCATGAAAATTTTGTCGGTGATCAGTTGACAAAGGTCCTTATCGCTTGAGCAAATAAAAACCTCAGTTCCCTGTTTTTCTGCCCATTTAGCGATGGCTCCTATTACATCGTCGGCTTCAATCCCCTCCTCAGATAGATAAGGGATCCCAGCCATTTCGCAAAACTGATGTGCCCAACTCAATTGAGGAACAAGATCTTCAGGCATCCCTTCCCGATGACTCTTATACTCCTTATATATATCAACTCGTGATTGTTTGTTGTTGGGACCATCAAAAACAGCAACGAAGCCTTCAGGAGCAAATTCCTTGATAATTTTTTGGACTGAGCGGATAAATCCATAGAGGGCATTTGTAGACTCACCCTTCTTGTTTGTCATCCCTCGGATGGCAAAGTAAGAGCGAAAGAGGAAGGAAACTGCATCTAGGATATATATATTTTTCATAACGCCATTCCCTCAACATCAACCCGATTTGTATATTTTAAGGGCTATTCATTGCTTGCACTCCATTGAAGGGCAGGCGAGTAAAGGTAGAGAGAGCGGTTCATCAGCTCGGGGCTTATATCTGCAGGAAGAGCAAGTTCGTGCTTAATCTTTCCCGTAAAAATAGGAGAGCTTCCTTCAATGAGACCTGATAGTACCGGATGGAGGACCTTTAGTTCAACGACTTGATAATTACCATCAATTTTAGCCTCTTTTACAAGGGCAAGAAGGGACTTGCTGTAGCTACTGTTTCCATCATCGATGTAGCCATAATCTTGTGCTTTGACAGGATCGTAGACCTGAGCACCATATTCATTAATAAGCTTAGCCCTGCTTAGTCGAGGACGAGCTGACGTGACGAGATTCACAAAAAGATTATAGTCATAGGCAACAATGTCGCGAAGAGACTGGTCTTCTCCAGGTTTCCATTCGCGGTAAGGGCTGAGCATATCTTTGTCTATCCCCTTTGTGATCGTAAGTTGTTTGACTCCATATTTTTCCATAAGACCAGCAACGTTAAAATTTGGGCCCATTAATACGCCCACCGAGCCGATGACTCCAACAGGAGCTGAGAAAATCTTGTCTGCACTACAGGCAATCATCATTCCTCCAGAGGCGCACATCCCATCAACATAGGCGTAGATCGGAACTTTATATTTTTCTTTATACTCTACAAGGTTTTGGTAAATGTCGTGGGCATCAGAAGCGGTTCCACCAGGGCTATTAATATGGAGGAGAATCGCTTTGACTCGGTCGCCTTTTAATAGCCCTTCGCGCGAATCTAGGAGTTGGGCGTGCACTGTTTTTGCATTCAAATCTTTCGATCCAATCACTCCATGGATATTGAGTCTAAACACTGCAGGATCTGAGTGAGAAAGCAAGGATCGATTCCCCTCAGCATCAGCTGCAATAATCAATTGAGTTTTATCAGAAACCATTTGTGGTTTTGCAAGAATGCCCACAATAATTCCAATAATAATTACACCAACAAGTACTCCGATGAATCCAGCAAAAACATTGCAAAAAGATCTCAATGCCGATACAAAAATCGACTCACGCTTAACTTCCATAACTTTCCTTGTAAACAGAGATTAAAATTACCTCATCGTAACGAAGTTTTTAATTTGCTTCAACCACAGATGCTGTTGCTGGAGTTTTTAAATCCTTGTCGACAACGGCAGTGATGCAACTATCGGACCAGACATTGAGAGCCGTTTCGACCATATCGAAGAGGGAATAGAGAGGAAGGATGATGCCCATGAGTTCAACCGGAACACCCATCCCAATTAAAAATGCTGTCGTGAGGAAAAAGCATCCCATTGGAACTCCTGCGTTGCCAATAGCAGCAAAAGAGGCAAGGAAGATCCAGGGGATCATTTGCAGGGGGCTAAAGACAATCCCTTGAGATCCGCAGACAAAAAAGAGAGTGATTAAAATGAATGCCGCGCATCCATTCATATTGATAATGGAGCATAGAGGGAGGCTAAAACTTGCCGTTTTATCTGATACTCCAAGACGATTTTTAGCGCATTCAAGAGCAAGGGGGAGCGTAGCATTCGAAGACTTTGTAAAAAAAGCCATTGTAAGAGCTGGAAACATCGCCCGAGCTGTTTTCATGGGAGAGCCTCCCCTGAGTTTCACCATTAGGGGAAGAATAATTAAACCTTGAATGAGGTTCGCACCGATGACACATAGCCCATAAAGCATGAGCTGTTGCAGCTGAGCAGCATTTCCCTTGATGCTTTGAACAAATTGGATTGTAAATGCGAAAATACCAAGGGGCATGAGAAAGATGAGAGCCGATGTAACTTTTAAAAGAGCTGAAAAAAGAGCACCAAACAGGTCCCTTAGAAGATGATTCTGCTCTTTGGGCAGCTTTAATATTGCAATACTAAATATTGCCGCTAAAAAAGCCATTCCTAAGACATTGTTTTCTAAAAAAGGCTGTACGGGGTTTTCGGGGATAATTTTCATTAGGAAAGAGAGGTAATTCCCTTGCTTAGGAACAGCGACTGCAACTGCATCACCTAAATTGACTGGTTGAATGATCAGAAAAAGAATCATGCCAATCGTTGCAGCAATGAGGGTCGTCGCAACAGTATATGTTAATATACGCCTTAGAAGAACGCCTGCTTCGCTTAGAGATGTCATTCGAGAGAGGGTGGAAACAATTGCTAAAAAAATCATAGGCAAACTAATCAACTTGAGCATGTTGATAAAGAGTTTGCTTATGACATCAGCAAGGCTAACAACAAAGGGAAGATCAAAAAATCCGAGGATTCCTCCGAGCAAAAGGGCAAGGATCATCCCTAAATTAAAATAGTTTTTCTTCATGAGGCCATTCCGCTACTAGAAATATCATTATGAGGAAAGATAATATCAGGAATAGGGATTAATTAGAAGATGCACGTTTTTTAAATTGAAGGAGCTCAACAAAGGCGAGGCAGCCAAAGAGGACAAAGAGGAAGTAGAGTTGAGGAGGAAAAGAAATCTTTAAAACGAGTGCAATCAATACGCAAAACTGTGCTGCAGTGGCAATCTTTCCCCAGCGGACAGACTTAACGGCGAGGTTTCTCCAAGCGCCAGTTATCCCAAGATAAGAGAGAAAAAGAAGGAGGAAAAAGTCTCGTGAAAGCATAGTTGCAATTTGCCAGGGAAGGATATGTTGTTCAAAAAGGAGAACTGATAGAACAACGTAAACAAAAAATTTATCCATTAAAGGATCTAATATTGCACCAAACCTAGAAGTGAAATGGTAGCGGCGGGCTAAGTAACCATCGACGCAATCAGAAAGCATGGCCAATATAATGACGACCGTTCGAAGCGTTGTACTCTCTATTATAAAAAGGAGCGCTAAAGGTGCTCGCAAAAAAGAGATACTATTCGGAGGATTTAACATCGTACGAGTATTTATGCCTTGTGTTCCTATGAATCAAGCTTCGACTTATCGGTTAGGCGAGCTCGTTTTTTCCTATATTTCTTATACCAGACAAAGGCAATTACCGTCACACCGAAAGCTAAAAATATAAAAAGATTTAGGGTTTTTACCTTAGAAAGTAGGACTTCGTAGTTCTGTCCCAATCGATAAAATCCAAAAAAACAGACACTTGCCCATATCGAACAAGCGAGTGCATCACGCACAATAAACTTTCTGAAGTTTGCTTTGCTCATCCCCGTTGTCATGAAAATACAGTTCCGGATGCCGAAAGGAATGAACCGTCCCACTAGAAGCGTCAATAGACCATACTTTTCATAAAATTTTCCGACTTTCTCCAACCTTTCAGCAGGAAGCAGCTTAGAAAAGTAGCGGGTCTTCAGTAGCTTGATGCCGAGCTTTCGGCCAACCCAGTAGCAAATCATTGCGGAAAAATATGTCCCAAAGAGAATGCTCGCGAATAAAATAGCTGTATGTTCGGGAATCAGAGTTGCTGCCAAAAAAGCAGTTAAAACCATGATCACATCAATGCTAATGGGGATGTTTAATCCTGCCAGCAAGATGAGAATGAAGACCATTATAGGGGCATAGGAGCTGTGCTCAACAATAAAATTTACCAGTGCTTCCATAACACGCATTATCCCACAATTTTCATAAAACCAGAAGACAAAATTGACAAGTATTCTACTGAAAAGGTAAAACTGTGTATTAAAATTTTCATTTGGAGATAAAGATGAAATTCAAAGCTTTTTTATTATCGATTAGCGTATGTGTATCTGCTCTTTTTGCTGTCACTGATGCTTAGCATCAAGACCTGCAAAGCCGCGTTACGGTTCTCGAAGAAAAACCTATTACTCCTCCGTACCAGTGTGCAGAAAATGGATGGGGAGTTTTGGTGACCGCTCAGCCTCTTTATTGGAAGATTTCTCAGGACGGTTTGGAGCACGTTATCACGGGTTCATATGACTTAGATATTACGACGCTGCCCTCAAATTGAGCCTTTTATAACCTAGATTTAGAAAATGGAATTAAGAGGATGCTAGGTAGCAGAAACCTTTTTTGTAGATGTATTTTCAGCAATGGCAAGCTCTTCTTCTTCGATATCGATTTTTTCATCTTGCTTTGTGAGACGGGTAAATTGACGGCCAAGGGATTGAGCGGCAACGATCCAGCCAAGGACGACGAGAAGGAGGAAGACACCCACAAAAGGTGTGCTAAGGGACACGGTTCCAAAGACCATTAGAAGGCTTCCATGGATAATCGATCCTCCAGTTTTTCCAAGGCGAGACCCTACTCCATCGATAGCGGCTTTTCCTTTAAGCTTTGACTCGGAACTCAGCGGGATAAATGAAATCTCTTTCGTTGCATCAAATAGGGTATATTTACATGCCCGCGAGAACACATTTTGAACTGCTCCAAAGAAGACCCCTAAGGCAAGTGGTGTGAAGCCAAAGATGGCGCTCCATTTAATGAGAGCAGGATTTTCTTTGAACACCATAATGCCAAAGAAGAAAAGGCCTGTGACTAGGAGGGCAACGGGGGTAATCAGGGCACTGAAGGTCCACCCCATTTTGCGGATCATATTTCCACTGATAAAGATGGCAATAAATGTAGAAAGAAAACCTATCCATTTGAGAACGCTTCCCATGTATGCGTTGAAGTCGTTAGGATTGGGGTATAGAAAACGAATCTGGTCCTTCCAAATGAGCTCAATCATGTTAATGGCAATGTTGAAGCCGATTACTAGGGCTGCTATACAAAGGAGATACTTTGATTTTGAGAGGTAAGCAAAGCTTTTTCGCATCCCCATTTTGACTTTTTTCCGCTCACTTTGATTTCTTGCATGCTCTTCTTTCATAGCAGGATCGCGGTGGACTACACGGGTGTTATACCATCGAAAGATTCCAATACACAGAAGTCCTGTAAAAATGACAATGGTTGTCACAAGGCCTAAACTTTGTCCCCACGCATCTTCTCCGAAGAAGAAGGAAAGGTCGAATAACTGCCCTGAAACAAGAATTGCAATCTGCCCGGCAAAGATAGCGGAGGCATTTGCGCCGACTCCTAAGATCCCGTAGAATCGTTTGGCGTCTTTAACCGTCATAATCTCGTTAGCAAAGGCCCAAAAAAGGACCGACATGATGGCTGTTCCCCAAAGTTCAGACATCACATAGAAGAGGGTAAAGGACCAGTTACGAAACATTGCAATAAGTCCTTGAAGCCTTGGCGCCATTGCCTCTAGTTGGTCACAAAGCGTATGGGGGTGTATGACATCTCTAAGGGGGTAAAGAACAAGAGCAAAGACGGCAAAAAAGGATAAAAAGCTCCCGATCATGATGTAAAAAACTTTTTCCTGGGAGAATCGGTTGAAAAGGCGGGTAAAAAGGTATGTGACTACAAAAGCCATAGGTAGAATCGCCCAGATCTTAATGAAAGGAATCACAGCAGCTCCCGAGGAGTTAGCTGTAATCACAAGAGCATCCTTTGCGGCTTTTAGGAGACTATAGTTAAAGCAGATCAGAGCATAGAGAATCAAGAGGGGAAGGAACTTTTTAACTTCCCATCGATGAATAGGCCATAGATAGAGGCGCCAGCGACTGAACTCTTCACTACCTTTGGAAGACATAATCCTCCGGAAAGAAACTGCGTAATTGTTGGGGATTGCAAGAAGCCTTGAATGCTCGATGAGAAAAAAAGAACTTTTTTTCTAAAGGGCAGCCTAGTTTCACAAGTGGCCTCGCCTCAAAAGCTTTTTTAACATTACTGTCCCGGATGGAATATCTCTACGTCTCGACATTATACCATGAACAGGTTATTTGACAATGGGAATTATATAGAACATTAATGCCATTTATCAATTTAAAGTTAAAGCTCTATACCCAAATTTTGGAGACCTTTTAGAGGGAAGAGAAGAGTCTTTAATTTTTAATTTGCGCCATATTTCAACATATAAAATTGATGATGATACAGTGAAATTAGGTGGTAGAGAGGGTTTGAGTAGTGGTTTTTTTAGCGACTGCTAGTTCTCCTTCTTCGATATCAATTTTTTCATCCTGTTTTGTGAGGTGATTAAATTGACGTCCAAGGGATTTGGTGGCAACGATCCAGCCAAAGACAACAAGAAGAAGAAAGACACCAACAAAAGGTGTGCTAAGAGAAACGCTTCCAAAAACCATGAGAAGACCTCCGTGGACAATCGATCCTCCTGTTTTTCCAAGACGAGATCCCACTCCGTCGATAGCGGCTTTCCCTTTAAACTTTGACTCGGAGCTAAGCGGGATAAATGAAATTTCTTTTGTTGCATCAAATAATGTATATTTGCAGGTTCGTGAAATAACGTTTTGAATGGTTCCAAAAAGGACTCCGATAGCAAGAGGTGTAAAGCCCAGAGCCGTGCTCCATGAAATCAACGAGGGATTGTCTTTAAAAAGAAGGATGCCGAAGAAAAGGACCCCTGTGAGCAGCAATGAAACGGGTGTAATAAGAGCGCTAAAGGTCCACCCCATCTTTCGGATCACATTTCCGCTCACAAAGATTGCAACAAAGGTGGAAAGGAATCCTATTGATTTAACAACGCCTCCCATGTAGGCGTTATAGTCATTGGGACTTGGATGGAGAATGCTGATTTGGTCTTTCCAAATGATTTCAACCATGTTGATAGCAATATTGAACCCGATCACAAGGACTGCTATGCAAAGAAGGTATTTTGATTTTGCAAGGTAGGCAAAACTTTTTCGCATCCCCATTTTGACTTTTTTTCGGTTGGCGTGGTTCTTTACATGCTCCTCTTTCATGGCTGGATCGCGGTGGACGACACGGGTATTATACCATTTGAAAAAACCCATAGTCAGGAGTCCTATAAAAATCACAACGGTTGTGACAAGGCCTAGACTTTGTCCCCAGGCATCCGCCCCAAAAATGAAGGAAAGATCGAACATTTGTCCGGAGACAAGAATTGCAATCTGCCCGGCAAAGATGGCAGAGATATTGGCCCCGATTCCTAGGATTCCATAGAATCTTTTGGCATCTTTGACGGTCATCACCTCATTGGCAAAGGCCCAAAAAAGGACCGACATGATGGCTGTTCCCCAAAGCTCTGACATCACGTAGAAAAGAGTAAAAGACCAGTTGCGGAGCATGGCAATAAGGGCCTGGAGTTTTGGGGCAGCGGCTTCTAACTGGTCACAAAGCGCGTGAGGATGGATAACGTCACGTAGAGGATAAAGAACGAGAGCAAAGACGGCAAAAAAGGACAAAAAGCCCCCAATCATGATGTAAAAAACTCTTTCTTGGGAAAAGCGGTTGAAAAGACGCGTAAAAAGACAAGTGACCAAGAGAGCCATGGGGAGAATCGCCCAGATTTTAATAAAGGGGAGGACAGCTGCCCCTGAAGAGTTAGCCGTAATCACAAGGGCATCTTTTGCGGATTTCAGCAGATTGTAGTTAAAGCAGATCAGAGCGTAGAGAATTAGAAGAGGAACAAATTTTTTCATTTCCCATCGGTGAATAGGCCACAGATAAAGACGCCAACGACTGAATTCTTCGCTATTTTTGGAGGACATAATACTCCAATGTGAAATTGCGTGATTGTAAAAGTCCGTGAGGTGCTGCAAAGGTTCGCTTAGAAAAAAAGAACTTTTTTTCTGAGGGGTAGCCCAGTTTCACAACTGGCCTCGCCTCAAAAGCTTTTTTAACATGATGTTCCTGCATAAATGCGTGTATGCCCCGGCATTATAGCATGAGCAGGATATTTGACAATTGGTATTATTTGGGTGTGAGAGCATCAATTCCAGGGAGATGGCCAAATTCAATAAACTCTAGAGATGCTCCTCCTCCAGTAGAAAGATGGGCAAAACTTTTCTCTAATTCTAGATCGCTAATAGCAGCAACAGAATCGCCCCCTCCAACGATCACATCTCCCGACATGGTAGATAAATTTTGAGCAAGCCTTTCTGTACCATGGGCAAATGAAGGTTCTTCAAATACTCCCATTGGGCCATTCCAAAAAATTGTTGCTCCTTTACTCAAAAGGGGAGTCCATTCCTCGACTGTTTGGGGGCCAATATCCATCCCCTTCCAGCCATCTTTGATTCCATCTTTCGAGAGGATCATTTGGGTATCTTCGTCATTGGTGACAACTAAATCTTTAGGAAGGTGCACCTGAATAGCTTTTTCTTCACAAACTTTTAGGAAATACTTGGCATTGTCGATCATTTCAACGTCGCAAACGGAATCTCCAATAGAAAGACCCATCGCTTTGAAAAAAGTAAACGACATCCCACCCCCGATGAAGATTCCGTCGATTTTTTGAGATAAAGAATTGAGAACACCTAACTTGCTTCCAACTTTGGCTCCTCCAATGATGGCATAAAAAGGACGCTTAGGGTTCAAAACAACTTGTGAGAGGTAGGAAACCTCTTTTTCCATAAGGAAACCCATTGCACTGGTTTTAGGGAAAAACTTGGTGATTCCCACAATAGAGGAATGACTTCTGTGAGCAGCTCCAAAGGCATCATCTACGTAAATATCGCCCAATTTTGCAAGGTTTTCTGCAAACTCAGGTTCTTCAGCTGGATGCTCTTCTCCCTTGTGAAATCGAAGGTTTTCCAACAGAAGGACTTTGCCAGACTGGAGATTCTTTGCAATACTTTCGACTTCACTTCCCACGCTGTCTGGAGCTAGCATGACGTCTCGCTCCAAAATATTAGACAGGTGTTGAGCCACAGGCCGCAAGGATAAGTTGGGGTCGATCTTCCCTTTCGGTCTTCCAAAATGACACATGAGGATTAGGGCGCCCCCCTGGGCAAGTACATATTCTATTGATGGAAGAGAGGCTTGAATTCGAGCATCATTCGTTATCATTCCCGCCTCATTGAGAGGGACATTGAAATCTACCCGCATTAACACCTTCTTCCCATTGATATCTAAATCTTGAAGGGAAAGTTTCATAAATTTGAAAAGGGGTTAGAGGCTTGTGAAAAAAGGTTTCCTTGCTTCCTCTTTTTGAGCTCGGAGCGGAGTGAGAAAAGGAGATCTTGATCAAAATTTTGATTGGCAGCCCAACGCAGGTACTCAATGGGGATATCGCGAAACAAACGGCCCTTGTGTTTGCCAAGAGGCATGAGTTTGAGGGCAATCGGCTTTTCGAGACGTTTTATGAGTTCTTCAGTCGTCTTAAACTTTCGGCTTAAGTGTTTAAAAACCTCGATGTTTACGATCACATCATTCATTGCGCGGTGCGCCCCATGAGCTTCAATATTGAAATGTTTTCGGAGAGTCTCGAGAGAATTCGTAGGGCTTTCGCCATATAGGCGGGCCATGCGAAGCGTATCGATGTATTTCTGTTTTAATAGGTTAGATTCAACATATGACCGTTTTGATTCTGAGTCTAACAGGGTTAAGTCAAAAGGGATCCCATGCCCCACAACAATATGATCCCCGATAAAACTTAAATAGTCTGCAACAACTTCTTTGATTAAAGGCTTTCCCCGGACCATTTCATCAGTAATGTGATGGATTTCAATCGTCTGTTGAGGGATCGAAATGCTAGGATCAATGAGATCTTCTTTTGAATCGAGGATTCCGTCAAAAGTGAAGGTAGCAGCCGCAATTTCAATGAGTCGATCTTTTTCGGGATCAAGTCCTGTAGATTCACAGTCAAAGCAAAGAAATGTATCTTTGTGGATTAGTCCCATAATGCCTTGTTTACTTCATGGATGAGTGCTTCTCTGCACTTCCCTTCTTTTATAGAGTACAGTACGGGAGGCAATCCACTCAAGGATTTCTCACCTTCGATGCGCTTTAGTGAAGCATGCCTTTCTGATTGAGAGAGTTTATCACCTTTTGTCAAGATAAGCAGGAGTGGCATGTGGATATGCTGTGCCCATTCAATAAACTGTCGGTCTTCGACTGTGAGTTCTCGTCTAGAGTCAAGAAGAAAAATAATCAGCTTCAGTCCGCGCTCTTTTAAGTATTTGTCAATCCATCCCCCCCATTCCTCTTGGAGGCTCTTCGAGGTTTTAGCATAGCCATATCCCGGGAGGTCGACAAGTACAAGGGAATCGTCAATGACAAAATAATTGATCCGCTGTGTTTTCCCTGGTTTTGAAGAAACTTTTGCAACGGTCTTTGAACGGAGGAGATGATTAATGAGAGAAGATTTCCCTACGTTAGAGCGCCCCACAACAGCAATTTCAGGGAGCTCCATATCAGGAAGCTCGTCGGTTTTGAGGGCCGATGTTAGAAATACGGCCTTTTTAAAGAGAACTTTCTTCATAACGGATCACTCGCTCCTTTTCCCCGTGGTATTCAATCTTGATCATCCCTCGATTCGGTGGTAGTATTGGAGCAATTCTTTCTGGCCATTCCACTAAACAGAGGAAGCCAAAATATTCATCGAGACCGCGCTCAAGAAAATCTTGCGGTCCGTTTAGGCGGTAGCAATCGAAGTGATACAGAGTTTTACTTCCTTCGTAAATATTGAGATAATTGAAGGTGGGGCTATTGATTTCATAAGGGGATAGGCCCGTAATCCTAGCTGCAATTCCCTTAATGAGAGTTGTCTTCCCTGCTCCCAGATCCCCTGTGAAACAGATGATCTGTTCCCTAGAGATCAATTGACCAATTTCCTCCCCAATGGAAACAGTTTCTTCTGAAGATTTACTGATTCTCTTCAATCCAGCGAGCGACATGGGTCTCAAATTCATCGTGGGTGCTCATTGCTTCAACGAACGCAGAAATTCTAGTATCGTCGAGTTGTTCTTGGATGAAAGCGAGAAAATGCTCTTCAATCTGATAGCGGTTTTGAGAAGGAACATCGACAAGCTCCATGCTCTTGAGCTGGTTCTTTTCGAAGTCATCAAGGACTGCTTTTTTGCTGTTAAACAGCTTTCCAGTCACCCCAGACGAAAAGACAATTTTAGAGATAGGCTCACGCCTTTTCTGGATATAATTTTTAATGACATCAGGATCTTCAGAAACAAAAAAACGCTTCACTTTTATCCCATCGAGTCTTTCTTTATTCTCAGGACATTTTGATACCCAGTCGTAAATTGCATCTTGAGGATTAGGGTGCGTATTATCTCCAAAAACTTTTCCAGTAAAGGGGCAGATGTAGATTTTCTTCGTTGCTGCATTGACTGATTGTGTGCCGACTTGAATCTTTATTTCGGTCTCGCGCCAAAGTTTTCCAGAGTCTTCAAGTCTTTTCAACAGCTCGGTTTTGCTCTGAAAGATTGTTTTTTCTCGCAAAAACAAGACAGGCTGGATATTGTATTTTTTTTCGAGAAAGAAGAAGTAAGTCGTTAATAGATCCGACTTTTTGTGTTTCTTTAGGTAGTCAACCAGGAGATCTTTCAGACTTGGGGTAATGATGGTGCTTACCATTTCACATAATCCTTGATTCAATTTTGCCAACCCATTCTATCGGAAAAAATCTTTATCTTCAACCCTGAATCTATTGTCTATTAAAGACCCCTTTCGACAAGGCTTATTTGATGATACTATTCAATTGGGAGCTTGTGTCAAGAAGCTCCTTTTGATTGATGAACTCAATACATTTTCCATACCAGTAGTTATTATAACTAATTTTTTCAGAAAGATTCATCCATAAAACGAAAAAAACTATAGTTGAAATACCACCCACTATTAGAAGTCCAGGTTCTTTGTTTGCTCCAGAGAGAAGTAAGCCGCCTGTCAGCGATCCCACGGTCCCTATGCGGTAGACCCAAAGCCACGACTGGGTGGAAGAACTCACTTTATATGCTGTCGACAGGACGCGCAATGTTTGGATGTCCATGTTTGCCATCATAGCAAGGGTGCTGGCAGTATTGTTTGCTGTAACCTTTGATAGTTCGCTAAGAACAGCGAGTGCAGCGTAATTCGACATTATTCACTCCTTTTTTGAATGTGGGGCTATCGTAGCATGGCTGAGGGTTTTTGTGCTTTAACAATCTTGACAATTTTAGGGGGAGAGACGCATGATGGATCTCTATGGAAAATTTGACAGACCAGCTCCAAGAGCAAGCAAGCAATGTGATCAAGGAACTATTCCCCAAGGCTGATTCTGTAGCCGCTATCACTCAGAGTACAAACCCTCAGTTTGGGCACTACCAGTGTAATTCTGCGATGAAGCTTGCAAAGGCTTTAAAATCCAATCCTCGAAAGATTGCAGAGCAAATTCTTGAAAAATGGCCAAAAGCGGGGATGATTGAAAAGCTCGAGGTTGCCGGCCTAGGTTTTATAAATATTACGTTGTCACCAGAGTTTCTTTCCAAGCAAGCCACTGAGGTGGCTGCGGACCCTCGGCTAGGGGTACCACCTCTCAAAGAAAAGAAGAAAGTGATTGTAGAGTTTTCCTCACCCAATGTGGCGAAAGAACTTCATGTGGGTCATCTCCGTTCTACAGTAATAGGGGAAAGTTTAGCTCGCCTGTTTGAGTTTTTAGGACACGATGTTCTTCGTTTAAATCACATTGGAGATTGGGGAACGCAGTTTGGAATGCTCATCACCTACCTCAAAGAGAAGGAACCAGAGGTTCTTGTCGGAGAGAAAGAGACCGATCTTTCTTCCTTGATGAGCTGGTACAAAGAATCAAAAAAGGCATTTGATGCTGATCCTGAGTTCAAAAAGCGCGCACAACACCAGGTGGTTAGCTTGCAGGGAGGAGATCAAGAGGCCCTTGATGCATGGAAAAGGATCTGTGAAATTTCTCGCAGAGGGTTTTCAGAGATTTACACATTTTTGGATGCCAACCTTACCGAGAGAGGGGAGTCTTTTTATAATGAGCGCCTTCCTAAAATTGTTGAGGAATATGAAAAGTCGGGGATCGTTGAAATCTCTGATGGGGCAAAGTGTGTGTTTCTCGAAGGATATGAAATTCCTATGATTTTGCAAAAATCTGATGGGGGTTTTAACTACGCCTCAACAGATGCAGCGGCCCTTGCGCAACGTGTGCGAGAAGAAAATGCAGACCGGATTATTTATGTTGTTGATGCAGGGCAACAACTGCACTTTCAAATGGTTTTTAAAGCGGCAGAGAAAGCGGGGATTTACGATCCTAAAAAGGTACAAGTTGAACATGTTCCTTTTGGGGTGGTTCTTGGTGCTGATGGGAAGAAATTCAAAACGCGATCCGGGGAAACAGAAAAACTCATTGATCTTCTTTCTGAAGCAGTACGTCAAGCGCGGATTCTCTTGCAAGAACGCCTTCAAGATGGGACAGAAACAGAAATTGATGAGCTTGCCCATATTCTAGGTGTTGATGCCGTCAAATATGCAGACCTCTCTTGCCATCGCGTTAAAGACTATATTTTTAGCTACGACCGCATGCTGAAGTTTGAAGGAAACACTGCCGCGTACCTCTTATACTCCTATGTGCGTATTCAAGGAATCAAAAGAAAATGCAATAAAGATATTCATGCTCTTTATGCAACCACACCTATCATTTTGAAGCATCCGACAGAGGTTGCTCTCGGATTACAATTGCGTCAATTTGGGGAAACGCTTGCGCATATGGATCGCGATCTCCTTCCCAATCGTCTTTCTGACTACCTTTACGATTTAGCTGAAAAATTTCATGCTTTTTTCCGCGACTGCCGCGTTGAAGGAGCGGATGAAGAAAGTAGTCGGCTTGTTCTGTGTGAGCTGACCGCACGCATCCTGAAACAAGGACTTCAAATCCTTGGTCTAAAGACGATGGATCGAATGTAATCCCTCCTTTTACAATAATTAAAAAATATATTAACGTCACGCTCAGAATGAGCCTGCTTTTTTTTAAGAGTAACATGGAGAATTTGTATGAAGAAGGTTTTTTTATTTTTATTTCTAGCTGCTTGTGGAAATATCTATGGAGATACTGTTGTTGCTACACCTAATCGATCTACTCGAGCATGCGATGGATATGCGGGAGTATTTTTGACCGGGGAGTTTATTTACTGGAAAGCCCGCCAGGAGGAATTAAACACTATTGGAACGTTTGCGTTTGAGCAAAATGGAGTAGAAAGATTCGTTGACGTCAAATCAAAAGAAATAGATTTTAAGTATAGCCCGGGTTTTAAACTGGGCCTTGGTGGAAATCTTCCTTTTGATGGGTGGGATCTCTATGTGAATTGGACACATCTTCATAATAATCCCGTCACGACCTTTAGATCATCCACTCATAGTTTGATAGACATTGAGCGGCTCGGTAATGGTGGTGCCCCTTTTGTTACCAATCGCGCTAAAGTCAGCTATGACCTGATGCTAAATATTATTGATTTTGACTGGGGCAGAAGATATTTTGTCAGTGACACATGGAGCATACGCCCTTCCTTTGGTGGGAAAACTTTTTGGATTCACCAACAAATTCGATACAACTATGAAAATGTCCAAACAATCCCCCTCCCGAATGTCGGAGTGATTACAGGTTTTCCTGAATTTTTAAATGCGACGAATGATTATTGGGGAATCGGTCCCTATTTTGCATTTGAAGGAAAGTGGAATTTTGGATGGGGAATTGGTTTATTAGGAAAGGTTTCTGGGGCGATAGTTTGGGGAAAGTTTGAGCAGAAAGCGCGAGCTGATGAGAATGATTTAGAAGGTGGAAATGGTGGACCTCCTACTGCCTCGATATCACATATTCGCCAGGAGGGGAATGCGCACCGCGTGCGGCCAGCTGCTCAAATGTTTGTAGGGTTAGATTGGGAGTGGTGCTTTATTCCCGATCGATTGTCTACTCAATTCCGTATAGGATACGAAACACAGTTTTATTGGGGACAACTTCTAAACCTTCGAGGACTGGAAGAGAGCGATCTTTCTATAGAAGGACTGACTTTTATGGGGCGTATCGACTTTTAGCTCTAAAATTAACAAAAAGACCCCAATGAGTTGGGGTCTTTTATCTGCATTATTTACCAGCTATAGGCCTCATAGTTCCCCTCGGGACTGAAAGGGTTATAGTTGTAATGAAGCATTAGCGACCAAGAAGTTGATGTGGTGCTAGGAAGAGGATTTGCAAACCATCCAAAGGGGATCATATACCGCTTGCTAGCATAAATGAAAGCTAATTGGTTTGATGAAACAGGAACAAGAGTATTGTAATCCTTAGGACGTGTTGTTGCATAAGCATCTGTTTCAGCATACTGATCATTTCTTAAAGTGAGGAGATATTTCACCATGCTGTCATGATCTACTTGCAATGACGTCACAAACTGTTTGGCTTGCTGCTGCTGCGTAGGTGTATATTTCGAAGAAGTTTCAGCTTCGGTATATTGAGTGATAAGGACACGAACCATATTGATAGCTCCTGCTGTCCATTCAGCTGAAATAATTCCATCTTGATAGTTGCCAGCTTTCCCGTTCTTATCTTGATCGGAATATCCTACGCCCCAGAGCTCTGTTTGACTTCCTGTTATTACCCAGAGATCCTTTGATCGCATAATAGAGGGCACCAGTTGATGGAGACTGCATAAAAGTAAATGCTTCTAAAACGTTCAGGGCGTTCTGTACAGCCTCTGAAGGGCTGTGTTGAATAAATCGACTTAAGTCACCGATAATACCAACCCCAAGTGAGTTGTTCCTAAATTCATCTTGATCTTCTTTCGGAAAAACATCCTTTCGATCTTTCTAATCATCAAGTGGTTAGCTGCAATCTCCAAGAACATTTTTTCAAAAGAATTTTCAAGCCAATTCAGGAGCAACTCACTTGGGATTGGTATAATCTGTGAAAGCGTTTACAGAGTGTTAAAGAATTAGGTGTATTTATTCAACAACGCCTTCGCGCATCGAGATCTATATCAAGCTAAATGGGGGTCTTAGAAGTTTTGTGAGGGATTTCTTGCACATATGTAGGGATGGCGTAGCCAGGAAGTTCTACACGCAGTGCATGGATCAACTTTTGACCTTTTCTTATAGGGACTTCAAAGTGTGCTGCTTGCTCAATCCGGTCAAGTTGATGTAAGTAGTATGGAATCATACCATTTGAAATGAGAGTCATAAAGAGGGTCTTTAAGGTTTCTAGATTGTCGTTGATGTTTTTCAAAAGAACTGTTTGTGTGAGAACAGGAGCTTGGATTTTCTTAAGAGAAGCGAGAACATCCTGATCAAGCTCCTTTGGGTGGTTTGTATGGAGAATAAAAATGACTTGCAGGTGCGTCTCTTCAAGAATTTTTAAGAAAGAAGGGGTGATCCGTTCAGGGATGCCAATAGGGAAACGGGTGTGGAACCGGAGGAGTTTTAGATGAGGGATTTCGCTGAGTGCTTCGATTAATGCTTTTAAGCGTTCATCAGAAAGAGAGAGGGGGTCTCCTCCACTGAGGATCACTTCATGAATGGTCGAGTCGTTTTTGATGAGCTCAATTTCCTCAGTGTGGTTTTTGTCCTGCTCGTAGGGATAATTTTGTCTAAAACAGAACCGGCAGTTCATGACACAGGCACTGGTGGTAATCAAGAGAGCACGTCCTTGATATTTTTGAAGAAGGCGGGGGCTTTTTTGGAAGGAGCGATCAGAAACAGGGTCAGCTGTAAATCCAGGTGTTTTTAGGGTTTCTTGGTGAATTGGTAGAAACTGCATGAGGAGGGGGTCATCAAGTCGGCCCTTCTCTACTTTTTCGGCGAGCCTTCTCGGGAAATTCAAAGGAAATGGAGATTTTAAGATTGCGCTTGGATCAATTTCTAGAAAGCTTGCAAGTTCAGCAATCTTTGTAAAGTTGGTTTTTTGAATCTGTCTCCATGTTTCCATAGAAACAGTATAGCCTCTTTAATGCTAAGTTGCAATCAGGGGCTCAGGGGCCATGACCCTTTCGATGTCGGCGCCGAGAGATTGGAGTTTTCCTTCAAGGTTTTCATACCCGCGATCGAGGTAAGGAAGGCCTGTTAGAGAGCTTTCTTCAGGAGCAAGAAGGGCTGCCATCACATAGGCAAAGCCTGCTCTGAGATCAGGAACTTCAATGTTCATCCCCCGGAAATTGGTGGGTCCTTTGACGATCAGGCTGTGTTGATAGTTCTGGGAGGCAAAGCGACAGGGGCGGTCCCCAAGACATTGTGTAAAGCGCTCGACATGAGCGCCCATTTTTAGAAGGGTGTCGACATAACCAAAGCGGTTTTCATAGACTGTTTCGTGAACAACTGAACTGCCATAGGCCTGGGTGAGAAGGACAACAAAGGGCTGTTGCCAGTCAGTCAAAAAGCCAGGATGAACGTCGGTTTGGAGATGGAGGCCTCCTTTAAGTGGACCTTGATAAAAGAACTCAATGCCACCTTCTTTTACGGCAAAGCCACCATTGATCTGTCTAAGTTTATTGAGGAAGGTGATCATGTGGGATTGCTGCGCACCTTCTACAAAAACCCGTCCGCGTGTTGCAATTGCAACCATTCCAAAGGAAGCGGCTTCAATGCGGTCTGTAATCACTTTGTGTTCGACCTCATAGAAGGTGGTTGTTTCTTGGACATAAATGGTTCGATCCATATCGACATAAATGACAACGCCAAGCTTTTGCAAGAACAGGATCAAGTCCATAACTTCGGGTTCGATGGCGGCTCCATGAATCGTTGTGCGTCCTTTTGCGCGGCATGCGGCAAGGATTGCATTTTCGGTTGCCATCACAGAGGGGTACGGCAGCTCAATAATGGCTCCTTTCATTCCTTCAGGAGCATGGGCAAAGTAGGCATGTTCATTTTTTATAGTGCGGTATTCGACAATTGCCCCAAGCTTTTCTAAGGCCATAACATGGAAATCTACAGGACGCTTTCCAATTTTGCATCCTCCCACGGTAGGGACAATAATGTTTTCTCGGGTCCGTCCTAATAGGGACCCCATCATGAGTATCGGAATCCGATTGGCTCCGGAAAAATTCAGCGGGACATATGAGGATTTGATCTCTTTTGTGACCACTTCCATCCGTCCATCTTTTCGAGCCCAATCTACTTCCATTCCAATTTCTTTGCAGAGATTGACGGTTGTTTCTACTTCAGAAATATCGGGGACGTTTGTGAAGACACACTTCTTATCAGAAAGCAGAGAGGCGACAAGCATCTTAGTGATCGCATTTTTTGCGCCCGCAGCTTTGACGTGCCCCTCTAGAGGTTTTCCACCAGTAATCTTAAATGAGTCCATACGATTTGTATCATAGCAACTTCAGTTGTTTCTGAAACGTGATTTCTTTTCCAACTTGTAAATAGTTTGGAAGGATGCCGTCATTTCCTTTTTCATAAGACAAGCTTTTCCCAAGTATTAACGCGAGCCAACCCATTGTTTTTCTTAGGTTAATTTCAACAATAGGATGAAGCTTTTGGTCATAAATCATTGCATCGATTCCCAAGTTGCCCCGGAAACCCATCTCAAACAGTCGTTTCAAGGGGATTTGCGCAACTTCTAAATGCTCCTTTAAAAAGGGGATTTCTTTTCCAATATAGGTTTTGTTGTATGCGCCCCACTCTGTATTTTCCATTACAGTGGATCCCAAGTAAATGATCTCATCGCTTAACATCCATTGTGTACTAAAATCCATTTCACGTTTTACCCAAGGCTCTCCAATTAATAGATGGCCTTTTTCAAACTCTTTGAAAGCCTCCGTTGGAAGATCGTTTTCTTTTTGCAGTATCCAACGTCCCCGTCCTGCAAAACCAAAACAGGTCTTCACCACTTTGGGATACACCCCTTCATGAAGCCACTCTTTTACTTCTTGAGGATGATGCAAAAGTTTTGCCCCGGGAAGTGTAGGGCTATGTGTGAAGGCAAAAGTTTTAGACGCCATTTCTCGCAAATGCTTGGGAACATGGTAGGGAAGAGAGGTCCATTTTTGGATGGCTTTTGACCATCCCCATGTTTCAATCCGGTCATATCCATCCATCGGATCGTCAAAAAGATGTACATTTAAATGTCTTGGCATTTCTGGAGGTAGATGGCTCACAACCACTCCGTCGCCGTCTTTAGCGTAAAGAAAAGGGAGAAACTGAAGCTGCAAAAAATTTGGATGAACCATGAAAGATTCTTTTAGTCCAAGAGAAGAATGGGTTTCAAGTTCCCATTCAAAATTGACATTGCAGATATGGAGTGTCTTCATTTATAATCTCCTTCTATGAGATACCGTACAGGAATAGGACAAGATAGTCACCGATTTTTACAAGATGGAAAGGAAAAAAAATGTGTCATTGCCGGACTTCCCTTCGAAGGGGCGCCAGGGCTTGATGCCGATTCCGATGGAGATGTTGTGTTTCATGCTATCTGTAATGCCATCACTTCCCTGACGCATGTTCCAATCCTTGGGGGAATCGCGATCGATCTCTGTAGAAATCACGGAGTGACCGATAGTCGGATTTTCTTAGACAAAGCTATAGAAACCCTCGGTGATCAAGTCATTGAACATGTTGCCTTGACCATCGAAGGAAAACGCCCCAAGTTTCAAAAGCGGGCTAATGACATTCGCAGTAGCGTTGCCAGTGCGTTGTCAGTTAATATGGATCAGGTTGGAATCACGTTCACTTCAGGCGATGGCCTTACTGCCTTTGGGAGAGGTGAAGGAATGATGTGTTACTGCATTCTTACAACGGCATCTCAATAAACATCCAATAAAAGACGTTTTTCTTTGCGGAGCATCTTGATATATGGTTTTGGATCTTTGCCTCCATGTGTTTCCACGATTGTGTGAAGAGCTGCGGTTACATCTTTTGCCATGTGGCGGGCATCTCCACAAATGTAAAGGTGAGCTCCCCTGCTCAGCATTTCCCAAACAGCAAGGCCATTTCTAAGAAGCATGTGTTGAACATAGAGTTTTTCACTTTGATCTCGTGAGAATGCTAAGTCTAGGCGGAGGAAGTTTTTCTTCTCTAAAGATTCTAAGAAGTTTTCATAATAATAATCTGTTGCGCGGTTACGCTCACCAAAGATAAGCCAGTTTGCTCCTGGGGCTTCTTGTGCGTTTCTCTCCTGCAAGAAAGCGCGGTAAGGGGCAATCCCTGTTCCCGGTCCAATCATAACAATAGGGGTAGTAGGATCTTTCGGCAGGACGAAATGAGGTGTGGGGTGGAGGTAAGTGTAGATGGGAGTGTGGTGCATCGCTGCAATGTTGCAAAGGAAATGAGAGCCAAGCCCCTGACGCACTTTTTTTCCGTGGGTATAGGTAAACGTTGAGACGAGAAGATCAATAGAGTTAGGGTTTACTTTAGGTGAGGAAGCAATCGAATAAAAGCGAGGAAGAAGAGGAGCTAAATAGGAGATGAGTTCTTGCAAAGGAATCGTCGGGGGGTGAAGCTTAAAAAAATCGGTCAGATCATGAGAGTTAACAAACTGCACTCTAGCTTCTTTATTTTCGTCCCCAAGAAGGGAGGGATCTCCTGCGAGTTTTAGAATAGGAATGGGAATTCGAAGAAGGTTAGCTTTGGTTTTTAAAAAATGTTCCAGAGACATTGTAGCTCCGGAGCGAGGGTCAGTGATTTCCTCATTCCCACTTTGATTTAGAGCTTCTAAGAGGGAGGTGACCTCCTCAATGGGATTTTCAGGATAGATTCCAACAGCATCACCAGGTGAGTAAGAGACATTCGAATCTGAAAGATCGAGGGTTATATGATACGTTTTTTTTGTGGAGCCCTCTTTATTAAGGACAAAACGCTCAGTAATTTTTGCTGGGAAAGGGTTGTCTTTATTATATTCTGTCATGTAAATAGAGGGTATGAAACTCTGCGTTTTATTTTTATCAGTTCTTTTTCTTTTGGGATGCGCCTCTAGTGGCTACAATCCGCACTATATCGTTTCCGATACACTTGATGAGGAGATTATGATTCCATCTGGGGAATCCTTCCATCCCACTTCTTCTTTAGAGCAGACATCCGCTTATTAGAGATTCCTCCAAGGAATTCAATGCCATTGAGATGGCGTGCCCGCGTCCGATCTTTTCCTAAGATCGAAACGGAATCAAAGAGAGGTGGTCCTTGATGCTTTCCGGTGATCACACCAAAAAGGATCCGCATGATTACCTTTTTATGATTTACTTCAAAGAGGGATGCCATTTCCCTTGAGGCTTTTTCAAAACCTTCCCGTCCCCAATTTTCCTGGGCTTCCATGCTCCAGATCATACACTGCAGAATTTCTGCGGATGTTTCTTTAGCGGTCCCTTTAGGGCAAAGGATCTCCTCAGAGTAATCCAAGTGGTTCACGAAAAGGAATTGGCAAAGCTCCATAAATTCCCCAAATGTTTTGATCCGGGTGTGGATCAAGGGGGTGACCTTCGCCATCTTTTCATCAGAAAACCCCCATTCTTTGATCTTCTCCCAAAGGTCTTTTTCAGGGATGTTGTTGATCAAGTATTGCTGGTTAATCCAATCGAGTTTTTTTACATCAAAGAATGCCCCAGAAACGCCAACGCGGTCTACTGAAAAGTCTTTGATAATCTCATCAAGAGTATAGATCTCCTTATCTTCTGGCATGCTGTAACCCATCAGGGTTAGGAAGTTAACGAATGCATCAGGGAGGTAACCACTTTCCTTATAGTAAAAGACGGAGGTAGGGTTCTTTCGTTTTGAAAGCTTCTTTCCATCAGAGCCAAGAAGAAGGGGCATATGCATAAATTTGGGTCTTTCCCATCCAAATAAGTCATAGAGGAGAATATGTTTCGGCGTCGAAGATGTCCATTCATCTCCCCGAATGATATGCGTAATTTTCATTAAGTGGTCGTCAACGACATTTGCTAGATGGTAGGTTGGGAAGCCATCTGATTTTAGGAGGATTTGATCGTCAACATCGCTCCAAGGGGTTGTAATCCGCCCTTTTGTTATTTCTTCGTAAACGCATTCACCTGTGAGTGGAACTTTTAAGCGCACGACATAGGACTGTCCTGCATTTTCCCTCTCTTGAATTTCTTCAGCGCTCAGATTGCGATAGCGGCGGTCGTATCCCACGCGCTTTCCCATCTCTGATGCAAGCTCTCGCATTTCTTTAAGTTCTTCAGGAGTCGCAAAGCATTTATAGGCATGTCCAGCATCGAGAAGCTTTTGGCAATATTCTCGGTAAATCTCTGTCCTCTCAGACTGTCTATAAGGCCCATAGGGGCCTCCTACGTCAGGACCCTCATCCCACTCAATGCCTAGCCATTTCAAAGACTTAAAAATACTCTCTTCATATTCGGGACGGCTCCGAGACTGGTCGGTGTCTTCAATACGGAGTAAAAACTTTCCGCCATGATGCTTAGCAAAGATTAAATTAAAAAGAGACATGTAGGGTGTTCCTACGTGCGGATCTCCAGTCGGTGAGGGGGCGATACGTGTGCGGACTTCCATGAGAAATTACTTTTGGTTAAAAAGAGCCATTTTAGCCTTTTTCTCAATTATACCCAAACAAATTCAAAAGGTGACTCCAAGGAAGGCTTCTCGCAAAGCTTGGATCATGTCTTCCCGTTCAGCGTTGGAATAGGAAGCACGGATGGAGTGGTCTCATACCGTGTATGGCCAAGCAGGGTCGTCCTTGAAACAGGCAGTCACATGGATATGAAGTTGGGGGGTTATATTTCCGATAGCGGCGATATTGAGTTGATCAGGGTGAAATTTTTCCAAAAGTATCTGCTGAGCAATATTGAGCTCACTGTTTAGCTGCAATTGATCTTCTCTTGAGAGATCTACTAATTTTGATAGATGATTACGTCTAGGAATAAGCAGGAGCCAAGGATAATGGCGCTCATCTTCAAGCAAGACTTTGCATAAAGGGAAATTATGAAGAAAAAATTTGGGTAAGAAATTCTGGTGCAGCTTAAAGCTCATGAAGATTTAAAGAAGGGATAAAGTGATCGGGTCGATCAGTTTCAGGGAGTTGGTTTAGGATAAAGGATAGCTTTTCATTTCCAATGAGTTCTTTCATCACACCAGTTTGAGTAACGAGAGCTGATGCAATCTTCATTTGACGCGCACCTCTTATATCAGTCTCAGGAGTATCTCCCACCATTAATATTTCATGAGGAAGAACTTGGGCTGGAAAAAATTCCATTGCCCTTTCAAATATGGGAATATAGGGTTTTCCAATAAATAAAGACGGAGGATCCCTCTTCTTGAAATAATTAGGCGATAGTTCCTTGGCGAACAACTAGTCTAGGGGGGGAATCCCTCGTGCGCATATCGATCAGGATTTGCACAAAGGACAGGAAGTTCCGTTTTTGCAGTAGCTTGAACATCTTTAAGAAATGCGCTGGAAGTTTCTTGATCTTTCCCATTGATATGAGGGATGGCGATGTAAATAAAATCGGCCTCATGAATATTCTCGGTGCGAGAATACTCTGTTTTTTGAAAAAGAATTGCTAGCGAATTGAAACGAGGGTGATCGGTTCCAAAAAGGTAATATTTCTTTTGAGGAGTGGGGAAAGGAATGCTTCATGGCCTCTTTAGTTCCAGAAAAAAGCCCATGCTTGGCGGATCCCCAAAATACTCCATACGCATCGAGCAGGAAGTAATTATATTGAGACATAAGATCTTCCAACCTTTCCATGTTTCTTAGCCCCCAGCAGCCATCTTTAGCGGCTGTGTATGTTGTGCTGAGATTTTTTCAAGAAGGATTAGATCTTTCATGATATTGTCTGTCTCTTCGAGTTGCAAGTCGTTTTGCCCATACATTTCTATTGTATCTGCATCAAACTCTTCTTTGCGAACTTCTTTTAGGAAGTTCTGGTAGTTTGTGTTTTGAGCGATTCTTAGACCAGAATTGGATTTTAATCGATCAAGATGTTTTCCGTAGAGATCAGTGCGGGGTTGTTGATCATTTTTATACATGCGCATCATTTTTCCTCGATGAAAAGGGTGGATGTCACTGAGATTGTCGATAAAGTTAGGGGGAATCTCATCATTTTCTAGGGGAAATTTTGCGTAGGATTCTCCGATCTCAAGTTCTGTAAGCCCGCCAGGAACTTCGATGTCCACTTTTGTTCCTGTGAGTTGTGGGCTCTTTCCTGAAACGGTGTAGTAAAGACCTCGGGTGACTTTAAATTCTCCCTGAGGATTCACTTTATCGACATTCCCTGAATCAAGCGTAAAGGTTTGGTAGGACCCTTTCCCCCAGGTGAACGGGTCTCCGACAAGGAGAGCACGTCCATAATCTTTGAGGGTTTGCGCCACAATTTCAGCTGCAGAAGCACTGCCTTTGTTTGTCAAAACAATGAGAGGGCCACCCCAAGTCACCTTCCCATCAAAATTACGGAGATGTTGGATATTCCCAGCTGAATCTTTAATTGAAACTACAACCCCTTTCTGAATGAAAAGACCTGTCACAGCGACTGCTTGAGGGAGGAGCCCCCCAGCATTCCCACGAAGGTCTAAAACGACCCCTTCTAGCTGGTGGTCCTTCTTAATTTCATCAAGGGCAGCTTTAATATCTGAGGCAGAAGAGTCATTGGGGTCTTGATAAAATGAAAAGAGACGAATATGGGCAATCACCCCATTTCCATACGGGATTTTTTCCGTTTCAAAGCGCGTTTCCTTCAAGACGATCTCATCTCGGACTACTTCAATATCAAACTTTTCAGCCTTTTTATTTTCCCCTTCACCCGTTTCGCGAAGAATCGAAAGGCCAACCGCTGTTCCTTTCGGCCCTCGAATTAAGTCTACGGCTTCGATAATATCCATTCCTGCAACCGGCTCGTGGTTAACAGCAATGATTTTATCACCGACTTTTAGCATTCCACCTTGCAAGGCAGGGCCTCCATCAAGGAGTCTAACAAGCGTGAAACCTGTTAGGTCATCGCGAAGTTGGGCTCCAATGCCGAAGAGACGTTGCTGAACTTGAATCATAAATTGATTCGCTTCTTGAGGGGTGAAATAGACGGTATGATTATCAAGGGCTCCAGTAAAACTCTTGAGGAAATACACAAGCGATTGCCTTTTCTGAAGTCTCCTTTTATTTCCCTGAAGAACTTCATCTTCTCTATTGGCGCGCCGTTTCGCAAGGCGCTGAAGGAACTGATCCTTTGACTCGACTTCTAGCTGTTCGGCGGTTTCTAGTTGGAGGGCTCTAAGGGCAAGAAGGCGCTGTTCGAGTTCCATTTCATTCTCTGCCCACGTAATATCTTTAAAATCAGCAGTTTTTGCATCTTTGGGCAAGGGGAGGTTCTCAATTTTCTTCTCTAGGATGTTTCGCCGAGCAATTGACTGAATCATCACTTCATAAACTTCATCATAGGGGTCGAAGTTTTCCTTTTTAAAGGCACTTACGAGCCCGTCAAGGAGCTCAGCACTAGGGTGCTCCCATTTAGCTATTTCATTCGCTAGAAGGTAGGTTTTAGTGGGGTCTAGTTCATCAAGGTAGTTTTTAAGGGCTCTCTGGGCAATTTCAGGGGTCAGCTCCTTGTAGGTAACGTGGGCCTTGAAAATCTCTTCGGCTTTTCTGTGGGTTGCGTGAGGGGTCAATTCTGGAGGCTTAGCGTCCGCAAATATGGTGAACCCAATAAGTAATAAGCTTAGTATCAGTCGTTTAAAAACCATTCTAATTAATCCTTACACAGTGTGATTCTGCTATATATATCTTACAGCAAATCAAAGGTTTAAGTCCAATCGTATTCAAATATTTACTATATCGAGTGAAATATTTTTTGTTATAATCCTATCTAAATCAAAATTTTGTGAAAATGTAAAGAGAAATAGATTGATTTCAACTCAAATCTTTGTAATAATAGAATATCTAAAGACTAAGAAATATTAACAAATTGTTAAAAAATGATTTTTTTGACGAATTAGTCAATTTCCTGGTTTTTAGCAGATTTGTTTTGGATTGAGGAGAAAAACATGGATATGGTAAACCAAACTGGAGAACTTGTATCTCCACGAAAGGTGGTTTCTATTACTGAAGCTGCCCGCATTAATGGTGTAACGAGACAAGCTATTTATGTTGCAATTAAGCAAAATAAGCTTAAAGCACGTAAAGACTCTACTCGTTGGACTATAGATCTAGATGATCTAGAAGATTATCGTCGCAATAAGTATTCGCGTACGAAATCAACGTTTGATGGTGAACTCCTTTTTGATAATAATAGGGGTTTTTATTCTGTCAATCAAGCTGCAAAGATTCTCGGCGTTCCTGCGCAGAAAATCTATTATGCAACAAGAATTGGCATGTTAAAAGCTACTCGTAAAGGAGCTGCTTGGGTTATTCACACTGATGATATTAAAGATTATCAAGAGAAGTACCTAAGTCGACGTTCTGAAAACGAAGCAATGTAATTGTAGTTTCGTTTAAGACGTTTCCAATGAAAGAAGAGAGAGGTACTTTCTTATTTGGAATCGTGCTATGGGTGATAAGCTCAAAACATCGATTCAAATATTTCTTATAAAATCTCTAGCTATCACCAGCTAGAGATTTTTTTTCTCTATACCGATAAAAAATTGAAGCATTTTTCATTTGTGAATCAAATTTTTCAATTATTTTCGGTATAGCATAACGACTGTTTCGACATGTGTAGTTTGAGGAAAGAGATCAAACCCTTCTACTTTTTTAACAATGTAGCGGCTGGAGAGTTCCTGAAGGTCTCTTGCAAGGGTCGACGGCATACAAGAGATATAAAGAATCTTGGGGCTGTCTAGAAGGCTGCGGACTTCCTTCGAAAGACCCGTTCGTGGAGGGTTTACAATGATCACATCGGGCTTTGCTTTAAGGGTAGGTAGAATGGTTTCTACAGCGCCATAATGCATTTTAAAGTTGCCACAGGGAGGAAGAGAACGGTTCATTTCAACCCCCACGACATCATGTCCTTTCTCTTTTAGAAGAGTGCTGGTGATTCCTACGCCACAATAAAGATCAAAGACAATTTGAGGCTTCTCTCCAATCCAATCGACCACTGTTTGATAAAGTTTTTCGCTAAGTGGAAGGTTATTCTGCATAAACCCATAGGGCGAAAATGGGGCAGAAATTCCTAAAACATCCTTTGTCAAAGACGTATCTCCGAGATGCTCCTCTTGTCTAGGAGACTTATAGCATACACCTATTGCAAAGGAAAAGGAGAGGAGTTTTTCTGGGAGTTTAGGGAAGAATGAAAATGCGAGGATAATCCCTTTGCCTTCATTGAAGATACGAAGTGAGGCGGAGTGAATTCCGTGGTTAGAGAGGCATGTAAGACCAGCTTTTAAGTCTTTAAATAGCACTGGGTTTTCTGAAAATAGAGGACACACTGTGGGTTCCACCAAAGAACGGTTATCTATACCAATATAACCCATTTTGAATCCTGTGCCTTCTTTTCTTAAATTTAGGCGAAGGTTTGAGCGGTAATTCCACTCACTTTGGGAAGGATTAATGGGGATATTTTCTATGCGCAATGCTTCTTGGAGAAAGCGTTTCTTTGCTTCAATTTGAGTTTGATAATCAAGGTGTTGGAGCTGGCATCCTCCACACTTCTTGAAGTGAGGGCATTTTGGAGATCTTCGGCCAGGACCTTTTTGAAAAATTTTTTCGATTTGAGCAATCTGATAATTTTTCTTCTTCTTTATAATTTTCAAAAAGACTTGGTCGCCTGGTGCTGAAAAAGGGACAAAGGTAACGCACCCATCGATTCGGGTGATCCCATTTCCCCCAAAAATGATTTTATCAATCGTGCTTAATTTTGAAGTCTTTGACAAGGAGCTGGATGCTTGATTTGTTGAGGAAGACATTAACATGAGGTGTAAATGCAATTTGTAGGTTGAGGTTTTTCTTGGTCAGCTTGCTCCGGTGTTCACTCAACCCGAACCCAATTCCTTCAAGCATCCGGTCGTTTTGTTCTAGATAAAGCTTGAGGTGAGTTTTCCCTACAATCTTCGGAGGCCAGGCTTGAGTAACATCGGTATATAGAATCGGAGGAGGATTTCCTGTTCCGTAAGGTTCTAGAAGTTGCATAGAGTCAAGAAACTCGAAAGTCAAGTCATCAAACTGAATGCGTGAATCAAGGTGAAGCTTGGGAAGGATGTCATCATTATTAAGTGATTGATTAGCACTTTCAATAAATGACTTTTTAAATTTTAAGATATTTTCTTCCTTGATCATGAGCCCTGCTGCGAAATCGTGCCCGCCAAAATTCAAGAGGAGATCGCGGTTTTTTTTCAAAGAAGTGAGGAGTGGAAATTCTGGGATAGTTCGAATCGATCCCTTCCCAATGCCTCCCTCCACAGCAATGATAAGAGTAGGGCGGTTATATTGTTTGGAAAGGCGCGCAGCGAGGATTGGAATGATTCCAGGATGCCATTTATCAGAGTGGAGGACAAGCGCTTTTTCTTTTAGAAGCTGAGGGTGAGATTCTATGTATGACACAATATCATTGGAGTCGCGCCGTTCAATCTGCTGACGCTTAGTATTGTTATCGTCAAGCTCTTGAGCAAGATGCGTTGCTCCTACAGAATCATGCATGAGCATTAGCTCGACCCCTTTGAGGGGATCGGCAATCCGACCAAGACTATTCAAACGTGGAGCAATTTTTGATGCGATGTCAGTGGTTGAGACCTTTGAAGGCTTGACTTCACAAATTTCCATGAGCTTGAGAATGCCAACTCTTCGGGTTTGTGAAAATTGCTTCAGGCCATATCGAACAAGAACACGGTTTTCGCCCTTTAGGGCACCCATGTCAGCAATGGTTCCAAGAGCGACTAAATCGAGGAAACGCTTTAGGTCAATCATTGACGAACTGATTTTACCTGTTGAAACTAGGTGGTTTGTTAAAGCATGAGCAAGCTTGAAGGCTACACCGACTCCTGTTAAGTCGCGGTTAGGATAAGTGCTGTTGATAAGCTTTGGATTAAGTGTTGCAATACAGTTGGGAATTTTGTCTGTTGGTTCATGGTGATCTGAGATAATAACATCAATGTCATGTTTTATCACTTCTTCAATTTCTTTTGCAGCTGTGATTCCACAGTCAACTGTAATGAGCAGTTTACACTCTTTTTCGAGAGCATAAGAAATGGCATCGGTGATCATTGAGGGGGTGGCAGTTGTTCTGTGGGGAATGTAATAATAGGCGCAACCCCCTAGAAGACGAATGAATTCAACAAGAAGGGTTGTTCCAGTAATTCCGTCTACATCATTATCTCCATAGATCAAAATGCTCTCATTTTTTGCAAGGGCATGAACGACGCGATCGATAGCCTTATCCATATCCATCATTAAGTCAGGAGCATGGAGGTTGGGTAATTTTGCATAGAGGTGGTTATAGATCTCATCAAAAGTCTCAAAGCCTCTTGAAACCAACACTTGCGCAGTTACAGGGTGAATATTATATTCACCTATAATTTCTTCACACCAGGTTGGTTTATAGTCGGGGTAAACCCATAGATGGTTCTGATCCTCTTCTTTTACCTCTTTCAAAGGGAAAATTCTCACGATTTATTTAATGAAAGTTTATCACGTTTAACGAGGCATTACTACGTTAATTTTCATGCATCGCCAACTTTTCAGCTTTCTCTTTCTCTTTCTTATGGAAGAAAAGAAGAAGAGGTGCTGCAACAAACAAAGAAGAAAATGTTCCAAATACAACGCCAATTACCATGACGAGTGAAAGGCCAAAAATCGCGCTCCCTCCTAAGAAAAGGAGAGCTAAGAGCACGACAAGCGTTGTTCCTGATGTCATCACTGTTCGGCTTAAGGTCACATTTAAAGCGTGGTTCACCACGTCTCTAAATGAATGCTTGCGCATTTTATTTAGATCTTCACGGATCCGATCAAAGATGATGATTGTATCATTGAGAGAGTATCCAATAATTGTCATTAGTGCAGCAATTGTATTGAGATCGATTTGTATTGGGGTTCCAAAGGCATGGAGGATACTTACGATCGCCATTGTGATTGCAACATCAATTGCAAGGCCAAGCGTTGCGCTGATTGCATATTTAAACTCAAAGCGGAAGGTGATGTATGCCAAAATACATATTAACGCTATAGAAAGTCCCAACAGTGCACTGTTTCTCATTGCATTGGACATTTGTCCGCTGATGCTAGTCCAGCTATTGTCGAGCTGTTTCAGCGACTGTGGTGTAACGGAAATACCATTCTTTTCTAGAGAATCAATGACCCAAACCAACCGAGGATTATTTTGATAAGCAAAAGTTGTATCTTTTAGGTCTGTTTCAAGAGGCATGTTATAAAAAGGTTTTCCAGATTGGTCTAACCCTCTTCCAAGCAAGAGTTTGATGACATTAGATGGAGAAAGTGCACGCACTTGCAAATCTTGAGCTGTAACTCCTGCAGCCAGAAGAGCAGATTCTACTTGAGCTTGATAGTCTTCATTACCTTTTGGCTCTACTTCAAGAGTGACCGAATATCCTCCTGTAAAGTCCATTCCAAGCATTGAGCTTCTCTGAGAAACCAATAAATAGCCACCGACAAGAGCTACTGCAACGATGCTATACAAACTTACTTTGCCGTACTTCAGGAAATTGAAGTTGGTCTCTTTAATAAGATTTGCCATCTTCAGCTCTTTATTTTTTGGATTTTCAACCCATCTACTAAAGAAGTAACGAGTTAGGAATAGAGCGGTAAACATCGACGAAACAATACCAATGATCAACGTTACTGCAAAACCTTTGATAGGTCCAGAGTCAAATTGCAATAGAATTAGAGCAGCGATAATTGTTGTGATATTCGAGTCAATAATAGCTGAAAAAGCTTTCTTATATCCTGCGTGGACAGCCTGTGCAATCCGGCCTGTTGCTGCAAACTCTTCTCGAATGCGTTCAAATACTAAAACATTCGCATCAACAGCCATTCCAACGGTCAGAATAATCCCAGCGATTCCTGCTAAAGTTACCGTTGCAGAAATATTCTGAAGTGTTGCCCAAATGATTAACAGGTTAAAGAGAACTGCAACAGAAGCAACGATTCCGGCAAAGCGGTAGTAGCCCACCATAACCATGATAACAAGAACTAGTGCTAATACCGTTGCAACGATTCCCATTGTTCGGTCTTTAATACCTAGCTCAGGGCTTACATTTTTTTCAGACAGAATATGTGGAGCAAAGGTCAACGAACCTGCCTTGAGGTCTGCCTCTAAGCGATTGGCTTCACGCTGAGTAAAACTTCCTGAAATCGAAACATTATCTCTTAGAGGGGAAGTAACTGTTGCTGTATTTACAATCAAGCCATTCAAAATAACAGCCATGCGCCATCCTTCTCCTCGAGTATAGCGGTCCATAGGAGTCCCTTGGATCTTCTCTTTTGAGAAAGGTGCGGTCCAGTTGTATAAGTCATTGCGAGGGTTAAGCTTCTGTCCATCTGAAAGGGATTGTGATCCTTTAACATTGAAGGCGAGAAAGTTTCCTTTTGATGGATCATAAGCAGCATGTACATCCGTCAAATTAGCTCCTTCAAGAGCGTAATTGTTCATCACCACCAAAAGAGGATGAGTCTGACCATACCAATCCGCAAAATTATCACCTCTAAAGATTGCAATTTTTGAAATTGCATCATTGAACTGGCTTGACGAACCCTTGCTTTCCGAAGAAGCAAAGCGAAGTCCTTGACTATACAGGGTTTTTGCAGCTTCGCTCACAGGTTGAGCCATTTCAGTATCCAAGGTGTCACCATAAAGGTGTTTCCATGCAATTTGATTAATGCTTTCTAAATCTTTTCGATTTGTAACGACCGCTTCATTCCAAACATCTTGCAAAAACTGATGAACAACGGGCGCAAGATCGCCATTATTGCTCGTGAATTTTTCGTTTACAATGTGAAAATACATTGAAGAAGCTTTGACTAGGTCCGCAGCTGAAAGGCCTTGGGCGCTTGGGAAATCTAAAGTGATGTTAGAGCCTTCCTGACGAATGCTAACTTCAGAGACCCCCATTTTATTGACCCGGCCATAAAGCTCATCAATCCCTTGCTTAATGTCATCATCATTGGTCACAATTTTATTGTTACTATCTCGGAGTTGGATTTGGACAGTCTTTCCTCCTGAAAGATCAAGCCCCCAATGGAGGATTTTTCTATCATCACCTCGAAAATACTTACGAGCGCTTAGGCTCAAGTTGTTCAAAAGAAGATTCTTTGTTGGCGCGGGAATATCGTACTTTGCGTGGAGTTCTGTGCGTACTTGAGCTGATTGATATTCATCTCGCCACTTTAATAGATCTTCATGCTGCTGAGTTTCAATTCGGTTAAGAGCCAAAATACGTTGTTCAACATTTGTAAACTCAAGAGTTGCATACTTTCTTGTTCCATGAACGTTAAAATCTTCACGCGTTGCACTAATAATTGAGTTGTAAAAGTCTTCAGCTTCAAAGATGAAATCTTTTGCGAAGCTAGCACTTAAAGGATAGGTTGTTCCTGGATAGCTACTAAATCCATTATTTTGCAAAAGGACCCTTAGATGATTAAAGTCTTGAATAAAGCTTTGCGCTTGAGGGGAGTCTGGATTCGAGCTTAACTTTGTTAAAACATCTTGGATTCCTTTCGCAATGACATAAACCGAGTTTGTACGGAATCCTGCTTGTGGTTCAGTTTCAAACTCTGCGGGGGTATATACGACCAGACCGATCTTTTGCTGGTGGGCAGGTAGATCCTTGAAGGTTTTGTAATCGTATACAGGGAATGAGCTTCTCTTTAAGTCTGGATGAGTTGGGGCCCATTCAGTTTGAATGAGGTGAAGAAGCTGCGCTCCTTGCTCTTTTGCAATTGAGCTTAAGTCCATAACCAGGAGGCTTTTGCTATTTGTCAATTGATTGAGTTCGATTGCAAATGTGGACCCACGCGGTTTGAGCAGTTCTCCTGCCTCTCGTCCAACCCGAGCAACTTCATTGTAAATCAGTTGGTCAACAGTATCACTTAAGTAGGACTTAGAGCGGGAAATTTCATTTTTGTAGTCGAGGATATCCTGATGGAGCTCAAGGCCGATTATTTCGTTGTTCCAATCGATTGTAATAGCCTTTATCAGAGGGCTTCTTCCTCCAGCTAGGAGGGTTTGCACAGAGCCATCTTTTCTAGCTAACAAGGCGATGTCTTGCCTGAGTTTTGTACTTGTCCAGGGTGCTGCACCTGCACTAAAAGCGCTTGCTTGTCTTCTGACAATTCCAATTGCGGAGGAGAGTCGTTCCTCTTTGGATTTTAAAAAGTCTAGCTGTTGTTGATCATTTGCTTCAAGAAATCCCCCACTTTCTCGCTTCTTTGTATCTGCATCTTCAAGAGAGATACGCTCAAGCTTTACCTGATCTCTGTAGCGTTCTAGTGCCGCGGTAAATTGATCAACAGACCCTTTTTTGGTTTCCATCGGTCCTTGGGTAAAGGTTGCGTAATAACGTTTAGCGATTGGAGAGTTTTCTCCAAATGCTTTCGAATAACTCAGGATGTTTTGTGAAAGAAGCTGCAGAAATTCTTCGGATCGCGGGTTTCCTAAATGGTGGAGAGTTGTCTCTAAATATTGAGCATTTTCACTAATCCCCCCAACGGCAAGTCCGAGCTGCAGGATACGATCATCGACAATTTGGTGGTAAAGAGAAGTGATATTTCCACTAGCGTCCCGCTTTGCTGTAAATTGAAAGGTCTTCTCTATTTGATCGGGATGAAAATGGATAGGTATATTGCGTTGAATCGTAACAACCGTTGCCTCATGATCTTTCTCACTTGGGACAAGAGAAAGTTTAGCAGGCACAAAGGGGATCAGGGAGCCTGCGCGCGGAATATGGCTTCGAAGCTTCTCGGCGTCCTGTCCTTTTTCATATCTCACATGGATTAGTTCTGGATTGTCACTGTCAAGGGAAATTGAGGAAGGCTTAATCCCCAAAAGTTTGTTGTAAGACTTCAGCCAATTTAAGGCTGCATCTTCGAGGGAGTTGACTCTTTTTGCTGCATTTTCAGCAACAGCCATTGCCTGTTTTTCCTCAATAGGGTCCTTCAGGGGCTTGGAATAAAAAAGAACAGTCGGAAGAATGTTATAGAAAGTTAATAACACGACGACTGCAATGAGAATAAATTGCCAACGTTTCTGCTTTTTCATGTTTATCTAATCCTTAATTCTAAAAAAAATAGCATACCGATCTTTAAGGATTATGTCTAGAGAAATCATTGGTATTAAGATCTGAGATATGTTATGAAAAACCCTTTATACAATCGGATAAAGATGAACACGTTTGCAGTTGTTGGGATGCAGTGGGGTGATGAAGGGAAGGGAAAGATCATCGATCTGCTATCAAAGGACCGACACATCGTTGTCCGAGCACAAGGTGGGCATAATGCTGGGCATACTGTTATTGCTGGTGGAAAGGAGTTCCATTTCCATCTAATTCCATCGGGAATTCTTTATCCAGAAACCCAATGCTATATTGGCGCGGGGACAGTAGTGGATCCTAAATCATTGCTAATGGAGATTCATCGGCTTCAAGAGCAGGGAATCGAATTAGAAAAGCGCCTTTTTATTTCGCCCTATGCACATGTAATTTTTCCTTATCATCAACGTCTTGATCAGCTTCAAGAAAAGTCTGATGCTCCAATTGGAACAACAGGAAGGGGAATTGGACCTTGCTATGAAGATGTTGTCGCACGCTCTGGAATACGTGTTGGAGAGTGGATGGATCCGGAGGTATTTAAAAAAAGACTATCTACGACTTTGGCTGAAAAAGATCGTTTGTTTCAGCTTTATGGGGAACCAACTCTTGATTACGATGTGCTGTATGAAGAATATTCCGGATATGCAAAGAGGCTTCAAGGATTTGTTTTTCCTTTTGAAGAAAATCTTGATCGACAGATCAAACTAGGGAAAAAAGTTCTTTTTGAGGGGGCACAAGGAGCTCTTTTGGATATTCACTTTGGAACCTATCCTTTTGTGACCTCTTCTTCCACCTCTAGCGCTGGATTAGCGGTTGGCGCCGGAGTAGGGCCTGGGTCTATTGGAAAAACAATTGGTGTCATGAAAGCTTATACAACACGTGTGGGAAATGGCCCCTTCCCCACAGAATTTTCTCCAGAGGAGCTCAAGCGGTTTGCTACGCACGAAATGGCCCGAGAGTTTGGGACCACGACGGGAAGAAAGAGACGGATAGGTTGGCTTGACATACCCCTTCTCAAAGAAGCAATCCGATTAAATGGAGCGAATTCTTTAGCTCTTACCAAAATTGATATCCTGGATTCTCTAGATTTTATCAAAATTTGTGTAGGGTACGAAAACTTTTCTCGTCCCCCTCTTTTTCATGGACACTGGAAGGAGATAAAACCTCAATTTGAAACCCTTTCAGGCTGGAAAAAATCGACAAAGGAGATAAAAAAGGTAGAAGAATTCCCAAAAAATGTTAGAATATTTGTCAATCGAATTGAATCTCTTTTAGATTGTCCAGTTGAAATACTTTCTTTTGGGCCTGAAAGGGAGAAAACACTATTTTTGAGATGAACAGTCCTACACCAGAAATAATTGAAAAGCCGGTTTATACGGAAGAGGAATTTGCTTGCATTGACCCCAAAAGCGTTCCTCAGCATGTTGCCATCATTATGGATGGGAACCGTCGGTGGGCAAAAAGCCAAGGAAAACCCGCAGAAATGGGCCATTGGTACGGTGCTGAGCAACTCGATCTCATTGTTCGTGCCGCTTCCGAGCTCGGAATCAAAGCTCTTACTGTCTACTCGTTTTCGACTGAAAATTGGGGCCGTCCTCAACATGAAGTTGAAATTCTTATGCAGCTTCTTGAAGCCTATCTGGTGAACAAAAGAAAAATGCTTGTCAAAGAAGGTGTGCGCCTTCACACAATTGGGGATACACAGAGGCTTCCAGAAAATGTGAGGAAGGCTCTAAATGATACAATTCAAGCTACAAAAAATAATGACCAGATTGATTTAATTCTTGCCCTCAATTATGGGGGTAGGGACGAACTTCGGAGAACGTTTCTTAGGATGCACAATGCTATTAAAGAAGGAAGTCTTGATTCGGAAGAAGTTACCGAGAAGACGATTTCGTCTTACTTAGATACTGCTAAGTGGTCTGATCCTGAACTTTTCATTCGGCCTAGTGGTGAGTTTAGGCTTAGTAATTTCCTTATCTGGCAAAGTTCATACAGTGAAATATACATGACCGATATTCTCTGGCCTGATTTTTCTGAAAAAAATCTACTTGAGGCTGTTGTTGAGTATCAAACACGCTCGAGGAGGTTTGGAGGGTAATGAATTTTCAAGATCTATCGAAACGGTTCGTCTCATCAATTATCTCGCTTGCTGTTTTAGCGTGTATACTGATTTTTTCCTATGTTGGTGTGGTAAAGTGGGTCATTGCTCTGTTTACTGCAGGCATTGGAGCGGTTGGAATTTGGGAATACTGCCGGCTCGGAAAGTTAATAGAGAAGAAAGGACTTGCAGAGCTGTGTATGATTGTTGGGGCGATCATTATCCTATCTCTTTTTGTCTCAACTTTCGATCTTTCTTTCTCTCTCCTTCCATTTATCATAGCTTTCTTTGGACTCATCTGCCTTTTTCTTTTTCACTTCGATAAAATTTCAGGGTCGATCAGCTCTATTGCAATGAGCCTTTTTGGGATTTTGTATGTTGCTGTTCCGTTGGGGCTAATCCTAAAAATTCTCTACCTTTATAGCCCATGCAGAATGGGGCATGAAGGTAGGATATGGCTTCTTTATCTCCTTGTTGTTACGAAAATCACGGATGTGGGCGCTTATTTCGGAGGGCGACTTTTTGGAAACCGAAAACTTGCAGCGGATCTCAGCCCAGGTAAGACGATCACTGGAGCAATTGTTGGCTTTTTCTCAGCGATTATTTTCAGTGTTCTTTTTTACTTTTTAGGCCACTTAGTTCCGAATTTTCACCTCTCTTTTTCTGAGAGCATTTGGCTCGGAGCTCTTCTTGGTTTCTTGGGTCAAGTAGGGGATTTAGGCGAGTCACTTTTTAAAAGAGATGCTGCAGTTAAGGATAGTAATCGACTCCCTGGTCTTGGGGGCATCCTTGATATGCTAGATTCTCTTTTGTTTACTACTCCGGTCATTTATTTCTTTCTTTATGTCTGCTAGAGGTTAAAGTTATGAGGCTATCCCACTATAAGGTTTTTCCCTGTGACATTTTAATAGCAAGTGCGTTTCATGATTATCACTATTGATGGGCCGTCAGGTACGGGAAAGTCGACAGTTGCAAGAGGGCTAGCAGATGCTTTAGAAATTACTTATTTTGATACGGGGGCGCTCTATCGAGCGATTAGTTGGCAAATTCTTAAAGAGGGAATTTCCTATCATGAGAAGGGAGAGCTCTTAGCTCTTCTTAAAGCATTTTCCTATCGTATTCAGACGGTCCATGGGGAAAAGCACTACTTTGTTGGGAATACTGATGTAACAATTGCTATTCGGGGGCCTGAAGTCACTGCCATTGTGTCTGAAGTCTCGGCCCTCAAAGAGGTCCGAGAAGCTCTAAAGCCTCTTCAGATTAACTTTTCAAAGGAGATAGATGTTGTTTTTGAAGGAAGAGACTTAGGAACGGTTGTCTTCCCTCATGCTGATGTTAAGTTTTTCTTAGTAGCACGCCCTGAAGTGCGCGCAGAGAGGCGTTATAAAGAGCTTCAGAAGAAATTTCCTAATCAAACTTTTTCACAAGAAAAGACTCTTCAAGAGATTGAATCAAGAGACAATAGCGACTCTAGCCGAAAAATTGCACCTCTAAAACAAGCAGATGATGCTGTTCTTGTCGATACCTCTGATCTTACGATCCAGGAAGTAGTTCAAAAGCTGAAAGAGATTGTTCAAGCATGAATCAAAAAATGAAAAAACCAACATTTCTCTACCGATTTGTAATTTTCTCTGTAAAGGTGTTTTTCAAAATCTTTTATCATCACAAGGTATATGGTCTTGAACATTACATTCCGGGCAGCGCTTTAATTGCTGCGAATCACGTTTCCTTTTTTGATCCCCCGGCTATTGCTGTCTCATGTCCAGGAGAAATCCATTTTCTTGCGCGCCAGACGTTATTCAAATCATATTTTGGAAAATTCATTAGTGCAGTGAATTCCCATCCTGTTCAAAAAGAGGCAACTAATTTGCGTGTCATGAAGGATATTTGTGTTATGCTGAAGGAAGGGAAAAAGGTATTGATGTTTCCTGAAGGGACGCGTTCTAAAGATAACATTTTGCAACCGATTAAGCCTGGAATGGGGCTTTTACTTTCAAAGAGTGAGTCAGCAATTCTTCCTGCCTATGTACATGGAACATTTGCTATTTGGAATCGGAATCAAAAACATCCCAAACTTTGGGGAAGAACAGCCGTTATTTTTGGCTCTCCCATTCTATGGTCAGACTACGCTGATATGGATCGCAAAGAGGCTCAGGAGCTCATAGCTCTCCGTCTTACCCAGTCTCTTGGAGAACTTCGGAAATGGTATGAGTCTGGAGCAGAAGGGATTCCTCCTTAAAGCGAACTTGAGATATCACACAAACAACTTAACTATAGCTACTTAAGATTTAATTAAAATTATTAAATTAAAACATTAAATATGATATAATATAACATATAGGGGTGTTAATTATGTCTGTAAGTGATGTTAGCTATGTAAATAAGTCAATTGCCTATGCTCAAAGCCAGGTTGAAGGTTTTGAAGGTCCTCTCAGTCAAGAGCTTAACGATCTGATTTTTGGTGTTTCCTTGCTCTATGATGATTTGAAGGAACTCCGTCCAAAGCTGGATACAACAACCCCATCGATTAAAAAAGACGTGACTGTTCTTAAGGCGCGTTCAAGTTCTCCTGAAGTGTCTCCTAAAATCACTCGAGTTGCAAAAAGAAGCTTAGCTTCCTCCCATCGGATGCGTTCAGGACGACCTATAACAAGATCTATTAGTCGCCACAGCTCTCATCTTCCAGCGTCCTATCATAGAAAAAGAGCAAGGGTTGAAACGGCTCCTGTTAGAAGATCGGATAGGTTAGCTAGAGCAACAAGGGGTGTGGGACCTACAGGGCTTAAGGGAATCCCAAACTATGCATCAAATTGTTTTGCGATTTCAGCCTACCAGCTTGTTAAGAGTAACCCCAGCCTTTACAACGCAATTTTCAAGTCGCCGACATTTAAAGCGGATAGACGCTTTGATGCTCTGCGTGAATTTGATCTTAAGTACGATTCTGGAGCTCCTCTATCAGAAGCTGATATGCAAAAAGTAAGAACGAATTGTTTAACACAGTTCAGAATTCCAGAGCGTGGACATCAGGATCCATACGAGGTATTAACGAATGCGTTATTTGCTCACATTCCCGTAAGTAGCCCACTATACAGTACGATTACAACGACGAGAGTGTTAGAGTTCACTGTTCCTGAGGACATGGTTGATATGTCCATTATGGGGATGGATAACACCAGGATCATTAGCCAAGAGAGAAAGCCAGGCCATCAAGTGAAGGTCCGCATTCAGCAAACGCTGAGGACGGATCCCATGCTTAGTCTTCCTGTAAGTTTAACAGGAATTCCTAGAGGAGCGACTCTTCAAGAAGTTATCGCACAGGACTTATCAGAGGTTTCAGGCGAACTTCAGCGACTGCCATCTGGAGTCGATGCAAGAGAGACAAATAGAGACTTTAACCTCAATGTCCCGAAAACATTGATGTTGACTCTCAAGCGATTTGATAGCTATGGAAACAAGATTTCTGACCCTGTTTTAGTTCCAAATGGAGAAATCCGGCTGGACAAAAGAGGGGCGCATCAAGTGAAAGGGTTTGTTGTTCACCTCGGTGAAAGCAGACATAATGGACATTATGTCGAATTCCAAAAAGTTGGAGATCAGTGGTTCCTGAACAATGACGAGAAGTCGACTCCAATCTCGACAGCAGCAGCCATCCATGCAATGCAAGACGCCTACATTCTCTATGCTGAAAGACCCTAGTGCTTTGTCAACTTTAAGACTGCAATATTCAAATATTTTTTTTAGTTGTTTCTGAAATTTAAATTCCATTATGAACAGTGTTCTTCCCTTTCTAAGTAACTTAATATCAAAAAATTGACTTTTATGTTGTTCTGGGGTATCCTTTCCTCCAAATCAGGGGATTGGGATGATAAAACAGTCAAATATTTATTACCACGCAGGGGCTCAGGTCACAAACCTGGCGCTTTATTTTTTAATTGCAGGAAAGGCTCAGGGGTATTGCTCTTCTGCAGCCGTTTTGACTGCGACAGCGCTCCAGTATATTCGCTCTAATCAGATCAATGATCAACAGGACCGCTATCTGTGCAAGCCTTCGATGGTCTTTATTGCCGCTGGATGTCTATTTAGCCGTACAGGTGTGAAAGTTGGTGGAATTTCCCTTGTCTACTTTGCAACATCTTTCGAAGCAATCCACTATCATAGACCTAAAAGGTTGGATTTCCCTTCATTCCAGGATAGACCGTCACATCTAAACCCGAAGGAAGCTACGGATTGTGTAACTCTACCGCCTTCTCCAATATTAAAGCAGAAGGCTTTACGGTCTTCAAATCAGTCTTGGGATGCGATGGTTAGTCATACTTATGCTATGCGGTCGGTGCCATTGCCTGGTAAGATAGGGTCAACTTCTCGCGTTGGAGCCTCCCCCCGAATTGTGCTACCACCTCGAACCTCAGGTACATTGCCTAGCAGGGGATTATCAGTTGGAGTTTTATCAAAAGGAGTGGGACCTACAGGACTTAAGGGGATTCCAAACTATTCATCGAACTGTTTTGTGATTTCAGCCTACCAGCTTGTTAAGAGTAATCCTCGACTTTACGATGCAATTTTCACTTCAGAAAGATTTAAGGCGGATAAACGCTTTGATGCTCTTAGAGAATTTGATCTTAAGTATGATTCTGGAACTCTTTTAACTGTTCTTGATATGCAAAAGGTAAGAACAGAGTGTTTAACACAGTTTAGGATTTCGTCGTATGGGCATCAGGATGCTTATGAGGTATTAACTTTAGCACTGTTTGATCATCTTCCCCCAACAAGCACAGTTAAAACTACAGCAGTGTATGAGTTTACTGTTCCTACTGCAGAAGAGGAAGAGAGGCTTCGCGGAATGGAAAATGTAGAGGTGGTGAGCCGCACGACGATACCGGCTAGGTGGATACTATCTAGTGAGCAAGTTAGGGTTCAAGTTAGAAGAGAATTTCCATTGGAACCGGTGTCTTCGTGGTCTGTGAGTTTAACTGGAGCTGATGCAGGAATTCAAGTGGGTGATGCAATCAGGCGCGACCTTACTGAAGGACGCAGTCGAGAAACTTTTAAGCTTTCTCCCCAAGTTGTAGGAACGCAAGTGAGTAGAGAGTTGGCTTTTCGCCCTGGAGAGGGAGTAACGATTGCTTTAAAGCGTTTTGATAATTTTGGAAATAAGATTTCTAAGAAAGTTTCAGTTCCAAGAGGGGAGATCCAAATTGACGAGGGAAGACCTCATGCAGTCAAAGGTTTTATCGTACATTTAGGTTGCAGTAAAAGCTCAGGTCACTACATTGAGTATCAAAAAGTTGGAGAGGAGTGGTATCTAAATAATGATCCACGCTCGGCTCCAATCTCGACAGCTGCAGCGCTTAAGGCGATGGAAGATGCTTACGTCTTCTACGCCGAAAGGACCTAACTCTTGGTAAAAGCAAAAGTAAATGTATTCGTAAGTGTATGAAAACGTTTACTTTTTATTTCTAATGACAAAAAGTAAAATAAAATTTAGTATTTTTCTAAAATTTGTGCTGCGTGCGCAATCATTATGCAATCAAAAAATTTGTAGTTTTTTTATAGTTATTAATGTTTTGAAAAACCCACAGCAATAGATATGAAAGACTATATCTTTAGAAAAAATCTGTCTGTTAAGCAGTTGGCCTCAGACCTGGAAATCTCCCCGTCCTACCTGTATCAATTGATTCGAGGGGAACGCAAGCCTTCACTTGATCTTGCTCAGAAGATTGAAATTATTACAGGGGGAGAAGTTTCTGTTGGGCGCTTACTTGGATTTAATGAGCAAGTACCAGACCATGTTACCTTGAATGAGCAGTATCATCAAAAAATGGTACATGTTGAAGAATCGATTGTCGAGATTCAGGAGAAAATTGAGCAGTTTGAATCACGGATTTCAAAGTTAGAAGAACATGAATGACTAGCCATAAATCGGAACCTTCTCTAAAATGAGGCGATTAGATGTAAATAATTCGATTTCGTATAGGAGATTAAGATGACCGAAGGTTCAATTCAAGAAGTAAATGATGATGGGTTTGATGCCCTAATCAAAGAAGGGGTAACAGTCATTGATTTTTTTGCTGAGTGGTGTGGTCCTTGTCGGATGCTTGCGCCAGTTCTTGCAGAAGTTGCTGGAGAGCTATCTGGAAAGGTTAAATTTGCCAAGCTCGACATCGACAAAAATCATGTAACAGCCAAAGCGCACCATGTGACCTCGGTACCAACGATGATTCTTTATAAAGATGGAGAAGAGAAAAGCCGCCTTGTGGGCCTGCGTGATGCAGCAGCTCTGAAAGACTTTGCCCTCTCAGCATAATGGGGCGTTTGATTATTTTAGTGGGCGTCTGTCTGATTATTATCGGGACGCTCATCACACTTCATATACCAATGAATTGGATTGGACATCTTCCTGGGGATTTCTCTTTAGAGTGGGGAGGCATAAGAGTCTTTGTTCCCATCACTACATCAGTTGTTTTTAGCTTTATGCTGTCGGTTCTGCTCTTTCTTTTTTCAAGACAGTGAATTCATTCTGTCTCAGGGCTTCATAAAGAACGATAGCGGCTGAATTTGATAAGTTGAGACAACGACTTCGTTTCTGCATCGGAATGGTGAAAAATTTCTCAGGCCACCTCTTGTAAAACTCAGGAGCTAGACCCGATACTTCAGATCCAAAGATAAGAGTAGCATTTTCCTCGAATGAGGCATTACTATAGGGGACTTCTCCTTTACTTGAGAAGAAGTAAAAAGGAAGAGATGACTTCATTAGGTACTCGATTAGGTCATCGATGATAGTTACCTTGACGCCTTCCCAATAGTCCAAGCCTGCGCGTCTCAAGCTTTTGTCATCGGTTTTAAAGCCTAGTGGCCTAACCAAAATAAGCTCACTCCCTGTTGCGTGGCAGGTTCGGACAATATTCCCAGTATTCGCAGGAATTTGAGGCTGAAACAATACAATAATCATAAAGGATACTGAAACCTCTCAACTCCATTAAAGAAGTTGAGAGATTAAGAGTGGTAAAAGATTTTAGCGCAAGGCTTCTTGTTTTGATCCTTCGGGAAGAGCAATCTCTCGTGTTCCTTCATCAGGAATTGAGGTGATTGAATCTTCTTGTTCGGGAGTAGCATTAGCCTTGACAACTTCAATATCAAAAACCAAGGTAGAGTTTGGAGGAAGGTAACCACTTGTTCCATATCCAAGATCTGGATGGATATAGATGGTTCGCTTCTCACCCTCTTTCATTCCAACAATTCCTTGGCTAAAACCCTGAATGGTTTCGTCCAAAGAAATTAGCTCGTCTTCCTGAGAAGATCCAAAAACCTTTCCATCGAGGAACTTTCCTGTATAGCGGATCATCGGAGAGAAATGCTCTTCAACGACGATTCCAGCACCTTGTGTCTCAATCTTGTACTGAAGCTTACGTTTTTCAAGCTCAACTACGCCTTCATTTCTAGCGTTATTAGTCATGAAAGTATCAGCTTCCTTAAGGTTTTCTGAAGCCATCTTTTGGAAGGACTCTTCCTGCACAAGAGAAATAGCTTGTACACATTCAGTTTCATTCATCGGAGATGATTTCCCTGCGACTGAATCTTCCATTCCTTTAATGACTTGTTCCATATTGAACTCAAAGCCAAGCGAATCTAAGTTCTTTCCAATGAGGTGCCCAAAGGCTTCGGAAACTTTTTGAACATCAATTTTCCCGTCTTCCTTCCTAGACTCCTCTAGGGTATTATTTTGCGAGTCCGCTCCTGCATAAGCTGCTGTTGCTAGGAAGGAAAATGCAATTGCAATTATTGAGAAAAATTTATTTCTTAGTAACATTACAAACACTCCTCTAGAGTACTGTTGAAAACTCCAAATTTATTCACTTGTAGAATTATATCCAAGATATTTCTTTTGGCTCAGCTTGAATTTCAAGCTCATCCAGTTGCTTTTTATGAACACTTGAAGGACATTGCATCATTAAGTCGCTTGCTTTTTGTGTTTTAGGAAATGCAATAACGTCTCGGATATTTTCTGTTTTAGTGAGAATCATGACAAGGCGATCGAAGCCCAATGCGATCCCCAAATGAGGGGGTGTTCCGTATTGGAGAGCTTCAGTAAAAAATCCAAACTTTTCCTTCACTTCTTCTTCATCAAGCTTTAGAGCTTGAAAGACTTTTCTTTGAATTTCAAAATCATGGATTCTTTGAGATCCCCCGCCAACTTCGTAACCATTGATAATGATGTCATAAGCGTTTGAGCGGACTTTGAGAGGGTCACTCTCTAGAAGCTCTAGGTCGTCAGGATGAGGCATGGTAAAAGGGTGGTGGGTGGCCTGAGGACGATTTCCCTCTGCATCCCATTCAAAACAAGGGAAGTCGGTCACCCAAAGAAACTTATATGCACCTGGATTGATAAGGTTTCGATCTTTTGCAATTAAGCGGCGAAGATGGTCAAGGGATTGATTCACAAGAGATTCATTTGCAGCAGCAAAAAGGAGTAGGTCTCCCTTCTCTGCTCCTAAAGCCGCTTCCAATGCTTTTAGTTGCTCGCCTGAAAAGAATTTCACAATACTTGAGGTGAGCCCTTCTTCTTGTCTCTTCATCCATCCAAGGCCACGGAGCCCAAACTTTCCAACAAACTCAGTGTAACGGTCAATTTCCTTTCGAGATATTTCGGCTCCCCCTTTCACACAAAGGGCTTTGACGCAGCTCCCATTTTGAAGCTGCTCTTTAAAAACAGTGAATTCGGAGTCTTTTGCAATAGCGTCGACTCTTACAAGAGGCATGCCGAAGCGTAGGTCCGGACGGTCTGTCCCATAATGTTCCATACAGTCTCGATAACTCATTGAGGGAATAGTGTCGGGAACTACATAGTCAAGGCACTCTTTAAACAAAGCTTTTAAGAAACGGTGGATGATTTTCTGGATGTCTTCGGGGTAGGCAAAGCTCATCTCAACGTCGATCTGTGTAAACTCAGGTTGTCGGTCTGCTCGCAGGTCTTCATCGCGAAAGCAATTGGCAATTTGAAAGTAGCGATCCATTCCACTCACCATAAGTAGCTGCTTAAACAATTGTGGTGACTGGGGCAATGAATAAAAGTTTCCGGGATAAATGCGTGAAGGAACGAGATAGTCCCGGGCTCCTTCTGGGGTTGAGCGTCCCAAAATGGGGGTGTTGACCTCAGTAAATCCTTCGTTATTAAAAAAACCTCTGGTGACGATCATCGCCTTGTTTCTCATTAAGAGTTTGTCTAGGACATCTCCGCGTCGGATATCAAGATAGCGATATTTTAGGCGGGTTTCTTCGTGGGTTTCGGTTTTATCGTCACAAATGGAGAAAGGGGGAGTTTTTGCTTTAGACAAAATTTCGAATGTCTCGACTTCGACTTCGATTTCACCCGTTTCCAATTTTGGGTTGGTGAGCCCCACTCCTCGGGCACGTACTTTTCCCTTTGCTGTAATGACCCACTCAGAGCGGAGAGCGGAGGCTACTTCGTGAGCTTTTTTGGAAATTTCAGGGTCAAATATCAGTTGTGTCAATCCAAAGCGGTCACGGAGATCGATAAAAATAATCCCCCCGTGGTCCCGCCTTTTGTGGACCCATCCAGAAAGGTTTACGGTTTTTCCTATTTCGTCTTTTCTTAGTTCATTGCAGCGGTGTGTTCTTCTATAGTCCATTTGGTGTCCGTTTGCTAAAGTAGTCAATGAGATTAGAGATAGAAACCTCTTCAGTTTTACGTGATTCCATTTCTTTGATCTGTACCTTATCTTTTTCGAGCTCTTGCTCTCCAATGACAACAGCGTGTTTTGCTCTTAATTGACCTGCCTGTTGCAACGCTTTTTGAATTTTTTTGGCGACGATCATTTCAGCTGAGATATTTGCGTGGCGAAGCTGGTAGAGAAGCGTAAAGCAATGTTCTTTTGTCTTTTCATCAAGAGGAATTAAGGCAACCATTGGCCCTGCTCTTTCAGGGAAGGAAATCCCCTGCCCTTGCATGGTTTGCAGTATCCTTTCCATTCCTGTGGAAAAACCAATACATGGAAGGTTTGGGCCTCCAACTTCTGGAAGGAGACCGTCGTAGCGTCCTCCTGCACCAATAGTGTTTTGTGCGCCTAAAATATCCGAAGTAATTTCAAAAACAGTGTGATTATAATAGTCCAATCCCCGAACAAGGTGGGGAGTAATCTTGAAGGGGATTTTCTGTTTCTCTAAAAGCTTGCAAAGAGTTTCAAAGTGGTCTTTGCTCTCTGGGCTTAGATAGTCTAAAATCGAAGGAGCGGATTTTAGTAGTTCACGTTCTTTGGAATCTTTGGAATCTAGAATGCGAAGAGGGTTCTTGGTAAATCGGGCCTGACTTTCTTTTGAAAGAGAGTGAAAGTGAGGCTTTAGGTAGTCTAAAAGAGCGCTCTTATATTTCTCTCGGCAGGGATGGTCTCCTAAAGAGTTGATCATTACATGGAGGTTTTTAAGGCCTAGCCGACGATAGAGCTCATAGAGGAGTTCGATAGCCTCAAAATCTTGTTCAGGTTCTCCGCTTCCAATGGCTTCAATTCCAAATTGATGAAACTGTCGATACCGTCCTGCTTGAGGACGGTCGTATCTGAAAAATGGACCGATGTAGAAAAATTTGTGGTACACCCCGAGTTGTTGCAGTTGACCTTGGGCAAAAGCGCGCATTACCGACGCAGTTCCTTCAGGGCGAAGGGTCATTGACCTCTCTCCTTTATCCTGAAAGGTGTACATTTCCTTAGACACAATGTCAGAGGTTTCTCCAACCCCACGGATAAAGAGCTCGGTCTTTTCAAAAATTGGGGTGCGAATTTCCTGATAGCCATATTCTTGGACGAGAGTACGGATTACGGTTTCAAGGTGATTCCATTTTACCGATTCCTTCCAGCTGTCTTGTGGCTTGGGTTCCTCAGGAAGGATATCAAAAGTCCCTTTGGGAAGTGAGTATTTCATAGGGCAAGTATAGCTTCTTTGAAATTAACTTTGCAAGATCTCATTGATCAATTCAACCCACTGCATCAAGGTGCTATGAGATTGATTTACTCGATGGTCGGAAAAAAGGTATTTGAGAATCTCCCGAAAGGGAATAGGTAGCCAACTTTCTCCGGCAAACTCCGAGAGATAGAATCCTAGCTTGTGATCTTCATTTGGAGGGTAATTACCGATATCGGTTAGAAGAGCTTTAAGCTTGTCGGAATCAACAAGAGCCTTCCTCTTTGTGTGGGAAAGGACTTGGACTCCTTGAAGTAGGCGATGCCAAGCAGCAGAAAACTGAGCGCAAAAGGTTCCATTCTCACTTTGGTCTACGTCCATCATGATCTGAAGGATTTGCTTAAGCTCTTGGATATCGCCCGTCAGGGCATCCTCAGACATTTCTTCAAGCTTTCCTTCCTTTTCCTTTCCAAGTCTTGTCGTTAATTTTTGAATAAATACAAGAAAGGCAACATAGGCCCTAGGGCGTTTATCCTCCTTAGGAGGCTCCCATGATTGATCCCCTTTAGACTGTTTATCTGCCTCAATTGGATCCACCCGATACTTATCGTCTTCTCTCCCTTCTGAAGGGCGTAGAGGCTCTGGAAAAAATGTCATATACTACTCGGCAATTTCATATTTTGTTTTACAGGAAGTTAGGTTTAGAAGGCAAATTGCAAGCCACTAAAACATTGACTTCGAATGAAAATTTCTATAATCTCCATCGGAATGTGAACGGATCATCTGGATTGACAACTTTTAATATTTACCAAAGAAATAAGGTTAAAACGTGAGCGTTCTAAATAGACTGAAGCCTGAGCTTCCTCAGAGTGAGATCGAAAGTGCTGACGAAATCAAAGCTAAATACAAGTATTGGCGGGTTCGGATTTTTTACAGCATCTATGTTGGGTACGCTCTTTTCTATTTTACAAGAAAAAGCTTTACCTTCTCAATGCCGGCACTTATCAATGACTTAGGTTTTGATAAAGCTGACCTAGGGTTTCTAGGAACTCTCCTTGCTGTTACTTATGCAATTAGTAAGTTTGTAAGTGGGCTGATTTCTGATAAGTCTAGCCTTCGCATCCTTATGGGGGCAGGGTTGGTTCTGACAGGTGTTTTTACCATATTTGCTGGACTCTCTTCTTCTGTTCTCTTTTTTGCTATTTTTCTGGGCTTAAATGGATTGTTTCAGGGATGGGGATCTCCACCTTGTGCTAAGTTATTAACTTATTGGTATTCGCAAACCGAACGTGGACGCTGGTGGGGGTGGTGGAACACTTCTCACAACATAGGGGGAGCTGTTATCCCCATTCTGTGTGCCTTTGCTATCCAAGCCTTTGGATGGCGCTACGCGATGTACCTTCCAGGAATAATGGCCATTGTTGTGGGTTTTTTTCTGATCAATCGCATTCGAAATAGCCCAAAGCAGCTTGGACTTCCAACAATCGAAAAGTATCGAAATGATTATCCTGATAATGTCGAGAGAGGGGAGGTTGAACAGGAAAAGAATCTCTCCACAAAAGAAATTTTGTTTGGACACATCCTTAAAAATAAATTTATTTGGATTTTGGCGATTTCTTATTTTTTCGTGTATATTGTCCGAATATCGATCTACGATTGGGTTCAGCTTTATCTCATGGAAGAAAAGGGCTATACTCTGATGGTTGCTGGATCTTGTGTTTTCTGGTTTGAGATTGGGGGGATTTTTGGGAGCTTAGCTGCTGGTTATCTCTCTGATACTGTTTTTAAGGGAAGAAGAGGCCCCGTAAATATCCTCTTCACCGTTGGGGTTATTGCTAACCTATTGGTTCTATGGTTTATTCCTTCGTCAAGTCTTCTAACGATTTCTATTGCGACGTTTGTTTTTGGGTTTCTGATATTTGGGCCTCAGATGCTTATTGGGATGGCAGCCGCTGAGTTGGTGAGTAAGGAAGCAGCTGGTACTGCGACGGGATTTGCCGGGCTTTTTGCTTACGCTGGTGCTGCTTGTGCGGGATGGCCTGTAGGCCGACTGATTGAAGACTATGGATGGCCAGCATTCTTTCTTCTTCTTTCTATTTGTGCAGGTATTGCAGTTTTATTGCTTGTTCCACTATGGTCGAAGAGAGCTCTCCCCGCGCCAGTGGCTCAAACGAATTAAAGCGCTTAATAGTACTTTAACTTTAAATTGGTAAACCTAAGTTGCTCTTTCAACCTGCATTCTCATCTTCGCTCTCAAAAACCACTTGTGGTTATTTGCGAGCTCCAGATCTCAATGCCGATCAAAATAGCTTCCTTGCCTTCATCAATTTAAAGTTAAAGCAATATAACAGGCAGGTTCATTGATGGGTTGGACGCCGCTTCATGTTCATTCACAATATTCAATTTTAGATTCGACGGCTTCCGTTCAATTATTGGCTAAAAAGGCCAAGGAATTTGGAATGGAGGCACTTGCACTTACGGACCTTTGCAATATGTTTGGAGTTGTAGACTTTTTTAAAGCCTGCAAAAAAGAGGGAATCAAGCCAATTATTGGGACTGAGGTTGTTGTTGCTCCTCTTTCTCGTCATGATAAGAAACGTATTTCTGGTCACTCTGTTGGGTATCCCTTAATTCTTCTTGCGAAGGATCGTGAAGGATACCGGAATCTCTGTAAGATCTCCTCGATTGGATTCCTTGAAGGGTTTTATTACACTCCCCGTGTCGATAAGGAAGTTCTCGAGAAGTATTCAAAAGGACTGATTTGCCTCTCGGGGCCTATTACCAGTCGACTTTCACAGTTCATCATTCAAGAGCGGGAAGAAGAGTTTGAAGAAGAGCTGAAATGGCAGTTAGACCTTTATGCAGAGAACTTTTATTTCGAGCTGCAACGTCATCAGATGCATGAAGAGCAGATTAAGTCAGAAGGAATTGAGAAGGAATCATGGCTTTATCAGCAGTACCTTGACAGGGTTAAAAACCAAGAGAAAGTCAACAACCGATTTATTTCTCTCTCAAAAGAGAGAGGAATTCCTTGCGTTGCAACAAACGGAACACATTATATTGATCGAGGTGACTGGAGAGCGCATGAAATTTTAATGAATGTACAGTCTGGTGAGCCTGTTGAGGTTATACAGAGGGATTCTTTTGGGAATCCAAGAGGGATTAGTCTTAACCCTAAGCGAAAAGTGATTCCAACACATGAGCTTTACTTCAAGTCGCCTGAGGAAATGATGGCTCTTTTCCCAGATGTTCTTGAAGCGATTGAGAACACCGAAAAGGTAGCGGCATTGTGCAATATGGAGCTCGACTTTGAGACGAAATACTATCCTGTTTTTGTCCCCCCCTACCTTGAGGGGACCGAGTATAGTGAAAAAACAAGGGTTGAAGAGGCCGCAAACTTTTTGCGCATATTGTGCAAAGAGGGGATTCCAAATCGGTATACACCTGAGCGTTTAGCCAAGGTTCAAGAGAAATACCCCGATAGGGACCCGATGGATGTTGTGGCAAAGCGACTAGAAGGTGAGCTTGAAATCATCATTTCAAAAGGGATGTGTGATTACCTTCTCATTGTGTATGACTTTATAGCTTGGGCAAAAAACAAGGGGATCCCTGTTGGGCCAGGGAGGGGATCAGGTGCAGGCTCGATTATTCTGTATTTGATAGGAATTACGGACATTGAGCCCCTAAGATTCAACCTTTTCTTCGAACGGTTCATCAATCCTGAAAGGATGTCATATCCTGATATCGACGTCGATATATGTATGGACCGTCGCGCCGAAGTTATCGAGTATACCCTCAAAAAATATGGGAAGGAAAAGGTTGCACAAATCATTACATTTGGAACCATGAAAGCAAAGATGGCCATTAAAGACGTGGGCCGAGTTCTTAGTGTTCCCCTTGCAAAGGTGAATGAAATTGCGAAACTGGTTCCTGAAGATCCCACGATGACACTTGAAAGGGCAATTGAACTCGATCCTGAGCTTAGGAGAATGGCAGACAGCGATGAAGATGGAAAGAGGATTCTCGAATATGCGAGGCGCTTGGAAGGGTCAATCCGGAATACAGGTATTCATGCTGCAGGGCTCATTATTTGTGGAGATCCTCTGACAGATCATATTCCTGTCTGCAGTGCTAAAGATTCCGAACTTGTTGCGACACAATACTCGATGAAACCAGTCGAGGCTGTTGGGATGCTTAAAATTGACTTCCTAGGGCTTAAGACGTTGACTTCGATCCAAAAAACTGTGGATGCTATTGCGGAGCGTGGGGAAGGAAGAATCGATTGGGTCAATCTTCCTCTTGAGGACCAGAATACATTCAATCTATTGAATCAGGGGAAAACACAAGGGGTTTTCCAACTGGAATCCACCGGAATGCAAGAGCTGGCTAAACATCTTCATATTGATAAGTTTGAAGAGATTATTGCTGTAGGAGCTCTATATCGCCCAGGCCCTATGGAGATGATTCCCTCCTTTATCAACCGGAAACATGGGCGTGAAAAGATTGAAGTTGACCATCCTTTGATGGAAGATGTCATCCAGGAGACCTATGGAATCATGGTTTATCAGGAGCAAGTGATGCAAATCGCTTCCCTCCTTGCTGACTATTCACTTGGAGAAGGTGACGTTTTACGGCGCGCAATGGGGAAGAAAGATCGGGATGAAATGGCAAAGCAGCGGGAAAAATTCCGCAGTGGAGCTATTCAAAAAGGAATCAATGAAAACAAGGCAATGGAAGTTTTCGATAAGATTGAGAAGTTCGCCTCATACGGTTTCAATAAATCCCACGCAGCAGCTTATGGGTATCTTAGCTATGTCACAGCGTTTCTTAAAGCAAACTATCCAAAGGAATGGCTTGCAGCTTTGATGACCTGTGATAGCGATGACTTGACCAAAGTATCTAAGCATATCCGTGAATGCGAGGCCATGGGAATAAAAATCCTTCCTCCTGATGTTAACGAATCGGGAACAGAGTTTGCTGCTGCCCCCTCTGGAATCCGCTTTGCAATGTCAGGAATTAAGGGGGTTGGAAGGGGTGTTGTCGAGGCGATTCTCGAAGAGAGAAAGAAACAGGGGACGTATAAATCACTCTACGATTTTTTCAAACGGATTGACCTAACGAGAGTGGGGAAAAAAGTTGTTGAAAATCTTGTTGATGCAGGGAGTTTCGACTTTACCACATGGACGCGGCAAGAGCTGCTTGAGAGCATCGAACCTATGTTCGAGCAAACATCACGGGAACAAAAAGAGGCCGCCAAAGGGATTATGGACTTCTTTTCGATGATTGAAGACAAAGAAAAGAATCCGTTTCTTACTCCTCCAGTTGTCGAAAGGCAACAGGCGAAAAAAGAGCTTCTTGCAAAGGAGAAAGAATTCCTGGGGTTTTATCTAACGGGACATCCAATGGATGAATATAGAGAACTTGTTGATGAACTAGGCTGTCTTCCATTGAGCGAACTAAGCTCAGTCAAAAATGGAGCGATCGTCAAAGTGGCATGCATTATTGAAAGTGTGAAAGTAAAAATTTCTCAAAAAACACAGAAAAAATTTGCGATATTGGTTATTAGTGATGGGGTAGAGCGATTTGAGCTTCCTGTTTGGCCAGGCATGTACGATGAGCATAGTGCTCTTTTTATAGAAAACCAAGTTCTGTTTTCAATTCTTCAGGTCGAAAATGAGGGGGATACGACTAAACTTCGGTGTCGCTCCTTAGAAGACTTAACAACTATTACTGAAGAAAACAAGGGGCAGTATGATGCTCTTTATGAACAGGTCAAGCAGATTGCAAAATCTGATTCCCGTCGCAAAAAAAAACAAAATGTGGAGAAAACGATGGATTCAAAAGACAACAAAAAACTCCATCTGATCTTGGATGCAAATAGTGTTCGTTTATCAGAAATTGTAAAACTCAAAAATCTTTTTCATAACTACCCTGGAAGTGCCCCCGTCCATATCGCTTTCAGCAGTATCGATCAAAAAATTGGAGTTGTAGAAGTGGAATCCAAGTGGGGAGTAGGTTGGAACTCAGAGCTGGAAAATAGAATAAAGTCATTTTCTTTCATTCAGGACTTTTCTTTTGAAGAGTGAATCGATATACTAACAAACATGAAAAAAGTAGCTATCATATTTCTCATTTGTTTTGGAGCGCTTAGCGCGAACCCTCTTGACCCGGTCATTCGTAGTCAGATCAATGTTCATCAGTACTATTCAAAAATGATCGACCATTATCAAAATGAAGATTGGCAAAAGCTTTCATGGAAGTGCCAAGACCTCATTACTGATTTCCCAACAAGCCCTTTTGCTCGTGAAGCCCTCTACTATCTAGGGGTTGCACATTACAAGTTGGGGGAGTTGGAATACGCAAATATGGCTTTTTCCGATTATTTAAAGGAAGAATTGACGCCGAAGTTTTTTGATCAAGTGATTCGTTATAAATTTGAAATTGCTCGCGGGTTTGATGAAGGGGCAAGGGTTCACTTATTTGGCTGGCAGAAAATGCCCAAGTGGCTTCCTGCATATGACGAAGCACTTGAGATTTATGATGAAGTGATTACGACCCTACCACGAGACGATTTGGCTGCTCAGTCACTCTACAGAAAAGGGGTGATTCTGCTGCGAATGGAAGAATACAAAAAAAGTATTGAAGCATTTCAGACCTTGATTCGTCGCTTCCCTAAACACCCACTTTCTCCCGATGGATATGTCGGAATTAGTGAAGTTTACCTTACTGAGTGTGATCAGGAATTCCCTGACGCTAATAAACTTGATTTAGCAGAGATTAACCTTCGAAAATTCCGTTACCACTTCCCAAGTGAGCCTCGTATAGCTGAGGCTGAGAAGAAGCTATTAGGGATGAAGGAGCGCCTTGCCAATGATCTATTAGAGATCGCTGAGTTCTATGAAAGAACGAAGAAGGAAAAGGCTGCTGCAATTTACTATGCGACAATCCTTAAGAAATATCCAGAAACCAAAGCAGCAAATAAGTCTGAAAAACGGCTAAAAGTTCTTGATGTCCCCGATGTTTACTCGAATAAAAAGTCCCAGGATGGGGCGATTATTGTGGATAACTCTGCTGAGTAGTGGTCTCTTGTCGTCCTGTGGTTATCACGTTGATGACAAAGAAGCCCTTTCTGCTTTTCCTACTATTTCTGTTCCCTATTTTAATGGGGACCAGAGTGGGCTGCTTACCGATATTGTTGTTAAATCCCTCAGCAGTTCCGGTGTTTTTAACTATGCTAATCGAGGAGGGGCGATCACCTTAGAGGGCAAGATTGTCTCAGATAATTGTGAAAACATTGGGTATCAATATGACCGGCATCCTGTATCAGGAGAGCGGATCAACCGACTTGTTCCCAACGAAGGGCGTAGAGAGGTGACAGTTGAGATTACCTTAATTGATAGCCGTTCCCTCAAGATCCTTTACGGTCCATTTCTTGTTTCAGCAGATAGTGATTACGACTTTGTTGATTCGGACTCTCTCCAAGATGCCTCGTTCATGAATACAACGGGGACCCGAGAATCGGTTCTCTTTTTCTCTCTTGGCCAGCTTGACTCAATTGATGGAGCCAAATTAGCCTCATTAGATCCGATTTATCACCGCCTTGCCACCAAAATCACCGAAGGGCTTTCCAATCTTCCCTACAATATTGAAACGTCTATCGAGATAGAGTAATAGCATTTATCGAAAATAATTTGATGAATGGTATAACATTTTATGTATGATGAGCTCATGGAAGAGCAAAAATCATTTACCGCGACTTTGAGTGAGCTGTATGCAATGCTCGGATGGGTTTGCGAGAAACTTGATCAAACCGGTCTATCGGACGTTGAGGTGAGACGGATTGAAATTGCGTTGGAAGAAGGGCTTGTGAATGTGATTTCCTATGCGTATCAAGGGAAAGAGGGGACAGTTGTAATTTCCATCCAGTTTGAAGAAGGAAAATATGTGGAAATCACGATCGAAGATTCGGGGCTTCCCTTCAATCCGTTGAAACATAAGAGGAAAGTTGATCCTTTTATTCCTGTTGAAGAGCTAGAAGAAGGAGGATTGGGTATTTTGTTCATGCAAAAGCTTATGGATAAAGTAGAATACCAAAGGGTCAAGACAAAAAACCAACTTACCATGCGAAAAAATCTACCTTAAAAATCTTCTTGAGGAGTATGCTTGTAGCTTAATTTAATCCGGAGGTTTCTCTTGAGAGTCTTGGTCACTTTGCTTTTGTTGGTCTTTTCATTCGGATGCAGTAAAAATGCTACCCGCGAGAAGGGCAATCGCCCGCTTAAGATTTGTTTTAGTGAGGAGATGCGCGTCCTGGATCCCCGCCTTGGAGGTGATGAGCCAACTACCCACGTTATTCGAATGCTTTTTGATGGTCTTATGAGACGAGATGCTGAAGGGAAAGTGGTGCCTGCTGTTGCCGAAAGATATGATGTTTTTGAGAATAGCACTGTTTATATCTTCCATTTAAGAAAAACGCTGTGGAGTGATGGCCATCCAGTAACCGCTCATGATTTTGAGCATGCATGGAAAAAGTCGCTTGATCCAAAAACTCTAAGCCACGGAGCTCAGAACTTTTATATGATCAAGAACGCCAAGGAGTCCGTAGAGGGATTAGTTTCTCCAGACGAAATTGGGGTTTTGGCTCTCGATGACCTCACATTAAGAGTTGAGCTAGCCTGCCCAGTCCCTTACTTTGTAGATGCTTTGCTTTGTACAATGTTTTGTCCTATCCCAAAACATATCGACGAAGTGGATCCAATGTGGGCCTTTTGCACGGATGAATCCTTTGTTTCGAACGGGCCTTTTCGTTTGAAAAAGTGGCACCATGGAAACGATATTATATTAGAAAAAAATCTACTTTACTGGGATCAAGAAAGTGTAGTGATTCCCGGAATAGAGGCTTGTTTTGTCGAAGAGGGGGCAACGCAGCTGTATCTATTCGAAAAGAAAGAAACGGACTGGTTTGGAAGTGCGATAAATAAAGCCTCTCCGGAGATATATAAGAGTATTCAAGGGACTCCTTGTTACGATACAGTCGAGAGTCCCACAATGTTCTGGTATTTTATTAATACGGAAAAATTCCCTTTCACTCATGCAAAGATTCGTAGGGCCTTTGCTTATGCGCTTGACCGGAAAGGTATTGTGGCAGCTGCATTTGAGGAAATCGGACAACCAGCATTTGGAATTATTTCTCCCTGTTTTGGACTTAATAATCCTCCTCAGTTCAAGGATCAAGACGTTCCTTTGGCTCGAAAGCTTTTTGCTGAAGCTTTAGATGAACTCGGCCTAACGATTGAAACGTTTCCTGTTGTAAGCCTTAAATATGTTGCAGGGGCGGAGAATTTAAGGCGTACTGTTCAGGTCACGCAGCAAAATTGGCAAGAGGCTTTCGGGGTCAAAGTTGAGCTTCAACAGGCTGATTGGCCCTGCCATTTCTCTGCTATTCAAAAGGGAGACTATCAGATTGGGGTAATGCGTTGGCTTTCTTATTTGTTCGATCCCATCTACATGCTTAAAACATTCCAGTATAAACATGATCTTGTCAACATGAGCAATTGGGAGAATAAAGAATATCAGGCTCTTCTTGAAAAGTCCAATTTTCAAGCAAATCCCGAGGAAAGGAATGCGACGTTAGTTGAAGCTGAAAGAGCTCTTATGGAAGAGATGCCTCTAATCCCTATATGCTTTCTCAATATTCAGTTTACGAAAGCAGAAGATCTTGCTGGTATTACGATCCCTCCATCAGGTGAAATCGACTTTAAGTATGCTACCTTCCAATAGAGGAAATTGCTTCTTCCGTGTCGATCACTTCTGACAAATAATACTTCAACAATCTCAATACAAATTTTGGAGTGTTATAAACACCTTTTGTCGAGAACACAATTTCGAGGTGTGGTCTTCCATCTGTAATCAGAGAAATCATCACAATGGTGGTGGGATTTTCATCAACAATTTTAGGGACGATCCAAATTGCAAATTGATGATTGAAAAGTGTGACCTTATCAGGTGTTTCAATCACATGAAAATAGTGAGGCAATTGCTCTTGGTTGTTATCCTTTTCAAACGAGGCATGGGTCAATAGACCCGTTTCTTCCAATAGCGACATGTCCACTTCAATAATACCTTCAGGAATCCAGCTCGAAAGGCTCGAGACAAATTCATTGTAGGCTTGGTCTAGTTGTATGGGGTTCATTGATATTACCCGTTAGCTCCTTCGTTACGACTCTCTTTTTTTCATAGTGATGCTCATGTTTTTTTTAAAGAATTGTTTCGTTAATTAATTTTATTTCACTTTAAAAGTGCTAATTTTGAATTCTTTAGATGAGATTTTTTTTTCGTTAATGTTTCTTGAAAATTCATGATTTGTTACAAAGGATAGAAAACAAGGAATTCAGATGCGGATCATTATTCTCCTCCTTTTCACTTTCACGCTTGCAGCGGAACCCCTAAATGTGAAAGTTTCTGCAAAATCAGCGATCTTGATGAATGCTGAAACAGGTGCGATTCTATATGAGAAAAAGGCAGATGAAAGAGCTTATCCCGCAAGTCTGACGAAGATTGCTACGGTCCTGTATGCATTGAAAAAGAACAAAAAAGATCTCGAAGGGATTGTTTCTTGCCCACAACATTGCCTACGTCGGATGAACAAAAATGTTAAAATTGCACATAGCTATAAAGATCCAGCTTATTTGCTGGAACCGGATGGAACGCATTTCTGGCTAAAGAAGGGAGAAGAAATGCCCTTTCTAGATCTTCTTCATGGTATCTTACTTTCATCCGGGAATGATGCTTCAAACACTGTGGCAAACTATATTGGAGGAACGATTCCAAAGTTCATGAAAGGGATGAACACCTTTCTCAAAGAGTTAGGGTGCGAGGATACGCAGTTCATGAATCCTCACGGGCTGCATCATCCAAAGCATTGGTCAACAGCGAGAGACATTGCGCTTATCACAAAACATGCCCTTAAAGAGGATTTGATAAAGACAATTGTATCCACAAAGGAATACGAGCGGAGTCAAACAAATCTTCAAACAGCAAAGAAAGTCACAAACCATGATCTACTGATCCTTCCAGGGAAGTTCTTTTATGCGCGCGCAATTGGAATGAAAACTGGATATCATTCTGATGCAGGCTATACCTATGCAAGCGTAGCTAGCGATGGAAAGAGGACATTAATCGCTGTTCTTTTAGGGTGCGATGATCCTCATAAACGTTTTCGGGATGCGATTAGGCTTTTTGAGGCTGCTTTTGATGAAGAAAAAGAAGAGCGCTTATTGTTTCGAAAAGAAGAAAATACTTTTAGTCGTGATTTAAAGGGCGCCAGGGAGGCCATGAAAGCAACCCTCACAGAAGATATTTCAATTTCCTATTTCCCTTCAGAAGAACCTGATATTACCATTGAATTGAATTGGGAGTACATCAGCCCTCCCATAAAGCAGGGCAATTGTGTTGGAGCGATCAAAATCTTTGATCAGCAAGGACGAGAACTTTCAAGTTCTCCTTTAGTTGCAACGATTGACGTTGAGCGTTCTCTTCCAGCTCTAGTCAGTGCTGCTGCTCGGGGAGAGTGGACCTGTCCCTTAGAGTTTCAAAAAATACTAATTCTTTTTTTAGGAATTGGAGTTATGTTAACTCTATTCGGACTTAGCAGGATTCAGAGCAAAGAATAGCGCTGAAAATTCCTCTAAATCTAACTCTTGAGGGCGCGTTGTTTTTAGAAGGCCCAAAGATTCCAAAGCCATTTCTACTTGATTAGATGGAAAAAGGGTTTTAAGCGAAGCGCGCAACATTTTTCGCCTTTGTTGAAAAGCTGTTCGGATCAACTGAAAAAACGGCTCGTAGGGAGCCTTTACTGGCGGCGACTTCAACTTTAGCTCTAGGATTGCAGAGTCTATTTTTGGAGGAGGGTAAAAACAGGAGCGTGCAACGGTAAACAAGAGTTTGGGATTGGCGTGATATCTCGTAAAGAGAGAAAAAGAGCTGTAGTCTTTTGCCCCCTTTTTAGCAACGCACCTCTCTGCAACTTCTCTTTGTACCATTAAGTGGATCGATTCAATCAAATGCGTTTTTGGTAGAAGCTCTTGAAGAATGATCCCTGTAATATTATAGGGGATGTTAGCGATGACCTTGACTTTCCCTTTCCCCTTCAGAAGGTGTTCTATTCGAACGTTTCTGAAGTCGTCAATCAATATCTCTAGCTTCCCATTCTGCAAACGTTCTAAGTGCTTAGCAAGCTTCTCGTCCTTTTCGATGGCAATCACATGCGCACCTGAATTTAGAAGCGCCTCTGTAAGGACTCCCGGTCCAGGTCCAATCTCTAAAACGGTATCTTTATTTTGAAGCTGCGCGGCCGAGACCAACTTACGCAAGATATTTCCATCGATAAGAAAGTTCTGAGAAAGCCCTTTTTTAGGCTTGATTCCCATCTCTTGCAAAAACTGGCGAAGTTCTGAAGGTTTATATAATGACAAAAGGGCGATAATCCTCAGGAAGTTCAAACTTCGGATCATGCGTGTCATATCCAAAGCGGACTTTCAAAGCCTTGATGTAGGACGCCTTTTCTTTGTCTGAGGTCTCGAAAAGAAGCTCATTTTTCAATTTGTCGTGCATCTCATCAAAAACTTTCGGAAGGTTTTTAACCATATCCTTCAAGTGAAAAATCCTGACCACATTACTATTATCAAAACGGCTAACCTGGCTCACTGGTGGGCTATAGGTATCAGGGGTAAGGGCTTTAATCACATCAAAATGCAGTTTTGAAATTTTGGGGGTTGCACCCGAATAATCATCAGAAACACTAACGGAAATCCCTTCTTCATCAAGTTCTTCAACAACAGACTCTAATGACCTGGTACGATCTTCTAAAAGAGCGTAGGCTTTCTCTGCGATTGTTTCGCAGATTTCTTTATCCTTTCCTCTAATTGATAGAACTTGATATTTCCACTCGTCTTCTGGGGGATTTTTTTCTAGATAGTCGTCATAAGCTGCTTTGATGACTTGAGGAGTAATGACCTGAAAGGCTTTTGCGTGGACCTTCATCCCAATCAGTTGTTGGGTCGTCAGTTCATTCCGGATAATCTCACGCGCTTCTTCATACTGAAGATTAACCTTATCGAGATTGGACATGATGTTAGGTCCAAAGCGCTCCTCTAAGTTCTCTCGCACTTCGCCATCGCTAACTTTGATTTCCTTTTGTTCAGCATCTAGAAGAACCAACTCGTCTGCAACCATGTCGTCAAGGGTAGCTTGCCAACGGGACATATAAAACTGGTATTTTTCCGGCGCAGAAGGAGTATAGTCGGGGTAATAATCATAGAGGAAAAGGTCCATTCGTTTGACAACATCGTAAAGAGAAATGACTTTCCCGTTGATCTTTGCTAGGGGGCGGTTGTTGATCATTAGACGTGGTCCTTGAGAAGTAGCACTTGTCTGATCTATAAATGAGGGAGCATCAATGGCCATTTCTGCGCAAAGCGGAGAGAGAAGAGTTGTAAAGAAAAAAGTTAAACCGTAAACTATTCGCATCTTAATCCTTGGATTATTTCTGCATTCTACTCAAAACCGCACAAAAAAAGCCATCCATCTCTCCATCTTTTGGAAAACTTTGGAATAATGGGCTCTCAAGCTTGAGGTGATACTTCTTCATAAAGTGCTCAATTTGTCGTTCATTCTCCTCTGGGAGAATGCTGCATGTTGCATAAACAATCTTTCCATTCGGGTGCAAAAATTTCAAGGACTGATGAAAGATTTTTTGTTGCTCATCAACAAGACGGAGAATTGTTTCAGGTTTTAACTTCCATTTCATATCGGGATTTCTCCGGAGAGTCCCCGTCCCAGAGCAGGGGACATCGAGAAGGATCCAGTCCATCCTACCCAGCATGCCTTTTTTCTCTAGCTTTTGTTCATCTAGGATTTGTGCATTTTGGATGCCTGCCCGCTTTAACCGTTTTTTTGCTTCTATAAGAGCGCGAGGACGGATATCATACAAGTAAATTTGTCCTTTATTCCCCATTTTTGGTGCAAAAGCCAGAGTTTTTCCTCCTGAGCCAGCACAGTAATCGAGGACATGATCATTTGGAGATACATTTACGTGAGAGGCCACTAGCTGACTTCCCTCATCTTGAATTTCAAAGAGTCCTGCTTTAAATTCAGGAAGGGCAAAAAAATTGATTTTCTTATGGAAGATAATCCCTGCCTCAGAGTGTTTACAAAGAGAGATGTCATATTCAGCTTTCCATTTATGAAATAAGTCTTCCCGGGATCCTTTAAGCAAGTTGACTCGTACCATTGTTGGTGCTTGCTTATTGGAGTTTAAACAAAACGCACGCGCTTTTGTATCCCCATAAGCCTCGACAAGATGGTCATAGAAAAATTTTGGAAAACTCACCTGAACGTGGGGAGGAAGGTTTTCGACATTCTTTGCTGGAAACTGCAAAAAAGCCTCTAGGCGATCTTCCCATGAAACAGGTTTCGAGCACTGAGCATCGACAAGTCCTCTCCAACGGACAATGCCGTAAAGCTTTTCACAGATCTCCTGGCGATCCTTAGACCCAACGCTCTTATTTGCCCGGAAATAATCGCGCAAAAAGGCGTCCAACGGGAGGGTGGAATTCCCTCCATCCTCTAAAATTTTTAATAGATGGTATTTTCGAAATGGTTTCATTCCTGGGAGCATAACATAACCCCCTCTTTCTTGACTAAAAGAGGGCTTCTATAGGAAAATTAGTGCCCGAAAGAGAGGAAAATAATGGCTATCGTCACCCATACTTTATCAAGTTTTTTATTTGACGCACGAAGAGAAACCGTTGAACGGAAAGATGAGTTGGAGCTCGGATTTGGACCTATTAGAGAATGCTTAATTGAAGAATTTTCTGGACTAGAGGTTACGCTTACGGCGAGTAATGGGGATACGGTCAATGCCCTGCATTTTAAAGGAACAATGGATAAAGCTATTATCTACCTTCATGGGAATGGATGTTTTTATGAAACCTCTGCATCTAAGCCCTTGCGTTGGCTAGAGAGGATTGCAGAAACCACTAATAGAGAACGGCCTCACTTGCTCATCTTCAATCCTAGAGGAACAGGTAAAAGTACAGGAATCACAGCGCCCAATCTAGTTACTGAAGATTTCAAGCTTGCTTTTGAGTATCTGGTAGAGAAGTTTTCCGTTAACCCTGACCATGTTGCCCTTTCAGGCCACTCAATGGGAGGTTTCTTTGGCGCCCATGGAGCAGCCCGCATCCAATCTCTTTTTCCTAAAAATACCATCAACTTTTTAAGTGATCGCTCTCTAAGTAATCTTCATGATCGCGTTGATATCAAGGTCCAAAATCTAGGCTATTCAAGAATTTCAGCCTTCGCTGTTGCGTCTTCAATCCATGGAACAATGGCTTTACTGCATTGGGCAAAGGACCCAATTGAGGCTTTAGAGGGACTAAAAGGAAGAGTCTGTATCATTTATCATAAAGGGGATGGCGTGATTCCTTACGAGCAGTCAACGCATCACTCCTTAACGCAAGTGGAAAGAACTAACACTTACTCGTGTATACCTATGCGAGAAAAGGGGGGATCGGCCGAGCTATCAACTCATGCGCATAATCGAGACTTTACTGATGAGGAAAACATGCGCATTGTTGTAGAGCTTAAAAAAATGCTAGAGATTCCTCTGACTTCAGAGGAATCACTGCTTTTCCCAGAAAAGTTAGGCTAACAATCCCTTCAGTATCGCCATTTCAGCGAGTGCTTTTTCGGGATCATACTTCAGTAAGAGATGATCAAGCATTGCATCGTGATGCTTCCTAACTTCCCTGTATTTTTTAGTCTGCTCTGGAGTAAGCACTTTTTCCATTGTGGGTTTTATAGCGTTATATCTTTTGCCAATTTCCTGAAGGTCAGTGTAATGCTCTTGGATAAAGGGGAGAGGTTGAAAGTAAAGCTGGCTACTCATGAGAGGAGCTATTTGCGCTGTTGTGATGATATTTTCTTCCATGTCCGCAGGAATTTCCATAAAGGCAGATGCTTTTTCTAGCATGATGCTTAAAGCCTGACGATGAGTCATAACGACTTCTTCACCGTTGACAGTATAGGTTGCTGAGCTATCTGGATTTGCAAGGTCAGTCAGGTCGATGGATGCCATACCTCTAGAATTTCGAGGAATGCTTGGATCCGCTTTTGTCCAACTAGGGTTGAGATAGAAATTCCCTCTTAAGAAATCTATTCCCATCGTTTTTCCTTCATTTGACATTGCTGCCTTAAAGCGCGCTTTTAATCCAGATTTAGCAATATGGCCATCATCTAAAATTCTGTCAGGAAGGAAGGTTCGTGAGTATACAGTTTGTTGGAAGAATCTGTCGACTCCAGATTGGTGACTGTTTCCCTTAAAAAGGCTAATTTCACCTTCACGACCTTTCTCAAAGGAACAAGC
>CAYGKJ010000006.1:0-104682 GCA_964350675.1 uncultured bacterium | reverse complement strand
AGAAGTTCGTGTACGGAGTCTGTAAGGGACTGGAGGTGAAATTTCTCCGGTCTACTCGGTCTTTATTTTAGTCCTGATTGGTTTAGAAGAGCTTCTATTGTAGGAGCGCGGCCACGGAAAGATTCAAAAACCTCCATGGGATGGATGCTACCGCCAAGTTCTAGAAAAGTCGTTTTAAACTTTTCACCAACGGCGTGGAGTGCCGACCAGTCATCTTCTCCTGCTTCAATAAAAGCTTCAAAGGCATCAGCACTTAGGACTTCCGCCCACTTATAAGAGTAGTAACCGGCGGCGTAGGAGTTGCCACCAAAGATGTGGTGGAAAGAGCAAAGGAAACGGTCTTCTTCTAGGCAGGGGAGGTGAGAGGTGGTGAGACATTTTTCGTACCAGACATCAAAAGGTGTGAAGATGCCGTGGGGATCATAGTCGCTATGAAGAGAGATGTCGCACATGCTATACTTGAGTTGGGCTAGCATATTGCTTCCCGCATTGAAATTACGTGCGGAGAGAATTTTCTCGATGAGAACTTCAGGGAGAGGTTCTCCCGACTTGTAGTGGGCGGTGATTTGTCTCAGGGTAGGCTTATGATAACACCAGTTCTCCATGAACTTACTTGCCATTTCGATTGCATCCCATTCGATTCCATTGGTTCCCGAAATGCTTCCATAATTGATCTTGGTGAGCATGTGTTGGAGAGCGTGTCCGAATTCATGAAAAAGTGTTTCAAGCTCGCGGAAGGTCAGTAGAGCTGGGGCCTCGCCAATTGGAGGCGTGGAGTTGCAAACGATATAGGCAATAGGGAGCTGAAGTTCTCCGTTGAGCATTGTTCTGTTAAGGCAAGTCTCTGTCCAAGCTCCACCTCTTTTGGTGCTTGCGCGAGTGAAGGGGTCAAAATAAAAGGAAGAGATTTGCTCGCCACTATCATCATAGATAAGATAGTAGCTGATATCTTTATGCCAGACAGGGGGTTGAATTTCAGGCTTGACAATTGTAATTCCAAAGAGTTTTTGGGAGAGATCAAAGAGACCTTTGAGGACTTTTGAAAGTTGGAAGTAAGGCTTCATCTCTTCTTCTGAAAGGTGATACCTTTCCTCTCGAAGACGCTCTGTCCAAAAAGCATAATCCCACGGCATAAAAGGCTCTTTAAATCCGGCACGCGCCGCAAAGAGTTGGACGTCTAGAAGGTCTTCTCTCCCAGAGATCCAACTTGATTCTCGAAGTTTTTCCAGGAAGATATTGACGGTTTCAACATTGGGAGCCATTTTTGAAGCGAGACTTAGTTCTGCAAAATTTTCATAGTTGAGGAGGTTGGCGAGTCCTTTTCGGACTTGAAGTTGTTCTATTAAGTTTGGGGTATTGTTGATATCACCATCAGAGGCTTTTCTAATTTGTTCTCTATAGAGAAGCTCTCGGGTCTTGCGACACTTGCAATGGCGTAGAATCGTAAGGTAGACATGGGGGGTCAGCGATAGTTTCCAGGGGCCTTCCTGAGCGGTAGAAAGAGGGTTTTCTTCTGAGCGCGTCGTATTGTATGATTCGGAAATGAACTTTAAAGTGGAAAAAGGAATTCCCTCGAGTTCTTTCTTGTTTGTGATGATAAAAGAAGTCTCTTTTGTGGCATCAATCATATTAGAGACGTAAATGCTTTGTAATTCAGAAAGGCGAAAAATATATGCATTGAATGTATCGAGCTCAGAGCTTTCTAGATGGATCCCTTTAAGTCTAGCTTCCAAAAGACGGAGTTCAATAATCCGCTTCTGAGCAGAGGAGTAGGCATTCCATGCTTCACTGGTTCTAAGAGTTTCAAAAGCCTCAAAGAGGGGACGGCTTTGTTTGATCCGAAGCTCTAGCTGGTTGATCCGTGGTTCGACGGTGCTCCATGCTTCGCGAAGTGCTGGAGAGTCTTTCACCAGTTTAAGGTGTGCCATAGGTCCAACCACACGATGAATCTTTTCCTCGATCTCTTCCAAAGGAACAATGACCGATTCCCAGGTGGGGTTTTCGATTTCTTCAAGGACCTCGATTTGAGGCAGAAGTTCCTCTTCCATCGTATTAAATGCAGGGAGAAAATGATCGGGTTCAATTCGGTCGAAAGGAATCAGGCGCTTGTAGTCAAGAAGAGGGTTTGAAAGGTGTTGCTGATATTGTGCTTGATGAAGTTCCAGTGCCATTATGTTCCCAAGTAAGTGTGTTCGGAGAACAAGTGTTGAAAAGTTTGTCGTATATGTCAATTGACTTTTTCGGTTTTTTTCAGTAGCTTGAAAAGATATTATTTGATTTAGGGTACAATATGGCTAGAAACAACGAAGAAATTGTCATTAAGAAGCATCACCATCATTGGAAAATGCGTTTGATGGTTGCCATTATTATGCTTGGACTCTCTTTTGTCGGGTTGATCATTTCGGACCTATGGACAAATGGAGCGTGGGATTATTGGCGCTGGATGGTGCCTATTTTTGCAGTCCTTTGTTTGTTTTTGTCTTGGTACCTAAGACATAAGCAGCGTGTGATGAGTACAACCACGATTTGGCACGAGTTGGTGCAGTGGTTTGGTCTTGCTTTAGCGGTTTATTTAGTCTCTATTTTTGTTAGTATCGGGCTCATGGGACGCTTTGAAGCAGGCCTCATTGTCTTAACCCTTCTTGCGTTGAATACATTCATTACTGGCATTTATGTGGAACCAACATTTTTCGTGATTGGGATTCTACTTGGTTTGTTTGCAGCAGCGGCAGCAGTGCTTGCAGAGTATCTTTATTCGGTTATGTTACCAATTACAATAGGAGTGGCGATATTGCTTATATGGGTCGCACGAAAACGACGTACACTCTAGTCTTACTACTAATTTTTAGCTCTTGCGGTCATATTTCCGATCGCCGTGTGAGAGAAGGGCCGCGTGCTAAAGCGGAGACTCGTCCTGTTCCTGGAGAGGCTGATGAAGTAGGGTTTTGGAATCATCCAACGAACCCTCAAAACAGTGTGATTATTGGAAATGATAAAAGCGCGAGCGGGGCACTTTATGTATATGACTTAAATGGGGAAATCATCGATCGCTCTTCCCATATCAATCGTCCCACGGGGGTCAGTGTTAGATATAACATTCGTCTAATGTCTGGAACTTTTGACGTTGTGGGGTGCGCTGTACGAAGCACCAATGAAATTAAGATTTTTGCTATCGATCCAGAGACGCGAAAATTAACGGATATTACGTCTCCCGAAGGAATTCCGACAGGGTTTGAAAAAGACACCTATGGATTTTGCCTCTATAAGCGGATAAAAGATGGACAGCTTTTTGCGTTCGTCACCCGAAAGGGGACAGATAATATTCACCAAATCATTTTGAGCGATGATGGAACGGGAAAAATTAAGGGAACCCTCCTCCGAAAGTTCGGAGAGTATGAGATGAGAAGTTTTGTTGAGGGAATGGTGGCTGATGATGAGTATGGTTATCTCTATTGCTCTGATGAGCGCTATGCGCTTCTCAAGTTCTATGCTGATCCAAATGTGAAAAAAGGGCCCTTCATTCAGGCATTTGGAGTGCGAGATGGGATTCAGGGAGACCGTGAGGGGGTGGCTTTGTATAAGAAGCCTCATGGAAAGGGATATCTTATTGTCTCAAGCCAAGGCGATTCTACATTTAAGATCTATCAAAGGGAGGGGAATAACAAGTTCGTCAAGTCTGCGGGCCTTCGGGGAGTAAGGCGCACCGACGGAATTGCAACAACAGCGGAGAAAATTCCTCCAATGTATCCTACCGGCGTCTTTGCAGCACATAATGATACAGAAAATAACTATCTCCTTTTTGATTGGTATGAGTTTTCGAGATTAAAGTAAAAACTGGTGGAATTTCAGGGTGTTATACCATTCGTAAGAAATAATGGCACAAAAGCACAGGAGACTTTCGAAGCAAAAGTGCATTTGGAGATCGATGCTAACTTTTGTAAGTTAGCGAGATAGAAAATGCACTTTGGCCCGGAAAGAACTGTCGATTTTATGTCATTATTTCTTACGAATGGTATTACCCGTGATTTGTTTTCTCAGAAGCGATATTGCCGTCTTCTAAGTGTACGATGCGATCGGCATAGTCAAAAATGCGAGAGTCGTGCGTGACAACAATCAAAGCTCGGTTTTCTTTATCGACAATTTCTCTGAGATGATTGAGGACGAGGGCTCCATTTTCATGATCAAGGGCACTCGTGGGTTCGTCGCATACGATCAGCTTGGGGTTATGGATCACTGCGCGGGCAATCGCAACACGTTGCTGCTGTCCTCCAGAAAGTTGCGCGGGAAAATTGTCCACTTTATCTCCCAGGCCAAATTGGTCAAGACGCTCTTGTGCAAGTTTCATCGCTTCATGTCTTTCCATATGATTAAGAAGGAGAGGAATCACAACATTTTCAGAATTGGAAAGCATCGGAATGAGGTTAAAGGACTGGAAGACAAACCCGAGGTTTTCTCCTCGAAATTTTGTTTTTTCAGAGTCAGAAAAAGCATCGATATTGTTTCCAAATAGTTCGCAGTGCCCATTATCATGGCTCAAGATTCCTGCAATAATCGAGATGAGAGTGGTTTTCCCAGATCCTGAAGGACCGACAAGCATCAAGAGTTCTCCTGCCTTAACCTCAAGGTCAATGCCATGGAGCACTTCAAAGCGAAGGTCTCCCGTTCCAAAAGATTTTCGAATTTGAGAACATTTTACGGCAACTTCATCTTTCATATCTTAACTCTTGAAAACGATTGCAGGATCTAGACGGTAGACCCGATTGAGGCCTATCCATGCGGAAAGACCGGTAATTAAAAACATCACAATGCCGCTAATCACATAGAGTTGCCAAATTAGAAGAAAGGAGAGATCGCTATTTCGGGAAAACCATCCGAAAATAGCGGCTGCACCCACACCTAGCCCCCATCCGATAAACCCCACCCAAACGGCTTGAAGAAGAACCATCTTTGTGAGAAGGCGGTTATTGGCACCCATCGCTTTGAATGTGGCAAGGAAGCGGAGGTTATCAAGGATGAAATTATAGAATGTCTGCCCAGAAATTGCCATTCCAATGATGACTCCCAAAAGAACCGCAATCCCAAAATTCAGAGGAATTCCCGTGTTTTCCATATAGTAGTCAAAGGTGAGCCTTTTAAATTCGCCGTTGGTATAGGCAGCAAGATCAGAACGGGCATTGATCATGCGGCAAAGCTCTTTTGGAGAGACCCCATCTTGCGCTTTGACAAGGATATAGGAGAGTTGCTTTCTCTCTGGAGGGGCATAGTTAAGCGCCCGATTATAAGTCGTATAGATCACGGGTTGAGACTGGAATGTGCGTGATGAATCACAAATTCCAACGACTTGTGCTCTCCGGTCATTGATCTCAAGAACTTCACCGACTCTGAGTGGAATCACAGGTTTTTTGTCTGGGTTGTAGATTCCATTTTCGGCAAGCATCTCATCAGCACCAACTTTATTGACGATGATTGCATCGACGAGTCTTAGATCAGAAATTTCTCCTTCCCTCATACGTGGGGGGCCACCGATCAATGTTGAATCATCGATTCCGATGACATTACACATCTGAAAATTACCGCCACGCAGACGCGCTTTGAGAAGTCCCTTGTAAAAGGGTACAGCCCACTTCACCCCTTCGATTCCGCGGACAAGATAAAGTTGGGTATCCCGCAGGGGTTTTACATCATCGATAAATCGCACTTGTTTATCCATCACCCAAATATCTGCTTGCGAGGTGTCGGTGATAAAACCAAACGTTCGGACCATTAATCCAGCGAAGATCGAAGACTGTTGGACGATGATCAAAGAGGAAAAGCTTAGTCCCAAAACAATCCCGATAAACTTTGCTTTGTCACCGATAAGAATTTTGATCGCAAGAAGGAGCATTTACCACTCCCCACCAAGTGATTTGTAGAGAGCAACAAGATTGGTGCTCAATGCTTGGGTGCTATCCACAAGGTTGTTTTCTGCAGAGACACGTGCACGGTCAGCATCAAGAAGTGCTGAGAAGTCTACAAGGCCACTGATATAGCGATCGCGTGTTAACTCATAGGTGCGTGTTGCACTGCTTACCTGTTTTTCAAAGCGGTCCACCCTTTCGTCTTCCTTGTAATAGGAAACTAGAGCATTTTCAACATCCTCAAGTGAGGTAAGGATCGTTTGTTCGTAATCGAAAAGAGCTTGTTGTTGCTTGGCATTTTGTACCCGTATGTTTGCTCTAATCCGCCCAAAATAGATGATCGGCCACTGCATATTGGGACCAACCGACCAGGTGCGACTGCGTGATTTGAACCAATTATTCGTGCGGTTACTTTCAAAGCCGAAACTTCCTAAAAGGGAAAAACGGGGAAAAAGATCAGCGATAGCAGAGCCGATGTTTGCAGTGGCAGCAGCGAGAGTTCTCTCTGCCTGGCGAATGTCGGGACGGCGTCTGAGAAGATCGGAGGGAAGACCGATAGGAATTGCGGCTATACTTACAGGGATGGCGCGCTGCTCATCAAAATCACTGTGGAGGCTTTCAGGAGATTTTCCGAGGAGTACTGCCATCCGATGGATTGCACGACGGTAATTCGTTTCAAGTTCTGGGAGGATTGCTTCCGACTCTTCTAAGTTAAAGCGGACTTGTTCAGGCTCAATTTCACTATCGAGTCCCGCACTAAAGCGAGATTCTGCAAGAGCTAAGAGCTCTTTTTGGATGTAGATATCCTTTTTCGAAAGAGTTATTCGGTGTTGAAAGCCCCGGATTTCAATATAGGTGGAGGCGAGTTCGCTAAGAAGGGTAATGTATACATCGCGGGCACTATTGATCTCGGCTTCGTATTCATAATAGGCCGCCTCTTTTTCGCGCCTGCGTTTCCCAAAAATGTCTACCTCCCAACTTGCATCAAAGCCTACCTTGTAGAAGTTTTGATAAGGAGGACCCATAAAGGGAGCATCGAAAAGCGACTGGCTAATGCGAATGCGCCTTTCATCTGCTGTCATGTCGATTTTTGGGTAGAGCTCAGCTGCTTCAATTTGGTAAAGGGCTCTGACTTCATTGACCTTTTCAATGGCGATTTTTAAGTCGTAATTTTGGGAAAGCGCTTCGTGAACAAGCACATCGAGAAGGGGATCATCAAAAGTTGTCCACCATCTTTTGAGGGCAACTTCGTCAATTCCTTCATCGTTATGAGGCTCTCCATAACTCTCGGGAAGAGCGACGGGTGGAGATTGATAATTGGGCCCCACAGCACACCCTGTCAAAAAAAGGAAAAGAATAGACCTATTGATCAGTCTCAAAAATTCTTTGGAAAATTGACTCATCTTTTCCGGCCTTATACCATTCGTAAGAAATAATGGCACAAAAGCACAGGAGACTTTCGAGGCAAAAGTGCATTTGGAGATCGATGCTAACTTTTGTAAGTTAGCGAGATAAAAAATGTATTTTTGCCCGGAAAGAACTGTCGATTTTATGTCATTATTTCTTACGAATGGTATTACTGCATGCTCGATCTCGACAGCTTTACAAAGCTGCCATCGATCTCCGCACTTTGTAAGACCAAAAAATTTGAGCACATTTTTCCTGAAGAATTTATGAGACCGACCACTAATACCTTTCATTCGCTGGGATTCCTTTGATAAAGATGTCCATGATTTGCCCCGGATAAATGGGGAGTTTTTCTCTCTCAAAAGAGTAAATGATCTGTAGCACGCGGGTATCAACCCTCTCTTGGTTATCACCAGTTAGTGCTGATTTTGGGATGATATAGGGTTCAATATAGAGAAAATTTAGAGGGACGCTGATCGAACTGTTTCCTCGAACATAGGCGACTGCAGGAGTCCCTTTTTGCACACGCCATGCATCATCTTCGTCAACTTCTACGCGAATATGAAGCGGATCGGTTTGCCCAAAAAGCATATGGGGTTCATTATCGAAGGGATTGACATCTGCAGATTCCCCCACATGGATGTTGACCTGGAGGACTTGCCCATTCATGGGCGCACGAATGGTTGAACGTTGAATTTTTGAGGCGATGACTTCCATCGAGGCTTCGGCTTCCTTCAGTTCATTCAGGGCGGCCTCTGTCGAATAGTACCGTTTATTGATCTCGTTTTCACTCACAGCTCGTTTGTCTTTGAGACTTTGGTAAAGAGAAAGCTCTGTTTTCTGATCCTCGTATTTCGTTTTAGCAACATCCCGTTTTTGCTTGGCCTCTTCATATTCAGCATTGAGCGTTTCAATATTAAGCTGGAAGAGAGGGGTATCTTTCTCTGCAATTTGCCCCACAGTTACAAAAACACCCGTGACAATCTCATTAAAAGGGGTTCCCACCTTGATGTTTTCAGATGCTGCTTCTACAATTCCTGCCCCAGCAACATAATGTTTATAGGGAGGAGAAGCCGGAGGGAATTCAATCGGCGGAATTGATGGAGTTTTTGCTCCATAAAATACCATGAAAAGCGCAAAGAGGAGCCCAAAAAAAGCTAGTGTCGGTAGGACATATTTACGGTTCATTTAAGGAGCCTCCTTTTTTCATATATAACCAATCAAGCATTATTAAAAAAAACATTCTTTTCAAAAACAAACTTTCTAATATTTCTGGAATATAAATTTATTATTATAGTCTGTTTTTCATGGTAAAAAAACTTTGTGATTTGGTACAATTTCCTCAATCAACATTTAATTTGGGTTTGGATATGAGTGAAATTTCTGCAATTGGAGGCGTTGAAGGGCCTCTGGCATTTGAGAGTCTTTATGAAGAAAATCTAGAGGATGCCTTAGAAAATATTGGTTTGTTCCTTAGGGAAACGCCGGCTCTTTGGCCTTACACCTCTGCAACATACTTTGTTGTGCATGCTATTTTTTCGACTCAGACAAATTCAAGAACCAGCGTCGCTTTTGAAAAGCTTGAAATGGATATGATGCAGTGCACAAAAACCCCTTGGTTTAGTATTCCTTTAAGAGATGCGATTGCCAGCGATATTGAGAGCATCGCTCGGGAAAAGCCTGTGGTTTCTTCAAAGGTTTTGAAAAGCGCACTTAAATGCTCTTTGAAACCCTTGCTAGATGAAGTGGACTCTTACTTTGGTGTTTTATTTAAAAATCACAACAATCTATGGGGAATACAAGGAACTCTTTTTGCGGTGGCAAATATCTTGAGAAGTACACATCTTTCACCTGAGTTGACCCGCAAGGGAGAGGACATTTTGGTTACCCTCCGTCAATTTCCAGGTCATGGGTTTCAAAATGCGCAGGGTCTCAGAACAGAAATTTACCAGTTGATCGACCTGCTTGAACAAGCTTAGGGATTTAAACGGGTCCTCAGCTGCACCATGGTTTATCTTTTTCACGGATAAAAAAAGTAAAGATAAATGCAATCAGCATGGTGATAGGAAAAACGGTGAGGGCCATTTTGTAGTTCGTCAGGTCGTACATGCGGACTCCATGAAGCACTTGGCCATCCCAATTCCAATCTAGGATGAAACCCACGAGGGTTTGAACAACGGAGCCTGCTACAAACACTAAGAAATTTGTGATGGCAAGAGCAGAACCTTTCGTCTCAGGCAGATTGAGCTCTATTGATAAACAATAGCAGAGAAGCTCACCTGATAGGCAGCACCCTAGAAGAAACATGAGGGTAAAAATCCAAAAGGGATTGCGAATCGGGGTGTAGGTGATAAGAGAGAAAAAGACGATACTGAGAAGGGTAAACGTAAAAAGCATAATTTTTCGGTTACAAATCCGATCAGAAATCGTTCCAATAATCGGTCCTGCTACAATCCAACCTACATAGATCATCGACGTGGCATAACTTGCCGACTCGTTCGAAAACCCTTGAGTTTGCTGCAAAAATGGAATGGCCCAAAGCCCTCCAAACGAAACAGTCGCTGTATAGAACATCATTGCAACAATCCCATTAATCCATGTTTGCGAGTTTCTGCAAACGCTTTTCATCCCCTGAAGCATGGAAAGCTTAGGTTTAGGATCATGATGCTCCATCGAGGGAGGTTCATTACGTACGGCTAAATAAATAATGATTCCTAGCCCCATACCAGCAAAGCCTAAGATAACCGAAGCCTGCCTCCAAGAAAATATATGCATAAGCTCAGAAAGAGGCCCTTCTCCAAAAACGGCTCCAAGCATCCCTATGGAGTTTCCAATCCCTACTAGAAGAGCAAGGATCTTTCCATGGAACCAATGAGAAGAGATATAGACCATTCCAATAAAGGCAAATGCTGAGCCTATTCCCATAAAGAGACGGGCAACAATGGTAAGCCACACACCCGGGGCTATGCCGAAAAGAATAGATGCAATCCCGCACATAAGAGTGGCTAGTGTTAATAGCTTTCGGGCTCCAAAGCGGTCCATCAATGCGCCAACGGGAAGCTGCATGGGAGCATAGGCATAAAGGTAAGCTGCCGAGATAATCCCAAAAACGCCAGCACCGATATTGAACGCCTTAAACAGTTCTGAGACCATAACGCTAGGTGCGACACGGAGAAAATATTCGTAAAAGTAAAAAGCAACCGCAAGAGACCAGATGATCCAACGCCGCATATGAATATGTTTTGTCATCTTCTTTGATATACCGCATTCTGATTTATTTTGTGAAGAGGGGAAGAAAAAGTCCTTAAAGAAGGCATTTTAAATTGAATCCGCTTCTCTCTTTTTTTTTGATCGAGTATACCTAGGGTATGAAGAAGAGTACTTACCGATTTTTGAACATTATCTATGGAGGACTCAGTGGTTTGTTCACTGGGGTTGTTATGATGCAGCTCTGGATTCATAACAATATGATACCGGCAATGCTCTATATGTTGATCCTTGATCAGATGAAAGTTTTTCATTTGCTTAGTGGGGTCTACAGTATACCGGTGAAAATCATATTGAATGGTGCCCACTATGTAACAGCAATGATGTTTGGAATTGTCTTTGCTCTTACCCTCCATCGTCTTGTTAGGAGCCTTTGGAATGGGCTTGGATTGGGCTTTATGTTTGGGATTGTGTGGTGGATTCTAACGCCCTTTTATCTTCTCCCTTTTTTCTTTGTAGTCTCTCCAAATGCTCAGTGGGAAGATTTGACGATGTATGAGCTTCTCAATTCTCTTATAAGCCATATAATATTTGGACTGATCTTAGGGTTTTTCTATGCACTTTTCTGTATGTTACTTAGGAGGCAGGCTAGACGTGGATGATATTGAGGATAGAAAACGTCTTTTTTTTGGGTTTGAAGTTCATGCTCCGTGGCCTGAAACTCTTCCAGATGCGCGGACGCTGAAAGCGAAGCATCGACACCTCACACTAGCATTTTTAGGAGACACCTCTTACAGCAAACTCCGCAATCTTATCCCCAGGCTTCCAAAACCACACTTTCGTGTGGGACCCGTGGGAATTTCAGACTCTTGCTTGTGTCTGCCGAAGCGTCACCCAAACATTGTGACATGGCATGTCGATTCCTTTGGAGAAGATCCTCTCGAGACATATCAAAAAGAGCTCTCAGAGTTTTTAGAAGGAGAGGGGTATCAATTGGAGAGGAGAAAGTTTTTAAAGCATATTACTTTGGGAAGAAGTCCCTTTAGTGAGAGGGAATGGAAGAAGAACTTTCGTCCCCTTCCTCTTTTTTTTCATAACTTTCATCTATATGAAAGTTATGGGGGCCTCCGATATGAACCGATCTGGAGCCATGATTTACTTCCTCCATTTGAAGAGATAGAGTTGCGCGCAGGCCTTGCTTTTAGAGTCTATGGGAGTAGTTTACGGCAGGTCTTTCACAATGCACAAATTGCTTTGGCATTTAAGTGCTTCGAGCTTCTTCCGTTTCTTGATGCAAGATTTGAAGGGCATTCAATTGAGGAAGGAATTCTTCAATTGAATGCAATCACAACTCGGGCGAATAGAGAGGCAAAAGTACCTTTGATGAATGTAAAGTTCCAGGGGGAGGTAAGCCCAATAAAGGGGATATTAATGTGGGAGATGGTTGTTAGGGCGTGTCCCTAAACTTCCTTTCCAGGATTTGGCCCACCTTTCCTCATCTGTATTTGTGTTCGATCTCAACAACTTTACCAAGTTGCTATCAATCTCCACACTTCAACAGATGAGAAAATCTAGGCACAACTTCTTGGAGAAAACTTCAGGGACATGCCCTAATTTATAAAAATTTACTCGAGAATTTGTAAAACAGAAAGGGCATATCCTTTCTGAGAAACGGTTCCTCTTCTGATCCAAAGCCAATTTGATAGATCAACGTCTCCAGCTTGAAGTAGGGAATCTTTGAGAGTCACATTGTGCTGCCTGAAAATATCAAATGTATGCATTCTCCAATTGCAGTCAGCAAAGAGATTGTCTCCTTGATCAAGAAGCGGTCGAGCAAACTGTTTCAGCGCCTCGTCAGTCGGAAATAGTGAAGCTCTATCAGGAATCAAGACAATTTGATTTAAGGTGACTTCGTTCACAGATTCTTTAAATAGATCCGTTGCTCTTGGACTTAAAGTATAGGAGGTCCCAAAGTAAACCTCGACTGAGTGATTGGCAAGAGGGTTTTTAATCGTTTGTTTAATATTGAGCCAGTGGATTTTGCTTAATTGATAGAGTACGAGAGCTTTAATTGCGCAATTGGTTAAATAGTAGAGCTCTTTACCCTCTTCTTCAGGGGCTCGATGTAGATCCATCAAGGCCTGACTGACCATTGTCCATTTCACAGCTAACATATCTATATCTCCCCATTGGAGAGACACCTTATTTCCAAGGGAATTTTCCAAAAGTAGGGGTGCTTCGTTCTTAAGTCCTTCTGAGCGATTGTATAAAAAAATGAGGAACGCGGCCATAAAGGGGAGGGATAGGGTAAGGAGTGCATCTGTCTCACTTTCTGAGCTAACCATGTCTCTAGCCATCCTCCCGACTAGAGTGAGGAAAGAAGTGAGAGCAATCCCTTTTCCAAAATATGAAAGTGCATATGGGGAGGCAGAACAAACTTTGTAGGTTGCTAAGAGTTGAAACATTCCAATAGCTAGAAGTCCATACTCATGGGTTTTTATAGAAAGATCTCTCCCATTGTATTCAACTTTCCCCCTCTCAAGTTGAATCGATCCATTAAGAGGGATAAATTGGCGGTTGATCGTGAGGGTGAGCCTTTGACCATTGCTTGCGTAGTTCGTAGCTCTACTAACTTCAGCCCGGACATCATCATCATTTGAAGGTGCTCCAATACCGTAGTAAACAACGCGATCATTGATACCATGCTGATTCGGTCGAGCTATGACTTGTTTTACAAATGTGGTGCTGATGGAGCTTGTTAGAGTTCCTCCCAATCCAAGTAGAATCCCTGCTCCCTGGAGAGAGAGAACATGGGGCAAAGTCGTTATGATTTGAAGAACGGCTGCGCATCGAAGGAAATGTTCTTGCTTGGAAGTATTTCTATCGCGTGGGGTGAAAAAAAAGATTGCAAGTGCTGCCAGCGAAGTAGAAGTCAGAATAGCGCTATTGACAAGGAAGAGCTTGCCCCATGTCCAATCAGGTGCTGCCAGTTTTCCTGTTGCATACTTCTCACTAAATAGAGAAATGTTGTGGCGTTCCTTTAGGGTGTTAATGGTTTTCCCCATGGCCCAACAGGCCCCAAAAACATTGATGATTTTCGTAATCGTTAGAATCTTATTGACTGTATGATAAGAATTAGGATTTTGTCTGCGGTATTCTACAAGACCGGCTTGAAGAAGCGCTGAAGCACCAAAGGCTGCGCCTAAATGCAGGTGCCCAAAACGTGAGCAGCTATTTGCCAGAAATTCTCCTAATCTTAACACCACTCTGTTGCCCCTTATTGCATCTGCAAGTTAAGTGAGGCGTTTCCTGCCCAGCGCTTGTATGCGCTTCCGCCCCAAGAGGTGAGAAGATTGGAGTAATCGATATCCCCGATTTTAAGGGAACGGGGGAGGATCTGAGCGTTCATTATGAGTCTGCGACTGACCTCCACACCATGTTGGTAGGTCACGTGCCAGTAATGTTGCCAGAAACTGTCTTCAAAAAACTTTGTTGAATAGTCGTAGATCCCCTGGAGAGTTTTTTGTATCGACTCGGCATCAAGCAGTAGAAGCTTTTCATTAGAGACAATAAAATGAAAGCGCGTTGTGACTTCTGTTAAGGAATTTTCAAAGCTTTCGCGTGCGGCCTCTGTTGTCTCTGCAAGCCCTAGATCAAATAATTTGAAAGGACGATTCATGAGAGGCATCGTGTGTTTTCTCTCGAAGAAAATCCAGTTTGTTTGAGAGAGTTGGTAGAGAGCAAACGCTTCAACGGCTGCGCTGATGAGGTGGATTTGTTCATTAGGAGCACTAGGAGCAAGAGCTAAGTCAAGGAGGATTTTGTTCGTTAATACCCATTGCATTACTCTGAATGAAGCGGGCGTTGTTGAATTGACTGTTAGATTTGTTAGATCGTTTTCTGGAACCACTCCTTTGAAGTGATCGATTAGATCTTTTCCTGTCTCGGTCCTATGGTAATAAAGAATGTATCCGAGGGCAACCGCTGAGATTGCAAGAGCTCCAAAAATTGCTTCATTTCCCCAATCTGCATTCTGCATTGATTGATAGTCATAAATTTTCCCAGCGATTGCAAGGATATCTAGGCCTATCATGACTTTTTGGATCTTATAAATAGAGCCGGCTAAGTGAGGGTATTTTTGTTGTGCTAAGACGAGGCTCAGCTGCACAACTCCGTAGGTCAAGTAGAGAGCCGCTCCAAAGTCAGACTTCGGTCCCTGCACATCGCCATCCCAGACAATCGATCCTCTTCCAACACTAAGGCTCCCATGCGCGGGACGCTCCTCGCAGTTAGGGCAGCTTGGCAATCTGCTCCTAGAAAGCTCGAGCGTATAATCGTATCTTAAGTGTCTGCCATGCTCATTCCTTATATCCCTGACACGGTAGTTTGCTTCGTCATTCGAATGCACGACAACTTCCCGAAACCTCTCGATGATATGCGTTATAAGAGCATCTCGTTGCTCTGCATGTCCTTCTGAACAGGTCCCCCTTTGAGTTTCATTATCGCCTTTTGGAATCAAAAGAGTTGTGTAGTGAATTTTCCTTGCATGACTTGTCGAGTCCTGCTCAAGGTTTAGCCATTCCATTTTGAACGAAGAGTAAAGGGATCCAGTAAGTCCACCAATAGTAACAAGTGACTCGATCCGATTAGATCCGAAACAAAAGAGAGCTACGTTTAAAACAATCTGAGTTGTATACAGTGTCTGGGCAAGGCTCTGAGAAAGGGGGTCTTTAAATGAGATTCGTGTTGCTTCTCTGCGGCTATTCTCAGGTTTAAATGCGCTTGAGGCAACGGCTGTCAAGGCATAGAGGGCTAGTAGAGTGACGGCCCCGGCGGTGACCCCTGCAGTATTGTAAAGAAAAATTTTAGACATGGACCAATCTGGAACAGTCCAATTATTCGTCAGCATCTTCGGGCTCATCAAGGAAATCTGGTACTTGTCTTGCAATGTTTTTGCAAGCTTCCCTGCCGCCCATAGCGTGCCTATGCAGTTAAGGGCGATAAGGATCGTTGTGATTTTATGAGTGTCTTTCGCAACGCGGGGATCGGTTCTTTGCAGGTGAATCACTCCTACTTGGAGGGCTGCGCCCACACCAATTGCTTTTCCAATATTGTAATTGGCTAATTTAGAAGCAGTTCCAATTGAAAACTCTGCCAATCGAAATATGTTGGAACTCATGTGATCCCCCTGTGTCGCAAGTAGCTAAATTTCAGTTATTTTAATGCAAAGCCTCCGCGAATTTGAATCTATTGGAGTTCACATCAAGTTTGTAATTTCCAGGGAATCATAAGGAATTTATGAATAAATATCACTCTTTATTTACCCATTTTCCCTCAATGTAGGGCTACTGCTGATCCCTAAGAGCGATCACAGAGCCAAAGACGATAAGGATCATTCCAACAATAGCGGTTAAAGGAATATCTTTATTACCAAGAAAAAAATCGAAAAGGTAGGCGAATGCCACACTTGAATAGAGAAGAGACCCCACCTTCACAGCTTTTGCATGGCGATAAGCGCGGGCTAAAAAGAGCTGGTAGATGATTGCAACCAGACCGATAAGAACAAGAAAACCCCAGCCATAGGGAGTTGGAGTTTGCCAGCTGTTTGCCAAAGGGATTGAAGCGAGGGGAAGAGAAAGGGCCATATAGTAAAAGGTAATGCGCTCAGCAGGTTCTGTTCTTGTGAGCCGACGAATTGTAGTAAATGCAATAGCTCCAAGTAGTCCAGCGGCAAGTCCCACAAGGGATGCCACGTCAAAGATTTTTTCTCCGGGTCGAAGAATCAAAATGACTCCTAAGAATCCCACAAGGAGGCCGCTCCATGTGTTCCGAGTCCACTTTTGTTGAAACCATAAATAGACTACAATGGGAATGAATAGGGGGCGGGTATAGGTTAGTAGAACTGCGTCAGTAAGAGGAAGGTATCGGAGAGCAAAATAGAGACAGAACATAGAAGAGAGGGAGGCAAAAGCGCGGAGCATATGAAGAGGAAAGACTTTTGTTTTTAGCTCCTTAAACTTTCCTAGTTTAATTGGGATAATAGGAAGGAGAATCAGAAGTCCAAAAAATTGCCGGAAGAAAATAAGGACAGGATTGGGAAGAAATCCTTCGGCGGTTTGGATAAGAAAAGCCAATACTGCATAGGAGCAGGCGGCAAGAAGCGAGTAGGTAATTGCTAAAGAAGTGCTTTCATGCCTCATTGAAGAAGAGTGGAGGGTTTTGCTTTCTTCCAATCTTTTGAAAAGCGGTCCAATGCTTCAAAAGTTCCACTTTGATCGGCGATGAAAGCTTCAAAAAGCTCTTTCTTAAGGGTGATGGCATCAATACCAAGTTGGAAGCAATCATCGATATGATCTTCAGTTTTTAGGGAGGCAGCTACGATTCCCGTTTCAAATCCATAGCGATCTAACATTAGAGTAATCGCTTCAAACGCATCTAACGGATTCAAGATACGGGAGTAGTAAGGGGCGATGAAGGCAGCTCCTGCGTGGCAGGCAAATAGTGCTTGATAGGGAGTGACGATTGCTGTTGCCATAACAGGGAATTGCAGATGAGAAAGCGATTCCATAGCCTTGAGGCCTTCCTGCGTTACAGGAATTTTTACGATGATTCGTTCAGAAAACTCACGAAGCGTTTCAGCCTGCTCAATAATTCCAGAATGATCAACGGCTGTGACTTGAACGGTAACGGGACCGCTCTGACACTTCAAAATAGCATCGATATTTTCTTCTAGACTTAGTCCTGAGTTTGCAATCAGAGAAGGGTTAGTTGTGACGCCCATCAGGATTCCTAACCTGCTTCCTAAGGTGATTGTTTTTATATCTGTTGTATCAAGCCAAATATCCATAATAATCAATTATAGGTTGCTACCCAATTTCCCTTCTACGAGTTTTTTCAGTTTGTTCGAAATCCTTGCGCAGTTCTTGGAAGTTAGAAATAAGAACACCGAAATCATTCTTGCGTAGCGCTAAGACATCTACAGGAGAGAGACATCGAACCGTTGCAAATCTTGATCGTTGGTTAAGAAGAGCCATTTCCCCAAAGTATTCACCTTTACCAAGCTTGGCAATCAGTTTTTCGTTCTGATCTTTTGTTGTGAAAACCTCAACCTCTCCATTTACAATGATGTAGAGATAGTCACCAACATCGCCCTCGTGGAAAATAATTTCATCAGCTTCAAAGTGAAGTTGGGCAATTCCTTGGGTTGGGCTAGCTTTAATTTGAACAGCTTCGATAGGAATCATGGTATCAAGTGCCCACGAAAGAGCTACCTTGATTTTTCGATCAAGACCAGGAAGCTTTGCCCAATAAATCATGCGCCACATGATCCAAGCGGGAAGTCCAGAAAACTTAAATTTTCCAAATAGCTCTACTACCGCGGAGTGGTGACCAAGGGCTCCCATCATCCCTAAAGCCTTGAACCGAAATTCTTTTTTTGTTCCTCCAGAAGAAAGTGAAGCAGCAATATTATAAGCAAGGACCTTAGCTTCTCGGATTGCAAACTGAGCTGTTGGAGGGCAAAACCCTCCTCCCTCTAGATTTGGAATTGCTGCACAATCTCCGATAGACCAAACATTTTCTCTTCCTTCAACTTGCATTCCAGCATCCACAACAATTTTTCCCCTTTCAAGGTGCAGCGGAAGACTTTCAATCAGAGGATTGGGGGAAGAAGGAACAGTAGAAATAACGGTTTTAGAGGGGATGCGTTCGCCGGTGTCAAGAATAGCTTCTTCGGGAGTTGCTGCCTTAAGGTGTGCATTGAAACAGATCTCAACACCTCTCTTTTTAAGAAGCATAGCTGCATAACGCCCTAAAGTTTCAGGCATTTCCCTCTCCATCAGACGATCTTTACTATGAATGAGAACCACTCGGATCTGACTGGAGTCAATTTCAGCGTATTGTTTTGCAAGCTTCCGGACTAAATCGTTGACTTCAGCAACTACTTCTGTTCCTGAAAACCCGCCTCCGCCCACGACAAATGTGAGAAGCTTTTGTTTTAAAAGAGGGTCCGGTTCATTCGCAGCACCCTCCAAGACCTCAATGACTTGGTTTCGAATATTTATACTATCGGCAAGGTTTTTAAAAGGGAGGGCATGCTCATGAAGCCCCGACATTCCTCGAAAGTCCGTCACGGTTCCAAGTCCTAGTACCAAATGGTCATAGGGAAGGTCGTATGGAGTGTGAGAATATTTTGGTGCGAGAACAACCTTTTGATTTTCAATGTCGATCGAGTCAATTTCCCTCACATAAAGCTTAGTTTTTGGAAGGAGTTTTCTCAGAGGGTTAATTGTATCAAGTAGACCTAGAGAACCCCCAACGACTTCTGCAAGCATCGGTTGAAAAACGAAGTAGTTTTCTCGATTAACAATTGCAATTTCAAAGGATTCTTTCGTTTTTTTTAGGTATTTTTCCAGATACATTGCAGTATATGCACCTCCAAAACCACTACCTAGAATGACAACTCTTTTAACCATCGGACACCTCACTTTCCCTTCTACAGCATTCGCTATTTTCTCTCTAGAGGATAATGGTGGGTCTTTTAGGGAGCAAAGATCTGGAGCTTGGTCTCGAGGGTTGAGCGAGCGAGCGTGGGCTCTTTTGGAGAACGGGCAGTGAGAGGCTCAACGCAAACATAAGTTGCGCCTTTTGGGTGGAAGACCTGACAGGAGATTTCCGTGTCAGATGCTGTATTGTAATCGATATGGAGAGAGTATTCAGGAGCATTGAGATTCATGTGGTAGTCGTGATCGGTGGGGGATTTTTTTTCGGGAATAAACCCGAAGTCAGCTTCCTGAGGAAGTGAAAAGTGGAGGTGGTTATTTTGAGTCCAGGTAGAGGGGAGAGGCTTCCAGTCCGCCTGATCGCGGTAGGTATTTTGCACAGCTCCATAAACGAAACCCGGTCCGTTAAGCTTATAATAATAATGGAGACCCAAAATAGAGGGGTGTTGGCTATCAACCTTATATTCGATGAATAGACCATCGGTAAGGAGGCGGGCTTCAAACGTCATATCAAAATCTTGTCCTTCAAACACCTTTAAGGGGACCCCTTTGTAAAGATCGCTTCCATGAAGTCTTCCTTTAATTTGGGTGGAGCTTGCGACAAACTTCCACGGGACATAGCGGGCTATCCCATGGGAAAAAGGTTCTTTTTTTTCTTGGGCCATGATTTTAGTAATGTGAGGAAACAAAGAGGTGTCAAAATTTGTGGGGATCTCTTTTCGGTGGTGAAAATGTGGGCCAATCAATGCTCCAAGGCCAGCGAATCTTTCATTAAAGAGAGGTCGAGTAGCCTGATCGATCACCTCTATTTTCCCCAACTTATAACTTATTAGATTCATCCCTCCATCGGGAGCAAAGGTTGCTTCCAAAGGTTGCCCGAGGGGGGAGATATTTTTCAAAGTGATTTCTTTCACTGCTTGATGTAGAGTCCCTTTTTATCGCGAAAGTTGCCGACAACGGCAACAACAAAATCGATAATTTGCCAAATTCCGAAGCCTCCCGCTGTGATAACCATGAGGATTCCTGTTCCGATCTTGCCAACATAAAATCGGTGAATTCCTAAGGTTCCTAAGAAGAAACATAGGAGAATTGTAGCAACGTAACTTTTAGGGCTGTTTTCCATCTTTCGAGCTCCGAGTAAATATCATAGGAAGTGTTAAGAGTAATATAAGTGCCGGAATAATTTCTAGCCTTCCCATCCACATTAAAGCCATAAAAACCCATTTTCCTGCAGTAGAAAAGTCTGGATGGATGATTCCACTTGAAAGACCCACGTTACTCATCGCACTCGTTACTTCAAAAAGAGCATCAAGACCGCGTTCCTTTGGAACCCATTTTAAAATAAGAAACCATCCGAGAAAGAGAGTAGATGTCCATAGAGAAAACAGAATCCCTGCAGTGAAAAGGCGTTCGCTCATTTGTGTATGAGGAAGAACAATTCCTGGAGGCTCTTGGTTTGGAGGGGATGTGTTTTCCTTAAATTCTCCAGTGATGTGCTTTTCATTTTTCGAAGTGATTGCTAAAACTCGAAGGAGAACGCCAGAAACAAGATAAATAAGGCGGCGGATTTTGAGCCCACCTGCTGTTGAACCTGTTGTTCCTCCAACAAACATTCCCATAATTAGAAACAGCTTTACCATTGGACTAAGTAGGGAGAGACTCATCGAGGAATATCCACAAGTCGTAAGAGCAGAAATCCACTCAAAAAAAGCATCGATCTTATATTCACTGAGTCCGTTCCACCAATTTAATAGGAGAATGAGAAGACCTCCACCAATTGCAAAGATATAGAGCAAGCGGTGTTGCCAACTTCTCCATAGAACCCCATACTCTTTCTCTCGAATCACCCGGAAATGCACCGCGAAGCTGATAGCGCCTACAAGCATCATAAACATTGCAATCACTTGAATAGGCAGATCATATTCCTGGAAATTTTTGTGGGTAATTGTGAATCCCCCAGTTGAAATGACGGTCATTGCGTGATTCACAGCATCCCAAAGAGGCATTCCAGCAATGAAGAAAAGGAGAAAAGCAATCCCGGTAAAAATAGAATAGATTCCCCAAATCCAATGGGCTGTTCCTGTGATATTTTTTGTCATTTTCTCACTCCGTGCCTCAGCATAATAGAGCTGAAACCCTTCCTTATTCAGGTGAGTAAGTGCAAGCACAAAAACGACAAGCCCAAGTCCCCCCGTCCATTCTAGAAGAGAGCGCCACCACTGCAAGACGTGTGGGAATAGCCCCGAGTGTTGCATCATTGTGAGCCCCGTGCTTGTAAAACCTGAAATCGACTCAAAAATTGCATTAGAGGGGCTTTGGAAAACCTGGAGAACTTCTGATTCCACCCCACTTTGAAGCTGCAGATGGGAGATCCAACAAAAAGGGATGGCAGCAATGAGCGAGCATATGAGCCAACCAAGGCCAGCAATAATCATAGCATCCCACAGGTGAGAGGCTTTTGACTCTTTTCTTAATCGATATAATAGTTGGCCTAAAATAAGAGAAAAGGCTGCAACAATTCCAAAAGGGATAAGGGCAAACCACTCCTCAAAAATCAGAGCGATGAACAGGGCAGTTGTGGCCATTCCTGCGGGAACATGGAGCAAGAGTCCCAACTGTCCAATGATTGCAAGCCAATTAATTTTTTGTTTAATTAGGTTCATAGACCCCCACCCTAGATTTTTTCCCCAACATTGTCAAATTACGAATCTATCTCACTATTAAAAATCCCAGAATTCTGGGGAAAAAGGCTCAATAGGATGGTGTTTAGAATAGTGAGATAGGTTCACTGGTCAATTTATTAAGCTAAAAAGACAAAAAACACCGGAAATTGATTATAGGGATAGTTCGTAGTTGCTTTTATTAGAGAAATCTTAGTAAGATGGTGGGATGTATCCTCCAGAAAAAATTCGTAATATTGCGATTATTGCCCATATTGATCATGGGAAAACGACCCTCCTCGACTGCCTCTTGGGGCAAGCTGAGATATTTCGAGACAATGAAATCATACCTGAAAGGGCTATGGACTCTAACGAGCTTGAAAAAGAACGTGGAATCACGATTTTTGCAAAACATACAAGTTTATTTGTTAATGAATGTAAGATTAATATAATCGACACCCCCGGTCATGCGGATTTCTCAGGAGAAGTAGAACGGGTTCTAGGGATGGTCAACTGTGTCCTTTTGATTATTGACGCTGCTGAGGGGCCGATGCCTCAAACACGGTTCGTCCTTTCTCAAGCGCTTAAGATGGGGATCAATCCCATCGTTGTTTTGAATAAAATTGACAAGCCTCATGCCGATCCTGAAAATGCTCTCAATAAAACATTCGATCTTTTTGTGGAGCTAGGAGCTAGTGATGAGCAGCTCGACTTCTCTTACTGCTACACTTCTGCTATTGGAGGATATGCCTTTCTCAACGAAGGAGATCCTCGAGAGAACATGAAACCATTATTTGATTTAGTGGTTGAAAAAGTTCCTTATCCTCCTGGGAACTTAGAAGTTCCTTTTTTGATGCAGGCAAGTACAATTTCTCATAGTGATTTCTTGGGACGTCAGGCTACTGGCCGAATCCTTGAAGGAGTTATCAAAAAGGGAGATTCCTTCACATTGATTGAGAAGGGCGGTCATCCAACCCAACATAAAGTGACGCGGATTGATGGATATCATGGTCTCAAGAAAGTGGAACTTGAAGAGGCTGGAGTGGGAGATATCGTAAGCATTTCTGGTGCTCCCAATGTGATGATTGGAGATACTCTTTGCAATCCTAATCATATCCAGCAGCTTCCATCGATTGAACTTGGGGAGCCTACTCTATCAGTTGAAATTTCAGTGAACGCTGGTCCTTTTGTGGGAAGAGATGGAAAGCATGTGACGATGAATAAAATTCGTGAGCGCCTTCTTCATGAAAAAAAATCCAATATTTCCTTAAATGTTGAAGAGGTTGAAGGAAGAGAAGACGCGATTCGAGTTGCAGGAAGGGGAGAGTTACACCTCTCGATCCTTATTGAGGCGATGCGTCGAGAAGGATATGAGTTTCTCGTTTCAAAACCTCGAGTGATTCTGCGCGAGAATAAAGAAGAACCGATTGAACATACGCACATCGAAGTTCCCGAAGAATTCTCTGGTACGGTTATTGAAGAGATCAACCGTCGCAAGGGGGAGATGCTGAACTTCCACACAAACGAGCACAATATTACAACTCTAGAATTTTCCCTCCCCACCCGAGGCCTCATTGGATATCGAAATGATTTTTTAACAGTGACACGAGGACTGGGAATTCTAACTTCAGTTTTTGATTCGTATGGCCCCTACCGAGGGGAAATCGCGGGTCGGAAACATGGAGCCCTCATTTCCATAAATCAGGGAAAAGTAACCGGTTATGCCTGCTTTAATCTGCAGAGCCGAGGGACAATTTTTGTAAAACCGGGTGATGATGTTTACGAAGGAATGATCATTGGCGAAAATAGCCGAGATAATGATTTAGTCGTGAATATCACTCGAGAAAAACAACTCACAAACGTTCGTGCTTCCGGCACAGATGAGAGTTTGACTCTCACTCCACCAACCGTGCTTACTCTTGAGCAGGCGATTGACTTTATCCAAGATGATGAGTTTGTTGAGGTCACCCCCCATTATATTCGTCTTAGAAAGAAAGTGCTCAATGAGGCTCAGCGAAAATCTTCTTCTCGCAAATAAACAATAAATATTTTACTTTTGTCTTTTGCAGTTTTTGAGGTGAAAGGGATGTTACTTGAGAGATTTGAAGAGAAAGGGCTTTCTCACTACTCGTACGCAATAGGATGTAAGGAAAAGGGGCAGATTGCAATTATTGATCCTCGGTTTGACGTGGATATTTATCTAGAATATGCAGAGAAAAATCAGCTTGTTATTTCTCATGTTTTCGAAACGCATATTCATGCTGACTATGCGTCTGGAGCACGCTACCTTGCAACTCGAGCAGGAGCAACCCTTGGAATTTCAGCTTACGATAAAGGGGAGAAGTATGAAGTGGATTTCCCTCATAAAGAGTGTTTTGATGGAGATATCTTTCAGCTTGGAAGTTTGACAATTAAGATTCTTTATACCCCTGGCCACACTCCTGAACATATTTCCTTTCTAGCTTTAGAAGGAGGCAAGCCCCGAGCGCTGTTTTCTGGTGACTTTCTTTTTGTCGGCTCGGTCGGTCGCCCTGATCTCATTGGAAAAGACGCAACAATGGGCCTTGCAAAACAACAATATCGTTCAACAAAGGAAAAGCTCGAGGGTCTTCCCAACTCTTTAGAAATTTATCCCTCTCATGGATCAGGCTCTTTTTGTGGAGGGGGAATTGCAAGTCGTCCCTTTTCAACACTGGGTCAGGAAAGACTTTCCAATCCCTTTTTAAAGCCAAATATTACCGAGAAAGAATTTGTCGATCTGATTCTCTCGCGGATCCCCCTGCGCCCTGACTATTTTCTTCTAATGAAGGACTACAACTCTTGTAGTAAACGGTGTCAACTTATCTCTACAATTCCTTTAGAACTTGTCGACTTTAAGAAGAAGCTTGAGAAAGGAGCAGCAATTATTGACTTGAGGGATCAGCACGCATTTAGCAGACGCCATATTCCAGGATCGATTTGTATCGGTGGGGGAGAAAAGGTAGGTTTTTGGGCTGCTACGGCTGTTTCCTATGATGTTCCTATTCTTTTTGTAACAAGTGATCCCCTGACTGTTCCTGATGCTTTTGCTTCTCTAGCTCGTGTCGGGCTTACCAACGTGGAAGGTTATCTGAAAGGGGGAATCGATATTTGGGAGCAGAGCGGGGAAAAGGTTGAGGAGGCTCCAGAGATATCTCCTCAAGAACTCAACAGTGCAGAAGATGAAGTTTATGTAATTGACGTACGTTCACTCGGTGAATGGGTAGGAGGTCATATTGAAAATTCCCGCCACATCCCGTGCAGTGAGCTCAGTGGAAGGGTAGATGAACTCCCAGAAGGTCTGCTTGTTTTTGTTTGTGCAGGGGGGTACCGTTCTATTCTAGCTGCTAGCATAGCTCTAAAGCATGGAAAAAAATCAGTTGCCTATCTCCCTGGTGGTATCATGGCTTGGCACGGGGCTGGTCTCCCCCTCACCATCTGAGATGAGCGTTTTCTCCTTCCACTTCCCCCTTGCAAAACGGATTAGAAATAGGGTTGCTGCCATAAAGCTGTAAAACACCCAGATATAGAGAGCTCTTTCTATAGGCGCTTTTGGGACAACTACAAAAAAGTAAGTAGGAAGCAGCATAAAGCACCAAATAGAGATAAGCCCTAAGATCATAGGAAAAAAAGTATCCCCTGCGGAGGTTAGAAGACCACTAAGGAGCCAGCGCACATTCTCCAGAGTCAAGTAGATGACCAATGTAGTCATTGCAAACTTCAGGGCAGTCTTCACCTCTCCGAGCATCTCGGGAGAAATCCCCAATGCAGAGCCCGTTAAAGCCTCTGGATTTTTGAAGAAGAGGTTGATAAAAAAGTCCGAAAAAGTTCCTAAAAAGATAGCAAGAACCACACCAAAAATTAGAGAAAGTTTGATTCCTGACCAGAAGAGGCGCTTTACCTCGTAGTGTTTCTTAGCTCCAATCAGGTTTCCAGCAATAGCAGCCGCTCCTTTTTCTAGGCCAAGTCCGAAAAAGAGAAAGAGGAGAAGAATACTTTGAGTGACGCTCGCAACCAGAATGTGTTTTGTACTAATGCGCTCCATCATCATATAGAATGTTGCCCAACCGAGAAGTTCAAATAAAACAAAAAGAGAGGGAGGAGTACCGACACGCATACACTTATAGAAAAGGCTTTTGTTAAACCTCCAATTTCCTGTTCCAAACGACTCTTGATTCTTTTTTCGGAGAAACAAGGTTCCGATGACTACAACTTGGACAATAATTCCAACTCCAGTTGCAATGGCAGCCCCCTTGATGCCCATCGAAGGAAATCCAAATTTTCCAAAAATAAAGATGGGGTCAAGAATGATATTCACTCCATTTCCAAGAACTCCCATCCACTTAATAATGCTTGTTTTACCCTGGCCAATATAGAAAGCAGATATAGCAGTAAGAAGGGTGAGCCATGGAGCATAATAATTGTTCCACCTGAAGTACTCCACTTCATTGGTATTCATGAGACCAATCTTCATAAAATAATCACTTCCAAAGGATCCAAGTGCGAAAAAGAAAATGAAGGAGAGACCCGAAAACCAGATCATCTGCCAAACAGGGTTGCCGAGCTTATGATATTGTTTTGATCCGTTGTACTGGGCGACAAAAACTTCTCCCATTGCTGCAAAGGTGACACACATGAAACTTCCTGCCCAAAAGAGAGTTCCTGCGCTTGTCGCTGCACTCAAAGCATCTGCGGAATAATAGGAGAGGAATAGACGGTCGGCGAACATCATTGCCACCATCGACAAAAAAGAGATCATTAATGCTGAAGAGATCTTCCAGAGTTGCCGTAGCGACCCATTGGAGATTTCATGCGTACTCATATTACCTTTCGGGGTGGAACTTTATTAAATAGAACTTAAGTCTACTCTAAGGAGAGAAATTTCGAAAAGTGAAAAATTTTTTTCTATTGGAAATATATTGCTCAATCGGTTATATTTTGACACTTAAGTCCAATGTTGTGGGGGCTTAGCTCAGCTGGTAGAGCATCTGATTTGCATTCAGAAGGTCAGGAGTTCGACTCTCCTAGCCTCCACAATTTTTCATCTGCGGTTATAGCTCAGTTGGTTAGAGCGCTACACTGATAATGTAGAGGTCCCAAGTTCAAGTCTTGGTAACCGCACACATTTTTTGGATTTATTCAACGACACCTCTCTAGCATGGCGGTTATATCCGGGAATTCCTATCTCTACATAGGGAACCTCACGGACATGTACCTGGAGTCACAAATCCTGATGGAACTCCTTGGTTGCCAATTTATTGAATTAAATTATATAAGAACTCAAAACAATGAATAATAATCTAGGTAATAAATTTGATTGGGGAGAAACAGCAAGAGTTAAAGATATAGCTCCCCCTATTTTTCACCCAGGCGAAGTTATTTCGGTCTGCGGAATGACAATAATAGACTCCAAAGTGCTTGCTGATAAGTATGGTTCATATATCGGAGAGTGGGTTTATACTATTGAGTTTTTAGGGGGAGCTGATATCGAAATCCCTGAACGCTATTTGGAAAAGTATCAAGAAGTCTAAGGAGTAGATAGAGAAATATGAATATCTTTAATTGGCGTTATGACCTTAACTCAGAAATAGAGCTACCTGTCACTCTAGCGTGGGATTTTTGTTTAAACCCAAGTAATTGGTTAGTGGGATAAGCGTGTTGATCATTATGAAGTTAGTGAGGGTTTTGAAGTGGGGTCACTATTAAAAGGGAAGGTCAAAGGAAGGAAATTTTATTTTTCTATTTTCATTACCGATTTTCGACAATATGAAAGAATTGAAATGACTACCAAAGTGCCATTTTTTAGACAAAAAATCTCTTTATCATTCAAAGAAATTTCTCCACAAAAAACAGAGTTGAAAATGAGTGCATGTGTACAAAGTCCGTTTACTTTTTTTAAGAAGAATATCAAGCAAACATGCACTCGTTTTTTGCAAGTTTTTGCTGATGAAGGAGTCTTTCTAAACGAGCTCTAAGCCTCTACTTTCGCAGGCTTTTTCGATCCCTTAATAATGTATCCTTGCTTCAGCTCTGCCTGGTAGACGACAAAGAGTCCCAAGGAAACGACTGAAGTGGAAAGTAAAATCTGCCATGAAGGGGCTTCTCCCAAAATAATCCAGCTATTGAGTGAAGCAAAGATGGGGCTTAAAAGACCCATGAATGAGAGGAAAGTTGCAGTATATTTCTTGAGCATGAACCCGTAGAGGTTATAGCAAAGGATATTTGAGACAAGAGTCATAGTAACGATACCCTGGATAAAGGGAGCTAGGTGTCCTGCTGCAATAGGCACTGGGGACCAATTGTCGACAAAAAAGGAGTGAACAAAGGCTATGGACCCTCCAATTAGCATGCTGTATCCATTTGCATAAAGAGGGGAAAGGGTTTGGTTTTTAACGATGATGCGAAGAAGTACCCACCCGTAGACCGAAAAGAGGGCTGCTCCCATAATCGCAAGTTCAGGCCATGAGAAAAAGCTGAAGGCTTTGAGAAGTCCTTCATCGCCTGTTTGCATCATCAGGACTGGAAAGAATCCTGCAAAACCAATAAGCATCCCAAACAACTTCTTCTTGTTCATCTTCTCTCCAAAATGGATGTAGGAGAAAATTGCTGCAAAAAAGGGTGAGAGGCTATAGATAAAACATGTTTTAGCAGCCGTTAGGTGTTGGAGTCCCCAAAACTCTAAAACATTTGTTAAATAAATACTAAAAACCGATAGGGCTAGGATTGGAAGGATTTGCTTTTTTCCAATTTTTAAACTGCTACGATTTTTAATGAAGAGCCAGCTAAGAAGGATAATTCCTGCAAAAACCATGCGGAAGCCTGTTAAAAACACAGGGGGGCTGCTTTCGAGTGCCATTTTCCCAAGCGAGAAAACGCTTGACCAAGCAGCATACATGAAAATGACAAGGAATATCGACATAGCCCAATTTTTATTTTAATACGCTAGAAAAGTCGATCTTATCAGATAATCGAGAAAGGGATCAATGGAAATTATGCAGCAGCAGCAGCTCTCAGATAGATGCTCTGAATACGGTGTTGCCTTTCTTGTTCCATTTTTCTTCTCTGCTCTTCTTGTTCCACGATAAGAGGGTGGTCGTTTGTATAGAACATCTTCATACCTTTTGCTTTAAGGAGCTTTCGTCCCCCCATCAGAGGGCTATCAAGATTGAATTTTGTTCTTGTCTCATTGACATAGCGGTCTGGAACCATTCGAAGGGGAATGGGGTTTTGGTGACCAAAATTATTGCCGCCCCACTCGAATCCATGAGCATGAGAGAGTTGCTGTTGCCCTTCGATCATACCTTCTGATGAACGTGAGGCTTGTGTTGCCTGGTGGGCTCCATGAATGTTGACCATAAAGAGCTCTCTAAAAAGAGGATCTGTGAGAATATCATGAGGGTTCTCTATAGGAATGTCTTTTGGTAGGTTTCTCCAGCTTTGCAATGCTGCAGAAATAGATGTAGCAATAGATGTGCGGTCAATGCTGCTTTTGCAATGATCAATCACGGGGATTTTTAAAATTTTCATTGCAAGGTCGCGGTAGAAGAATTCCTCTTCTGGTTTGAGCTTGCTCGGATCGCTAAGGTGGTCTTTAGCCGACTGCAAAAGCTGCTTATCATGTGCACTGATAGATGGGTTATTTAGAATGGCATCATCGATCAACGGAAAGAGCAGAGCATAGGCTTCATTGTTGATTTCGGTTTGCTTCCAAGGAGTTCCAAGTAAGGGAGCCAAAGAGTTGAAACCCTGATTGAAATAGAGGGGTTTGATCGTAACGGTGTGCTGTATTCCATTTTTGTCAGTCAGCGTAATGGGTCCTTGTGAAAGGGCATCAAAAATCGCTTTTTCTCTGAGCATGGAATCTCTTTCATCAAGCCCTGCTAGACCTGAGGTGCCCATTCCAAGAAATAGGTTGGAAGACATCAGATTATTCAACATAAACGTGAGTTCATATCCATCTTCAGTTTTTTTCAGACCTTTTTGGGCTGCAGGATTTTTTGCCAGTTCATTTTGGAAAATAAAGTTAAGTTGTTCCATTGCCTTAGACTCAGTGTCTCCGCGTCCTGTGTAAGCAATCGATTCACCCGTAGTGTAATCATCGATGCGGCGCATCATGGAGATTCCTTTTGCAAATCGATCATTGCTTGCGGTGACAGTGTTTTGGAGTACTTCTGTTTCTCCATTTTCATTTGTAAATGAGTAGCCTGATGGGCCGTTATGATGCCAACGAGCAATTGAATACGTTTTAGATAAGTCCTCGGATGCCAGAGATCGGATGTTAGGTTTTACTACAAAATCTCGAACCTGTTTCATGCTGAAATTGACCCATGCTTTTGTCTTAACTCGTCCTAGGAGTTCTCGGTCATAATTGATGAGTCCTTTAATTACGGATCCTTCAAGGGTTCCTTTTCTGCGGACATTTGTCCAGGCAGCCTTTATAATGTGCATTGTTCTGGACCAAACACCTTTAACTTTTGCTTTGAGGCCATCTTCAAAACCGCGGTATCGATCAGCTGCTGTGATTTCGCCACTTTCCCAGAGACTTTTATTTTCTTTGATCCGTTCCTTAGCAACATGATAGAGCATGTCATCGCGGCTTTCGAAATGCATAGTAGGGGGCTTTGCTTTTTGTCCATCCAGGAACTTAACTTCCGTACTCGAGTACCCATGATCGACATAATATGCTGATCCTGTGCGACTTTCTGGAAATAATCGATCCTGAAGAGGATAGGAACTGGTTTTTCCAATATCCATGTGAATACACCCCATTTATATTTTAATTAATTTATTATAACATATTTTATTATAAATAGTTATTATTAAAATAATATTTATATGGAATTGCTAATTATTCTGTATCTATATCTTTTCATGAGATCCACCATAAAGTGGAGATTGTGGATTGAAGCTAAAGTCATGGAAATAAGCTCCTTAGCTTTGAATAGGTGGTGAATATAAGCTCTTGTGTAGTTCTGGCAGGTGTAACAGGTGCACCCTGCCTCAATGGGCTGAAACTCACCGCTATGGCGTCCTCTAACGATCTTCATTCCCCCTTCTCGAGTTAGAAGGGTTCCGTGACGGGCTACCTTGGTGGGATAGGAGCTATCAAAGGTGTCGATTCCTAAGGGGACGCAACTTTCTAAAGACTCTAGATCAGCGATGCCAAGTAGGTGGTTAGGGGTGTGATCAGGAAGCTTTGGTAAGAGGGAGCTCAGCATAGATACCATCTCCCCTTTTGACTTTCCCATGCTTCCTCCGATTGCAAAGCCATCAAATGGGAGCTTTCGAAGGAAGTTACAGCTCTCTTCTCTAAGAGCATCATTCACCCCTCCATGGACCACGGCATACATTGCTTGATTCTGTGGGTTTTTGAGGTGAGCCTCGAGCGAGCGTTTCTCCCAAGCATGCGTTCGGTCGAGGGATTGTCTTAGTTCCTTTTCTCCGATGTGATAAGGGGGAAGTTCATCGAAGGGGATAATGATATCTGCGCCAATTGCTTTTTGCGCTTCAACAGAAGTCTCTGGTGTGAGCAATATTTTCTTTCCATCTCGATAGGAGCGGAAGTGGACTCCATCTTCAGTGATTTTTAAAACGGAGCCCCCATGCTTTTTCATTCCCTTGCTCTTTAGCTCATCTGCAACGCCTCCATAGGCTAAGCTAAAAACTTGAAATCCTCCAGAGTCAGTAATGATCGGCATGTTGCGATTGATAAAACGGTGAATGCCTCCTCCCTTGGCAATCACGTTTGGTCCTGGTTGCAACAGTAAATGATAGGTGTTGCAAAACATTAGCTGTAGCCCGATTGAGCGTACCATTTCATTGTCGAGCGCTTTTAGTGTCCCATTCGTGCCTACAGCGACGAAATTAGGGGTATCAATGATCCCATGAGGAGTATGGATCCGCCCAACCCTAGCGCGAGACTTCTTAGACTGGTGAAGAACTTCAAACTTGAATGGGGTCATGGCGAATCAACTTTTTAATAAGAAGGGTGAAAGGGGCAATTGTGAAGATGATGATCACTTTGATACTATAGCTCATCAAAATGATATCTTTCATGCTATGGACAATTCCATAGAGAGCAACAAAGCTAAAGAAGACTGTGTCGAGAAACTGTGTCACTAAGGAAGCAAGAGCAAATAGGATGAAAAATGGAGTTTTGGGGAACCTTTTTTTGATCCATCCAAAAAGTTCCATGTCGATTTTCTGAGTGATAAATGCTGAGACAAAAGAGGTGAACATAATGCGTGGGGTATATCCCAATATCGATGCAAAAGCGCTGTGCATGGCGTCATACTTTGAAGGGATATAGCGGATTTGAAATTGCGACATAATAATGACTAAAAAGAGGAGAAAAAAGACAATTCCAAGCGCTTGATTTGCAACTTTTTTCCCGAAGTAAACCTGAATTAAGTTCATCGAAAAGATCGATCCAACTGTATAGACTTCGCTGCACGTTACATTGAGACCAAAACAGGTCATTTGCTTCATCACAAAAAGGTTGGCTAAAACAATCTGAATTGCCAGAGTTGCTATGAGAGCATGTTTTCCAATCCTGAGAGCAATAAGAATAAAGCTTACCAGAGCAGCAATATGAAAGAGAAAGGTGATTTCGTTCATTGTTTGAGTGCAACCCCTTCAGGGATATGCAATGTGGTTGTCGGGAAAGCGCACTCTGCACCGTGGCTTTCAATGATTTCAATTGTTTTCAAAAAGACATCCTGCTGTACGAGCATGTAATCAGCCCACTTAGTTGTTTTTGTAAAACAATAGATTAAGAAATTTAGTGATGAGGGGCCGAATTCATCGAAGCGAACCATCATAAAGGTCTTTTCATCGATTCCTTCATGGTTTCGGATCATTTCCTCCACTTCGGCAACAATCGTCGACACGTTTTTAGCATCATTATAGCGGACGCCTACCCGTGTTTTAATGCGCCTATGCGACATTCGAGAAGGATTTATAACTGAAATTGTTGAGAACACTCCATTCGGAACATAAATAGGTCGCCGCTCAAACGTTCGAATGCGTGTGAGCCGCCACCCGATGTTTTCAACATATCCTTCAATCTCTCTATCGGGGGAGCTGATCCAGTCTCCAACAGAAAAGGGGCGGTCCATATAGATCATGAGACCTCCAAAAAAGTTTGCTAAAAGGTCTTTTGCTGCCAAACCGACGATCAAACCTCCCGCACCACCAAATGCTAGAACTGCGGAAATGTTGACATTTCGCGTTTGCAAATAGACCAATACCGCAATCATTACAGCAGCAACTCTTGAAATCTGGCAAATTGCGCGTACGGTTGTTTTATCGTACCGCTTCTTATTTGACCGCTGCTCGCGCGTGTAATCGGTCTCCATGTTCTTGATGAATCTTAAGGTAAACCATAGACCAACAACAACGAAACTAAAATTTCGGAATGGCTTGAACAGATCAACAAGGCTATCCTTCTCAAAATGAAAAGCCAATAGCTGTACAGAAAACGTGAGCCCTGACACCCAGATAATAACTTTAAGGGGGCGGATTAAAGATTTTAGCAACGCCGAGTCCCAGGTTAAATGAGTCTTTTCTAGTCTGGGATAGACGCGCTTATAGAAGCGACTAACGATAAAATGGACAATGAGGGTTAGGGTGATAATAATCGCAATCGGAATGAGCCATCCTCGGTGCAGAAATATGTCTGCGATCTCCGTCGTCTGCTCTTCCATCATTATCTCCTGAGGAGTTTTTCGAGTTCGCCCTGTTCCTGAAGCTGCATGATGATATCGCAGCCACCAATGAATTCCCCATTGATATAAAGTTGGGGAAGAGTTGGCCAGTTTGAATAGGTTTTAATCCCCTGGCGAAGTTCATCATCTTCGAGAACATTACGCGTTTCAAAATCAATTCCAAATCCACTTAAGACCTCGACAACTTGTCCTGAAAAACCGCAGAGAGGCATGAGCTTCGACCCTTTCATAAACAAAATCACAGGGTGTGTTTCGATATCTTTTTTAATTCTTTCTTGCACTGTACTCATGGTTTTACCTTTTCCCATTCATCGGGGGTGTATGTTTTCAAACTCATCGCATGTAGCGACGAACCAAACAGTTTTGTCAATGATCCCATCACAAGCCGTTGTTGCTCGACCAAGCTCTTTCCTACAAACTGGGGCGCTATCACAATAGCGTCAAAATGGAGTCCATCTCCCCGAGAATTTTTAAGCTCAATAGTTGCGCCATCAAGGGCACTTAAGATCGCGTCTTTAATTTCATTTACTTCTATCATATGGCTAGCATTGTACCGCATGACCATAAACTAGTGCAAGTCGTATTAAATTTTTCTTCGACTAGGCAGCGTACTTAATTCTTTTTTATGGGAGATGCGGTTGGACCGCCTGAGGTCAGCTTCTTCAAACCGCCGCTTTTCAACCTCTGAAACTGGTAGAACAGGGGGAACCTTGGCAGGTTTCCCATGATCATCCAAAGCGACAAAGGTGAGGTAGGCTGAAACAATGTGTTTTCGATTCATTGTTGTTCGCTCTTCTGCGAGGATTTTAACTCCAACTTCCATGGAGGTATTCCATGAACGATTAATCGAAGTTTTAAATATCAAATTATCTCCATGGCCAGCAGGAGCATGGAAAAGAATTGAATCAACCGATGCAGTCACGCAGATCCGCCCACTATGCCGTTCAGCGACAATGTGAGTGAGTCGGTCGGCTTCCGCCATGATGAGTCCTCCAAAGACGGTTCCTTGGGCGTTCAAATCATTGGGAAAGATGCGATAGGTATGATCGTGAATAGACGTATCTGATGGTTTCTTCCCTTCCATACTCCACCCAATAGCAGAGAGAGTTAGTTGAAGACAACCGTTTTTTGGCCATTTAGGATAACGCGTTGCTCAATATGCCATTTCACAGCTCTTGCAAGCACTTGACATTCAATATCTTGGCCAAGTTGCACCAACTCTTTTGCCGTTTGGTCATGCCGTACCCGAATCGTTTCCTGATCAATAATTGGCCCCTCGTCCAAATCTGCTGTTACATAGTGTGCCGTTGCCCCAATAATTTTCACGCCGCGGTCAAACGCTTGATGGTAGGGCTTTGCTCCTTTGAAACTTGGGAGGAATGAGTGGTGGATATTGATAATACGGCCCGACATTTTTTGGCATAGCTTTTCAGTTAAAATTTGCATGTAACGGGCAAGAACAATAAGGTCAATTCCTTCTTTTTCAACTAGTTGAAGAAGTTTATCTTCCTGTATGCTCTTGTTTTCAGAAGTGATAGGGATCAAGTGGAAAGGGACATTGTACCAGGAGGACATTTTTTCGAGATCAGCGTGATTGGAAACCACGGCAGCAATCTCAACAGGAAGGGATCCATTAGACCATCGGTGGAGGAGACCATTTAAGCAGTGGCTATGCTTCGAAACCATTAAAAGAACCTTTGGGCGGAAATCTTTGTCATGAAGATCCCAAGTCATCTTAAACTGTTTGGCTATGGTATCGAAAGCCTTGCTAATTTCCTTTTCAGATACTTCTATTGTCGTTTCAAAATAGATACGCATGAAGAACTGTCCAGTAGTCGGGTCGCTATATTGGGATAGCTCCAGGATGAAGAGTCCCTTGTCTGCCAAACCGCCTGTGACAGCCGCCACAATCCCGACCTGGTCGGTGCAAGATAAATTAAGAATGTATTGTTTCTTTTCCATAGAGCATCTACTCTAGCATAAACCTAACTTTCTGATAAAAGTGAATTCTGCTTTTGTGGCCCTCTGAACGGATAGACGAGATCCCTTTTGGAGTAAAACCATTGCCTCAAGTTCTGGATAGTCCCTGAGCTCTTCTAGGGGAATCAGACGGGGGAATTTTTCGACAAACTCTACATCAACCATCATCCACCGAGGGTTGTCGGGGCTAGATTTTGGATCAAAATATTTACTTTTGGGGTTCCATGCGGTGAAATCAGGATGAGCTTCTCTACAAATCTTCGCAATTCCCACTACCCCAGGGGGTATTGCATTCGAGTGATAGAAAAGGGCTAAATCGCCTACCTTCATTTCATCTCGCATAAAGTTACGCGCTTGATAATTACGCACTCCTTCCCAATGATCTTGCTTCAATCTCTTTAGGTCATCAATCGAGTAAGTCGTGGGTTCACTCTTGATTAGCCAATATTGCATCTTGGATCTCCGGTTGTCTAATAAGCTGCCCTTTTATTCCCAATGTGGTGTACTGGAACTCTTTAGGCATTTCGTCTGGGTTCTCGTCAATACGGCGTGCTGCACACAATCTTACATCGTCAATCTTGCTGCAGATAGGCTCAAATTTCCTTAGGAATTCATTGAATGTCGTGCGAAGTTGATACTCGGGTGTTCCGTCTTCAAAAAACAGGTGACGTCGGGTTTCTTCTAGAAAAAAACCTTTCTCACTAGAAGGATAGTAAATTCCCTTACGAATGTGAAAGTAGATTTGAACTAAAAACGAGTATTTTATCGAATAGGTAACCGCGCAGTCGGGGCAATCTTCATTTGCCAGCCAAATTCCTTCCCAACGCTGTTCTCCAACACTTTCAAGAGCCTGATATAGCTGTTCGGATTCAGTTTTCAACAGTTCATCGAACTTTATAATGTGACCACGCATCTCTTCGCTAGCCCACGCTTTTTGAGCTCCAGATTCGTCAATGCCGGCAATAAGTTTTAGGATTTCTTGTCCTACAGCCCATGTTGATTTGTGAGTGTTTTCTAAGGGGGTGTTTGGTGGCTCTAAAAAAGGGAGGCATTTGAGAACACCCTCTTCGTCTTTTCTCATCCGCTTGTCAATTGCGTGGGCTGTGAATTTCACTAGGGTTCCGATGACAAGTCCTGGGATCACTGCGGCAATCGAAATAGCCACATCCAAATAGTTCTTTCCTTTAACTGGATGAGATTCCCAAGCTAAGGTGGTTGGGTAATAGTTTTTCCCGAGACCAGTTAAAACATGAACCGGGCGGAGCATCAAATTACCGAACGCTTCCAGCCTTCCTTGGTACTCAGGATCAATTGATGAAAAGTAAAAAAGATAGGGGTCTGCGACTTTCATGGCTGGAAGTTTACCAAAAGAAAGATTTTACGCACAGGAATATCAGTCTGCATCAGTGTAGGGCTCTCTGATATCTGAAAAGCTAATCTCGACTAGTAGAAGAAAAGGGGTTGAGGAATATGCCAATAAACCTTTTAATGGATATTTGAAATGAATGGAGAATTTACTGATGGTTAAGCGGATTGCAGTAACTGGTGGCGGTGGACAAATTGCCTATAGCCTCCTCTTTCGAATTGCAAGTGGAGAGCTCTTTGGAAAAGATGAACCGATTGCTCTACATATTTTGGAGATTCCTCAAGGAGTTGAAGCCCTTAAAGGGGTTGTCATGGAACTTGAAGATTGTGGTTTTCCGCATCTCAAAGAGGTGAAAATAGGAAGTGATCCTGGGGAAGTGTTTGGAGACGTCAATGTTGCAATTCTGGTGGGATCAAAACCTCGAGGACCTGGAATGGAGCGAAAAGATCTGCTAAAGGAAAATGGAGAGATTTTTGTGGGACAAGGAAGGGCACTTAATGATGTTGCAGCAAAGGGTGTCACTGTTTTTGTTGTGGGAAATCCTTGCAACACAAACTGTCTTATTGCGATGCACAACGCTCCGAAAATTCCTCGGAGTCAGTTTCACGCAATGACTCGGCTCGACCAGAACCGCGCCCAGTATCAGCTCGCTAAAAAAGCCGGAGTGAACATCAACAAAGTTGAAGATGTTATCATTTGGGGGAATCATTCTGCAACACAGGTCCCAGACTTTGTCAATGCTAGAATTGCAGGGAAGAAAGCAACGGATGCTATTAAAGATCGCCTATGGCTTGAAGGGGAGTTTATGCAAACAGTGCAAAAGAGAGGGGCGGCTGTCATTGCTGCTCGTGGAAAATCTTCTGCTGCATCTGCTGCCAACGCTATTTTAGATGGTGTGCATGCTATTTTTAATCCGGGACCGACCTTTTCTTCCTGCATATGTTCGGATGGAAATCCCTACGGAGTTCAGGAAGGGTTGATCTTCTCCTTCCCTTGCGCTATGACGAGTCCTGGCCAAGTTAAAATTGTTGATGGATTTGAAAGGGATTCTTTTTTAAAAGAGAAGCTTGCCCTGACGGAAAAAGAATTATTAGAAGAAAGAGATGCTGTTAGCCATCTCCTCAAATAAGGTGAAGTTATGGACGATGTCCTTTTTCAGGTGACTAAAGATCAACTCGAAACCGGGATGCGGGGGTACCCAGTAGGGTATTGCACCACATCTTCAGTCGATCCCATTAAAGGACTCTTTTACTGTGGACGTCCCATTTCTGAACTCTATAAATGGGAGCCGGAGCGCATCCTATATCTTCTGCTGCATGGGAAAGAGGGGAGTTCCTCCGATATTTCAACCTTTAGTGGAGAATTAAAAAATAGAGCCCATTGCTCGAGTGCTGTGATTAAGCATATTGAATCCCTTCCCAGGCAAGGACATCCTATGAAGCTCTTTAACGCCGCTCTCCTTGTCCTTGGAATGCTCGAAGGACAGGGGAACTATAAAGAGGACTGCATGAATCTTATTGCAAAGCTTCCTCATTTAGTTGCTGTTGTAATCAATTATCATGCTGGTTGGGGTGAAACATCTCCTCCAAGTGCCGATCTGGGCTATATGGAAAGCTTCGCGCGCATGCTCAATGTCCCAAATAGTGACGAAACACATTTAGCTGAGGTCTTCCGTCTTTTCAATATTCTTCATTATGATCATGGGGGTGGGAACCTTTCCTGTTTTGTGGGGAAGGCTATTGCTTCTGGTCTGGAAGAGATGTATGGATCGATCTGCGGGGCAATGTGCGCCCTTGCGGGTCCCCGTCATGGAAAAGCGAACCAAGACTGTTTGACCTTTGTCCATACCGTTCTTGATGAGGTGGGAGGAGATGCTTCAGCCTCTGATGTGGAGAATCTGATCCGAAAAAGACTTGAAGCTAAAGAGCTTGTTTTTGGATTTGGTCATGCTGTCCTCCGAGCTGAAGATGCTCGGGCAACAATTTTCTACGATTATGCTCAGGAGCACTTTGCCGATCATCCTCTTGTGAAGATCGCTATGCTTCTTCGAACTGAAGGGCCCAAAGTCTTGAAGGAAAACCCCAAGATTTCAAATCCCTATCCCAATGTTGACGCGATGTCAGGAACGATCCTTACCGCTGCTGGGTTTCCCTATCCTGAGTACTATACCGTACTTTTCGGTTTGTCACGCTCAGTCGGAATTGCCATTCAGACTGTTTACGAAAGGCTTGAGGCCAGAGGTGGCAAGGGAACTCCTATTGTCCGACCCCGCTATCTCTATAAGGGACCTTAATTTCTAAATTTTATAGTTTTGTCAGGTTTAAAAAAACTTTTGTTTTTTTTCTGAGAGTGATAGCTTGAGAATTAAGAAAAAAAAAGACAGGATGCTTCTATGAGAATTTTACTTCCTTTGATGGTCATTCCCTTTTGCTTATTTGCAAAACCAGTTTTAGATCAAGCTGTTGTGGGTCCATGTTCAATTTCCCAATCAGGGGATAAAATGATCATACAAACAGAGAGGGACCGCTCAATTCTTCACTGGAAAGAGTTTTCAGTAGGCACCAGCGAGCAAGTGACATTTAATCAATTAAGTAAGCATTCTGTTGTTCTTAACCGAATCATTGGGGAGAATCCAACTCAGATCTTAGGGAGAGTGGATTCGAATGGGCATCTTATTCTGATCAATCCTCATGGAGTACTTATCGGCAAGGAAGGAACCGTTAATGCAGCATCATTTATTGCGTCATCTCTAGATATTTTGGATCGCGCTTTTCTCAACAAAGAGGGTCTCGTCTTTTCTGGAATTTCTAAAGAAAAGGTTGTGAACCTAGGAAAAATCAAAACTTGGAGTGGGGATGCTTTGCTCATTGGGTATCAGGTAGAAAATGCTGGAGAGATGGTAGCTCTTGAGGGAACAGCTGGTGTTCTTGCGGGTCAAGAAGTATTAATTCGCCCTACTGGTGAAAAGCGGATCCTTCTCCACCATAAGGGAAATCAGGGTTATGATTCACTAAAAGATGAGATTGAAGAAAATGGGAATCCATATGCCCTGGCTTTTAAACATGATTCTGAACAGGCTACAGGGGTACTGGTAGTTGATGGAAAATGTTATCTTGTTGATCCGGCAAAGGCGACAGTAACTGGAAGCATGGTTTCAAAATTTGAGGGGGGCAAAGGAGGAGAAATACTAGCCCTTGGGGAGGCTGTTGAAGTTTCGCAAAAAGGATGTCTTGATGCAACTGGGGATTTTGGAGGAGGAAAAATCAAGGTAGGTGCAATATCTGTAGATGATCCTTTTGGGGCTACAACCTTATTCGTTGGTTCTGATGCTACCCTTGATGCGAGTGCTCTAAAAGAGGGTGATGGAGGGGATGTTTTCACGTTTTCAAACTTGAGCTTTATTTACCACGGTCGGTTAATAGCTCATGGAGGTCAAGAGGGAGGCAATGGAGGACGCGCTGAGATTTCAGGGAAAGGGTATATCGAAAATGCCTGTCAATTAGATTTATTGGCGCCAAAAGGGAAAAAAGGGGCCCTGTTTTTTGATCCTTTAAGTTTGGAGATTGGGGCGGCCGCAACGTCAAATGCCTCTTTTATAGCTCCGAATGTTTTTCCGACAGGGGCTGGAGCGGTATACAACTCTAATGCTTTGGAATCAAATTTAGGGGGAGCTGATGTTTACGTGATCACTGCTGGAGGTGGCGTTGGTGCAGGAGATATTACTTTCACTGATGATGTTATTTGGGGCGGGATAGGAACTTCAGGAAATCTGTATGTTCTTGCGCACAACAATATTCGAGTGGACAATAATATTTCTGCTGGCAGCGGTATCAGCAACCCTAATATGACTTTTGTTGCAGGTTGGGATGGATTTACCACCTCGGGATTTGGTTCGACTCCTTCTTCTTACGGGAATAACACAAACGGAAATGGTGCCGATTTTATTTTTCAACCAACTTCGGGGAGTTTAGTTAAAAGTTCGAGTGGGGCGGTGTCTGCATTTGCAGATAATTTTATTATTGGTGGAGGAGGAGCAACAATACCTGCACAATTTGGATCTGATACGGGAACGATTCATGTGACGACTAAAAATGATATTCTTGTTACGGGTTCCATTCCAGCAAATGCATATGCGCTCATTGGGGCAGCTACAACAGACACCGACGCAGATTTTTTTATCAATGCTGGAAGGGATGTGATTGTCAATGCTTCAAGTGGAGGAGACAGTTCTTATGCAGGTATTGGGCAAGTCTTTGTAGATCATTCAAAAGATGGGACTAAGGTTTCAAATATCACTGTCAACGCGGGTAGGAATATTACGATCACAGGAGGAAGTAACCTTAAGACGTTAGCTCAAATTGGTCATAGCATGGGTTCGGATGATGGAGCGGACCTTACAATAACTGGAAATATTTCTGTTACATCTGTAGGCCCTGTCACCATTCGCGGTGGGTCTGGAGAAGATAGTCTGGCGATGATTGGAATAGGAGGACCAGAAAATGGAAATGATATTATCAATGGAAATGTCAGTGTTGTAGCATCTAATTTTGATTTGCGAGGAGGAAGTGGTGACTATGCGGGTGCAGCAATTGGATTTTACTCAACTCAGCCGGTTGGAACAGTTGATTTAAACAGTACAAATGTGAGAGTTGAGACGTTTTCTGGAAATACAAATTATCTTGTTCCTGGGAGTGGGTTAGAATCTCATGCATTAATTGGTGCACTGATTGACGATCCGGGTCCAGGTCATTTACTCCATGTTCAAAATGTAGATGTTCTTACAAACTCTAACTTAGTGATGAGTGGGTTGCCCGCAATAGGAGTGACTGTTGGAGCAGCAGCGATTCAGATTGATGCAACGGATGCAACTCCTGCAAGTCAAATCACTGTCAGAGCCAATAATATTGACATGCGTAATAATGCGCGGATCTTGAATCTTTCTCCCTCAGGGAGTACGACTGTTATTGCGAACCAAAACCTTCAGATGAATGGTTCCGCCTCAGCGGCGCCTTCAATCACGAATATAGGAACAGGAGATACCAACATTGTTGTGGATAATGCATTTCCTAATTTTCCCAATTTTGGAACAGGATCTCTGGTTATGGACGCAAATAGCGTTATTGATACGGGTGGCGTTTTAAGGATCTTCAGTTCTCAGCAATCTCAGAACTCTATTCAAGGGTTATTGAATGGAGTTAGTTTTGCAGCTGGTCCGTTCCTTCAAAATACTTCTTCTGAACAATGGGGCTTTTATTTTAACACGGTGTTTGGAGGAACTCCCTTTACAGTGTTTTATAAGCTTGGGTTACAGCTTCTCCTCCTTGATTCTCTAGCCGATGCAAACCTCGCAATTACGGAGTACGTTTATGATCTCCGAGGAATGGCAGGTTTAGAAACATGGTGGGAGGAGTTTGAGATCTTATTTAAAGGTGATGATAAAGAAGAAGAGAAAAGAACCGGATACTTCAATAAACATCCAAGTAGAAATTTCAATAATCCCAGATCACACACCTCGCTATAAATATAAAGGATAATACGAATGATTAAATATATAGGAATCTTACTCTTCAGCACAGCTCTAACAGCAATCGAACCGGTAAAAGTCCATGTTCCACTTGTTACTTATGGAGAGCCAACTACGAGGCAAGACGTTGGAGAAGTAGACCAAAGCGCCCAATTGATTATGCCAGAGCTCAGGGGAATTACGATTACTAATCGACAAAAGGTTTTGTCGGAAGAAGGAAAGATTGCCATAGAAGGAGTGTCCTTACCTGGTCCTGAAAACAGTTTAAAAGAGCGACTGATGCCGTTTATTGGTCAACCGGTAACACTCAATACAGTGCAAGAGATTCGAAAAACGGTAACTTCTTACTATTATCGATACCATCATCCAATCGTGGATGTTTCAATTCCTGAACAAGCCCTTTCAAGTGGAAGACTCACGGTCATTGTTAAAGAGGCAAAAGTAGGAAATGTTTGTGTTAAGGGAAATAAGCATTTTAAAGAGAATAAGATCGCATCTTCTATTAGCATGAATCCTGGAGAGGAGATTGATACATATCAATTGATTCAAGATCTAAACTGGATTAACCGAAACCCTTTTAGAGATGCAAATGCAATTTTTTCACCTTCAACTACTGAGGGATACACCGATCTAGATATTCTATTAGAAGATCAATTCCCACTTCGTGTTTTTGCAGGTGTGGATAATGCGGGGTACAAAGAAACGGGAAGGACTCGATTTTTTGCAGGGTTTAACTGGGGGAATGTCTTTGGGCTTGATCACATTTTGTCATATCAATTCACGACGGGGACAGACTATAGCAAGTTTTGGTCTCACTCAGGGCAGTATATTGCGCCCCTCCCTTGGAGACATGTTTTTTCAATGTTTGGAGGATATTCCAGAGTCAAGACGGATATTTCTACTTTTCCTGGAATGAAAACAGATGGATATAGTGCTCAAGGAAGCGCTAGATATGAGATTCCTATTCCGTTTCCTAGATCTTGTGTTTTGCAGCAAATCGAATTTGGGTTTGACTATAAAAGGTCAAATACTAATCTAGATTTTCAAGGGGACTTTATTTTTGGTCAGCCCGTTAATATTACTGAGTTAATGGCAGGATATCGCATTAGTGTAGACAATGATTGGAGTAAGCTCTCATTTGTTTGCGAACTTTTCTACTCGCCTGGAAAATGGCTGGGTGATCAGGGTAATTCAGTATACAACCGACTACGTCCTGGAGCAAAGACTGCTTTTGCTTATGTCCGAGGAGCTATTGAACCAGTATTGTACTTCCCCTGGAAATTTTCTCTTTATGGCTCCTACCGTTTTCAAGTCGCAAGTGGAAATTTGCTTGCAAGCGAGCAATTTGGCCTTGGTGGATATAATACCGTAAGAGGCTACGATGAACGTATCGTGAATGGAGATCATGCGGTGTTGATTTCTAATGAACTGCGCACTCCTCCTTTCCATTTCTTTAAGCTCAAAGAGGGAAAGATTCAAGATGAGCTCTTATTCCTGGTCTTTCTCGATTATGGGATTGGATTTCCGGATAAACCCACTTCTGGAGAGAAACACTCAGAATATTTAATTGGTATTGGTCCTGGAGTTAGGTATATGATTCTTCCCTATCTCACGTTTAGAGGGGACCTTGGATTCAAAATGCATAAAATACCAGGGGATGATCAAACCCTTAGATTTAACTTTCAGCTTGTAGCGAGTTATTAGGGGAAGTTCAGCATAAGGGCCCGTAAGGAAATAACAGCTCCATTTATGCCGCCACAGCATCCTCATCTGCTTTGCTGTAAATATTTGAAAGCTAATAAGCTTCCTGCAGATTTACATCGTGCAGCTGAGGCGTTCTGACAACCTAAATAGGACTGTTATTTTCTTATGGGCCCTAAGTATTCTAAAAGACCTGAGATAGTGTTGTCATATGCTGCTTATTCCTTAAGCATTTCTTATGGAAAATTTCGGTGTTGTCCTGCTTCAAAAGCCCAGCTTGGGCTTTCTACATCGGGCGCCTAGAACTTTATCTCATAGGAGTCCCTTCCTAAATACCCATCTCATGACGACACTATCTAGGTCAATTTTGCACCTTCGCTTTTTGGTATCAGTCCGGACTCTTGGGTCCGGACTGACTTTTTTTTTTAAGCGAGTTTTTGGAATTTAATGAAAAAATTGGTGGCAATAAAAAGCAATGATGATAACCTTTTTGGAAAATATTAGGTTATCTGCTTATGATGCTAGAATTTAAGAGAGGATTTGATGAGGATTACTACTCTCAAGGAGATGTTCTTGGGAAGAGGGGAGTTCATCAAATTCTAGATGCAGGGAGATCTTGGGATGTTTCTGGGGCTCTTCGAAATAGAGGCTCAGCAATTTTTCCTCACACCTATTTAAGTAGTTGTGGAGACCAGATTGCAGCTGTTGTTCATGGATGTCTAGATAGTGGGGCTGATCAGGTTCTTGTTTTAGGCGTTGTTCATAACCGCTCGAACGAGAAGCTCAGAGACGCACGTTTGCAAGAAATGCAAGGGAAAAAGCTTACCGATGAGACTTATTGGGGCGTTTTCCCAACTTTTGAGGGGGAATACTCTCTTTTTCACTTTAAGACTCTATGGGAAGCCGAGGTGAAAAGGCGGGGAATTAAGGCTCCCAAATTGATTGTGAGATATCCTTGCTTAGTGAATGCCAGGCCAGAATGTCTTCTTGGAATCGAGGAGCTGCAGCGGATTGCTAAAGATGCTGTTGTTGTTTCGACAGGAGATCTTGTTCATAATGGCGTAGCTTACAAGACAGATTCTCAGTTAGAAATAGGACCCCACAGCGAAGGTTTTGCAAGAGACTCAATTCATGAGGGTTTTAAGCTTCTTGAAAATGGAAAGTATCGGGAATACTACCACCATTGTATTAAGTATCGTAATGATGCAAAGGATACATGCACGGTCATCCAGCATCTTCTTGGACCATTAAAAGCAAATATTCTTGATCTTCGTCTCGTTGACACGGGAGACCTTTTTATCGATAATCCTTCGCCTAGTTGGGTCGCCGCTTCTCTTGTGACGCTAGAACCTTAGGTTTGAATTATTCTTTTGAGTCTGCTAGAGTGATTTCATGACATTTGAAGATATTGAACACATTTTTAATCGCGCCCTCCGCTTTTCTTTTTCGAAGAATAAACTCCTCTTTATGTTTCCTGTCTTGGTAGTATGTGGGCTCATGCTTGTCTTTTGCCGAGCCTTAGCGGTTAATGCGGGACAATGGGTGGTTCTTAGTTTAACCTTTTTACCGGTGTTTTTGTCATCTGGACTCCTTCTTGCAGCTGGTGTGGTTTTAGCGCGGGTGTATCACCATGAAGTGAAAATGATTCCTCTCAGCTTTAAGAAGATCTTATCGCAATCATGGGAGCTTCTTATCGGTGTCTCATACTTGACTTTTCCTCTTCTTTTAGCGTATTTGTTCCTTTGGATGGTCATGGGGATCTTCTATTTGCTGAAAGAGATTCCTGCCCTTGGCGATGTTCTTGGGGTGATTTTGGCTTTTGGCCCCTTTCTACTCGTTCTAGGTTCGCTAGTTTTATCCTTTTTTAATTTATTTTTGCTCTTTTTTGCGACACCACATATTGCTTTAAATTCGCGGCTGAAGCTCAAGCTTGCTGAAGATATCTACTGTCGCTTCAAGGAAAATCTTTTTTCAAATCTTGCTCTCTTCTTATTAGGGCTTCTTCCTCTCCTATTGGGAGTGGGGATCCTCTCTCTTGCTGCCTTCTTAACAGGTGTCAACTTTTTTATGAGTACGGAGACACTGGCAATTGCCCTACAATGGTTTTTTGTCATGATTCCCTTTTGCGCAATGCTTACTCCCGGAATTCTTTTCTTTTTTAATTTTGCCGTTGAGAGTTATGCTCTAGTGCAGAAGAAATATCCTAAGATGACTGCATGAAAAAAATTGCTATTATTGGCGCTGGCTTTTCTGGTCTAGGCGTTTGCTACCACCTCCAACAAATGGGAGGAGACGTTACTGTTTTTGATGGGAAAGGAGTTGGAGGTGGTGCTTCTGGTATAGCCTCGGGATTGCTCCATTCTTACCCTGGGGAAACAGCACGTCTTTCTTGGAAAGGCGAAGAGGGGCTTGCTGCAACAAGAGATCTCTTGAGGCTTGTGGGGCCAGATGTTTACAAAGAGACGGGCATCCTAAGATTTGCGCTTACAGAAAAGCAAAAAAAGGCTTTTAAAGAGCAGGCAGAAGAGCGAGAGGACATCGACTGGTGGGGTGCTGAAAAGTGCCACGCTTTTGCTCCAGGAAGTCATTACCTTCCTGGTATCTTTATTCATTCTGGAGTCACCGTCCACGCAAGCCTTTACTTAAAGGGTCTCTGGAAGGTATGCGAAGAGCAAGGAGCATGTCTTATAAAACAAAACGTTTCACTCTCCGATCTGAGGGAATTTGATCAAGTAGTTCTAGCTGCCGGAGGGGGGATTCGCGCGTTTGAAGCAGGAAAGACCCTTGATCTGAGATTTAATAAAGGGCAGATTCTCGTGTGTCAAAAACCCAAGTACTGGAAAGAAAAATCAAGTGTTATTGGAAAAGGGTACCTTGCCCTGAGTGAAAGAGAAGATAGGTGCTATCTAGGATCGACATACGAACGGGATTATATGACGGAACAGCCCTGCTTAGGAACTGCAACAGATTTGATTTTGAAACAGATTGGGAAGTTTATTCCCGCGACTGGAGCTTTTAAAGTTGAAGGGTGTCATGCGGATATCCGAGTATCAAACCGTAAAAGCTACCATCCTATTGCTCAAAAGCTGGGTGAAAACCTTTTCGTTCTTACTGCAATGGGTTCAAGGGGGCTCCTTTACCATAGTTATTTAGGAAAGGTCTTAGCAGAAACTATGATGGAAGAGGTATTAGTTTGAAGCTTCTCTTTTTAGGATCAGGTGGGTCAATGGGGATTCCTGTAATTGGATGCTCGTGTGAGACTTGCATGTCTTCAGACAAAAGGAACAAGAGATACCGTCCTTCAGTGCTTTTAACTGAGGGAAAGAAGCGATTTCTTATAGATATCGGTCCTGACTATCGCAGCCAAGCGCTAAAGTATGGAATTGACACGCTTGATGGTTTGATCGTAACCCATTCTCACTATGACCACATTGCAGGACTTGATGAGCTTCGGATCTACACATTTCGGCAAAAGAGGCCTGTTCCCTGTCTGCTTTCTCGAGAAACCTATGAAGAACTAAAAATCCGGTATCACTATTTTTTACCTAAGGATTCTGTTCACGATACAAAACTTAAGTTCTCGATTCTTGATGAGGAAAGGGGGAAAACAAAGTTTCAAGGATTGGATGTGGAATATTTTTCTTATGTCCAGATGGGAATGAAGGTGAATGGATTTCGCTTTAACAACCTTGCCTATGTCACCGACATTATGGAGTATGACGAATCGGTTTTTGATTCCTTAAAAGGGCTGGACACACTAATATTGAGTGGAAGGCGATGGGAGAAATCGCTTGCGCACTTAAGTATCGACGAGGGAATCGACTTTGCAAAAAAAATAGGTGCAAAAAAAACATATTTTACGCACATTTCTCATGAAATAGAACATGAAAAAGACTCTAAGGACCTTCCTGAAGGGTTTTTTCTTGCATATGATGGACTAGAAATCGATTTATGAACATATCCCACTCCTCTTTTTACCTTAATTTACTAAGTATGGTGTGCAAAGAGGGCTCAAATTCTAAAAAAAACCTCAACAATTCTGGCATTTATAATAGTGGGATAGGTTCATGAAAGAAGACAAACTCTACGAAGATATTAAGTATGAAATTAGCGACCTGAAAACGGCTCTGGTTGCAGGCGGTTATGATCGAGCACGCGATCTTCCCCTGTGTAAAGAGCATCTTGATGAGCTTGCGTCTCTTGCTTATACCTATGGTTTTGAAGTTGTAGGAAATGAACCGTGTTCGATCCGATCTATTGACTCCGCCCTTTTTTTTGGAAAAGGAAAAGTTGAAGAGCTTCGAGTAAAAGCGGAAGAGCTAGGTGCTGATGTGGTGATATTTGATAATGAAATCTCTCCCAACCAACAACGTAATCTCGAAAAGATTTTCAAGAAACCTGTGATTGACCGGACAGAGCTCATTTTAGAGATTTTTTCGCAAAGAGCTCAGACAAAAGAAGCGATGCTGCAGATAGAGCTTGCGAGAAGCCACTACCTGCTTCCAAGACTTAAACGACTATGGACTCACCTTTCTAGGCAGTCCTCTGGTGGCGGTGGCTTTCTAAAGGGGGAAGGGGAGCGACAGATTGAATTAGATAGGCGCCTTGTTCGGAAGCGGATTACTGGTCTCAGAAAAGAAATTGAAGAAGTACGCCATCAGCGTGAAGTGCAGCGCCGCGCGCGGAATCGTTCGGGGGTTCCCACCTTTTCTATTATTGGCTATACCAATGTAGGAAAATCTACCCTTCTTCGTGCTCTCACAGATGCAGATGTCCTCGTGGAAGATAAACTTTTTGCGACACTTGATACAACAACTCGAAAGTTTGCTCTTCCCAATCATCAAGACGTGCTTTTGATCGATACCGTTGGGTTCATTAGAAAGATTCCTCATACCCTTGTTGCTGCCTTTAAAAGTACTCTTGAAGAAGCGGTTTTTGCTGATATTTTGCTTCACCTCATCGATGTAAATCATCCTCTTGCGGAGGAGCATGCGGAGTCTACTTACGAAGTCTTAAAAGAGTTGAGCACCGAAAAAAAACCGATCATCACCGTTCTAAATAAGGTCGATGCTCTAGAAAATAAATCGCTTATTGCTCGCTTTAAACTAAAATATCCCCGTGTGGTTGCAATCTCAGCACTCACAGGAGATGGGTTTGATGAGCTCCTGCAGATGATGATGGATGTTCTGAAAGACCTGCGGAAAGTCGTGAGTCTTCGTATTCCTCAAAAAAACTACGCTCTTGTAAGCGAGCTTATGCAAGAAGGGAGAGTCGTTCATCAAGACTATGATGGGAATGATGTACTTATCGAAATTGAAATCCCCGCTCATCTAGAGCATAAAGTAAGGGAATATATCGAAGATGACAGCGCTTGCTCAAATTCCTAAAGAGGAGCGCCCTCGTGAGCGCCTTCTTCAACAAGGAAGTGATGCTCTTTCCCTAATCGAACTTCTTGCGATTTGTTTAGGAAGTGGAAGGCGCGGTGCTTCCGTAATTCGTCTTGCTGAAGAACTCCTTGCGCGCTTTGGGAGCCTATCAAACCTCTTTGACGCCTCTGTTCAAGCTCTGATAGAAGTTAAAGGAATCGGGATGGCCAAAGCAATTCAGCTTAAAGCGACTTTTGCCCTTGCTAAACGGATTAACTATCTTGCCTATCGCCCTAAATATCCTGTGTATAGCCCAGATGACCTTTATGCCTATATCGGTCCAAAACTCCGCGATAAAAAACAAGAATGCGTTGCTATTATGCTCCGAGATGCGCAGGGAAACCTTTTTCATGATGAAATTCTTGGTATAGGAACCCTCACTCAGGTGATTATCCACCCCCGAGAGGTTTTTCACCACGCCCTCCACCGCCGTGCTGCAAGCCTCGCTCTTGCCCACAACCACCCTAGCGGTGACCCTTCCCCCTCAGTGGCTGATATTGAGCTCACCAAGCTCCTGACCACTTCTGGGCGTCTTCTCGGTATTCCCCTTGATGACCACCTTATCATCGGTAGCTCCAGCTATATCTCTCTCTGGAAGGAGGGAGTCATTAAATCTAACGGATACGCCTCCTGAATCCGCTAAAAACCCAAGTTGTTCATATTTAATTAGTTGACAATTAGTAATGAATACTACTTATAAAACATTAATTATGATATAATTATGTGTAACATATTAATATATTTAATGTGGGAATGGGGTAAGAAAGAGGTGTACTAAAATGAGCGATGCAATCCGGTGCTCAAATATAATAAAACAGATTAACAATTACGCGAATGAAGGTGGTCTTCTTACAAGCGATATCGGCTTGGAAAATGGTGCGACATCGCGATCATGCTGTTTTTGTTTAGATCGCCTGTGGGCATGGATGAAGGGAGTGAGCTACGACAAGAATGAAGTGGCCAAGTCCATCAACACAGCTTTTCAAGGTGTAAATTTGAGCCATTTGCAAGTCTCCGAAGTAGAATTATCAGCTTTTTGCCGAAATATTAATCAATTGAATCTTACCTTTGGAAAAGGGAGTAAATTTGATCAAAGCCTGATAGGAGTCATAGCTGCAACGAGTACGCATGTTCTCCAAAAAAAGCCAACTAGGCAAGTCCCTTTCGTCAGAAGTGCACCTCCAAAAAGATCAACTGGGAACATGGAAGGAGCTTCAGCAGCACGTCCAACCTTTAGAGGTCCTGTTGTGCATAGAGAGCCCACAGAGACGACCCCACTACGAGACCGTCGCAAGCAATCTCACTCATCACAGGTTAGCAGAAGGGGAATAGTAGCGTCAGGAGAGGCTGAAAAGTCTCGAGCATTTCTCGCATTCTATCGCAATGAAGAAAAAGGTAGGAATGGGTTCTCGATTGATGGTATTTTAAGGCTCAAAGAATCTGAAGTTGAAAGACACCACAACTTTATTCAGTGGATTTTTCCTACATACAGTCAGAGTAGATTCTGCAGTTATGCACCAACTCTAAACAGAGAAATTGTGCAGGCATTTAAGACGGATCGAAATCTTCGCTCTAAGCAAAAACAAGCTTTAGCTCTCATGCTTGATCATTATGGACTGCAGCTCGATCCTCGGACAGATAAAATTTCAATTAATCCTAGTAAGTTTGCAGCAAAAAAGAAGAACTTTTTCATCAACGGTTCACACAACCTTTTGAGGATCTCGAGGATTCTTTCGAGCTTGACGAACCTTGGTCAGCCTAAGCTTGCCGTGGAGTTCTACAACTGCCTAAAGATACTTTCTGAGGGTCCTGAGCCAAGGCTCAAAGACACTTTGGCAAGACACTGGCATCCTGTCGTAAGAAGTCATCTTTAAGCTGATCATTCACCACTAGGCAGGAGTGAGCAGCATTAATTTCATCCGTCTTTTTTTGGTCTTATGGATATCAGTATTGATTGCCAAAACTTCAAGATAAAAAACAAGAATATGTTGCTATTATGCTTCGTGATGTTCAGGGAAACTGCTTTCAAGATGAAATTCTTGGTATGGGAACCCTCACCCAGTTGATTATCCACCCCCGAGAGGTTTTTCACTATCCCCTCCACCACCGTGCTGCAAGTCTTGTTCTTACTCATGACACCCTGGCGGAGACCTCTTCCCCTTCAGTAGCCGATATTGAGCTTACCAAGCTCCTTTTGCCACTTCTGGCCGCCTCCTCGGTATTCCTCTTGATGGCCACCCTGTCATCCGATAGCTCCGGCTACACCTCTCTCTCGAACGAGGGAATTGTTACATCTAACGGATATGCTTTCTAAGCTTGCAGTAAAATATAAACCATTCACAATAAGTAATTTAATTTTTAGTAAAAAAAAGTATTAATAATTACTTTTTATGGTATAATTATGCTTAACATATTGATCTATTTAATATGGGAATGGGGTAAGGAAGAGTTGTACTAAAATGAGCGATGCAGTTCGGTGCTCAAATATCATAAGACAGATAAATGACCACGCAAATGAAGGTGGTCTTCTTACAAGTAATATTGGTTTGGAAAATGGTGTGACACCACGATCATGCTGTTTTTGCTTAGATCGCCTGTGGGCATGGATGAAAGGAGTGAGCTTTGACAAGGATGAAGTTGCCAAGTCCATTAACACAGCTTTTCAAAGTGTAAATATAAGCTATTTGAACGTCTCCAAAGCTGAACTAACGCTCTTTTCTAAGAACCTAGTTCAATTGAGCTCAAAATTTAGCAACGGTAGTCAATTTAATCAAAACTTGATCGGAGTTATAACTGCAGTAAGCACACACGCTCTCCAAAAAAAACCCACTAGGCAAACCATACCTTTCTCTAAGGTTTCACCTCAAAAGACAATGGTTAGAACCGGACATATGGGTGTGGCATCGGCAGCGTGTCCTAACTTAAGAACACCTACTAGGCATTCAACATTTTCTTCAGTAAGGACCCCTCTATTAAGCCAGAAGCCAAAACCATCTAGTTATATGATTACTGGGAATTCCCGTCCTGGTAAAACACATATTCCTATTCGTATTCCGATTGCAAATGTATCTGATTTGCAGCTAACAGAGAAAAATCTTCCTGAAATTTTTAGAAGAGCCAATAAAGTGACAGTGAACACCCAATATGCTGTTCAGAATACCTCTAGATTTGTTGCTGGAAAAATGGTACATCGTCCTAATCATAATGGAACACATTCTGCACGCCAAGCAAGACATTTAGAAGCACTATTTTCTCTAGTAGAACATCGAGGTTCTACTGAAGCCCAAGGGCAACTTAGAAATTTGTCTCAATCTGAAAAACTCAATTTGTCTTTAGCTGCGTATTTCTTACGCGCGGGACGTGTTGATGAAAGCTCACACAAAAATCCTCCGGCAGATGATTACTATACTCGCTCGGCTATGATTTATGAGCAATATGCAAAACAGATGGGAGAAAATCCTACCACAATTGCTTGGACTAAAAAGCTTATGATAAACTCTTGTAAACCGCGTGGAGTGCGAGATGCTGATATCGATACAAACTCTAAGAACAGGTTTGGATATGAAGTCCTAACAATGGTACATGAGCTTGATCTTATAAGATGCTTCGGGAGAAGCCAAACCGCTAGTACTGTCCAATCGATGAGAAGTCGCCTTGACTACTTTGTTTCTTCTTCCCGTTCTGGAAGTAAAGATCAGCATATGAACCAATTTATGCGGTATGCGAAGGATCTTTGTAAGGCCACAGGATGCAGCCGTACCTATGATGGGCATCCCGGAAATGCTGCTCTCTTTGCTAAAAGTAGTGTGCAAGGGGACTTTTGTTGGAACCAAGTGCGAGCTCAAAGATTCCCAAGATGGGCGTAATTGTTTGATAAACAATTGATTAGAATCAATTTGTTAGAATTTCCCAGCAAAAACTTCAGTTTTCTGAGCTCTTTAATTACCTCAAATATTTAAATTTATTTTTATATATTATATATAACTAAAAATAAATATTTAAATAAATACATAATTATGTTATAATTTACTCATAAATAGTATTTAAAGGGGTTGTAAAATGAGCGATGCAGTTCGATGCTCAAATATCATAAAGCAACTAAACGACCATGCTAATGGAGGAGGCCTCCTCACAAGCGCTATTGGGCTGGAAACTGGTGTTAAAACGCGATCATGTTGTTTTTGCTTAGACCGCCTTTGGTCATGGATAAAGGGAGTGAGCTTTGACAAGAATGAAGTGGCTAAATCTATCAATACAGCCTTTCAAGGTGTAGATTTAAGCCATTTGAACGTCTCCAAAGAAGAATTAAACCTCTTTTCTCAGAACTTGGCTCAACTGAGCTCAAAATTTAGCAAGGGTAGTCAATTTGATCAAGGACTTGGGACGGTTATAGCCTCAGTGGGTAGTCACGTGCTCCAAAACAAGCCAACTATGCAAGCTTTGACTGTACCCAAGGTTGCAGCTCAAAGAACACCAGTCAGAACTGGACATATGGATGGAGCATCAGCAGCACGCTCCGACTTGAGAGGACCTACTCTGATTTCTTCGCCGTCTATGCATAATTCGTTTCCATCCGTAAGAACGCCACTTCTAAGCCAGCCAAAACAGCCAGTTTATGTGGAAGGTGTGGGACCTACAGGACTTAGAGGGATTCCGAACTATTCATCAAATTGTTTTGCGATTGCAGCCTACCAAATGGTTAAAAGCAACCCGTCCCTATACGATGCAATTTTCAACTCGCCGTCATTTAAGCTAGATAAGCGCTTTGATGCTTTGCGTGAATTTGACCGTAAGTATGATTCAGGAATTCAATTAACAACAGCTGATATGCAAAAAGTAAGAACGGCGTGTTTAACACAGTTTAATATTCCGTCTCAAGGACACCAAGATGCCTATGAGGTGTTGACTTTAGCGTTATTTCAATATCTTCCTCCTACAAGTGCGATTCGAAGCACGGCTATCTATGAGTTCACAGTGGCTCCGGATAGGGTGGATCATGCCCTTCGTGGGATGAATAGCGTGCAGGTAATAGATCGCACGCCGACACCAGGTACTTGGCCCTTTTCATCAGATCAAGTGACCGTGCGCGTTCGCAGAAACTTTAAGACAGATCCGGCATCTTCACTTGCGATTAGCTTAGATCGAGTTTCTTCTGGAGCCAGCTTGGAGCAAGCAATAGCCCATGATCTATCTGAGGGTAGAGGTGACACCTTTAAGTTATCTCCAACAGTTGTTGGGAGACAAACGGAAAAACAAGTTACTTTTATCGCTGGAAGGGAAGTGACGATTGCTTTAAAACGCTTTGATAATTACGGCAATAAAATTTCTAAACAAGTGTCAGTTCCAAATGGTCAAGTCCAACTAGGAGAGGGTGGACCCCATACAGTGAAAGGTTTCATTGTTCATCTGGGTGCAACGAAACGTTATGGTCACTATGTTGAGTATCAGAAAGTCGGAGACCAGTGGTACCTAAACAATGATTCCCGTTCGGAACCAGTTTTAACAGTGGTAGCACTTAAAGCAATGCGGGACGCCTATGTTCTCTACGCGGAAAGAGCCTAAAGGGTTTTTAACACCCATTGTGCTTTCAGTAAATCTTGCGTAAATTGTGTCAGAGACTGGTCGGTTTCAGAAGGGTATGTTAGGCTGAGATTGGAAGCTGTTTCTTTTGAAAGGTCTCGAAATAGATCAATCGTAGCGAATAGGGCTTTTTGGCTATCAGCTGCATCAAAATGACCAAATACATTGTCCAATGCTTTTAGAATTTTAGGATCAGCCCATAAAGAAAGGTGTTTTCCTAATGAATGTGTTGCTTTGCCTTTTGAAACCTCATTCCAGCAAATCATTTTAATGAGATAATGATCATAGATCCCGCCCATACGAAATTTTACTGACCACAGATCGCGGCGCTTAATGTACTTGGCGACATGGTAAATTTCAAACCAGAACTCTCGAACAAGGTCTGTAAATTCTTTGTCAGAAGGTAGTGGTATTTGGGGGGCTGTGCCAGAAGGTTGAGGCATGTTTTTTGTTAGGTTTTTTTGATCAAGGAGTATTGTATATCCGTGGTCAAAGCCCTGAGGTAATTTTCTCTCCTGAGACGCTTTCTGAAGCATTTCAAGTGGATAAAAGGCAAAATCGACTTTCGCGCCACCTTCGAAGATTACCAATCTTGTTGGGATCAGTGTTTCTTCGCACATAAAAGATTCTGGAACCCAGACCCAGACTTTGGCAATGTGGCTGATCCATCTATCACTTTTGATATACGGCTCACTCGAATTGCAAAAGACCGCTAAATCATAGTCGGAAAGGGTGTCGACGCGCTGGCAAGTTCCTCTGGAACCAACCAGTACGAGTGCTTCAATTGATTCTTCAGATTGTGCCCACTTAATGAGTTCTTTTTCAGTGAGAGTTGCCAACACTATTCCTCGGGTATAGAGCAGGAATCTCTAGTTCACCACACTACACTTATTGAAGTCAATTAAGCGTAGTGTGGTGAAGGGGGTTTTATGACAAGTTGCTTTCCGCGAACACTTCCATTGCTTCAGCTAGAAATGGCGCAAGTCGTGGATGAAAAGGTTCCATCTGTTTGATGTACTCTGGATTTTCCTTATATAGCGTGGCTAATGCTTTATAGACTTCCTGAGTGGCTCTATGGAATTTTAGGGTGTAAGAATGATGCTTCTTGACGATTTGTTGCACGTCTTCCGCAGATGGTTCTAACCCTGTTTCGATGCACCCAACAAGTTCTCTGTATATATTGTGGGCGGTTTCAACGTGCTTTTCCCAATCGGCTTTTTCCCAATTTTCAGTGTTCGCCTTTTTTGTACTCTTTAGTACGATCGTTTCTGCCGCAGTGTTACTACTGTTGCAAGTTCCTATGAAATAGGATTCGCTCCCCTTTCCTTCTGCCCAGATGTTAAAACCTTTATAGATTTCTTTGTCTTTCATCTCTTGACCTCCTCTAAGGTGTGATATTGTTTTATCAATCGTCTCGATAAGTGTAGTTGTTCTTTCAAGACGTTTTTTAAGGATTCCTTTGTGCGAATGCAGTGCTTTGATTTTGTCAAAGTCATTGCTTTCAAGGATCCTTTTGATATCATCCAAATGTAGATCAAGCTCACGGTAAAAAAGAATTTGCTGAAGTTTTAGGATTTGTTCTTTTTCATAGTATCGATACCCATTACTTCCGTAGTAAGCGGGCTTCAATAACCCAACCTCATCGTACCAACGAAGAGTGCGGATGCTAATTCCTGAAAGTTCAGATAATTTCTTTACTGTATAGCTCAAATAGCTCTCCTTTGAATGATTGATAAAAGCATAAGGAGTTACGTAACGAGAGGGTCAAGCAGAAATAACATCTCACTGATAATAAAGAAGATGTTTATAGAGAAAAGCTGGTTTTTACAAGCTCAATAGCTCCAGTGGCAAACATCTGAACCGCAATAAGAGCGACAATCATTCCTCCAAGGCGCTCAAAGGCAACGAGCCCTTTTTCACCGAGTCCATATTTGAAAAATGAGGAAAGAAGTGCAATCGCGCAGGAGACGACCATTGCACCGCAAATAATTCCTGTCATGAGGAGAGGACTTTCTACCCGTGATGAATAGAGCATTACAGCAGTGATGGAGCCGGGACCTGCAATAACAGGAGTGGCGAGGGGAACAATCATGGGCTCATGCTGAGGCCCTTTTTCCTTGTCTTCTGAAGGGAAGATCATCGTAATTGAAATGAGGAGGAGGAGGATCCCTCCAGCCATTCCCAGGATGTGTTCATTGATTCCAAGAACGTTGAAAATACCACTTCCAAAATAATTGAAAAGGAGAAGAATTACGAGGGCAAATCCAAATTCTCTAAGGAGGATGAGGCGCTGCTTTTGGATGGAATAGCGGCCAAGTAGAGAAAGATATAGGGGGATATTTCCGAGGACATTAATGACAAAAAATAATGCAACTGCCATTGAAACTGGACTTTGAGGCATAAAAATTCTCCTTTGATCTGATCAGTATAGACACTTCGTGAATTTTTTCGTAGGAATTTCCAGGGGAAGTTGGCATAATACCCTGCATGAAGAAATATAAAGTTGTCACTTTAGGGTGTAGAACGAACCAATATGAATCGCAGGCTTTTTTAGACCAACTCAAGAGCCAGGGGTATGAGGAAGCTAACAATGGAGACAGGGCTGATCTATGTATTGTAAATACATGCACCGTGACCCAGTCTGCAGATAAGCGTTCACTCTATCAAATTCGGAAGCTTGCTCGCGACTATAATCCCTCGAAGCTTGTAGTGACGGGTTGTTTGGCAGAGCGTTCAAAAAAAGAGCTTGAGGCTCTTCCTGAAGTGACAGATGTGATTCCCAACAGAAAGAAGGAAGAGCTTCTTCCCACGGTTTTTCCTGAAATGGAGTGGCCTGAGTTTCGCATTGAGCGGTTTGAAGCCCATACACGCGCTTTCGTGAAAATTCAAGATGGATGTAATTCCTACTGTAGCTACTGCGTGATTCCGTTTGTTCGGGGGCGCTCCCGTTCTAAAAAAATGCTCGATATCCTCCGAGAGATTCATTTGCTTGTTGAGAATGGGTATAAAGAGGTGGTCTTAACAGGGATTAATATCGGAGACTTTGGCCCTGAAAGACTAAGTGATTTAGTGCGCCAAGTCGACAAAGTGGAGGGTTTGGAGAGGATTCGTATTTCATCCATTGACCCTGATGAAGTCGATGAGGATCTTCTCGATGCAGTGATTAATGGAGAAAAGACGTGTCCCTCCATGCATATTGTTCTTCAATCGGGTTCGAATATGACCTTAAAGCGGATGCGGCGCAAGTACACGAAACAGGATTTTTTGGATGCAACTGCAAAGCTCCAAAAAGCGCATTCTCTATTTACTTTTACAACTGACATTATTGTCGGTTTTCCTGGTGAGACCGAGGCGGAGTTTGAGGAGACATTGCAGTTAATGAGGGAGATCCGCTTTGCAAAGGTTCATATGTTCCCCTATAGCGACCGTCCCAAGACAAGGGCTTCACGGATGCCCAATAAGGTTCCTCAGGAAGTCATTGCAGAACGAAAAGCAAAGCTCTTAGAAGTGGCAAATCAAAATGCTTTTTCTCTTCGAGAGGATCTGCTGGGTCAAGAATTTTCAGTCCTACTAGAAACTGAAGAGCGTCCGGGTTATTTGATGGGGCATACGGAAAATTTTCTTCCTGTATTTGTTCCAAAAAAGAACCTTCGACCTAACACATTAATCAAAGTAAAAATCGTAGGTAACAACCCTGAAGGTTTCATCGGTGAAAATAAAGCTGACAGAAAAATACAAACCCTTTTCGCATGAAGCAGGGGTCTCCCTACTTATTCCTAGAAGCTCTTGGAAAGCGACGATTTTCCCAGCAAAGATTCAATTAGAAAGTCTTCTGTCAATTGGTGGAAAGCAGATGCTTTCTGTGACCCCTCATTTAATAGGACCTCTGAAACGGTTTACTGTGATGCAAGATTTAGAGAGACATTGGGTTCGTGTATTCGGAGAGGGCCCGCAGGGATATTTTTCTTATCGCCTTGTAGCCTCTTCTCATGAAATTATCCTTTTCTTTGAAAGAGGGCCTGAAGAAGGGATTTCATTTACTTTTGAGGGAGAAACAAAAGTCCTGAACCGCAAAGAAGAACTGATTATCCCCACCACTCTTTCGGCATTTCCAAAAATGCACGGCGAGAAAATGCATTTTGGGTGTTCCAAGAAGCAAGATTGGTCTCTTGTCAGTAGGAGACAAAGCGTCGAAGAAATTCTACCCATTTGGTTTGAGCTTGGAAAACATGTGCCGAGTCATCCGATTTTAGAAGCAGGCACATCGCTTCTCCTTGCATCTTGCCAAAAGCAGATTGAAGCAAAGGAGAACGATAAAATTGGAACCTCATTTATCGATCTTTTTAAAGCTGGGTTTGAAGGGATCCTTTCTCCACGCCTTACTGATGCAGACCATCTTGGATATCAAGAAAAAGAGGATGTGATTCCAAAAGAAGCCTCTCCACTTGTTCTTCTTGGGGAAGGGGCTCGCTTGATCCGCAGTCTTCTTGTCCAGAAACGGGAAAAGGGGATCGCTATCCTTCCCTGCCTCCCCAAAGAACTCCATGCAGGGCGCTTTACCCAGATACAACTAAGTGACACTTTGGTAGCTGATTTGGAATGGTCTAAAAAGTTGATCCGCTGCCTAGTTCTTCATCCTAAACAGGATCAGGAGATCAATTTTACTTTCCAATCGTCTATCGATTCATTTCGACTGCGCTTAGGGAGAAGGGGCCGCGGAAAGACTCTCAAAGCCGGAGAGACAATCACCCTCAAAGCTGATACCCTTTATATTCTCGATCGTTTCCAAAAGTAGAGGTGGTAGAGGTGCCGAAAATTAACTTCTCATTTGACCGAATAGAAAAAAAACACCGTGCTTTGGTGCAAGGATGCCTGCAAAAGAAGGATGTCCAGCCCTATTTTTGCGGCGAAGGGCTTCAAAATACCCTAAAGAATCTAGAGCTTGCAGCTGTAATGGTGAATATTCCTTCGAGCATTGGATTGCATGGTAAATTTCCTCAGGTTTCAACTGTTTTGATAGACCCTGAATCAACTACTTCCAAAGCTATCCATGTCTATCAAGGAAGACAGTATAATCTTGATCATCTGTTAGATCTTAAAGAGAATCTTTATTCATCTGGGTTAGGGGTGAGGATTTTTAGGGAAGAGGGGAGGACTCGGATGTAGACGTCGCCATCGAAGTCAAGGGGCTCTCCATCGATATGGAGTGTTTTAAGGGGTTTTTTAAGGATCACTTCTTGGCAGCGGAAGGTTTCAGTGTATTTTGAGTCTTCAAGGTGTTTAGTGAAGAGGTCGTGGACGAGTTTGGGGGCGGCATGAGGGGGGAATTCTTTCCAGATAATCACATCTAGAAAACCATCGTCGATTTTTGCGTTCGGGGCGATGAAAGCGTTGTTTCCATACTGCTTGGTGTTTGCAAAGCAGATGAGAAATGCTTTTTTATGGAGGGGCTTTCCGTCAATAATGAGATCATAGTATTGCGGTTTGTATTGGGGAAGTTCGGAGAGAACAGCAAGGAGGTAAGAGGCCGGGCCGCGGATATTAAAACTAGCAAACGTTGCACTCACATCAGCGTCAAAACCGATTCCAGCGACTCCCAGGTATGCTTCCTCATTGATCCGAACGGTATCGATCCATTGGTCATGCTGATCGTTGATGATTTGGATTGCTTTAGCAGTGTCGGTAGGAATATCCAAGTGGCGGGCAAAACCATTTCCCGAGCCTGTGGGCACAATGGCTAACGCTGCGCTTGAGCCAATCATTCCTTGAGCCACTTCATTGACTGATCCATCTCCTCCAACAGCGACAATAATCTCAGATCCTCGCTTAATCGCCCCGGCGCTAAGTTCTGTGGCATGTTTAGGGTAGGCTGTATAGAGAATTTCATAGTCAAAGACTTTGCGATTAAGATTCTTTTTGACAATCCGCTCAATCTTCTTTTGTTTTCCTACTCCAGATATGGGATTTACAATAAAAGTAACTTTAGTTTTCCCAAATAAAGAGCCACAAAATACTAATAATAAAATCAAGGTCCTATTCATATTCAATATACCGATAATGATCGGAAATTTTCCTTTGCAAATGAAAAATGCTTCAATTTTGCTTCCATTGAAGCAGGCCCTGTTCGCGGACAGGGGCGATACAGAAGGGAGGAAAAGGGGAGTGTTTTTCGCATGTAAATGGAATTTTCCAATTGTTATCGGTGTAATTATATTCCATTAGAAAATAGTAGACAAGGAGGGAGTGTCATCAGTAAGATGACCGGGTATGGAAATGACTGATCCTCACCGCTTCCTTGGCCTCCATGATGGAGGAAAAAAAATTCGCCTTCTAACGGAGGTAGATCTCAAGGTTAAGGGCAAGAAGGTTCCTCTAGAAAAAAGTGAGGAAGGTTTTTTTGAATACGATTCTGAATCTGCCCTGACCAATAAAGATTATCTGATTCATCATCCAAGTGGTCTGATGGCCTATGATCCGTATGCTTTTACCCCGACACTTTCCCGAGAAGATGAGACTCTTCTAGGAGAGGGAAGGCTTTTGAATATCGATAATGTGATGGGAGGTCGGATTTGTACTCATGAGGAAGTGGAGGGCGTAAAGTTTGCTGTCTGGGCTCCTTGCGCCAAGCATGTTTCGTTGATTGGAGATTTTAACGACTGGAATGTCGACAGAAATCCGATGCGGAGGATGGGTTCATCCGGAGTATGGGAGCTTTTTATTCCAGGTCTTAAGGAGGGAGAAAAGTATAAGTTTGCGGTTGAAACTTTAGAAGGGGTGATCAAAAAGAAAGCAGACCCTTATGGATATCAAGGGGAAATGCGTCCTAATACTGCTTCAATTGTTACCCGGATTGATCACCATGTCTGGAAGGACCACGAATGGATGGAAAGCCGCACGAGGTGTTTGAATAAGCCGCTGAATATTTATGAGGTTCACTTAGGAGCATGGAAGAAAAAGGGTCAGGAATTTATAGGGTACCGCGCGATTGCTCCCCTTTTGATTGCTTACGTCAAAAAAATGGGGTATTCCCATGTCGAATTCATGCCGGTGATGGGGCACCCTTTCGATGAGTCTTGGGGGTATCAGGTCACAGGATTTTATGCGATTTCTCGTCGCTATGGAACGGTTGAAGATTTCCAGTTTCTTGTTGATCAGCTTCATCAAAACGCAATAGGGGTGATTTTGGATTGGGTTCCTGGTCATTTCCCAAAAGATGAGCATTCAATTGCTCAATTTGATGGAACCTACCTTTATGAACATGAAGATCCACGTCAAGGTTTCCATCCTCAATGGAACACTCATATCTTCAATTTTGGGCGGCATGAAGTGGCGAATTTTTTGCTTGGAAGTGCTTTATATTACCTCGATAAAATGCATATCGATGGTCTCCGCGTGGATGCTGTTTCCTCAATTGTATACCTCGACTTTGGAAGAAAGGAAGGGGAATGGGTCCCCAACGCTGATGGGGGAAATGAGAACCTAGAAGCAATCCGCTTTTTGCAATCCCTAAATCAAGTGGTGCACGAGCATTTTCCTTCAACGTTGATGATTGCAGAAGAGTCTCATGCTTTTCCTGGAATAACTGATCCTAAAGGTTTGGGGTTTGATCTGCGCTGGGATCTTGGATGGATGAACGATACTTTAAAATACTTTCAAACTCCTCATGAACACCGGGAGTCTGCCCATCATATCCTTGTTCATGAAATGACCTATTTTTATGATGAACACCACCTACTCCCGCTTTCTCATGACGAGGTGGTACACGAAAAAAAGAGTCTTCTCTCAAAGATGCCAGGGAGCGAGTGGGAAAAGTTTGCCAATCTCCGCCTTCTTTTAAGTTACATGATCTGCCATCCTGGAAAAAAGCTTCTCTTCATGGGAGGGGAGTTTGGACAGTGGCTCGAGTGGAATTGCAACGAAGAGATCCATTGGGATGTGCTTGTGATGCCTTACCATCAACAGCTCCAAGAGTGCGTCTTGCAGCTGAATGTCTTCTATAAAAATCATCCCGCTCTATCCGAAAATGACTTTTCGAAAAAGGGATTTGAATGGGTTGATTATTCAGATCAGATGAATAGCATTTTTTCTTATCTTAGAAAGAGCGAAGGAGAAACCCTCCTATGCATCCATCATTTTTCTCCTGAAGAGATCACCCACTACCTTGTTCCGATGAAAAAATGCGTTTCTCCGAAAGAAATTTTTTCTACTGATTCAAAAGAATTTGGGGGATGTGGCATAATAAATCACGACATTGCTGTAGAGAAACAAGGGATCCGGCTCTCGCTGCCTCCTCTTTCAACCTTAATCATTCAATTATGACCAAAGACGAATATTTAACCCTTCTTCAAGAAATACAAAAGCACAACAAGCTGTATTTTCATAAATCTCAACCGGAGATTACCGATTATGAGTACGACCTCCTTGTTAAAAAAGTGGAGAAACTCGAAGAGGAGCACCCCGAATGGGTACCCGAAGATACGCCGACAAAAAGGGTTGGGGAGATGCCCACAAAAGGATTTACGCAGGTAAGGCATGAGCATCCGATGCTTTCTTTGAGCAATACGTACTCAAAAGAAGAGGTTGCAGACTTTATCAAGCGGGTCGACAAAAACTTAGAGGGGAGAAAGGTTAATTATTGCGTTGAGCTCAAGATGGATGGGGTGGCAATTTCTCTCCATTACGCAGAAGGGACGCTACTTCGTGCTGTGACTCGAGGAAATGGAAAGAAGGGAGATGACATTACGACCAATGTGAAAACGATTCGGAGTATTCCCCATGAGCTTAAGGAAAAAATTACGCTTGAAGTACGGGGCGAAGTATTCATTCCAAAACATGACTTTATTGAGATGAATCGTGAACGTGAAGAAGCAGGAGATGTTACATGGGCAAACCCACGGAACGCGGCAGCAGGTTCGTTGAAACTTTTAGATCATACTGAGGTAGCGAAACGGAAGCTCGATATTGTAGTGTATAACGCAATAGGATCTGGGTTTTCTTTCCAGTCAGAAATTCATGCATATCTGAAAAAGTTAGGCCTTCCTGTTGGAAACAACAAACACTTTCAAGTGTGTGAAAATGTCGATGAAATCTTTGCTTTTGCTGATCATATTGAATCGGTTAGAGGAGAGCTCCCTTTTGAAATTGATGGAATTGTCATTAAGGTCGATGAGCTTCGATATCACGACATATTGGGGGCAACTGCAAAAAGTCCTCGCTGGGCGGCTGCCTATAAATTTGCTCCCGAGCAGGCTGAAACAGTGATTGAAAAGATCCACGTTCAGGTCGGACGAACAGGTGTTCTCACTCCCGTTGCCGATTTGAAGCCCGTTTCTCTTGCAGGTAGCACGATTGCGCGTGCAACACTTCATAATGAAGAAGAAGTGGCTCGAAAAGATATCCGGGAAGGGGACAGTGTTGTAATTGAAAAAGGGGGAGATGTTATCCCTAAAGTTGTTGAGGTTTTGATAGCAAAGCGTCTTTCTGAATCGAAACCTTGGATCATGCCGAATCAATGTCCGGTGTGTGGATCAGATGTTGTGCGCAAGGAGGGGGAGGTTGCAGTACGCTGTCCCAATAAAGCAACTTGCGGAGGGCAAAATCTGCGGAGAATTTCCTTCTTTTCCAGTAAAAATGCGATGGATATTGATCATCTTGGTCCCGAGATTGTAAAGAAGCTTATTGAGATGGGATTTGTTGCGACCCCGTCTGACCTTTATCGATTGACAGAAGAAGAATTAGAGCAGATCGAAGGATTTAAGGAAAAGTCGATCAAAAATCTTCTTAATAGTATTGAAAAATCAAAAAAAACGACTTTGGCTCGTTTTATCTTTGCGATTGGAATCCCCTATGTGGGTGAAGGAACGGCAGGGCTTCTTGCGGATGCTGCGGGAAGTATTAGCAAGCTTTCTGAGATGACAGAGGAGGAACTTTGTGGGATCGATGGGGTTGGCGAAAAGGTAGCGAGCTCTATTGTTGAGTTTTTAGGAAATGAAGATCATCAAATAGAGATTGCCTCTCTTTTAGAGCTTGGAGTGATGCCAACTGCGCAGATGAAAAAAATTGAGGGGCATATTTTTGCAGGAAAAGTCTTTGTCCTAACGGGATCCCTTGATGGTTTCACCCGCACCGAAGCCGGAATCCTTATCAAAGAGAGAGGAGGAAGGGTGAGTGGAAGTGTGAGTAAAAAAACCGACTTTGTCCTAGTTGGTGTGGACCCAGGTTCCAAATATGATAAAGCCAAAGACCTTGGAGTTACGATTCTTGATGAGGCTTCTTTTCAAAAAATGCTGTAACAGTTAATCTATACCCAAACGAACTTAAGGTGGTGTTATGATCAAAGTTATTTTCGGTGGGTTTATTGGCGCCATCATTGCTTTTGCGTGGTCCTTTGTTTCGTGGGCCGTACTACCTTGGCACGACTCTGCCATGAATAAGTTTTCTAACCAGGAGTTTGTCTCGTGGGTTGTCAAAGAAAATGCACCTAAAGGTGGAGTCTACGTTGCTCCTTATTTCAAGTCGACAGATGCTGATTTTTCTCCAGGGGAAATTTCTCAAAACCTTGATGAGCAGAAAGCAGCAATGAAGAAAGGACCTTTGGTTTACGCTCAAGTCAAGCTGCAGGGAACCGATCCTACAAGCTTCAAAGTCTATTTCTATTCTTTTTTGACCCAGTTTTCTGGGGCTATTCTCATTTGCTGGCTTCTAAAACAAGCTATTGATATGAGCTACAGTGGACGCCTTCTCTTTGTGACGATTGTTGGACTCACCATTGGGATATTGGGTTTTGTTCCAGATTGGAACTGGTTTGGTGCTGGCTGGAAGTTCACCTTTGTCATGATTGCAGACCTTGTAGTAACCTGGTTTCTAGCAGGGCTCTTCCTTGCAGCTTTCATCAAAGATGGCGAAGCTCCCGAAAGAGAACTTATGATGTAGAGGCAGACTCTCCGATGAGGGTTTGGTGGTTGCAGCTGTGGAGCTTTACCTGTTGAAGCGTACCGATCATGGAGTCATCTCCTGGGAAGATTACCTTTTTCCAGCAGCGGGTGCGCCCTTTGAGCTGACCATCACGGCTTCTTCTCTCAACGAGAACTTCCACTTCATTTCCCAGAAAATTATGACGTTCTTCTGAAGAGATCTCTTCGTGAAGAGCTATGAGACGCTGGAGGCGGTCTTCTTTGACCTCTTCTGGGATGTCATCCTTCCAACGCATTGCAGGGGTTCCCTTTCGGGGACTGTAGGTATAGAGAAAAGCGACAGAGTAGCGGACCTGACGGAACACCTCTAGCGTTTCTTCGAATTCCTCTTCAGTTTCTGTGGGAAAACCCACAATAATGTCTGTGCCGAGTGAAACATTAGGGACAGTTTCTTTCAATAAAGAAACTTTTTCAAAGTATTGCTCTTTGGTATAGATCCGGTGCATCTTCTTTAAAATACGGCTGGATCCTGCTTGAATCGGAAAGTGGACAAATTCGCATAGGGAGGGGAGGTCTCGAATGGCTTCCATGAGCTCGCGTGTGATGTCGATGGGGTGACTTGTCATGAAACGGATACGCTCAATTCCATTTATTTTGTCAAGGCGGTAGAGAAGGTCGTGGAAGAGTTCTTGCCAGTCGGGCTTGTCTTTTCCATAGCTGTTTACATTTTGACCGAGGAGAGTGATTTCCTTGTACCCTTGATCGGCAAGGAGGCGGACCTCATTTTCAATATCTTCGGGAGGGCGGGAGACTTCTTGACCTCGAGTGTAAGGGACAACGCAGTAGGTACAAAACTTGTCACATCCTCGAATAATGGAGACGTGAGCCTTATATTTGTCATCTCGACTCGCAACAAGATAGTCAAGGTTTTCTTCGAATTGGTCGTCGGTTCGGATTTGCTGCCTTCCTGTCTCTAAGAGATTGCTTAGAACGGTATCTAGATCGGTGATATTATTGGTTCCAATCACGAAGTCAACATTAGGAAGTTTTTTAAAAAGTGTATCTTTCTTGGCCATGGCCATACAACCGGTAATTCCAATGAGTTGATTCTTCTTGCCCCTACCGAGCTGCCCGATTTTCCCCATGACTTTTCGCTCTGCAAGGTCTCGGATTGAGCATGTATTAAAGAGAAGAAGGTCGCCTTCTTTTTCGTCATAGACCCGCTTCAGACCTCGCTTGAGGAGTTGTCCAATCATTATTTCAGAGTCGAGTTCGTTCATTTGGCACCCGTAGGTACGCATAAAAAATGTTTTTGGTTTATCCATAACTGCTGAGTTTACCCCAACCGCATTCAAATTTTCAAGGATAGAGTTTCCCCCACTCAGGGGTTCAAAGAAAAATTCATATCGAAATGAGCTCATTTCGGTATAGTCAACGAAAGGGTTGGCAAAAAACGGCAGAACATGTATATTCTTGCCTCAAACGTTAATGAGAAAGGAACCAGAAATGGCTAAACGGAAAGATTCGACCATTCTACTGACCAAAGAAGAAGCTCGAGCTGCAAAAGGCTGGGTGACTCTCGATGCAAAGGGGAAGACTCTAGGCAGATTTGCCTCTGAAGTCGCTCAGATATTGCGTGGGAAACACAAGACAAACTTCACACCACATGTTGATAGCGGGGATGGAGTGATCATCCTTAATGCTGAGCACGTGGTTGTCAGTGGAAACAAAGAAGCACAAAAAATATACCGACACTACACCGGGCACATTGGCGGTCTCAGAGAGATCCCTTACCGTGTAATGAAAGACAGAAAACCGACCTATATCCTCCGGCATGCTGTTCAAGGGATGATGCCCAAGACAAAGCTGGGGAAAGCACAACTTAAAAGACTACGTATTTTTGCAGGGGAGACTCATAACCTAGCAGCGCAAAAACCCCTATTTGTAGAGGTATAAGGAAACTATGGCAACGAAGAAAGAATCAATCGGAGTTGGAAGACGTAAGCGAGCAGTCGCTGCAGTAAGACTTCGCCGCGGAAAAGGAAACATTGACGTCAACGGACGGAAAATCGAAGAGTATTTTACAACTGAGCTTCAAAGAGAAACAATCCTTTCCCCTCTTGTAAAATTACAGCTCGAAAATAATTATGACATTATTATTCGCGCCAAAGGGGGCGGAATTCAAGGTCAAATGATCGCTGCAAGACTCGGAATTGCACGTGCTCTCGTCAAGGAAGACGAAGAGAGACGGGCTTCGCTCAAAGGTGAAGGGTTTCTCACTAGAGATCCTCGTAAGCGTGAGCGTAAGAAATACGGTCTTGCTGGTGCGAGAAAGCGCTTCCAGTTCTCTAAGCGTTAAAATTTACCTCTCTTTTCTTTTTACACGAAGTCCTGGGGATTACCTCAGGACTTTTTTGTTGAGAGGGTTTTATTAGTTGAAGACGCATATCTAATGCCCTCCATAGATACGGGAATAGTCGACGATCGACTGTTTGGAAAAGTAGGGAGGTTTGTAGTCTTTGTATTGGATGACGGTAAACATTCCTGCCCAGAGATGGTAGGAGATGTGGCAGTGCACTGCCCAAATTCCCGGATTATTCGCATCGAACTGAACTTTCACAGTTTGAAATGGCATCACAAGGATGGTATCGCGAAGGGCTCCATCAAAAGAATCGCCATCGATTTCAACGACTTGAAAGACATGGCCATGAAGGTGCATGGGGTGAGCCATGGAGGTTTTATTCGTAAAGGTGAGTTCAACACGTTCTCCTTCGGTGACAAAAAGAGGCTTATTGTTTGGCCAGACATGATTATTAATCCCCCAAACGTAGTATTTCATATTTCCTACCAGGTCCATCTGAAGTTTGCGATCCACTTTTCGTTTTTTTAAAGGTTTTTTTGCATGGAGGGATTTTTCGATGGAATTAGTGATGGCGCCGATGGTGGTTTTAGCTGCAGAGCTGAGCTCTGGGATGGTTGCATTAGGAGTTGCAAGAAGAGCTCCTGTTCTCATGCTGGTCCCTTGGCATTGCGCTAAAATAGGGAAGACGCCGCCCTCCTTAGGGATGGTTACAAGGACATCAACCCGCTGCGCTGTAGCAATCGGGAAATGGTTAAAGTCAATAGGGACGACATCACTCCCATCTACCGCAATGATCTGTCCTTTTAATTCTCCAAGAGTGATATGAAAGCCACTTCCAACTGAGCCATTGATTAACCTGAGGCGAATGGTTTCTCCAGCGTTTACCTGAAAAACCATTGGGTCTTCTAGGGTTGTTCGATTGGTCAGAAAGGCATCAAAATCTACATCATTGAGGTCTGCAGGAGCATGAGGATTTCTCTCCATTACTAAGTTAGGCACCCAGCCCTGTCCCTTATCCTGCACCATTTCCATGTAATCTTGCCGAAGGCCTAGCCACACCTGCTCGATTGTTTTGAAGGTGAATCCCTCAAAAATTAGAATAACGTCCCGGTGCTCGAGCTTTTCCTTTGGCAATAAGATGAGAGGAGCGGCCATAAGTAGTTGTTCTTGGAGTCCAAAATGAGAGTGAGTCCAAAAAGTCCCTGCTTGCATCACCTCAAAATTGTAGGGGTGGCTTTTTCCTGGCTGAATGGGGGGTTGTGTCACATAGGCGACACCATCTTCAAGGACTGGATCAATCAGCCCATGCCAATGAAGGCTTGTGGGGACTGACGTATGATTTTCAACGATAACATTAAAACAGCCCCCCTCGGTCTTTTCAAGGATTGTTGGAGTCAAATCGTAGACCGTCGCGTGTCTTCCATTCACTACGATGTCACGTTCAATAATCTTGACATGGGTGGTTTCTGGGCCAGTTCCCTTGCAATCTCCATATGTTCCAGTCGGCATTGCCCAGAGATTCAGAATACCAAGGAGTAAAATTGCTAATGTCTTCATGACTTCTTGTTACTAAGAAGCATGAAATAGATCAATACTTAGATTTTAGATAATCCATGTAAGGCTTAGGGGAGAGGGGAGATCCTGTGGCATTTTCAATAAGTTCTAGGGAGTGGAACTCGCGGCCATGGCGGTGAATTTTTTCATGGAGGAATTTTTGGATAAAAGCGAGATCTCCACCCGCGATGGAGGTTGCGTAGTCTGGAAAAGTTTGTGTGAAGGTTTCAAAAATTTGTCCGGAGTAGAGATTCCCAAGGGCGTAGGTAGGAAAATAACCAATCAGGCCGAAAGCCCAGTGGATATCTTGAAGGCATCCATCGGCGTCAGTATTTGGAACAATCCCGAGAGACTCTTCCATTTTTTCATTCCAGATGCGTGGAAGATCGGCAAGATCGATCGATCCTGTGATAAATTCCTTTTCAATTTCATAACGGATGATGATGTGAAGGATGTAGGTCACTTCGTCAGCATAGACACGGATTAGAGAGGGTTCGACATGGTTAATCGTGTTGACAAAGTGGTCAAGGGTGACCCCTTCAAGTTGTTTCGGGAAAGCTTTTTCAAGATGGGGAAAGGCAAACTCCCATAAGGGGCGCCCTTGTCCGATAAAACATTCCCACCAGCGAGACTGGCTCTCGTGAATGCCCAAAGAGCATGCATCAGCAAGGGGGGTTCCTAGATCTTCATAAGGAAGGCCAAGTTCATATAGTGCATGCCCGCCTTCATGAAGAACAGCGAAGATACTATTGAAGAAAGAGGTTGTACTTGTGAAGGTGGTAAAGCGCACATCATGAGGGTTAAAACCTGTGCAAAATGGGTGGACAGAAAAATCCAGACGTGCTCTATTTAAATCAACTCCCATTTTTTCTAGAAGAAAATGGTTAAACTTTTGCTGTTCATGCAAAGGATAGTTGGCCGAAAGGAAAGCCGTTTTTTCTCTTTTTTTGGAGAGTTTTCTTGTAAGATCGGTCAAAAAGGGCTTCAGTACTCCAAAAAGAGAGTCGAGTTTTTTTGAAGTCATTCCTGGTTCATAGAGGTCTAACAAGGCATCGTAGGGGTGCTCATCATAACCAAGGTAATCTGTTTTTTCTTTATGAAGAGCAACAATCTCTTTCAAGTGAGGGAGGAAGGCTTCGTAATTGTTATCTTTTTTGGCATGCTGCCAAGCATTCACACCCTGAGAGGTTGCTTTTGCAAGCTTTTTGACAAAAGCATTAGGGAGCTTTGTCTCCTTAAGGAAGTCAGAGCGAAATTCTCTCAGAGAGGCTTTTTTTCTTCCGTCAAGAGCGTCAGATTTTACATCGCCTGATTCAAGATCAATCAATTTTTCAAGAGTGTGTTTGTACTCGGGGCTTGTTTTTTCCTTGTGAAGAAGAGAGGTAATGAGTTCAACTTGGCTTGAACGAAAATCAATCCCATCCTTTGGCATGAAGGTTTCTTGATCCCATTCGAGAAGCATAGAAACCGAAGAAAGTAGGCGAAGATCCTTTCCCCGTCCCTTTAACTTTTCATAATCTTCTAGGACTCCGGACATGGCTCTTTTCTCCTTGTAAGTAGTTTTTCAATGCCGTTAATGCACCAGCTTGCAAAGGGAGTTCCAAAAGCAAGGCTGGAGGCCAGGATGGCTATTGAAGCGCTTCCGATTAAGTTGTCTGTGAGCCAATGTGCTCCTGCAATCAGACGGGGCAAACAAAAAAAGATTGCATAAAGAATCGCAATAAATCCCGCCCGTTTCCCCATGAGGTAGAAGATAAGGCAAGTAAATAGAGTGGCAGTCGTTGCGTGATCTCCAGGAAAGCTTTTCCGAGAATGGTCCTTAACCTTAATCCAGTCCACAGCACTAGAGAGTCGAAAAGCGCTTTTATCGACCATTGTAGGGCTTTTCCGTGGAACATGGATAAACTCTGGGAATAGGATCCCATTAACCATGCAAATCACGAGCGCGATGAATAAGACCGAAAAGATCATTTCAGCAACCTTCCGTTTCTTAAAAGCAGTTGCCGCGCAAAGGATATTAATAAAGAAAAAGAGGAACATCAAAAGATCATGGATCCAATCCATGATGCGATGCCCCGTAAATGCCCAAAAATTTTGCCAAAAAGTGCTGTGGTGAACCCAAGAATTAAGGAAAGTGAAGGTTTTGAGGTCAATGGCATCCCACCAAAGTCGTGTCAGAGGATTGAACCAGCTCACATAGATAAGGAGGACTAGAAGAGGGGGAATTAGTAATTTTTTGTAATTCATCTGATACACATTTTAATGAATCGGGGCCCAAAAATGAAGAAAAAAGAGATCGGGAGGGTGAAGATTGCCCAAAATGGGGGGACGACACGCAGCTCTCCCAGAACAACACACCCATCCATAATAGTAAAAAATGCGATGTATCCAAAAATGGTTAAAGAAAAAATAAGAAAGGTTGGATGACTTCGACTTGAAACAACGCAGAAAGGAATCAATCCGATCAGAACCAGAACGGGAAGCCAAGGCATAAAAAGTTTAAAGTAGAGGTAAGTATGAACAAGCCAACGGTTTTCATGAAAGAGGCGGGTTTTATTAAGCGTCATGGTTGCCAACTGAGTCACCGATCGGTTTTCCATCGACTCTTCAAAATGATCTTGCAAATCAAAGTTTAAGTAGAGCGATTCGAAAGAATGTTCTGGAAAGGAGCCGATTTTTTCTATTTGGCCTCTTTCATTCCGTTTCATATGATCGACAAAAGTTCCAATGGGGTGAGGAGATTCAACTCTTAGAGTCTTCATATGATAGAGTTCATCAGAAGAGAGTACCCAAAAAGTATCAAAAAACTCTTTTTTTTCAGTATTATAAGACTGGTATAGGAGGCGCGTACCATCCTCTAAGGGAAGAGCATGAACCGCTGTTTCAGTCTTTTTGCGAGAATTTTTCTTCTTTAGGTATTTTTGTTCAAAATGATCGATGTAGTTGAGAGATTTTGGGGCCAGAATTTCAAAGTTGTAATAGCTCAGTGCAACACAGATTAGGCCTACAAAAAAGAAGGGGCGGGTGAGGCGATAAACAGGAATTCCAGCCGCTTGAAATGCAAGAAGTTCATTGCGCTTATTCAAGCTTGTTAGAACCTTCACACTTGAAATCAATAAAGAGAGAGGAAGGAGGAGATCACACCGCTTTGAAAAAAGCATTCCATAGTAAATGGACAAGTCTTTCCAGGAGATTTTCTCATTCTTTAGAATTTCTTGCATATGCATTGAGTAATCGATCAATACGTATAAGAAGAAAAAGCAGAATAGAAATAGGAAGAAAACCTTGAGAATCTCTTTTAATAGGTAGCGTTGCCAGAGTTTTGTAAATATCATTCAACTCCTCCTAGGATTCGTTTTTGAAACCAATACGAGGCTAAGAAAAGAATCGGCAGAGGGAGGGAGTAAAAGAAAATGACCTTATGTGGCGAGAGTTGGAATGATTTTGCCGCAATTGAGCAGATAAAAGTAAATGCTGAGAGGAGGATCGCCCAATAAAGCCCTTTTTTCTTCCGTCCTCGTCCAATTTGCATTCCCAGGGAAAAGCCTAAGAGAGTAAAAGCAAAAGTAATGGATGGAAAAAAAAGGCGGCGGCAAAATTCAAACTTTGCCCGGTTTATTGTCTTGATTTTTGCATCTGGGTCGGAAAATGTATGTAGGAGTGTTGTCATTGGAAGATGTTCCATCCCTAGCCTGTGAGTCGTTTTTTTCATGAGACCTGAGAGGGCTGATGCAGAAGTCGACATTGTCTCCTGGTTTTCGATAATTAAGCTATCAAAGAAATCAGTCCCTTCAGCGATATTAGAGATGATAGTTACTTGACTTCCTGTCATTAAGTTGTCATCAACAACAAACTTTTTTGCTGTCATTAAACTGATACGGTCATTTGATTCATTTTTGACTGCAAAGATGATGTCTTTAGCTTCCCTTCCCAAATGCGTCATTTTCATGTCGACATAAGAGTCTTGAAGCTTAAGCATCTTAGACTTTTTCATTAAAAACAGAGGGTTGATGGTTGCGGCGCTCTGGAGCAAGTTATGGGAGAGGTGGCGACATCTTGGAGTGACTTCTGCAACAATTGCGAAATTTACGACAGAAAGAAGAAAAGCTGCCATAAGTAGGGGCGTTCCGAGTGTTTTGACTCCAATTCCCGCGGCCCGAAAGGCGGTGAGTTCTTGGGTATAGGAGAGGCGCTGCAAAAGAAGAATCGCTGAAATTAACCCAGAAATCGGAATCGCAATGGGTAGAATATAAGGGATTTGAAAGAGAGTAAAGAGACAAATCTTTCCTAAATGAGAGTTTAAGGCCGCAAGACGCGCAATTTCCTGAACCCGTGTCACTAGGAGGACAGAGATAAAGCCAACGACACATAGGAAGAAAACTTGAAAATAGTTGCGAAGGAGCAATCGCCATACGAGGGGCATTCATTACCTTATTATGCAAAATAAATCCCTATTAGTGTATCTTAATTCCTTTTTTGTCGAAAGAAGCGATGCATGATCGTATTGTAAAAGATTTTCTAACCCTCCGATTAAAGAAGGGGGCAACTCTTCTTCTGGGACTTTCAGGGGGGCCGGATTCTATGGCGCTACTCCATTTTCTCGTGGAGGCCAAAAAGGAACTCGATTTTTCTCTCCATGTAGCCCATGTTGATCATGGATGGCGCGAAGAAAGTGGAAAAGAGGCTGAGGCACTTCGTCGAGTCGCTGCGCACCATTCACTCCCTTTTTATCTCCATCGATTAGAAAAGATGGAAGGAGGAGATCTTGAGAACCGCTCTCGAAACGAAAGATTAAAATTCTTCCGAACTCTTCATGCAAAGCACCATTATCAAGCCCTTCTTCTGGCTCACCACAGCGGAGATCATGCTGAAACAGTCTTCAAACGAGTCGCAGAAGGGGCGGGGTTGCGGGGACTCGGAGGCTTATATGAGGAACGGTCCATTGAAAACCTTTCTGTATGGCGCCCCCTCCTTTCTTTAAAAAAGGAAGACCTCTTGGCCTACCTTCACAGAAAAAAACTTCACTACTTTGAGGACTCTACGAATCAAGATCCCAAATACCTCCGTTCCAGAATGAGAGAAACACTTTTCCCCACTCTAGAAGAGATTTTTGGAAAGAGAATGGAGGGGAATTTTGCTAGAATTGGAAAAATGTGCCAGCAGCTTGCCGATTATTTTGAAGAAAAAGGGAAGGAGATTGAAAAAAAACTGGTTTATGGCCCTTTTGGTGCTTATCTTGATTTAGAGCAAGGAATTCATTTTGTCGAACTCAAGTACTATTTAAAAGGGTTAGCCCATTTTTCCCATGATGCCCTTGAAGTGCTCATGAAACTCATCAGGGAGCGCCGCTGTTCACGCCTAATTCAAGTGGGAAGCTTGACCTTTCAAGTGACTCGATCGCACCTATTTATCTATCAGAATCCCTTTCCTGATTTTTTTGAAAAAAGTGAACTTTGGACAGAGGGAGCAAATGGAGACTGGAAAGAGTTTTGGCAGGGAAAGATTAAAATTGAAGAGGGTGCTTCTTTAAAAAGGCTGTCGGAGGTCGAACCGATTCTTAAAAGAAAATTGAAGAAGTGGTTTGCCGCGCACCATGTTCCTTCATTCTTTTATGATAAGGCCCCAATTTTTACGAAAGGGGATAAGGTTGTGGGAGATAGCCTCACCGGGAAAAACCTAAACATTTTATTAAAAGCCAGGTAAGAAAAGAGCTTTTTTTCAATATCTCCTTCGCGCCCATGCATATCCAAGCTATGAGAAAAAGCAAGCAGTTTAGATGGTCCAGAAGCTTTCAGAATTCCAACTGAGTAGTAGCTCGCACAATCCCCAATACACAAAAGAACGATAAAATTTTTTCATAATCTAACTCCAAATAATTCCCCATCTTTGAGTGGATTGGGATGCTCTTTTATAAGCATTTTTCAACACAAGCCTTTAGATATCAATATTTAAATTAACTAGAGAGTGCTCTGATAAATGACTGAGCCAGACTCTTTAGGCTTTTAATTGCAGTTTGATAAATTCTGCTATTCAGAAAAAGGGTAATTATTTAAAATAATGCAACTGCTAAGGTTTGATGCTGAGGCGGTTTGATAATCGATGAAACATTTTGGGTTGCCAAGGAATTTCCATGTCAGTAATAAAAAAAATTAAAGGGCCGAAGAAAGATTTTCGGTCCCTCAAGAATACATTTAAGAAGAGAATGGATCAGCCTGAAAAACCACAAGAACCAAGGAAACGTTTTCCTGGTGGGTTCTTATTATTTCTATTGGCCGCCATCTTAATCATTCTGACAGTACAAAATCTGTCGAGTGATAAAGGGGGAAAGGTTTCGTTTAGCCACCAGGTGGAGCACTTGGTCAATCTCGATTTAATTCATAAAGATGATAGTCGAAAGATTGCCCAGAATGATAACCTAGTGACCTTTACAGGTAAATTTAAAGAACGGCTCAGCGATGAAGCCAAAACCCGTTATCGCTATTTGGAACTTCTCAATGATAGTTACCTACTTAAAGAAAAATACGGGGCTCTATCAGAGAACCTATCTACTCTACAGAGTGATGTAGAGAAAGCTGCTGAGAGATTTCTTGTTTTGAGTGGGACTTCTATTCCAAAAGAAGGATTTAGTGTTATTGGCCCTTTTTATAATACTCAGAAAAGGCAAAACAGTGTGATAATCTACTCCCTCCCTGAAAAGAGGGAGATGAGCCTAACTGAGTTGCAAGCCGAGTATCGATCTGTTTCTCAGGCCTCTACAAATGAGTCTGTCAGGGAGTTTGGAGAACACCTTGAGAAACTTATTCAAAGTTATAAATCACCGATCTTGGGGATTGGAAGTGAAGCAATGAAGCAAGAGCTTCGTGTAGCTGAAACAAATGTCGGGCAAGCGCTTAAAAGTAACAGTATGCCTCAGGAAGCTCTGGCGACGTATCAATCAGGGCTTATTACATTGAATCAAATTACTCTAGAGCTATTAAAACCGGACAATCACATTAAATTAACTGATCTTAGAAGTGTTCGGAATTATCGCTACGAGCTGGGGCAATATCAGGAAGTGTTTGTTGCCATTGACGATAATAAGGCGCAACTTGATAAGGCTAGAAAGAGTGTCTCAGGTGTTGTCTGGTTCTTTAATAATAAGGAACTTTCTACAAATTCGTTGGAAAAACAAACTCCTGAAGCATTTTCTCTTTGGTTTACTCAAGGGAAAAAAGAGTGGGAGGCATTTGCTGGGAACATGGGGACACTTTTCAAAGCGCCTGATCAGCCTCGTAATCTTGTGCTGGAAAAGACGTTTAAGAGTCAGGAACCCTCACCAAATTACTTAAGCTATATTTTCTTGACGATCTTTCCAATCGTTATTGTCCTTCTCGTTCTATACTTCATCTTTTCAAGGCAAATGAAGGGAATGGGATCAGGTGGTGCAATGAACTTCGGGAAATCCCCCGCAAAGATGCTCAACAAGAGCATGCACAAAGTGACTTTTAAGGATGTTGCAGGGGTTGTAGAGGCTAAAGAAGAGCTTCAGGAAGTTGTTGATTTCCTGAAAGATCCTTCAAAATTTACCGCACTCGGCGCCCGCATTCCTAAAGGGGTTCTATTGGTTGGTCCTCCGGGAACAGGGAAAACTTTGATTGCGAAAGCGGTGGCTGGAGAGGCAGATCGTCCTTTCTTCTCGATTTCAGGTTCTGATTTTGTCGAGATGTTTGTGGGTGTTGGTGCTAGTAGGATCCGGGATCTCTTTGGACAAGCTAAGAAGAACGCTCCTTGTATTGTCTTTATTGATGAGATTGATGCTGTGGGACGTCACCGGGGGGCTGGAATTGGCGGTGGACATGATGAGAGAGAACAGACTTTGAACCAGCTACTTGTTGAGATGGATGGATTTGACACCAATGAAGGGGTTATCCTAATGGCTGCAACAAACCGTCCAGACGTTCTTGATAAAGCACTTCTTAGACCCGGCCGCTTTGACCGAAATGTGATTCTCGACCTTCCTGATATTAAGGGGCGTTTTGAAATATTGAAGGTCCACGCTAGAAAGATTAAGCTCGATTCGGATGTTGAGCTTATGGATGTTGCTAGGGCAACACCTGGGTCTTCAGGTGCCGATTTGATGAATATTCTAAACGAAGCTGCACTGCTTGCAGCGCGCAAAGGGCGCAGTGCTGTGACTCACCAAGACACCCTTGATGCATGCGACAAAGTGAGATATGGAAAAGAAAGGCGCAGTTTAGAGCTCGATGAAAAAGAAAAACTTCATACCGCCTTTCACGAATCAGGACATGCCGTTGTTGGTCTGACTGTTGAGAGGGGAGACCCTATTGAAAAAGTTACAATTATTCCTCGAGGTTTCTCGCTTGGGGCAACCCATTTTGTTCCTGAAAAGAACAAAGTGAGCTATTGGAGAAAAGAACTCATTGACCGCCTCGCTGTTTTGATGGGTGGACGTGTTGCAGAAAATCTCTTTGTTGGGGATATCTCAAGTGGCGCTCAGATGGATATCTCCCAAGCAACCAAGCTTGCAAGAAGCATGGTATGCCAGTGGGGGATGAACAATGCTCTTGGTCCCGTTGCTTATGACGAACGGTCTGATGACGGAGGTTATATGATGTCAGGACAATCTTCGAAGAACTATTCTGAGGAAACGGCAAAGCAAATCGATTCAGAAGTACGTAGCCTCCTTGAGGAAGCCAATGCTTTTGCAAACAAGATTCTTGATGAGAAAAAAGACAAAGTTCAGCTCATGACGGATATGCTTATTGAGTTCGAGTCCTTGGATAAAGAAGATGTTCATGCGATTATGGATGGTAGCTGGGATGCTGAGAAGAAGCGCGAAAAGCTCAAAGCAATGGTCGAAGCTCATCGCAAGGTCCCACCACCACCACCTTCAGATGATGAAGAGGTGTCCAAGAAAGGTGAAGACCTAGGGCCGGCGCCGCAGGGAGCTTAGATAGTAAGGATTATTTGAAAAATACTATCTAGCATTCACAATCTCTTTGGACTTCTTAGGTATTAAGTAACTAAATATCAAAAATTGACTTTTATTTCATTCTGAAATATCCTTTTCGCCAAATAAAAGGTATTTGGTATGGAAAGAAATTCAAACGTTTACTTTCACGCAGGACTGCAGGTCGCAAGTGTAACGTGCTATCTTTTGCTTGCAGGGAAGTCTCAAGGTTACTGTTCATTCACATCCATTGTGACGGCGACAGCCCTTCAATATATCCGATCGAATCAGATTAATGATAAGAACGAGCATTTCATTTGCAAACCTGCAATGGTCTTTATAGCCGTAGGGTGTCTTTTTAGCAGGACAGGGATAAAAGTATGGGGGCTCTCGCTTGCCTATTTTGCAACCGTTTTTGAAGTGATTCATTACCACCGACCTAAAGATGCAATACTGCCCCCTCCTCCGAAAAGATTAGAACCTGTGCGAGAAATTCCGCGTCCTCGCACTCCTCCTATTGTGGTTAGAAAGTTAAGGCCTAAACACTCTCCAAACAAGAACTGGGCTGAGATGCGAGCACAAACGCATACACTGCAAGTTTTGAATTTATACCTTGGAAAGACGAGTTTGGGCGGTTATTCTTTTGAGAGAATTCTCGCTTTTGAAGAGGCTGAGCTTGAAATGAATCCAGCTGTTATTCATTGGCTATTCCCTGCGGAAATTAGAATTAGGCAGTTAGAAAAAGTGCCAATGATTACCGACGGGTTGATTGAGGCGTTCACAAAGGACCCTGTCCTGCAAGAGAAACAAAAAGCGGCGTTAATCCTGATATTAAATCACTTTGGTTTGAAGCTTGATGAAGACGATACGATTGTCAAGAATCCTGAAAATTTTGAGTCTAAGAAGAAACATCTTTCAGGTGATAACTTCCATAGAATCACCTGCATCCTTTCAAGTCTGTTCTATTTTGGTTGGGAAGGTCTTGCGCAGTCACTTTATGATTGTCTTGATGGTCTTAATCAAGAAAGTGAAATAGACGCAGGAGCTTTCCTCATTGACTGCTGGCAGCTAGCTAAAAGTGGAGACATGCCTAAACTAGAAGCAGACCCTCGCCCTCTTTTCCCACCTGAGCCTATGAGGCTTCCCGTTCCTGTGAGACACGATGATCCTCCAAGAGTGGAAGGTAGGGCTGAGGTGCTTGAGTTCTATTCAGGGACAAAAATGGTAAGTGGGCGCAGTATCGATGATGCGACTTCTCTAGTTTGGGAGAATACCCCAGAAATCATTGAATATATGCATTGGATTTTCCCGGTTGAAGATAGAAGAGCCCCTGCTATTGGCCGCCCAACATTAGATGAAGCAACAATTGAGAGGTTCAGCGCAGATAGGTCTCTTCGAGAGAAACAGCGCGCAGCATCGCTCCACCTTCTGACTCTCTTTGGATTGGAGTTAAACGCAGCCAGAAAAATTGTAAAAACTGGTGCATTTGAGGGGAACAAACCTAATATCGGGTATGCATATAAGACTCGTGGGACATTCAGCCGTATTAGCCCAAGCTTAAAAGCGCTTGGCAACGGAGACTTAGGCAATGCTCTTGATGCTTTTGTAAGGAGTCTCAGTGTTTCAGAATTGATGAGTATTGTCGGTTAAGAGCTTGTGTTAAGGTCTCAACTCCCTTAATATCAACAAATTGATTTATATTCTTTTTTTTGCTATCCTTTCTTTCGAAAATACGGGAAAGGTATGTCACAAGAGTCAAAAATTTATTGTCATGCAGGAGCCCAGGCTGCGAGTCTGGCGTTCTACTTTTTACTTGCAGGGAAGTCTCAAGGCTATTGTTCCTTTACATCTGCTGTGACAGCAACAGCTCTTCAGTATTTTCGTTCGAATCAAATCAATGATCAGCAAGAGCGTTTTATCTGCAAGCCTGCGATGGTCTTCATTGCTGTAGGATGTCTATTTAGCCGAACAGGGGTTAAGGTAGGTGGGCTATCCCTTGCTTATTTTGCGACCTCTTTCGAAACGATACACTACCACAGACCCAAAAGAATAGATCTTCCCCCTACCCCAGTTAGGAGGGGAGCGCAGAACCATGAGCTGGAACCCACCGCCCCAAAACAAACGAGAAGCCCCTTCACGTTTCCTAGACCGTTTCGCTTGGGCAGTGTTGTTAGAGAAGAAAAAAGCGCTGTAGGAGAATCTGAAAAGGCTCGAGCGTTTGTTGCATTCTATCGGAATGAAGAAAAGGGAAAGAATGGATTCTTGATTGATGGCATTTTAAATTTCAAAGAATCTGAAGTTGAAAGACATCACAATTTTATTCAATTTTTATTTCCCACCTATCAACGTAGCAACTACTGTGGTTATGCCCCCCTTCTTAATGCAGAAATTGTTCAAGCTTTTTTGACGGATTCTTCTCTGCGCGCAAAGCAGAAAGAAGCCTTAGCTCTCATGGTTGATCACTACGGATTAAAACTTGATCTTCATACGGGTGAGGTAGCAATAAACCCTAGTACTTTCGCCACTAAGCAGGAGAACTTTTTTATCAATGGATCGCACAATCTATTGAGAATTACACGCATTCTCTCTAGCTTAACATCCCTTGGTCAGCCTGAGCTTGCCGTTGAATTTTACAACTGCTTAAAGGGACTTTCCGAGGGCCCTATACCACGGATCAAGGGAACTCTAGATCAATATTGGTTTTCTGTTGTGAGCCCTTATCTATAAAAAACCCCTAGATTGCTCTAGGGGTATCGTTGTATTCTTGAAGCGAGGCTTAGTAATTATTTTGCAGCGGGAGCTTCCAGAAGGGCCTTACGGCTAAGGCGGATCTTTCCGTTGCGATCAATTTCAAGGACTTTCACCTCAATTTCATCACCTTCTTTGAAGTAATCATCAATATTATTGACGCGCTCATGAGCAATTTCTGAGATATGGCAAAGCCCTTGAACATTTAGGAAAGCGACAAAGAGACCGAAGTCTTTAATCGTGACGACTTTTCCTTTGTAGGTCTTACCAATCTCAGCTTCTGCTGTAAGATCATGGATGATTTGGCGTGCTCTAGCCATTCCTTCAGCAGAGTTGGAGGCGATGCTCACATAGCCATCATCATCGATATTGATGTCGACACCCGTTTCTTCAACAATTGCACGAATTTGCTTGCCTCCGGGGCCAATAATCGTACCGATTTGGCTTGGTTTGACCTTAATGGTTTCAATTCGAGGTGCGTACTGTGATAAGTCATCTTTCGATTTTGGGCAGGCTTCAAGCATCTTATTGAGGATGTGAATACGTCCTTCTTTTGCTTGAGCAAGCGCAACTTTCATGATTTTTTTGTTGATGCCCTCAACCTTAATATCTAGTTGGAAGGCAGTAATTCCCTTCTCATCACCAGCGATCTTAAAGTCCATATCACCAAGAGCATCTTCCATTCCTAGGATATCGGAGAGAATTGCGTAGTTTTCATCTTCAAGAATTAATCCCATTGCAATTCCTGCGATCGGGCGTTTAATCGGAACACCAGCTTCCATCATGGATAGGCACCCACCGCAAACAGCAGCCATTGAAGAGGAGCCATTAGATTCGGTGGTATTAGACTCAAGGCGTATGGTGTAGGGGAATGAATCTTTCTTGGGAACGATTGCTTGAAGCGAGCGTTCCGCAAGCTTTCCGTGCCCTATTTCTCGTCTTCCTGGAGAACCCATCCGTCCTACTTCACCTACTGAGTAAGGAGGGAACGAGTACTGGAGGTAAAAGTTGCGCAGTCCATCTGAATAATCGAGGGTTTCGTAACGTTGTCCCATCGACTCGCTACCGAGGGTACAGACAGAAATCGACTGCGTTTCACCGCGAGTAAATAGTGTGCTACCATGGGTTCGTGGGAGAAGTCCCATTTCGATCCAAACCTGACGTACGTCAGAGGTTCCCCTACCGTCGCACCGTTTCTTTTCCTTAAGGACCATTTGCCGCATGTGATGGGCTGTGACTTTTTTCATTGCTATTGAAACTTCAAAGGGTTTGTATTTTGCACCTTCTTCAGGAAGGAGTGCTTCTTTAACTGTTTCGCGGATAGCCGAAAGAGACTCTTCGCGTACTTGCTTCTCAACGATGCGAATGGCATCTTGCAAGGGAGCTTCCATGATCGCGTTCACGTCTTCTTTCAGCCCTTCAGGAAGGAATCTGAGGTCTGCTCGGTTTTTCTCTTTTCCAACAACCTGTTGCCATTCCGAAAGTTTTTGGCAGATTGTTTTAATTGCTTCATGGCCTTCATCAATCGAGTCCATAATTTGATCTTCATTTAAGAAGTCGCAATAGCCTTCAATCATTAAGATTGCATCTTCTGTACCAGCTAAGAGTAGGTCGAGCACAGAGCTTTCCATTTCTTCTTTAGTTGGATTGATGACAAATCTTCCTTCAATCATACCGACGCGGACTGCTGCAATTGGCTTAATAAAGGGAATTTCAGAAATAACGAGTGCTGCAGCTGCTGCACAAATTGCTAGAGGCTCTGTTGGATTAACGCCGTCATATGATAGGACTTTTGTGATTACTTGAGTGTCATTGTAGTATCCATCTTCAAACATTGGGCGGATAGGCCTGTCAGTGAGACGACAGGTGAGGACTTCTTTCTCACTCGGTCTTCCTTCACGTTTGATAAAGCCCCCAAGGGTTTTCCCAGCTGAGGAGAATTTTTCTTGATAATCGACTCTTAATGGGAGAAAGTCCACCTCGTCAAGGGGAGCTCCCATACAAGCGGTGGAGAGGAGCATAGTATCTCCCGAGCGGATCATTACAGATCCACCTGCTTGGCGGGCGATTTTCCCTGTTTCGAAAGAGATTTCCTTTCCGCCTACTGAGACGGTAATCGATTGAGCTTCGAGCTTTTGCTGTTTTGATTCCATGAGACTCCTATTACTGGGTGAGGATCGAGTCTATCAGGAAGATATAATAGATGCAAGAAAGGAAATTTTTAAAAAACCCCTAGGAGATGACTCTCCTAGGGCTTAAATTTAAGATTTTACTTACGAAGATTCAGACGCTTAATAAGCGTTTGATAGCGCTTGGTATCCGTCGAATTTAAGTAATCAAGAAGCTTACGTCGTTGGCCGACAAGCTTGAGGAGGGCAAGACGAGAGGCGTGATCCTTCGGAGCGAGCTTCAAATGGTCAGTAAGCTCTGTGATTCTTTCAGTAAGGATGGCGATCTGTACATCAGCTGAGCCAGTATCCTTCTCGTGAAGCTGAAACTTCTTAGTAATTTCTTCTTTTGTACCTTTATCTAAAGACATTTATTTATACTCCCGATATAGACATTATTGTTAGACAGGACTCAGACATAAATTTATCATATGACGGCCTTTATTGTATCAAGGGCGGATATATATTTCAAGCCATCGATTGTTCAAATTATCTTTTACCTTCACGGCCAATCTCTTTTGGGTTATGATGTTCCTATATATGGATAAGAAACTTTTTGATACGAAGATGATGGAAGAGGCTCTTAAGGAAGCTCAAAAGGCCTATGGCTTGGATGAAGTTCCTGTCGGTGCGGTTCTGACACGCAGCGGAAGAATCCTTTCCAGAGCTCATAATCAGATGGAAGGGTTAAAAGACCCTTCAGCTCATGCTGAGCTCCTCTGTATCCGCAAAGGGGCGCAGCTACTGGGGGATTGGCGTCTTCTAGAGACCACCCTTTATACAACCCTAGAACCCTGCCTTATGTGCGCAGGAGCCCTTCTCCTATCCCGCGTTGGCCGCATTGTCTATGGAGCACCTGATTTGCGCCATGGAGCCCATGTTAGCTATCTAAATGTCTTTGAGAGGAAACATCCGACTCACACCACCCAGATAGAAGGGGGGCTTCTTGAAGCTCAATCTGCCGAATTAATGAGAAATTTTTTTAAACAGCAAAGGAAAAAAAATGAAGCAGCCTCTGGAAGCACTCTTTAATGAGCTGATAGATTTTCAAGAAAAGAAGCTCTTGAGCTATGCAGCCACAATTATTCCGAATATTACAACTGATGATATCCTCCAGCCAAATGATTATCCCGAGCTAGAAAATCATCCTTTTTTTCGGTACGAAGAGGGTGTGCTTAAAGGGCTTCATTCTGCAAAGATGGCAGTTTTAGCCCAGGAGAAAGAGGTTCATTAGATAGTAGTAACACGACACTATCTTAGGATTGGCTGCGAGAAATGCGCCACATGCGGAAACGCTCGCGTATTGTAAGGGAAGTTTTTCCTTCCTGAGAAATTTTATCGAGGCATGCATCCATGAACTCGTCGTCATGCATGATGGCTTTTCCAGTCTTGAAATCATAAACTTTTGACGATTGTATCTCGATATCTACGACCTTTCTAAAGCGCGCCCGCATTTTTCGTTTGAAGTAGATCAAGCGTTTTTCCATTCCGTGTAGGCGATAGAATGGTCCAAGGATTTCCCAGACGAGAACAGAATAAAAGTATCCGTAGAGCATGGCTCCAAGGGTTACGAAGAATGAGAGGAAGTTTCCATTGGAGAAATCAAGAAAGAGGTTTACTCCGATTAGGCCAAAAACGAGCCATTTTGCGCGGACTGGCAAGAGCAAAAAGAGCATGATATTGGCTTCAGGGAAGAGGAATGCCCATCCAATTAGTAGAATATAGATGGATGTCGTAGCGCCTGCAAAGGGAAGTGCAGATCCAAAAAGGAATAGACACATGTAGGCGATTAGGCCAACAAAAAGGGCTCCACCGAAGTAGAGACCAATAAAGTGTTTTTCTCCACGGGCCTGAATGAGAGAAGAGCCAATTGCCCACAGCAAATAGAGGTCAAAAAAGACGTGGAGGATGAGGGCCATGGAAATCCCTCCACCAGCGAGAGGCTGGATAAAGAGATAAGAAATAAATTGCCAAATAAAAAAATTGTGAATGCCCCATGTTGTTAGGCTGAATAGGTGTTGGGGGCTATGGGTATGAAAAACTTGTGTAAAAAGTGCATTTGAAATTAGCGAGAAAAAACTCAAAATAAGCGTTGCGACAATTGTCCACTTGATAATTTTCGGGGTAGCCCTGGGACCTAAACGAAAAGCTTGAGAGTTGTTCATCATGCCCTGAGACTACCATATTCTTGAATAAAAAATCAGTTTTTATGTTGTTTTTTATCTTCAAAAGAGGTTTAATCCTCAGGAAAAACGACGATTGATATCAAAGGAATTTTCAATGAAGAAAGAAGTACATCCTCCCTACCAGGACATTCTATTTGTAGATACAGCCACTGGACACAAATTTGTTTGTGGAAGCACACTGCAGCCCAAGGAAACCGATACTTACGAGGGGAAAGAGTACCCTGTCTATAAAGTACCAATTTCTTCTGCTTCTCACCCTTTCTTTACTGGAAGTCAGCAGTTTGTTGACTCCGAAGGACGCGTTGACAAGTTTAAGAAACGCTATAGCCGAAAACCTCAAGCAGCAAAGCAAGCTCAAGACAAAGAGCAAGACGAGCAGGGAAAGAAAAAGCCTGCTGCAAAAAAAACTGCGACAAAAAAAACTCCTCCTAAGGAGTAATTTTGGAACAGAAACTGCAGGGGCTCTTGAGCCGTTTTGAAGAGGTTGAAGCCGCTTTAGGTGCTCCTGACATTCATTCGGATCAGAAGAGATTTAGAGAACTCTCACAAGAGCATTCTTACTTGAGGGATCTCAAGGATGTTTACGAGCAGTTTCAAGCCAGAAAAAAAGATCTTGAGAATAACCGAAATCTCCTAAAAGAAGAAAAAGATCCTGAATTTTCTGAAGTCATTCGTGAAGACATTGAGAGTCTTGAGGGAGAAGTAGCGAGTCTTCAAGCTAAAATCGAAACCCTTCTTGTTCCCCCCGATCCTAACGACCATGCTAATGTGATCATGGAGATTCGTGCAGGGACAGGAGGCGATGAAGCAGCAATCTTTGTAGGAGATTGCATGCGCATGTATCGCCTCTTCGCTGATAAGATGAGGTGGAAGTATGAAACCCTTTCTCTCGCAGTTTCTGAAGCAGGGGGGTATAAAGAGTACGTTATTTCCCTGACTGGGAAAAATGTTCATCGCCATCTCCAATACGAAGCAGGGACGCATCGCGTTCAACGAGTCCCTGTTACCGAAACGCAAGGGCGGGTGCATACCTCGGCAATCACTGTGGCTGTTTTAATGGAGCCTACCGAAGAAGAAAAGATCGTGATCGATGAGAGTGAGCTCAAAATCGATACATACCGTGCTTCAGGAGCTGGCGGACAACACGTCAATACAACCGATTCTGCTGTTCGGATTACGCACATACCTTCAGGTGTTGTTGTTTATTGCCAAGAAGAGCGCTCTCAGCATAAAAATAAAGAAAAAGCCCTTCGGGTTCTTGTGGCTAAGCTTGCTGAAGAACAGCGGCGCAAGCTGCACGAGGAACGGGCTTCGCTTCGCTTAAGCCAAGTTGGTACAGGCGATCGCTCAGGGAGAATTCGTACCTATAACTATTCACAAAATCGCGTGACCGATCATCGCATTAATCTTACCCTTTATAAGCTAGATCAAATCATGGAAGGGGACTTATCCGAGATAACAGAGGCTCTCATCGGTCATTTCTATCAGGAAAAGCTTCATGCGTAATATTCGCGAGCTTGTTAAGCTTTCCACGGACTTTCTAGAAAAGAAAGGAGTTTCCCATGCACGGCGCGTTGCCGAAGAGCTTCTTGCAGCTCTTTTGAATCAGAAAAGATTAGAACTCTACTTTGATTATGATGCACCCGTTGAAGAAAGTGAGGTTGCGAAATACCGCGAGTGGATTAAACGAAAAGGGGACAAAGAGCCTCTGGCATATATTCTAGGAGAAGTGGAGTTTTTAGGTCTTAATCTGAAAGTGACTTCAGAAACCCTTATTCCGAGACAGGAAACAGAAATTCTTGCTGATCTGGTGGTGAAATCTCTCCCCAAGGAGCCGTGTATTGTTTGGGATCTTTGCACGGGGAATGGGTGTCTTGGGCTTGCAATTAAGAATAAGCGCTTAGACTGCACGGTTATTCTTTCAGATATCTCCACAGAGACGCTTGCTGTGGCAAGGGAAAACGCACTTTTAAACGAGCTTGCTGTTGAAATTGTTGAGGGGGACCTTCTGGAGCCCTTTAATGGGGAGAAGTGTGATATTTTGGTCTGCAACCCTCCATACATCACTGAGGATGAATATGAGGGACTAGAAGATGAAGTACGCCTATATGAGCCCAAACGAGCCTTAGTAGGTGGAATTGACTTATATGAGCGGTTATCTCTAGAGCTTCCTACCTATCTTAATCCAGGCGCAAAACTCTTTTTTGAAATAGGGACAGGCCAAGGGGACGTTCTTCATGCCCTATTTAACCAAAGTCATTGGAAACAAAAGCGGTGTGAAAAAGATTGGGCCGGTCATGACCGTTTCTTTTTCCTTGAATATCACCCAAAAACAGAGTAAAATACAAACTTTTACGGAGAGCTTTAATGTTTGGTGGTATCACAGAAAAATTTCAAAATGTTTTCTCAGCCTTAGCTTCAAAGAAAAAGTTAACAGACGAGAACATTTCTGATGCGGTAAGAGAGGTCCGCATGGCGCTTCTCGATGCAGATGTGAACTACACCGTTGCAAAAAACTTCATCAAACGTGTTAAAGAAAAAGCGCTAGGAGAAGAGGTTCTTAAATCTGTTGATGCTGGTGATCTCTTTACAAAAATCGTCCATGATGAGCTAAAAGCTCTGATGGGAGAAGATGAGGCAAAGCTCGATATTGGGCGCTGCCCATCCGTCATCTTAATGTGCGGGCTTCAAGGGTCTGGTAAGACCACTCAGTCTGCAAAACTTGCGCTCTACCTCAAGAAACAGAATAAGAAAGTCCTTATTGCCGCTTGCGACTTGCAACGTCCTGCTGCTATCGACCAGTTAGAAACACTTGGCGCTCAAGTTGAAGTTCCCGTTTATGCCGATCGAGATCAAAAAAATGCTGTTAAGGTTGCTAAAGGTGCCTTAGAACGGGCTAAAAAAGAAGCGTTTGATGTCCTTATTGTCGATACCGCTGGACGTCTTCACATTGATGAAGAGCTCATGAAGGAGCTAGAAAAGATAAAGGGAGAGGTCTCTCCCCATGAAATCCTCTTTATTGCCAACGCGGCAACAGGACAAGATGCGGTCAAGACAGCTGCTGATTTTGACAGTCGCATTGCGATCACGGGAACAATCCTCACCATGCTTGATGGGAATACCCGCGCTGGGGCTGCTATCTCTATTCGTGAAGTGACAGGCAAACCGCTCAAGTTTGAGGGGATTGGGGAGAAAGTGACCGATCTCCAGCTTTTTAACCCGCAATCAATGGCTGATCGCATCCTCGGAATGGGGGATGTCATTAACCTTGTGAAAAAAGCTCAAGAGCATCTCAACGAGGAAGAAGCTCTAAAGATGGAAAAGAAGCTTCGCAAAGCGACTTTTACCTTCGATGACTTTCTTAAGCAGATGCGCTCCATTAAGAAAATGGGATCTCTAAAAGGTCTTCTTTCTATGGTTCCCGGATTCAATAAGATGGGTGGGGACTTTGATATGTCTGATAAAGAGCTCTCGAAAATCGAAGCGATTATTCTCTCAATGACGCCTAATGAACGCATCGGTTTAGATGAGCTCCTTCCTCCCCGTCGCCGTCGGGTTGCAAGTGGAAGTGGCACCTCTATTGACGATGTTAACCGGATGATTAAAAGCTTTAAACGGATCAAGCAGATGATGAAAAAGATGCCTGGTATGAAGAAGAAGTTTATGAATGATCCGCAGATGAAAGATCAACTCAGCGCACTTAAAGGGCAATCCTCATCCCTTTTTCTTAAGTAACATGCATTTCAGAGTCAGACTCAATTAGGGAATCTTATCAAGCTCTTTTTTTAACTCTGATAGAACTACTTGAATGCTTCTTTCTCTCGTGTGCCTTCCAAGTATAAAAAAGATAAAGACCTTGTTGAGCAGGAAGTTAAATAGGCCTGGAAAGTCTTGAGAAATATGATCATCGAGTTGCTCACAAGAGCTGAACAAACGGTGATTAGCAGATTGAACCCTTTTTAAAAAATCTTCTTTGAGGTTTTTCTCTGTAAAAGGAGAAAAATCAGTGGTCATGAACTCTATTGGTTCTTCAGATAAGGCCTCCATATTAGTAAATAAAGAAGGAATGAGGAGGGGGAGAATTGCAGTCATAGAATATAGAGGAACTTTTGCAAGCAGGGGAAGTGAAGGGGTATAATTCTTTGGACCTAAAAGAGATCGAGAAAAAAGCCCAAGAGAAGATCCCAACAAGAGCAATAAAGGGTACTTTACTGATTTTTTAGCCAAATCTAGGGATTCACCAAGAGATTCTTTTGTTTGCATTGCGCTTAGGAGGATTGAATATGAGGAAAGGTAAGCAAAGAAAGTGAAATATCCCAGCCTAGGAATAAGGAAGGTAGATGTGGCAGATGCCGTTAGTGCTCCAATAATGAGCAATCTTGTGCTCGATTTTTCATCGAGTGTTTTAACCGTATACCTCGCAAAGGACTCTTCACCTTCGTTAACAACAGTATTCAGTGTACTAAGGGCGAGTAGAGATAAAGTCGTTTTGATTAAAGAGCGTGTCCACGAAGAGGGAGCAATATTTGAGGGTTTGACCCAGGACTGTTTGAGAGAGAGACCTACAAAAGAGCAAAAGGAAACAAAGGAAAGAATTCGCATCGGCATTTTCACTTCATCTTGAGTATCAATATAGAGAATTTGATTGGCGACGAGTACTCCAGTTCCGGTTGCTAGGAAAGCATTTTTTTGAGTGTATCCTATGGTTGCTGACAGTATTCCTGCTGCGAGGCAGGTAAGGGCTATCTCGCGTCTGCTATACTCGTGATCTGTCAATTTTTTTGTAATAGAATTTGGTTGTCCTGGAAAATAGCACGAAATATTCATTGTTTTCCTCTTTTAATGAACTCGAGGGGGATAATATAAAAAAAACAGAGAAATAAGCAATCAATTTTTATTGATTATGTGTATTTGTATATTTAATTTTACTATGAAACGTATCAAAGTTTTCGCTGTGGTAACTTGCTAATGCTAAGTATCCATCTACAGTAAAATCGATCCAGTGCTCAACATTTTTGGGAATAAAAAAGCGGTCGCTTGGTTGCAAAATCAATTTTTGATGCCCTTCTCTTAGGACAAAGTATAAAATCAGCCCGCCATCAAGTAAAAAATGCACTTCATCCCCAGGGTTAATATGGGACCGCATGCTCTTCATGGCTCGGGGATTTTGCTTGTCAAATTGAATTTCAGCAATCTTTGTCGGGATTAGGGCGAGTTTGGCACAGTAAGATCTGTCGACTTCGTCCAAAGCTTGAAAAATGTTTTGGGCTTTATGAACCTTTAATTCGGTTTGCAGATACGTGTGCAACGCTTTATTAATATTAAACTTTGAGATACTGACTGGATGAAGAAAATCGTTTATTCTATCCAATCCAACGGTGGTTTTTTTGCTTGAGTCGATTAATATTGCCATCAAATTTCATCCTGTATAAATCGATTTTTTTGTTCCAGATTTTTTCGGAAATTGAATGAATATTTTGATAAAATTAGAAATTGGAAGGGCTGCGGTGGTTTTTAATACCATTTTTTTCGGGCATGGTTTATGATGGATAGTCTTACAATTTGTGAATTGGAGTTTACATAGATGGCACTAAAGATTCGCCTAAGACAACAGGGTCGAACCAATCGATTGACTTACCGCTTAGTTGTTGCAGATTCTCGCTCTCCAAGAGATGGGAAATACGTTGAAAACCTCGGGCACTATGATCCTCATCATGAAGAGGGGAAAGATGCTGTGGTTAAAGAAGATCGCATCCAGTTTTGGGTTGATAATGGAGCTGAGCTAAGTGAAAAAGCACATGCTTTAATTGCCCGAAAAGCCCCTGGGGTGATCAAGAGTATTCGTGATCGAGAGCTTGCAAAAGTGAAAAAGCGTAGCGAGAAGCGCAAAGCGAAAAAGAAGTAGTTTTTCGATGCGCTACGATATCCTGTCTCTCTTTCCGGAGTATTTTGAAGGCCCCTTTGATGTCAGTATGATTAAAAGAGGACGGGAAAAAGGGCTGCTGGAGATTAACCTTGTGAATATGAGGGATTTTTCTTCAGGAAGATATCAGCAGATCGATGATCGTCCGTATGGCGGAGGGCCTGGAATGGTCCTAATGGCAGAACCTGTCATAAAAGCTGTGCGAAGTGTTAAGAAAGAAAATTCCCATGTGGTCTATCTGACTCCTCAGGGAACTCCTCTCACCGCTAAACGGTGTGTGGAACTGGCCAAAAAACCACATTTAATTGTTGTATGTGGTCATTATGAGGGGATTGACGAGCGCGCAATTGAGAGCGAAGTCGATGAAGAGATTAGCATTGGGGATTATGTGCTTACGAGTGGTGCTCCTGCTGCCATTGTTTTGGTCGATAGTGTTTCCCGTTTTATCCCGGGAGTGATTGGAAACGAGGAGGCAGCGCAGCAAGACTCTTTTGAAAATGGGATATTTGATTGTCCGGTTTATACGCGGCCTTCTATTTTTGAAGGGAAAGAGGTTCCTGAGGTTTTAAAAAACGGGAATCATGCTGAGATTAAGGCTTGGCGAGAAGCGCAAGCACAAGAGAAAACAGAGCGGGTTCGGCCCGACCTAGAAACTAGAATATCTAATTAGGAGAAATGAATCATGAGCCGCGATGCGCTACTTGAGGAAATTGAAACCAGTCAACTTAAGGCGGAGATCCCCCATTTTAATGTTGGCGATACGATCAAAGTTCACATCCGCATTATCGAAGGGGAAAAAGAAAGAATTCAGGTCTTTACTGGAACTGTAATTGCTCGAAGAGGCTCGGGTATTTCTGAAACTTTTTCGATGTACCGAGTGGCTTACGGCGCTGGAATGGAGAGGGTATTCCCACTACATAGCCCCCGAATTGCCCAAATCGAAGTTGTTCGATTAGGAAAAGTGAGACGAGCAAAACTTTATTATCTCCGCGGAACTGCTGGAAAAGCAGCGAAGGTTAAGGAGAAAATTGGACGGAAAAAGGACAAAAAAGGTCCAGCTCTTGTAGATGATTCTGCACCTTCAAAGGCTGAGGCTCCTAAAGAGGACAAAAAGCCAGAGATTCCACTAAAAGCTGAAGAGAAAAAACCTGAAGACGAAACTCCTAAGTCGGAGTAGGGTTGAACGATCAAACCTTTTTTGAAGAGAGCGCCTATAATGCTGGGCGCCGGCTAATTGCAGGTGTAGATGAAGCAGGGAGGGGACCTCTTGCCGGTCCTGTTGTCGCTGCCGCTTGTATCCTCCCTAGAGGACTTCAAATTGAAGGGATTGATGACAGCAAAAAACTTGCTCCCGAGAAGAGGGATGAGCTCTATCATTTCCTCACCAACCATCCTGACATTTATTATGGCATAGGTATTCTTGAGAGCGCAGTGATCGATAAGATCAACATCTTGCAAGCGGCGCTAAGGGCTATGGCCCTAGCTGTGGGCGAGCTTGAAGTTGAGCCTGATTATCTCCTCATCGATGGCAACCACCTTCCTCCGACACATATTGCTGCAAAGGCGGTGATTAAGGGGGATAGTCGTTCGCTAAGTATTGGAGCCGCTTCGATCATTGCTAAGCACTATCGGGATATTTTGATGAAGCAGTTTCATGAGAAGTATCCTCACTACGGATTTGATCGCCATAAAGGATATGGAACAAAGGGCCATGTAGAAGCCCTTAGAGCTTATGGCCCTTGTCCGATTCATCGAACTTCTTTTGAGCCGGTGCGTTCCTTGACTTGCGGCGATGAATCAGTTATAAAACACTCAGGGACAAAATAGGATTTCCTCTATGGCACGTAGCATGACAGCCTATGGACAATCTCACCTTAAAACGGGAGTGGGACAATTTATCATTGAAATTCACTCGGTGAATCGAAAAAGCTTAGATATCCACTCGAATATCCCAAAAGAACTCCTTTCTTTGGATATGGGCCTTAGAAAGCGTTTGGCCGAAGAAGTAAAGAGAGGTAATGTTACCATCCGAATTACGAAGGATAGTGGCCAGGGCTCCTCTTCTGAGGTTCCAAGTCTAGGAGCGATGAAGGAGATCCACAAGGAATGGATGGCGCGCGCGTTGGGGCTTGGCTATAAAAAGGAAGAAGCCATTCCTTTTTCCTCATTGATGCAATTTGTAATGACCTCTTCTCCTACAGTCCAAAAAATTGATAATACTTTTGAAAATGAGCTGATGCAAGGGTTTGATGAAGCGATGGCAGCTTTCATTGCGATGAAGGAAACAGAGGGAAATGCTCTAAAAGAAGACATTCTTCCCCGCCTCTCCAAGACTGCAGAGAATATCGACAAGGTGGAAAAACTTACAAAGGAAGCTCCAAAGCGTTTTCATGAGCGTTTGGCGAAAAAACTTGAAGAGATCAAGCTAAGCCACGAAGGGGATGAGGATCGTTTGACTCGAGAGCTCGTCATTTTTGCGGATAAAGTCGATGTTACTGAAGAAATCACACGCCTTGCCTCTCATGTCAAACAGTTCCGCGATATCTTGAGTGAAGATAAGCGGAGGGTAGGACGAGAGCTAGACTTTCTCACACAGGAGATGAATCGTGAGGTGAATACCATTGCAGCAAAATCGCAAGAGCTTGGAATTACACAGTTAATTCTGTCAGTAAAAAGTGAACTCGAAAAAATTCGAGAGCAACTACAGAACATTGAATGAAGAAGAAAGGTGAATTAATCATTGTAAGTGCTCCAGCAGGAACAGGAAAGACGACTCTTGTTCATATGCTGAAGGGAGAATACCCTGAAGAAGTGGTTCAAAGTATTTCGTGCACGACTCGAAAACCTCGCCCAAATGAGATTGATGGGAAGGATTATGTCTTTCTGACTGATAAGGCGTTTGAAGAGCGAATAAAACGGGGAGAGTTTTTAGAGTATGCGACGGTATTCGGACACCAGTATGGAACGTCAAAAGAACTTGTTGAAGCGCAGCGCGTGGATGGAAAGCATGTTGTTTTGGTGATTGATACCCAAGGAGCGATGGAGCTGAAGAAAAAGATTAAGGCTCTTTACATTTTCATTGCACCTCCCTCGATGGAAATCCTTGAAGAGCGACTTAAAAATCGCAAAACTGAATCGCCTGAGACCCTCAAAAAACGATTGAAATGGGCCCAATATGAGATAGAGCAGGCAAAATATTATGATTATACAATCGTTAATGACGATTTAGAGACTGCCTATGAGGCGTTAAAGAGTATTATAGTAGCCAAGAATTACGAAGGAGGAAATCATGGCACAAGATGAACTAACAAAAGAAAGTTATACAAGCCTATTCTCGGATAATTTTCAGTTAACACACTACGCGATCAATGTGGCGCAAAAGCAAATCCAAAGTGGAAATGAAGATCTTAATGTGACACAGATGCTCAAAGAAATCCGCAAAAACCCACCGAAACGAGAAGAAGTGAAAGAAGAACAAGAGTGAATAAAGTTCTGATAACAGCAGCGCTTCCTTATGCGAATGGGCCACTGCATTTTGGTCATATTGCTGGGGCATATTTGCCCGCGGATTGCTATGCTCGTTTTCAGAGGCTTTTAGGACACGATGTTCTTTATATCTGTGGTTCTGATGAACATGGAGTGGCGATTACCTTGAGCGCTGAAGTGGCCAAGCGAACCCCAAAAGAGCATGTCGACCACTTCCACCTGGTCCTTTCTGACTTTTTCAAGCAGATGAACATTGGTTTTGATCACTACTCACGGACTACATGGAAAGGGCACGTAGAACCTACTCAAACCTATTTCAAGCAGCTCCATAAAAATGGATATATCGAAGAGAAAGTAACCGACCAGCTCTACTCCGAAAAGGATAAGCGATTTCTAGCGGATCGGTATGTTCAGGGAACATGTCCTAGATGTGGTTTCGAAGAAGCAAGAGGGGATGAATGTCCTAAATGTGCTTCGAGTTATGAGGCGACTGATCTCAAGAACCCTCGTTCAAAACTTACTGATGCCCCACTCATCCTAAAGCCGACAAAGCATTGGTTCCTCCGGTTTGATCTGTTTAAAGATGAGCTTTCGAAATGGATCAAGAAAAAACATTGGAAATCCAATGTGATGAATTTTGCCCAAAACTATATCGATGATTTGAAACCTCGGGCGATTACCCGTGATTCAAATTGGGGGATTCCTGTTCCTCTTGAAGGGGCTGAAGGAAAGGTTCTTTACGTTTGGTTTGATGCGCCTATTGGGTATATTTCAGCAACAAAAGAGTGGGCGGAGAAGAAAGGGGAACCTGAAGCGTGGAAGCAATACTGGTGCGATGAAAAGACAAAACTGGTCAATTTTATCGGAAAGGATAACATCCCATTTCATGCGATTTTTTTTCCAGCAATGACCATGGGGCAAGATGAACCCTACAAAATTGTAGACGAGCTTCCTGCAAATGAGTTTTATAATCTCGAGGGGAAGCAATTTAGTAAATCGTCAGGGTGGTATATCGACTTAGAGGAATTTTTTAAACACTTTTCTGCTGACCAGATTCGGTATGCTATTGCTGCAAATGCTCCTGAAACACAAGATAGCGAGTTTTCCTGGAAGGATTTTCAGATGCGCTGCAATAGCGAACTCTTAGGGAAATATGGGAACCTCGTGAACCGCGTCCTTGTTTTTACTCAAAGTAAGTGCGACGGTGTAATGCCCCCTTTCGGAGACTTGAAGCATGAGGATGAACGGTTCCTTGAAAAAGTTGAAGAGCTCTCGAAAACGATCCATCAGGCTTATGATCACTATCATTTGCGAAAAGCGACTCAGCTTATTATGGAACTTGCACAAGAAGGGAACATTTACTTCGACCATAAAAAGCCTTGGAAGGATAGTGAAGATGGTCGGAATACGACGATTGCTTGCTGTTTGCTTGCTCTGAATACACTGGCTCTTGTCTCTTTCCCTATTATTCCTGAAACTGCTGAAAAGCTTTGGCATCTTCTTGGCAATGAAGAGCCATTAAAAAATCAAACCTGGAATAGCGTTTTAGAGACAGGTATTCCACCACATCGCACCTTCCCGAAGCCGGAAGTGCTCTTTTCCAAAGTAGAGGATACCGTGATTGAAAAACAACTTGAAGATCTGAAAAAGGCTCTAAAGCCTGCTGGAGATTTGAAGGACTCGATCACCTTTGATGCTTTTCAGAAGCTCGATATTCGAGTAGCTCAGATCCTTTCCGTCAGTGAGATTCCAAAGAGCGATAAGCTCTATAAGATTGAGTTAGATCTTGGATTTGAACATCGGACAGTCGTCTCGGGGATCCGGCAGCAATACCCTGACCCAGAGGTACTGATAGGGAAAAAGGTGGCCCTTGTGGCGAATCTAAAACCGGCAAAACTCATGGGAGTGGAGAGCCAAGGGATGATCCTGGCAGCAGGAGAGCTTAAATCACTGGAAGTATTAGAGATACAAGGGGCTCCTCTAGGGAGCCCAATCGCTTAAATTCCCATAAATCCTTTAAAGGATCTCATGGCACGCTGAAAACGAGTCTTGCGCTTGAATTTACGTAACACTTTGTTAATTAGCTTCTTAGATTTCTTTTTCATGGGTCTGCTCCTGATTTCTCATGAAATTCGTAATAAACCTACTGGTCCTACCTAGATTTTAGCAATTATTTAATTTAATTGCAAGGATTTGAATCAATAACCCTACTACAGAGTAAAAAAAATAGTTAATTAACTTACTGATATTCAATGAAATCTATTTTTGAGAATAGAGGTGTTTGTTCAGTTTTGCTTCAGTCCCAGACTTAGGTAAATAAACGACATTGTTAAGGAGTCTGAGGTTAGCCAAGAAACTCAGAACTAATACCTATGTCCCCCTCTCCTCTAGTCTATTAAAAACGAAATACTTGTACATTATTTGTAATTAAAAAATAATATTTATTATTTGTTTTAAAATTAATTATATGTTATAATTGATTTTATAAAATGACAATTTATAAAGGGGTAACTATTATGGCTCACGCAGTCGATCCAACAAAAAGCACTTGGAATGATACTTATAAGGATGTGACTACAAGTCGTCCATGGAGGCACACAGCAGGGAGAATCTCATGCCTTGCTCGTATTCCAATTTATCTTATTGGAATGGGGCTTCAAACAGCTAAAATCGCCGTCAAAGCAGTCTTTTCACCACTTTTTTCACTTATAGCATGGGCCTCAGGTACTGCTAAGCTCGATAGCTGGACGTTTAGTGGTGTTGGAAGAGATTGTCTCATTTGGGTGAAGCTATTAGATAAAATCGGAAGCTCATCTATCGGGGTACTATGTGCTCCGCCTAAAAAATATTACTCATTCTATCAAGCCGTAAAGGGAACCGGAAAATTTGTCATTTTGGGAGCGTATCATAATCCGCTTGAACCTACATTGAATAAGCATGCGCCTCCTTGCAGCCTCTTTGCACAGATGGTATTTGAGCATCGTCCACAATATTCAAAAATGGTTTTTGAAGGTAGAGATATTTGTTCATGCAAGACGCTTACTGCAGGATTAAAAAATGCAATTAAGGCTGGATAAATAGGGCATCTGCGATAATCAGTTCCTTTCACATATTTCTTTAGCGAAGGAATCTTCTAGAAAATACTGAAGGCCCGTGTAACGGGTCTTCACGTTATCGGTCTTGACTGCGATAGCCAAGGCCTTTTTTGTACCCAGAAGAATAACAAGTTTTTTGCCGCGAGTGATCCCAGTGTAGAGAAGGTTGCGGAAAAGGAGTTTGAAGTGCGAGGTGTGAACGGGGATGATAACGCAGGGGCATTCACTTCCTTGATATTTGTGGATCGAGACGGCGTAGGCAAGCATGAGCTCATCGATATCGCAGAAGTCGTATTGTACATCTTTTCCGTCAAAGGTCACAGTGAGTTCTTGTTCTTCCATGTTAATCGCTGTAATCCGACCGACATCGCCGTTGTAGACTTTTTTATCGTAGTTGTTTCGTATTTGCATCACTTTGTCGTGGATGTTGAAGTGGCGACCCATTCGAACAAGGTGCAAAGATTGGGGATTCAGTCTTTGTTGAAGTGCATGGTTAAGGTTGTCTGTTCCAATGATCCCTTTTTTCATTGGAGAGAGGACCTGAATATCATCAATGGGATTGAAGGGGAATTTTTCGGGGATATGATGTTCAATGAGTTGGATGATTTTTCCGAGGATTTCATCAGGAGATTCGACATTGAAAAAGACAAAATCGCTCCCTTGTTCATGCTCAGTTTCAGGAAAGTAGCCTGCATTAATTCTGTGAGCATTGGCAACGATGCGAGATCCTTTTCCTTGACGAAAGATCCACTTGAGGCGAGTGACAGGGAGAGTTTCAGAGTAGATCATATCTTTAAGGACATTCCCTGCTCCAACACTTGGAAGTTGGTCTATATCGCCAATAAAAATAAGCCGAGTTTCATCGGGAATGGCTTTTAGGAGGCTATACATTAAGAGGGTATCAATCATACTTGCTTCATCGATAATGATGAGTCGGGAAGTCAGAGGATTATCGCGATTTCTTTTAAAGCCTCCTCCATTGAAGTCAAACTCTAGAAGGCTATGAATCGTAAATGCTTTTCTGCCTGTGATTTCACTCATCCGTTTTGCGGCGCGTCCAGTGGGAGCAGCAAGGGTGATCTTATCGGTTACTTTAGAAGTGATAGAGAGGATCGCTCGGGTGATGGTACTCTTTCCTGTTCCAGGTCCTCCTGTAACAATGTGGATTTTTTCCTTGAGGCTTTGTTCAATCGCTTTCTTTTGCTCTTTAGCAAAGCGGATCCGGTGGGTCTCTTGCGCCCAATCGACTGCTTTGTCAAGCGTGACTGTGCGGATTTTGCAGGGGGCTTCATAGATTCTTTGCAGCTCTCGGGCGACTCCCCACTCTGCATTATAGAGAGGCCGGATCCAGATGTGAGGTTTACCATCTAAGGTGTCTTCCATGATGTGACCTTCCACCTCAAGAGCACCAATCTGCTCAGAGATAAGCGCTCCATCGACTTCAAGAATCTTTTCTGCTGCGGGGATAAAGGCTTCTTTTAAGTAGCAGACGTTTCCGTCGTTGCTTAGCTCCCATAGGACGTGTTCGATGCCCGCTTTAATCCGCAGAGAGGAGTCTTTAGTAATGCCGAGGTTTTGGGCAAGCTCATCCGCTGTTTTAAAACCAACGCCGTAGATTTCTTTCGCAAGAACGTAAGGATTTTCCTTTACCTTCTCGATACTCTCTTCGCCATATTTCTTGAAAATCTTTTGCGCAAAAGAGGGGCGGACTTGGTGGGTCTGCAAAAAGATCATAACATTGCGGATGGACTTTTGTTCGCTCCAACAGTCTTCAATTTTTTCGATTCTTTTGGCCCCGATTCCAGGGACTTCGGTGAGTCGGTGAGGGTGTTTATCGATAATTTCGAGGGTTTTGACCCCAAAGGTCTCAACAATACGTTTGGCATAAACGGGTCCAACCCCTTTGACCATTCCTGACTCTAAATATTTCTGAATTCCTAGAACATCAACAGGAGCTGTTAGCTCGAAGTTTTGGACTTCAAATTGTCTTCCATGGCGGGCATGATGTTTCCAAACACCACGGCAGTGAAGGGTTTCTCCAGGGCTGATCCCTGGCATCGAACCGACGACAGTGATTAGATCGCTTTGCTTGGGCGTCTTAAGTCGTGCCACGGTGAAGCCTGTTTCTTCACTTGTAAAAACGAGGGTTTCGATATATCCGCTGAGCTGCTCCATAGCCAAACATCTTAACCGAACTACTTCCGTTTGAATACAAAAATCTTGGGGCTCTTGATCTAAAATATTGAAGAGGTTATGATGATGCGCTCTGTTCCGGATTAGCTCAGCGGTAGAGCAGTAGACTGTTAATCTATTGGTCGCTGGTTCGAATCCAGCATCCGGAGAATAGGCCTGGCTTTTGTCGGGCCTTTTTGTTGTCCCAGTGTGCCACTTATTCGTTTCCTGAAAAGTGCTGTTATGGAGTATCATGCTTTTTAGGGGGAAATGATGATGGAAGTCCTGAAATGGAGTGAAAAGTATGAACAATACAACTTTAGATATAGAAAAAGTTAATTTATTTAGTGAAATTAAAGAAGACGTAGAAAATTACTTTTGTAATAATAAAATCCGTCGATTCGGAAACTATAAGATTTATATAAAGTCTATTTTGTTTATATTTCTTTCAGCAATCTCTTATTTAGCAATTCTTTTTTTTACAGTTCCTGTATGGATTTTAGTATGCTTTTATATTCTTTTGGGGATGGTGTTCGCTGGAATAGGTTTTAATATAATGCATGATGGCGGTCATGGGAGCTATTCTAGAAAAAATTGGTTAAATAAAATAGCAGGATATTCACTCAACCTATTGGGTGGTAATATATTCCTTTGGAAAACCAAACACAATCATAATCATCACAATTATACAAATATTAAAGGTATGGATGATGATATAGATATAGAACCGTGGGTAAGGACTCATTTAAGCCAACCAAAACATTGGTATCATCGTTATCAGCATATTTATGCTTTAGGGTTATATGGATTAACACATTTTAACTGGGTGTTTATTAGTGATTTCAAAAGCTATTTTGCAAAAAAAATTGGAAGCACTAACTTGCCTAAAATGAACCTGAAAGAGCATTTTATCTTTTGGATAAGTAAAGCTATATTTTTTACCCTTTTACTTATTATTCCTATTGCCCTGATTGGTTTCTGGAAGGCCATAATGGGATTTGCTATAATGTCATTTGTTTGCGGTATTATTTTAGGCACAATTTTTCAATTAGCCCATTTGATAGAAGACGCTGAATTTCCTGTGCTCTTGGAAAATTCTAATAAAACCGAAAAAAGCTGGGTTTTACATCAAATTGCTACTACAGCTAATTTCGCCACAAAAAATAAATTCGTCTACTGGTTCACTGGGGGATTAAACTTTCAGGTGGTGCATCATCTCTTTCCTAGGGTTAGCCACATTCATTATCGAGAAATCAATAAACTAATCAGACACACATGTTCCAAATATAAGATAAAATATATCGAGTATTCAGGTTTTTTCACTGGTTTGCGTTCACATATTTTGTTCTTAAAACGTTTGGGAGCGCATTGATATTTCAATGCAAGAGGTGATTTGTAATACTCTAATTAAAAATCAGAAAGATTTTATTTTTGGCTTATGACTAATACCAATCCCAAGTGAGTTGCTCCTGAATTGGCTTGAAAATTCTTTTGAAAAAATGTTCTTGGAGATTGCAGCTAACCACTTGATGATTAGAAAGATCGAAAGGATGTTTTTCCGAAAGAAGATCAAGATGAATTTAGGAACAACTCACTTGGGGTTGGTATAACTCTTAATTTATGCGCTCTAGTGAGCACCACTTCTTACAATCCAGAAAACTGCTTCAACAAAGTGCCGAATCTTTTCACTATTATTGGTGTGAATACGGGGAGAGCTTTTAAGGTATTCGTATATTTTTGACCACTGATCTTCAGGTATTCTCCGTTGAAATTCCATTGTTTCCTCCTTAGCTTTTGGGAAACAACTATAAAGAAACTTTAAATTTCACAACAAAACCTAGTAAGCAGGAAAAATGCCCGGCAGAAACCAAGCATTTTTTTGTTACTCTCAGAATAAGAAATTCCTACGTATCCTTGAGCCGCTCTAGAGCGGAGGCAAGAATTTTATTTAACAATTCTGAATAGTTTATTCCAGCATAATCAGCCATATAATTTAACTTGCCATCCCAGCACCAACCTGGATTAGGGTTAACTTCTAACAACTTAATTGTTCCACTGGAATCCTTTCTGAAGTCAAAACGTGCGTAATCTCTGCAACCCAGATGTTCAAATAATTGGATCGAGTGATCAGTAAGGGCACGATAATCTTCGTCCTTTAGTTGAGCGGGTTTATAGCGAATTTGATTCCAGTATTCTGAGTCTGGGACCCACTTAGACTCATAAGAAAGTAGATGTGGAAGACCCTTAGCAAGGTGGGTATAGTCAACTTCTAGTATTGGGAGGATTTCAAAGTTTGAAGGATTACCAATAATTCCTACGCTATACTCGTTTCCGGAAAGAAATTCCTGAATTAAAATTGGAATATTTGGAAGCAAGCTTTTTAACCAGTCATAATAGTTCACAAGTTGCTCAGCATTGTTAACAACAGCATGCTGCGTTATTCCAATGGAACTGTCTCCAGAAGAGGGCTTTAGAATAACTGGAAAGCTATTAGGAATAGCAGCTGATGAATTACTTGGGTCAATCCAGATTTCATCTGGTACCGGTATTTCAAGGGATTGTGCGATGGCTCGTGTCAGGGATTTATCGTAGCATATTGCAAGACATCCGGGCCCTGCTCCTGTATAAGGGATATTGAGCATTTCTAAAAGAGCGCAAATATGTAACTCCTGCGTAGCTTGATTATTAAATCCTTCATCACAAAGGTTAAAAACTAAAGAAGGCGGAGATTTGAGAAGAAATTTGATCAAATTCGCGTGATTATCAAAATAGGTAAAGTGAAAACCAGGTAGCTTGCCCAAGGATTCTTTCAGTTTTTCTGTAGTCTTAAGGTCTTCAGAATTGAATTTACCATCTTTTTTAACAATATCTGGGAGTGAAGGATCTCCCAGTAATACAGTGCAGGCAATCGCATCTTTGGATTTAACTTTAGTATTAGATATTTTGTTGGGTGCTGATGCTTTAAGGGTCATCCTTTGGGCCATCATTCCTAAATCCTGTCCCCTGGTAGAAAGTGATTCTAAGGTGTCTTGAAATTCAATATTTTCAAACCCTGCTCGTTCTAGCAGATCTTCCAGCTCAGGATAAGAAAATAGCCTTTCGGCATAAAATTGGTCTGCAATAACTCCTTTTTCAACTTCGATCACAACTTCTCTGCAGATCAGACGCTTTCTATCTTGGGACAAGTGCCGTTCTCGGCACACAAGTAATGATTGGTCGATCCATTCCCAACTTCGCGGTTGATAATTCTCCTTAACCCATTCACCATTAGTAAGATCTAAATAAATCGTCCCCTTTGAGGAAAGCACTCTGTTAACCTCTTTCAGAACTTTTAAATCATCATCTTCGTGTTCAAAATAACCAAAAGAATTTCCCATAATAGTTACTAGGTCGATAGAGGAAGAAAGAAGGCGTATTTTTCGGGCATCTCCTTCTGAAAATGTAGAATTGATAAATAAGTTCATATTACGAGAGCGTTTTCGTGCTAACCTAATTAAATATCGAGACCGATCAATTCCTAATAAATTACGGTAACCTCTTTTTGCTAGTTCCAAGATATGCCTGCCTTGGCCACAACACAAATCGAGAATTTTTTGTGAGGGATTTACTCCTGTCGCTTGAATAACCTTGTCAATTTCTCTTACGGTGTTTTCACTATTTTCAACGACATCCGCGTCAGTTTTTAAGTATAAAGAATTGAATAAACCACGCCACCACTCTGAAGGCAGGTGTTTTTCAAGGTCTGAAATCGGTCCAAGGCAGCCATTGTTGTGGCTTGATTTTGATAAAAGATTTTTATCTGCACTTTTTCTGGGTAGTGTATTTGGAATTTTAGCCATATAGCGTCTCTATTTTTGTAAAATCGTTTAGTCGAACTTCTCTAAGCGCTTTATTAACAGCATAGTAATTTTCAAAACTATAGAACTCCTATCATTTAGGAAATTTTGCTCAAAGACTTCGACATTATCTTCCAGACCAGGAGAATTGTGCAATATAAACAATAACATGTGGGACTTGAGTTCATCAGAAAGTTTTATGAAGTCTGGATAGTTTTATCTACATCTTATCACAAAAAAGTATATACCGCTCGTGAATGAAAATTTTGAGTGAACAAATTTTCATTCAGTGTCAT